>NZ_JABFED010000003.1:0-206829 GCF_013601005.1 Corynebacterium wankanglinii
AGGTGTGTCGGTGGTTGATAGCGGCGGGGAAACGCCCGGTCCCATTCCGAACCCGGAAGCTAAGCCCGCCCGCGCCGATGGTACTGCCCCCGGGAGGGAGTGGGAGAGTAGGTTACCGCCGACCCAACAACTTCACACTTATGCACCCGCCCACACCATGTGTGGGCGGGTGCTTTCACGTATCTATACAAGCGGGACACCCCGCAAGCAACCGGTAATGGGTTGCGTGTGCGGTGGCGCTGATTGTGTGGTGAACGTCGAGTACCCCAGGTCGAGCACTCCGGTGGTCCGGGCCGTACTCGACCACCACCACTCGACCACCGCCACGCGACGCGGCGGGCCCGCACCACCCTGCCTGCGCACGATCTGACACTGGGCCCAGAATCAGGCCGTGTTCCCCCTAGTCGCCATTGGTGATATGTCAGATCATGCGCACACGCCGGTTCGTGCTGGAGGTCGAGTACCCCACGTCGAACACACCCCCACCCCCGGGCCCTACTCGACAACCACAACCCGCACCACCACACCGCAATCAACAGCGGGGCTCTACCTATCGACAGGAGGCCACATACGCCGCGGTGGCAGGATCCGCACCCACGAAGGAGCCCACAGTGGCGAAAGTCGAGTACCCCAGGTCGAGCACACCCCCGCATAGCTACGGACTCGACCTCCACTACTCGACCAACTGCCAAACTACAACGACAACCACCCCGCACGACCCACCCCGCCCCGAGGAGGAGCGTTAAAGTTCCATCAGGGCGTTCTTGGATTGCTCGACAAGTTCGGACTTCTTGCGCGCACGCTCGAGTAGGTTCCACTGCTCCTGGGGGATTGCTCCTCGCGCTGAGGAGACTACTGCCTCGTTCGGAGTTCCCCACGCGATGGGCATGGGCGTGATGGTCTGCCAATGCTGCTGGTCGCGTGCGGAGCGCTGCGCGCCAATGGCTGCGACGGGCACTTTGGTGCCCACCCTGTCGGGCGTGTTAGGCAGCGGCTGCACCACGCGGGAGGTGATGCCCCATCGCGGCGGCTGGTCGGGGTCCACGTTCAGGTTGACCAGCGCGGTCAGGGTTACGGTGGTCCCGGCGCGCTCGGTGATGATGGCGGGGGCCAGTGGGTGGTGGTCGTAGAGCTCCTGGATGCCGCCCACTTTCCGGGGAATGAGCATGGCAACGACGAGCATGAGGACTCCGAACAGAACGAGGCCTATGGAGCCGAGCCAGCGCCAGGGCGATGCCGCATCGACGAGGAACCATACTGCCGCGCCGGCGATGACAGAGATGACGAAGATGGCGATGCCGGAGGCGACCAAGCTGCGGGTGTCGCGCACCATCTCGTTGTGCTGCTTCGCAAAATCCTCGTCGACGTCGAACTTGAATACCTTCATGCCACTCATGGCATTCAAGTGTAAAGGTCGGAGGCGTCCACGAGCCGGTACGCGTAGCCCTGTTCGGCCAGGAAACGTTGGCGGTGCATGGCGTATTCGGAATCCAGGGTGTCGCGGGCGACGACGGTGTAGAACACGGCTTCCGAGCCGTCGGACTTTGGCCTCAGCAACCGCCCTAGTCGCTGGGCTTCTTCTTGGCGCGAGCCGAAGGTGCCGGAAACCTGGATGGCTACGGCGGCCTCCGGCAGGTCGATTGAAAAGTTCGCCACCTTGGACACTACGAGGGTGGGAATCGCGCCGTCGCGGAACGCCTGAAACGCCTCCTCGCGTTTTTTGGTGGTGGTTTTGCCGTCGACGAGCGGGGCATCGATGCGCGCGGCGATCTCCTCGAGCTGGTCCACGTACGCGCCGATGATCAGGGTCTGTTGGCCCTCATGCTTCGCCAGCAGCTTATCGACGACTTCCAGTTTCCCGCGCGAGCAGGCCGCCAGCCGGTAGCGCTCGCGGGTCTCCGCGGTGGCGTAGGTGAGGCGTTCCTCGTCGGAAAGCGTGGTGCGGACCTCGACGCACTCGGCGGTGGCGATGTAGCCGGCCATTTCGAGTTCTTTCCATGGGGCGTCGTAGCGCTTGGGGCCGATGAGGGAGAACACGTCGTCTTCGCGGCCGTCCTCGCGCACGAGGGTGGCTGTGAGGCCCAGGCGGCGGCGCGACTGCAGGTCCGCGGCCATGCGGAAAACGGGCGCGGGCAGGAGGTGGACCTCGTCGTAGATGATGAGGCCCCAGTCGCGGGAGTCGAACAGCTCGAGCGCGCGGTATTCGCCCTTGGTCTTGCGGGTGACCACCTGGTAGGTGGCGATGGTGACGGGACGGATCTCCTTGCGCTCACCGGAGTACTCGCCGATCTCCTCGGGGGTGAGGGTGGTGCGGCGCAGCAGCTCGTCGCGCCACTGGCGGCCCGCCACAGTATTTGTGACCAGGATGAGGGTGGTGGTTTGCGCTTGCGCCATGGAGGCGGCGCCGACGATGGTCTTGCCGGCGCCGCAGGGTAGCACCACCACGCCGGAGCCGCCCTCCCAGAAGGATTCGGTGGCGTATTGCTGGTAGTCGCGAAGCTGCCAGCCGTTGTGGTTCAGGGCGATGGGGTGGGATTCGCCGTCGACGTAGCCGGCGAGGTCCTCCACGGGCCAGCCCAGCTTTGTCAGCTCCTGTTTGATTTGGCCGCGGGAGGAGGGGTGGACGGGGACCGTGAGGTCGTCGATAGGCGAGGCGATGAGCGGCCGGATTTTCTTGGAGCGGGTGACCTCGACCAGGATCGCGGGGTCATCGGCCTCCAAGATGAGGCCGTGGGCGGGGTGGTTGACCAGCTTCAACCGGCCGTAGCGGGCCATGGTTTCGGCCACGTCCACGAGCAGCGCCTGCGGCACGGGGAAGCGCGAGTAGCGCTCGAGGGTGTCAACGGCCTGCTCGGCGTCGAAGCCGGCGGCGCGCGCGTTCCACAGCGCCAGCGGGGTGATGCGGTAGGTGTGGACGTGCTCGGGCGCGCGCTCCAGCTCTGCGAAGGGGGCGAGCGCGGCGCGGGCCTTGGGCGCGTCTGGGTGCGCGACCTCGAGCAGGACGGTCTTGTCCGATTGGACGATCAGTGGGCCGTCGTTATGAGTCATGCGAGCATTATGCCTCTGGGGGGCGTCGTATCAGTCAACGGGAATAAAAGGGGAATGACCCTTTTGGCCGAACATGTTACGAAAGCGCTTCCAACTATTCTTGCACGATTAAGGTTTTGGTTAACAGAATTTTACCCTTGGCATGGAATATGCGAATGAAAGCGCGTTCACGAAGTGATTCGGCATGGTCATTTTCGTGAGAACCGCTTTGGCTCCTGTCAACTGTGATCGAAAGGCAATTTCGTGAATCGCCCAACCATCTTGAAGAAAGCAACTGCTGTGATCGCCTCCGTCGCCGCTGCCTTTTCTCTAGCGGCTTGCAGCTCGTCCTCTGAGGGCGGATCCGAGGATCCGCTAGTCATCTACTCAAACTCAGTTTCTGACGGCCGCGGCGAATGGCTCGCTGAAAAGGCCGCCGAGGCTGGTTATGAAATTGAGTTCGTCAACCTCGGCGGTGGCGATATCCAAGACCGGCTCGTGGCTGAAAAGGCAAACCCGATGGCTGACGTGGTCTTCGGTTTGAACAATGTCTTCTTTGAGCACCTGAAAGCTGATGGGGTCCTAGAACCGTACAAGCCAGATTGGTCTAACAAGGTTGAGGCGGGTCTCGGCGATGATGAGCAGTACTGGCCGATCGTGCGCGAGCCAATCATGCTCGTTTATAACGATGCGGCATTCACCGAAGCAGACGCTCCAAAGGACTGGACTGACCTGTGGGAGCAAGATCGCTTCCACAACCGCTATGAGGTTCCGTCTGGTCTTGGCGGCGCAACTACGCAGATGGTGCTTTCCGGTATCCTCTCCCGCCATCTCGACGAAACAGGCGACTTGGGCGTGTCCGACGAGGGATGGAACGCAATCGAAGCCTACTTCAAGAACGGTGTGAAGTCCGTGAAGGGTACTGACCTTTACGCCCGCATGAAGTCCGATGAAGTTGACGCTGGTCAGATGTGGCTGGCAGGCAAGGCGAACCGCGAGAAGGAGTACGGTATCGAAACCAGCGCTGTTCACCCGGCGATTGGTGTGCCGATGGCGACCCAGCACATTGCAAAGGTGGCAGGCAGTGACAACGCCAAGGCCGAGGAGTTCATCAACTGGTTCGGTTCGGGCGAAATTCAAGCTGCGTGGTCAAACGAGTTCTTCACAGCTCCCGTGAACAAGGATGCCCTCGCTGAGGCTAACCAAGATGCTGTTCAGCAGACTGATTCTTTCAAGGCCCAGGACATTGATTGGCCGACTGTAGCGAAGAACCTTCCGTCTTGGATTGAAAAGATCGAGCTGCAGTACCTGTAAGGTCCGCCCGAACCACTATCTGGCTTAAAGCCTCGTTTCCTGAAGACGAGGCTTTTATTCTGAAAAACTTTCCTACAAGCCACTTCGGAGATCCCAATGATCAAGTTTGACCACATCAAGGTTGTCTATGGCGACTTTGTCGCAATCCCTGACTTCAACCTCGACGTCCACGAGGGTGAGTTCTTCACTTTCCTTGGCCCTTCCGGGTGCGGTAAATCCACCGCACTTCGCACACTTGCAGGCTTTATTACACCGTCTTCAGGAACGGTTGCGATTGACGGTAAGAATGTAACTCACGCTCACCCGTCAAAACGCGGGATTGGTATGGTGTTCCAAAACTACGCGCTGTTCCCGTCGATGAATGTGCGCGACAACATTGAATTCGGCCTCAAAATGGCCAAATTGCCGAAGGGTGAGATTTCAGAACGGGCCACCAGAGCGGCGCGGCAAGTATCCCTCACGGACGAGCAACTAGGTAAGCAAATTTCTGAGTTATCCGGCGGCCAGCAGCAGCGCGTTGCTATCGCGCGAGCCCTGGTCATGGAACCAAGTATTCTGCTCCTCGACGAGCCGTTGTCGAACCTCGACGCGCGCCTTCGAAAGCAGCTGCGTATCCAGCTGAAGGACATCCAATCCGAGGTGGGGATCACCACGGTCTACGTCACCCACGACCAAGAAGAAGCCCTTTCGATGTCCGACCGCATCGCTGTGCTGGACGAGGGGCGCATCGAACAGGTCGGCACCCCGCGCGAACTATATGAGGAATCGGCAACGGAGTTTGTCTGCACCTTCCTCGGGCAGGTGAATGGGCTCAGCGAAGCTCAGATTGCTGAGCTGAATAACCAAGGAGCGCACCTCTCTCCGTCGCACACGCACTATATCCGGCCAGAGCGACTGACGATCCAACCTGCTGAAGCTCAGTCGAGTGCCGGCAGCGCCCTACGACTCCCAGCGACAGTTGTCAGCGAAAGCTACTTGGGTGACCACTCCGTTCTCGAGGTCAACGCGCTCGGCGCTCCCTTGCGGGTTAACGTGTCGGGGCCAATCCCGCAGAACATCGCAGGCCGCGAAGTCACGCTGCTGCTAGAAGACTCCTCCATTAACAGCTTCGACGCAGACGGTCGCCGGGTAGCGAAGTAGGAGATGAACCGATGAATAAAAACCTTTTATCGATTCGCTCGATGTTGAAGTCCCCCCTCAACATCGTGGTTCTCATCGTGATGACATACGTTCTTATCACCTTTTTGATCTGGCCGAACCTCTCACTCCTACTGGGAGTGTTCAGGCAGAACGGCGAATGGAGTTTAGACGTTTTCTCCAAGCTGTTTGCTTCCGAGCGTGCGATGAAGTCGCTTCGAAACTCAATCATTCTCGCATTCGCGCTCTGCATCACGGTGAACGTGGTCGGCATCTTTATCGTTCTCGTCACCCGCTACTTTGACATCAAGGGCTCCCGGATTCTATTTCTCGGATTCGCCACGCCGCTGCTTTACGGCGGTGTCGTTATGGTTTCGGCTTACAACCTGATTTACGGTTCGAACGGCTACCTGACTAACGCGGCGGCGAGGATCTTTCCCGAGATGGACACCAACTGGTTTAAAGGTGCACTCGCGGTCATTTTGGTCATGACCTTCACTGGGACGGGAAGTCACCTGCTGTTTCTTTCTGACTCGATTTCGAAGATTGACTACCAGACCATTGAAGCGTCAAAACAGATGGGCGCCTCGACATGGCAAACATTCAGAGCGGTTGTTCTACCAGTCCTTCGACCCATGGTGTTCGCCATCACGATTCTCACATTCCTTGGAGGCCTTGGAGCTCTCACCGCTCCTTTGATCCTTGGCGGAGAGAACTTCCAGACGATCTCGCCGATGATTCTGACCTTCTCTCGGACTGTCAGTTCTCGCGACCTTGCTGCGACGCTAGCTATGTTCCTGGGCATCATGACCATCATCATGCTGGCGATACTTAACCGTGCCGAAAAGGGCGGAACTTACTTTTCTGTGTCTAAGGTTCCGGTTGCGCTTCAGAAACAGAAGATTGACAACCCAGTGGTGAATGCCATTGTCCACTTCCTCGCGTGGCTCCTCTGGCTGATCTATGTCACACCGCCCGTACTAATCTTCATTTTCTCGTTCACTAATGCTTCGGCGATTAGCAGCGGTCAAATTCGCTTTGCAGATTTCACGTTGAGCAACTACGCACGCATCTTCACGGATCCCGCCGCCATCAAACCGTTCGCTATCTCGATCGCGTACTCCGCGGTTGCTTCAGTGGTGGTTGTTTTCGCGATGCTTTTTGTCGCACGCTTGATCCAGCGACACCGCAATACTGTGACAATCTGGCTCGAGTACCTCTTGCACATCCCTTGGTTGCTGCCGGGAACGATGATCGCATTGGGTCTCCTGCTTACCTTCAGCACACCGCAGCCACTGGTGTTCGGGCAGGTTCTTTCTGGCACGGTGATTCTGCTGGCAATCGGTTACGTAATCGAGAAGATTCCATTTACGCTCAGGATGCTGAAGGCCTCTTACACAGGTGTTCCCGACAATCTCGAGGAAGCTGGGTCACTGCTTGGAGCTAGCGAGTTCAATATTTTCAGGAAGATCCTTTTGCCAATCGTATTGCCTGTCGCTGCGGCAATCACTGCTCGAAACTTCAATGCGTTGTTGGACGACTACGACACCGCAATCTTCCTTGCGCACCCGTTCTACCAGCCGTTAGGCATTTTCATCTACAACGCAACTGAGTCGGACACCTTGAATGATACGACTGCGCTCACGTTTGTTTACACGGTGCTCCTGATGATCATTTCTAGCTTGGTGCTTTACTCGGTTTACGGTCGCAGCAGCAAGCCGTCTCACGCCCGTCGCCGATTCGGATTGGGATGGCTGAGGAACATCTTCCGCCGTAGGGCGCTCCCGACTAAAATGAACGAGGTTATGAATTAATGGCATTCGATGTTATTGGTGATCCCGCCTATCAAGACATAAACCACCGCTTCTTGTCTGCAATCAGAGCTAAGAAACCACTGGTGGCTGTTCACCGAGGGCAGAACTCGGGCAGTATCGTTGAGAACACAGCCAAGGCAGTTCGGGCTGCGGTAGTCTCCGGGGCCGACATTGTGGAGATTGATGTTATCGAATCGACCGACGGTGATTTCTTCACGTTTCACAACGGCTACGAAGGTCACTACTTTGGGTTGGACCAAGACATCTTAACCCTGTCAACAGGGGAGCTGGAGCGCCTGCAATATGAAACTTTTGTTTCGGCCGAGGCTGAGAAGTGCGGGGTCGAAAAACTCGCGACCATTCTCGAGGCATCTTCGGATACGATAATCAACATCGACCGGTCGTGGAATTACTGGCAGAGACTGTTGCCGTTCCTCGATAGTTTTCAATGCGCAGAGCGGGTGCTGCTAAAAGCGCCAGTATCGATCCAGTGGTTAGAGGAGCTTGCCTCCCACCCGGTGAAGTATCCATTCATGCCGATTGTGAAAACGATCGAAGAAGTGGATCTCGTCCTTTCGCTTGGCGGGATCAACACTATGGCAATCGAGATTGTCGCGGAGAATGATGGCTCGGAGTTGGCATCTCCCGATCTTGCAAAGAATCTGCATGACGCGAATCTTTTGGTGCAGCTCAATGCACTGAACCTTCCGAACCGTGTTCCGCTATTTCTCGGTTGGGACGACGAAGTTTCGGTTCTGGATGAACCTGAAAAGGGTTGGGGTCTCCTTGTAGATCACGGCGCCGACATCATCCAGACCGATTGGCCGATGCTGCTCAACCGCTTCCTCTCATCGCGCAAATAGGGGAGGCTGAGCGGCATCGGTTGACGGCGGCAATTAGAATTGGCGCTTACCATTTCTCCGTCAGCTTTCCCGAGGCCGGTCAATGCAAAACACACGCAGCCACAAAACGCGCGTCACGATGGATGATGTGGCGCGCGTTGCGGGTGTTTCCCGCGCAACCGTGTCTCGAGTAATGACCGGGAATTCCTCGGTTAGCAAAGAAACGATCGCCCGAGTAAACGATGCAATCTCTTCGTTAGGCTATGTGCCTAATGTTGCAGCTCAAACCTTAGCGGGACGCAAGAATGAGATTCCGACGGTGGGATTACTGCTTCGAAATCCCGCGAGCACCTACTACGGCTTCTTCTACTCGCAGCTTCAGCGCCAATCAGAAGAAGCTGGTTTCCAGCTCGTTGCTTCGGTGCCCACAATCAGAGGCCGCACCGCCGACGAGCTTTCGGCGCTCGACCGGATGCTAAAGCTCGGTGTCAACGGCATATTTCTTGCGACCGGCTCCATCCGCCCGTCAGACGTGGAACTTCTCCTTGATACTGTCCCGATGATTTCGATCGGGCGTCCGGAACTCCACGATGAGATTACAGCGATTTCTTACGACGAGGACGCGCATGGCGAGATAATGGCGAACAATGTTATCTATCATGGTCATCAGACTGTTTGTGTCGTGAATGTTCCCGCTGAGGTGTCTTCATCCGAGTCGCACAGGTCGCTAGCGATGATCCGAACTCTTCGAGAAGCAGGGGTGGACGTTGCAGTCGTTGATGCTGGGGGACACGGCAAACGGATGGCGACCATAAAACGGGTTCTCGAACTCGTCAGTTCCGGGCGCGCTACTTGCGTAATGTTTCCCGCAGACGACCGAGCTTTGCAGTTCATTGACTATTGCACTATGGCTGGCTTGAAAATTCCTGAAGCTGTCAGCGTTACTGGCGTGGATGGAGTGTTTCCGAGGTGGCAGGATCTCGGTCTAGCCACTCTTCGGCTGCCTGTTGAAGGGGTAGTGGCACGGGCCTCTCAGGTAATGGGTTCAAGATTGGAAAACCCGCGGCAGCCCGTGGTTCATGAAACGCTAGTGGGCCATTTTGTGCCAGGGCGCACGCTGGCCACGGCTCATCAATTCTCAGGCGGCGGGCGCTAATCGGGAACGTATAGTTGTCGCATTTTACTGGCAACTGATTCGGGGGTGGTGTCGCTAACCCAAACCCCCATCCCGGATTCGCTGCCCGCCAGGTATTTCATCCGGCCGGGGGAGCGCATGAGAGAGAACAGCTGAAGATGCAGCCTGCCATCGTCTGGCGACTTAGCGGGTGCCTGGTTCCATGCCGCAATGTAGGGTGTCCGCTCAACGCCCTCAAAGAACATGTCGACTGCGCGGAACAGGGAGTCAAGTATGGCCGCGAGGTCATCCCGTTCCTCGGAGGTGAGATGGGGGAATGAGGGGACCGCTCGTTTTGCCATCACCATAATTTCGAGGGGCCATTTGGCAGCGGCGGGGGTGAACACGAGGAAGTGGGGGGTGTCGGCGATAACGCGATCGCCGGCATGGAGCTCAGCCGCGATGATCTCGTCGAAGAGCGATGTGCTCCGGCTCGACCGATGGGTGCGCGCCTGTTTCGCGATGGCCGCAGCACGAGGAGGCACGAACGGGTAAGAGTAAATCTGGCCGTGCGGGTGATGAAGAGTTACGCCAATCTCCTCGCCGCGATTCTCGAACGGGAACACCAAAGCGACATCATCGATGGCTTCCAACTCCTCCGTTCGCTGCGCCCACACGTCGATGAGGGCACGCTTTCTCGCCAGCGGGAGATCTTTGAATGAACCGTCTGCGTCTGGGGTGAAACACACGACCTCGCAGCGGCCGAGGGCAGGAGCGCGGTGGAAGAGCTCATTTCCGCCAACGTAGGGATCGTGGCCTTCCGCAAAGCCGAGGTGCATACTCAACGACGGAAACCGGTTCTCAAAAACCGTTATTTGGTAATCGTCTTCGGGAATTTCACTAGGATGCTGTCCCAGACGTGTAGGAGCCAGAGGGTCCTCGTTTGCGGGAGGCAAGAACGTGCGGTTCTGGCGATGTGCCGCGTAGATCGCCCAATCGCCGGTCAGAGGATCTCGGCGCATCCACGACTCAGTTTGCACGCGCGCCAAGTCGCGAAAATCGCTGGCGGTTCGTTCGGGGGTGCCTGGCTCGTCGAAATAGAGGAGCTCGCGGCCATCGGAAAGGTTGGTTCTGGTTACTCGTAGCTCGCCCATCTTTTTGGCCTTTCAGATTCGTCGGATGGCTGTCATTTATGCATTTGGTGGTGAGACCCCCGCTGAGTCTCACTCAGCGAACTTCGTGGTCTCATTGAAAACTGCTCCCCGGTAGTCGGTAACTGATTTCTCAGTCCAACTAATGGGGAGCAGTTCAGATTGCGGCGGGGGTCTGCGGAAACGGGGGTTGAGATTCGAAACCGACTTACATCGGAAGCATTGCACGAATCTGATCCGCGGCGGTGTTGATCGGGCCGCCCAAGCCGGCGATCAAAGCGAGAACTACTGCGAACGCGCCGAGGAAGGTGCCGCCGATGAACAGCCCGGCGCTGCTACCGGCCCTCGATGAAGTGTCTTGCTGGACAGTAGGGGCAGCAACAGTGGTGGTCACAACGGTTGTTTTCGGCGCCGGCGCGGGCGGGATGACGGTGGTGACTACTGGTGCTGGTGCGGGTGCGGTTACAGTCGTAGCCGTTGGCACGACAAGGTCGGCCTGAACCCAGTCGACTGACATGTAGTCGGGATGGGTGAAAGTGAACTTGATTCGGTTGGTGCCCTTCTTCAAGTCGTACTTGCCCAAGCTAATTACCGTGAAGTGGCGGTTGTGGGTGGTATTCGGGGTTGCCACCACTCGGCGCTGCCCATCGCCGGTCTCCACCGTGACGGTGCCACCGGGCTCGGTGTCGGCGGACTGGCGCATGGTCAGCTCGTACTCGCCGTCCTTAGGAATATCGAAATCCAGTGCCCAGAACTCGTCTCGGATGTACTGAATGATCTGTGCCCCATCGAGGTTGCACGCGTCAATCGGATTGCCGGGATGGGCAACGGGAACCTTGCAATCGTTCTTCTCGTTGTCGTCCTTGAACCACGCCGGATCGTTCACGTAATCTTCGGCTTGGACTCGAATAGAACCTTCCTTCAGACCGTACTTGGTGATGTCCTCGCCGGAGCGCCAAGCGTAGATGGACTTTACATTGTCGGTCTGAATAATGTCTGCGCCACGGGCAACGTGGTAGCCCCAACCGGTAGCCGGATCGATGAGGGAGGCCTCGTCCGTGTGGCCACCGCCCACAGAGTTCCACATAGAGTTGGCGTAGATGGCGGCCTTGCCGTCTACCTTTTTCCAGAAATCGTCAGCACCTTGAGGGTCGGAATCGGAGTCCCAGGCGATTTCGAAAACGTCTGGCATGACACCGGCTTCGACAAACTTGTCAAAGTGGTCAGCTTCCTTGTCGTTGATAACGTGCATGTAATAGGCGTCAGGGTTCGCTTTCATAAACGCGACCGCTTCCTCGACGGTAGGGGATCCCTTGAAAAGGGCGTATTGGAGCATGTCCTCTTCCAGAATCTCCGTGAGCATTTGGTCGCGGTGCTCCCAACCCTTGTCAAGGTTGAGGAGCACATTCTTACCCTTCACCGCCGCGAGAACTTCCTTGAAGGTCGGTACCTGATATTCGGTTACAGGTGCGGGACCATTGCCCTGGTTCTGGCGCAGGCGCAGTTTCTTGATCTCCTCAAGAGTCATGTCCGCAACGTTGCCCGTTCCGTTTGTGGTGCGGTCGACAGTCTTATCGTGCATGAGGACGAGATGGCCATCCTTGGTGCTGCTGATGTCGATCTCCACAATGTCGGCACCGTCCTTGATAGCGTCGAGAATGCCGGGAATTGAATTTTCGGGATTATCGCGCCACTGGCCGCGGTGGGCAGCGATCCACGGAGTCGGGGCAGGACCGTGTGGAAGGCGAATGCGGGAAACTGCGTCGTGCGACTGGACAATGGTGGATTCTGCGGCAACCGCCGCGACGCTAGTAATAGCGCCGATCTGAGATAGGCCGACCAGGATTGCGATTGAGCCTGAAAATTTGATGGAGTTTCTCACAGCGAACATTGAACCAAAGGGTGAAAGCGCTTTCAATCCGGAAGAGGATTCTATCCAGCTGTTCAGATTAAATTCTTCTGCTGTTCATCTGCATTACCGGGCGTTCACATGTTTCTTCGACCGGTCGAACATCAGCATCACAAACCCTGCTGCGATCCAGATGGCAAGCACCCTCCATGCGCCGCCGGCGCCGCCGTCGAAAAAGGCGAGCGAGCGAACTAGGAATCCGGTGGCGCCGATGGGCATCCACTGGCCGATGAGTGCCGCAGCGTGCGGGAGTAACCAGGGGCCTGTGGCCAAGCCGGAGAGCGGGTTGCCCACAAAGATGGTGAGCACTGCGCCGATGCCGATGCCGGGTGTGTCGGTGAGTGCAGCGAGGCCTGCCGTAAGCATCGAGGTGGCCAGAATGCCCATAGAGGTGGCCAACCACTCCATGCCGAAGATGCCGCCAAGGGCCCCGTAGACGGAGTGCAGCATCCAGGTTGCCACGAGTCCGCCGACCATAGCGATGCCGGTAACCACAGCCATCTTGGCTCACTTATGTCCGCGGAAGGGGAAGGTAGCGATGACGGCGGAGATGATGCCGCCGAACGCCAGCGGCAGGCCGAGAAGGCTGTGGCCGGACGCCTGCGGGTCGTCCTGGGTGGTCGGTGCGAGGTCTTCGTGTTCCTCGCCGACTTTGACGAGCGCCCCGAGCAATCCTGGAGGGAGACGGTACACGGCGTCGTCGGCTTGAAGCTGCCGTCGCTTGCGCAGGCGATTTTTGGCGGAGCTTATCGACGAAGGCGATTTCGAACGCGTCCGCACCCGTTTCGGCAGCGGCGCCGTCGACCGCGTCCGGAGGATCTACGCCGACATCTTGGAGCGCGTGGCGGCGGCTGGGCTGTGCCCCGCGGGGAGGGACCCCGTCCGCTTCCACCGCGCGCTGGCGGCGGTTGCCAAGCCGCTGCCGGCTGCCGAGGTGCTGGGGGAGGAGTATGCCGACCAGCAGGAGTTCGTGGTCAACGTGCTGCTGGACGGGTTCAAGGCGGAGGCGGCGGGCTAAGCCTGACGCAGCACCTGCGACCATTTGGTCACGCTGCCGTTGTTCAGGATCGAACGCTTGTAGATGCGTGCGGCGAACCATACCACGAGGGCCGTCACCAGCGCGGCGAGCGCGAACGAGCCTGCCAACTGCGGCCCGGTGAAATCGCCTGCCGCGAAGGACAGCGGCGCGGCGAAGATGGAAAACGGCGGGATCCAGCTCAGCACCTGCATCCAGGTGGTGTCCGTGGCCATCCAGCCGAAACCGGGGATGTAGGCGGTGGCCATGATCAGCAGCAGGATGGGCATCTGGGTGGACTGCAGGTCTTCGGTGCGCTGCACCATCGCGCCCGCCGCCGCGTAGAGCGCGCCGAAAAACAGCATCGCCAGCGCCCACGCGATAAGCAGAATGGGGAAGACGGACCAATCCAGTTCGATGCCGTCTGCCAGGCCGGAGAGGTGCAGACCGACCCCACCCACCAGCAGCAGGACGGCGGTGGAAAGGAATCCGATGATGAAGGTACCCAGCAGCTTGCCGGCCAAAAAGTCCAGCGGGCGCACCGACGAGAGTACCAGCTCCACCACGCGGGAAGACTTCTCCTCGGTGACGCGGCTGCCCACCTGCGCCGCGAAGGTGATCACGGTGAAGATCACCACCATCAGCGCCACGAATGTGGTGAGTAGACGGATGAAGTGCTCTTCGGTGTCGCCGTCGCCGCTGACGTCCACCGGCACGACCTCGATCTGTGGGGAGGCGGCCTCGTAGTCTGCCTCGGAAATGCCCAAGTTGTGCAGTGTCTCTGCCCGCGAGTACTGCTGCGACAGTCCCTCGAGTCCGGTGAGGATGCCCGTCGAGGGCATTCCGTCGCTGACGACCTCCCATTGATTTCCCTCAGCTACCAGCGCGGCCTCGACGTCGCCGTCGCGAACGAGTTGCTCGGCTTCGCTACGGTCGGCGGCGGCGCGCCCGTCGTAGCCGGCGTCGTTGAGCAGCTGCGCGTCCACGCCCACCGCGGCGACCGCCGGGCCGGCCTCGCCGGATTCGTCCTTGTCTTTCTGCCAGGCGGCGAAGCCGATGAAGCCCAGCATGGCCAGCAGGAGGATCACCAGCGTGATGATGGTGCCTTTTTTCAGCAGCAGGATCTGCACCTCGCGCTTGGCGGTGGTGGTGATTGTGTGGACGGGGGAGTATGGCTTCATTACTGCACAACCTCCTTGAACATGTCGGCCAGATCCGGCACGACGCGGGTGAACTCGTGGACCGGGCCGGCGGCCATCGCGGCCTGCAGGATGGCCTGGTCGTTGTCTGCGGAATCGGTTTCGAGGATGACGTAGTCGGCACCCTCGCCCACGAGCGACGCGCCCGCCGGGATCCAGCCGCGTGCGCGCGTGCCCACGCGGTAGCGGAGGGGCCCACCCGAGCGCAGCTCATCGACGGTTCCTTCAGCGACCATGCGGCCCCGGGTGACAATGCCGATGCGGTCGCACAGCCGCTGCACCAAATCGAGCTGGTGTGACGAGAAGATCACCGGCACGCCGGCGCGGGCGCGGTCGGTGAGCATCGTGCTCATCACGTCCACTGCCACCGGGTCGAGGCCGGAAAAGGGCTCGTCCAAGATCAGGATGTCCGGGTCGTGGATGAGCGACGCGGCGAGCTGGACGCGCTGCTGGTTGCCCAACGAGAGATCGTCGAGTTTGTCGTTCAGGCGCTCACCGAGACCGAGAGCGTCGAGCAGCTCGGTGCCGCGCTTCTTGGCGGCGGCGCCGTCGACGCCGTGGAGCTTGGCCAGGAAGACCAGCTGGTCCAGGATCTTTTCTTTGCCGTACAGGCCGCGCTCTTCGGGCATGTAGCCGATGCGGCGGCGGGAGTCGTCGTCAAGCGGTTGCCCGTCGAGGAGCACCTCGCCCGAATCGGCGGCGAGCACGCCCAGCGCAATGCGCATGGTGGTGGACTTGCCGGCGCCGTTGGAGCCGACGAAGCCGTACATTTCGCCGCCGTGGACGGTGAAATCCATGCCGTCGAGCGCCTGGACGTCGCCGAAGCGTTTGTGCAGGTTTCGTATTTCGATAGTTGTCACTTTTCCTCCTCTTTGCGGTTGAAGGTAATGGCGAATCCGACCATGGGCAGCGGGTAAACGATGAGGAAGGTAAACAGCAGGAAGTACCCGCAAGCCATGAGTGCGGTGGAGCTGGGGGAGCCGCGCAGCGCCCCAAGCAGCAAGAAGACGGTGCCTCCGATGCCGGTGAGTGCGGAGTACGCCTTGAGTGCGCGCTTGCGCCAAGTGTCCAACACGTGGCGCTCGTACTCGTCGACCTGTTCATCCGGGGCGGTGTCGATGTTGTTGTTGGCGCCGCGCAGCATGGACCAGGAGTACATGCTGACCAGCATTCCGGCGACCAGGGCGGCAAGCGCCGGCCCACGGGCATCGGACACCTGCCCGGCCACGGTGCCCGCAATGGCCACAGCGATGCCGGCGAAGAATGCGACGATCAACCGGCGGGTGTCGCGGGGGTTGCGGAACCTCTTGGTGTTCAACGGGTCTTGGTCGCGGATGGAAGTGATGCGGTTCATTTGGTGTACAGCTCCTTCGACATGGGGGCGAACTCGGTGCGCGAGAACACGGCTTCCACGGGCAGCTCGAAGACGTCGCAGATGCGAAACGCCAGGTCGAGGCTGGGGGAGTGGTCGCCGCGCTCAAGGGCACCGACGGTTTGCGGGTTGACGTCGATGAGTTCCGCGAGCTGGGCGCGCGACATGTCACGTTCGGCCCGGAGGACGCGGACACGGTTAAAGATCGGGTCCTTCGGTAGCTTCTTCGGTGACATGCATTGAAGTGTTGTATAAACCCAACACTTTGTCAAGGGGTTGGGATGAAAGATCGTGCAGTGCCGAAGGGATAACATGGTCCTATGACTGCAACTGTTTCCTCCCCGTCAGCGCATCTCGCCCGCGAACTCGGGTCCGACCAGGCACTTTCCACCCGCCCCATCGACCGCATCAAATACGCCCACGACGCGTCCCACTTCCTCTACACCCCGGACGTTGTGGTGGAGGCCCGCACGGCCCACGACGTGGCGGCAGCGTTCCGCGCCTCGGCCTCCTCCGGCGCACCGGTGGTGCTGCGCGCCGGCGGCACCTCGCTGTCCGGCCAGGCCGGCGGCGGGGGCATGCTGGTGGACGTGCGCAAACACTTCCGAGGTGTGGAGGTCCTCGACGGCGGGGCGCGTGTGCGGGTTCAGCCCGGCTCCACGGTGCGCCAGGTCAACGCCCACCTCGCCCCGTACGGGCGCAAGATCGGCCCGGACCCGGCCTCCGAAGGCGCGGCGACCATGGGCGGGGTGATCGCCAACAACTCCTCCGGCATGGCGTGCGGCACGAAGTTCAACACGTACAACACCATCGAGTCGATGACCTTCGTCCTGCCGTCTGGCACCGTCATCAACACCGCGCACAAGGACGCGGGGGCGCAGTTCGCGCGGGAGGAAGCGGAGCTCGTCGCAAAGCTTGAGCAGCTGAAGCGGCGGGTGCGCGAGAACCGCGAATCCGTGGACACCATTGAGCGCCACTTCGCGCTGAAAAACACGATGGGCTACAGCCTGAACGCCTTCCTGGATTACGATTCGCCGCTGCAGATCTTCATGCACCTGCTGGTCGCTTCCGAGGGCACGCTCGCGTTCATCGCGGAAGCGGTGCTGCGCACGGTGGAGGTACCGAAGCTGAAGACCACCACGATCGCCGTGTACCCGACGCTGGATGCGGCGACACGCTCGCTGCCTGCGCTGTTCGACTCCCAGGCCGCCACGCTGGAGCTGATGGACTCGCGCTCCATCAAGGTCGGCCGCACCTTCGACTCGGTGCCGGAGCAGATCACCGGCTTCGAACTGTCCGGCCAGGCCGCGCTGCTGATCGAGTACCACGCGAACGAGGCCGAGCAGCTGCGCGAGTACGAGCAGGCCGGCACCAAGCTCCTGCGCGAGCTCGACCTGCAAACCCCGGCGCAGTTCACCACCGACGCCGCCGAGGCCGCCAAGGCGTGGGCCTTCCGCAAAGGCCTCTACGCGCAGGTGGCGGAGGCGCGCCCGTCCGGCACCACCGCGCTGCTCGAAGACATCGCGGTGCCCGTGGGCGACCTCGCCGACACGTGCGGCGGGTTGCAGCAGCTTTTCGACGCCTACGGCTACGACGACGCCGTCATCTTCGGCCACGCCAAGGACGGCAACATCCACTTCCTCATCACCGACCGCTTCGAAGGCGACGAGAACTTGAACCGCTACGACGGCTTCAACGAGGACATGGTGGACCTCGTCCTCGGCGCCGGCGGCAACCTGAAGGCGGAGCACGGCACCGGCCGCGTCATGGCGCCGTACGTGCGCCGCCAGTACGGCGACGAGCTCTACGAGGTCATGGTGGAGCTCAAGCGCGCAGCCGACCCGCGCGGCGTGATGAACCCGGGCGTGATCATCACCGACGACGAGCGCGAGCACATGAAGAACTTCAAGCTCAACCCGCAGGTGGAAGACGCGATCGACTCATGCGTGGAGTGCGGCTACTGCGAGCCGGTGTGCCCCTCGCGCGACCTGACCATGACCCCGCGCCAGCGCATCGTGGTGCGCCGGGCGCGTGCGAAGGCGATCCAGGACGGCGACGCGGAGCTGGTCAAGCATATCGACGAGGCCTACCAGTACGACGGCATCGACACCTGCGCGGTGGACTCGATGTGCGTGACGGCCTGCCCGGTGAAAATCGACACCGGCAAATTTATCAAGTCCCTGCGCCGCGGCCAGGCCGGCGCTGTGGAATCTGCCGGCTGGGCGGCCGCGGCGAAGGCGTGGGGGACGGGCAACACCATGGCGTCCGCCGCGTTGACTGGCGCCTACTACATGCCCACCTCACTGGTGCAGAAGGTCACCGACGTGGCACGCACCCTGGTGGGCGACGACACTGTGCCGCAGTACCGCCCAGAGCTGTCCAAGGGCGGCGCGAAGCGCTCGAAGGCGTTCGGTCAGCGCATCGGCGCGCCGGGCGTGGAGCCGGCGGGCGTGTTCGTGCCGGCGTGCGTGAACTCCATGTTCGGCCCGCAGGGCGAGGGCGTGGGCGCCTCGGCGGCGTTTGCCAAGCTCGTCGAGCGCGCCGGGCTCGCCCTGACGGTCCCGGAGGGCATCGACGGGATGTGCTGCGGCACCCCGTGGACGTCGAAAGGCATGAGCACGGGCCACGACATCATGCAGCGTCGCGTGAACGACCAGCTCATCGCCGCCACCGACGGTGGGCGCCTGCCCGTGGTGGTGGACGCGTCCAGCTGCACCCACGGCTTCCGCGACATGGCCGAAGGCATCGGCATCACCGTCATCGACGCCATCGAGTTCGTCGAGGACCAGGTGCTTGAGCGCCTGGACGTCACGCACAAGGTGGAGTCGGTGACGCTGCACCCGACGTGTTCGGCGACGCACCTTGGGATCGTCGATACGCTCAAGCGTGTCGCGGGCGCCGCGGCCGAGGACGTGCGCGTGCCCGCGGAGTGGAACTGCTGCGGCTACGCGGGCGACCGCGGCATGCTGCACCCGGAGCTGACGCATTCGGCGACGCAGCGCGAGGCGGCGCAGGCGAGCGAGCTAGATTCGGCGTGCCACGCGTCGTCCAACCGCACCTGCGAGCTGGGGCTCACCGCGGCGACGGGCGAGGACTACGAGCACATTTTGGAAATCCTGGAACGCGCCAGCCGCTAGGCCAGGACGAGGTAACCCCCAAGTGCCTGGCGCGCTTGGGGGTTCTTTTGTTGGGCGGGGTGCTAGAACTGCGGGAGCTGCACGCCCGGGATCAGGCCCATGTAAGCCGCGCCGCCCGCGGCAGCCAGCGCCGCGACGATCGCGATGACGATGCCGATGACCGCGCCCTTCGAGGAGCCGTCTTCGGCCGAATCCGAGCTCCCCTGCGACGGCTGCTCCGCCGGGGCCTCTTCCTTCGCGCGCTTGAGCGTGAAGGCGTCCACCACATCGCCGTTGCCGGTGTCGTAGGTGGTCACGGTCAGGCCCTCCGGGGTGACCTCGACGTTGGTGTAGTCCGGCACCTCGTTCTGATTCCACACCGCGGTGTAGTCGCGGATGGTCTTTTCCTTGACGGTCTGGTCGAAGGTCTCCTTCACATCCTCGTCGCGCACGCCCGTCTTGAAGTCGAAGAACTGGTAGTACTTCGAGCCGGAGGCTGAGTTTGTGGTGACGTACTGGGTCTCACCTTTCTTCTTCTCCAGCGTCTCGCCCTTCTGGGCCACTCGGCCAGAGTCCACCGGGGTGTAGCCATTCATGAGGTGCGAACGGGTGTAGATGTGATCGTGGCCGCCCAGCACCAGGTCCACGTCAAGTTCGGAGATGACCGGGGTCATGCGCTCGCGCCAGTACTGGATGCCACGGTCTTCCTGGTGGTACGCCTGGGAGAACGTGGAGTGGTGGTAGGTGAGGGTGACCCAGTCCTTGTCGGTGCCCTGCTCCTTGACTACCTTGCGCAGGAACGCGGCGTCGTCGTCAAAGTCCTCCCAGTCGTTGGTGTCCATGTTGATCACCAGCGCATTGTTGTAGGTGAACCAGTAGTTCTCGTCCTCGACGTTGGGGCGGTTGTACATCGCCTCGTAGCTCGGCGCGTGGTAGTAGTCGTGGTTGCCCATGGTCACCACGGTGCGGTGCGCGCGCATCGGATCCGGGGAGATGAAGCCGCCGTGCTCCTGCAGTGCGGAGTGGTTGGCCTGGTCGCCGACGGAGAGGAGGAACGATGACTCGGGGAAGCGCTTCGTCGCCTGGGTGACGGTGTTGTTCCAGCCGGCGGTCTGCTTCGCGAGGTCCTTGGTGCTGTAGAGCTGTGGGTCGCCGAAGACCAGGAAGTTCCACTTGTCGCCGAAGGTGCCGGTGTTAAAGGTGTACTCCTTGGACCAGCCGTCTTTGTCCGTCTTCGTCTTTGATCTTGCCCTCAGTGACGGTGACCTTGGAGTCGGTGGACGTCGCTCCGATGGTCTTGGTCTTGCCGCCCTTTTCCTTGATACGGACCGCCTGGCCGTCTACACCTGCGGCGGTGATCCAGTTCAGCAGTACCGAGCTTTCGGTGGCGCCGGCCTGCAGCACGACGTCCTGCGGCGCGTTCGTGGGCAAGGTGAACGGGTTTTTGAAGTTCGCGGCGATGTAGTCGTTGGTGGCATCGACGTCGGCGAACGCCGCCGGGGCGACGAGGGTGGAGGCGACCAACGAGGTCGCCGCGGTAATGGCGAGGAAGCGTGAGCGCATGACAATTCCTTTAAGACACGGGGTAGGGGATAAACCGAACCTTAAAGGTTTTTGAGTGCTCGGCAACCGCTGGCGGAATTCCCTAGGCCAGCACCACTTTGGTGATGCGCGGCAGGGCGATGCGCACCACCCGGTCCGCGGCCTCGTCGAGCGCGTCGACCTGCCCCGCGGTCACACTCAGCGGCAGCACGGTGAGCGTGCGGCCGCGCCCTTGCTTATCGACGAAACCTACGGTCACATGCCGCCTCGCCCGGGCTGCCGCGCGCAGCGTTTCGAAGGCGCTTCCACCCGGGTCGGCGTCGGGGCCGGTGTTGCTGGCGCGGAGCTTGGCCACAATGGTGTCCACCTGCTCGTCCGTCGCGCGCGTCGGCCGCGGCAGGGCGGAAGGAGTGGGCGCCACCAGCGCCGGCTCGGGGGCCATATTCAACGTGGCGCCCTGGCTGTCTTCGGCGGTGGGCTGCATGCCGGCTGCCCGCAGCTGAGCCATGAGCTTTGGCAACGGCAGCTCCGACACCGCCACGGTGGGGGCGAGCACGCGAAGGCCGCAGCGCTCGGCGGCGGTGGCGATCAGCGCCGGGTCCGCCGAGCGGATGTAGCTCATGGCAGCGCCCGCGCGGATGGCGCCATGGGTGCGGGCGATGTCGTCGACGAGGAAGGTGATCGCCTGCGGCACCTCACCCATGACGTGCCGGTCCAGCCAACCATGGATCTCCTCGGCGGCGAGCCCGCTGTCGAGACCGCGCCGCATCGAGGCCTCGGTGACTCTCCACACGCTGGCCAGGCCGGGCGATTCCAGTTCGGCGATGCGCTCAAGAAAGGACGCCATGTCCGGCTCCAGCGGGCCCGGCGCCAGCATGGTCATGTCGCCCTGAGCGATGAGCGTATCCACAGAGGCGGGGACCAGCTCCTCGGTGGTGGCTGCGACGTCTGCGCCCTCGAGCAGCGCGTGCAGCGGCGCGGACTGCGCCAGCTCCGGGGTCCCGGCAAGTGCGCCGACGAACACAGCCTCCTCCACCACCGCCTGGACAAGTTGCGGCGAAAACCCGGAGGCCTCCAGCGGTGCGTGGAACAGCAGCTGGTCGGTGCGACCGGCGTGGCGCAGGATGGTCAGGCGCGCGTGGCGCACGGCAGGCGCGTGCATGTCTGCCGAGAGCAGCTTCGCCTCCGTGTCGGCGCGCCACGGGGAGGCTGCCCAGCCAACGAGGAGGATCGCCCACTGGTGGGAAAGCGTGGCGTCGATCCAGGTCAATGCGTCGTGCGTGGGCGCAAGCACGTCGTCATCGTCCACGTTTCCGCGCCCGACTAGACCGGCGGACTCGCCGATGGTGATGAGCAAGCGCGGGTCGAAGTCCAGCGTCTTTTCCAGGCTCGTCGCCGCGCGCACCCCGACGGTGCCGTCCTTGTTCAGGGCCACCGGCGTATCCATGAGCGCCATGATCAACTGACGCATCTTCCGTACAGCGTCCAGCCCCTGGACAGTCGCGGCCTCATCCACCGCGGCTTGGTCCACCTCGGGCAGGAGGGGCGCGGTGAGCGGGAACTCGCGCGGTGCGGCGCCGCGCATCACGTCGCGCACCGGCCGGGGCAGGCGCACCGTGTTCGCGTTCACCCGCACGAGCAACCCAGCGGCGAGCAGCCGTGACACTGGCGTCTCCGGGTCCGCGTCCGGCCCGGCCGCCCCCGTGGTGCCCACGCCGCTCGACGCGGCCAGAGTTTCCAGCACCTTGCGTTCGCGCGCGGGCAGCTGGTCCAGGGCCTCGGCCGCTCCGGGCGGCAACGTGTCCGTCACGCGCCACCCCGGCGGCAGGGCGGACAGCGTGCCGGGGGATACGCGCAAACCGTGGTCCGGGCCGAAGACCAGCGCGAGGGCGCGCAGGTGCTCCACGTCGCCGAAGCCGGTGGCGTCCACCGGGTCGAGTTCCGCGCCCGCGTCTGCCAGCTGTTCCAGCACCGCCAGGTCGGCGGCGGTGAGCTGCATCAGCGCGCGGGAGGCGGAGCCGGGCAAGCTCAGCCGGGTGGCCAAGGACCCTGTCGTCGGCGGGGTGGGGAAGAAGGTGTCCGGTCGGGAGCGGATGAGGGCGCGAAGCTGGGCGTCGTCAAGCGAATGCAAGAATTCGGGGAAGGTAGACATTGCGGGGGTGAGTTTACGTGCGTTTTCACTGCGGGCGTGAAAGAATAAGGGGCATGGCTAAAGATGTAGAGAAGATCGGGCGCGCAAACCCAGCGTGGCCCGCGCACACCCCTGGTAACGGCCACCCGGTCACCGAGATTTCCTCCAAGCTCACGGGTGCATCGAGCCCGTTCGGCGACGAGCTGGTCCTGCCACTGAAGGCGGAGGAGACCGGCTACGTCCACCCGACTACGCGCATCAACCGCTAAGCGCCTGCGTAGCGACGTCTAAAGGTGGCCACAGTATCCGCTGTGACCACCTTTTTGCGTGCCTGAACGCTGTGTGGTTCGGGCGGGGTGGTTCGGGCGCAGGCAAAAGAAAAACCCGCCTCAAGGCGGGTGTGTTCGCGAATAGCGCCTAGCGCGGCAGGTAGGTTTGCTGCAGGGAGGCGAGGGTGTCGTTGACCTGTGCCCCGAAGTTGGCGCCGAGCAGGTTCGCAACCTTGGTGTAATCACCGGCCAGGGCGGCGTCAATGAGCGGCTGGTTAGCGGCGTAGAACGCGTTGTAGTCGTGGCGGTTGGCGGCGTAGTTGTCCTGCACTACTGCCGGGACCTGGAAGCCGAGGGCGTTGACGGCAACGCGCAGCTGGCTGTAGAGCGTGTCGACTTCGACGGTGGCGGCCTGCTGCGGGGCCGGGGAGGCCGGCGCTGCCGGAGCTGGCGCGGGGGCAGGTGCCGGCTTCGGGGCGGGCTTCACCGCCTGCGCGTCGCGGTTGGTCGGCGCGGAGTTCAGGCCGTAGCGCGCTGAGCAGGCGGGCCAGGCGCCCCAACCCTGGCTGGCCAGGGTGCGCTCTGCCACGATGATCTGCTGCTCGCGGGTGGCCTGGTTCGCGGTGGGGGCGAACTCGCCGCCGCCGTACGCCAGCCAGGTGCCGTAGGAGAACTGCAGGCCGCCGTAGTAGCCGTTGCCGGTGTTGATGGCCCAGTTGCCGCCAGATTCGCACTGCGCGAGCTTGTCCCAGTCGGAGTCCGGGGCTGCGGTTGCCTGCGGGGCGACGATGCCAGCCAGCGCTGCAGCTGCCGCGGTACCTGCCAGAGCCTTCTTGCCCGTGGAGGTGGTCTTCTTGGAGTGGCGTCCCATACGTTGTTTCCTCTCGTCGTTGACCGCCAATTCTCGGGACAGCCTAACCATTTGTAACGATTGTGTCACGCAACCGGCACGAAATGGTGCTCATGCGAAACGGCGCGGGACCATTTGTGCAGGTGAGGGTGGGGCAGACGGACATTCGTGTTCTGGGTCACGATCGCTATTTTCCAATTCCCGGTGTAATGTAATTCCTTTATTTTGGCCTGCATCCTGCTGGCCAATCCGGAACCTGAAGGAGGATGCCATGCCTATTGGAAAGGTGAAGTGGTACGACACCGAAAAGGGCTTCGGCTTCGCGTCCAACCCGGGCGATGAAGACGTCTTCATCGGCAAGTCTGTGCTTCCCGACGGCGTGGATGAGCTAGTCGCCGGCCAGCGCATCGAGTTCGATTTCGCGGCAGGCCGCCGTGGCCCGCAGGCGCTGCGCGTGAAGGTGCTAGAGGAGCCGAAGCGCCGCCCGGTGCACCGCCGGAAGCCGGAGGAGCTGGGCAGCATGCTCGCGGATGTCATGACCTTGATCGAAACCCAGGTGCAGCCCGCGCTGACCAACGGCCGCTACCCGGACCGCAAGGAGGGCCGCCAGGTGGCGGAGATCCTGCGCGCGGTCGCCCGCGAGCTGGATGCTTGACGACGAACCTTTGGTCTACTCGAAGCCGACCGACCACGTGGCGATGACGGGAGTTTCCTCCCCGTCATCGCCTTTTTCAATGTCCAGGGTGGTGATCTCCGCGACGACCAGTTTGGCGCCGGACTCGGTGACCGCCGGTGTCGTCTCCTCGCCGGACTCGCCGGAGGTGAACACGCGCTCGGTGTTGGCCGCCGGGTCGTCGTAGATGAGCAGCAGCCGCCAGCTATTGCGCTCGATCTCGGCGGGCACGGTGAATGTCACCTCGCCCTGATCGGGCAGCCGCACCCTCGGCGGTTCGCCGCCGGGGCACTCGGCATCCAATTCGCACACGGTGTAGGCCGGGATCTGCTCCGCCTGCCCGCCCGCCGTGACGGATACCTCAAGATCGCCCACAGGCGTCCCCGGCTTGCTGTCCTGGTACCGCAAGAAGGCGTAGACCGCCCCGACCAGCACCAGTACGCCCACGAGGGCGATGGCCAAAACTTTCCACTGCTGCGACGATGCGCGTTGTCGTGCCATGGCGCGCAATCCTACTTGGCGGCCTGCTCGTCCCGGAACGTCACGCGGTACATGTCCGGCCAGCGCTTGCCGGTGAGGTAAAACTCCTGCGTTCCGGGGATGTGCGCGATGCCGTTGAGCACGTTGTTCGGGTCCGGTTCCGCGTTGTTGGGCAGGGCAGAGGCGTCGATGACGGCGGTGACGTCGCCCGTGGCCGCGTCGATGCGCATGATGTTGGTGGTGGTGAACACGTTGGCGTAGATGTCGTCGCCCACGCACTCCAGCTCGTTGAGGCCAAGCACTGGCTGGCCGTCCAGCGTGACGGTGAATCGTTCCCGCTCCTGGAAGGTTTCCGGGTCCATGCGGCGCAGCTCCGCCGTGCCGTCGGAGAAAATCACCTCGTTTTCGCGGGAACAGATGCCCCAGCCCTCGCCGTCGTAGTGCGCGCGGCCGGTTTCTTCCAGCGTGGCGGCGTCGCGGCGGATGGCGGTGCCGTTTTGCCAGGTGAGTTGCCACAGGATGTCGTCGATACGCGTGATGCCTTCGCCAAAGAACGCGGGATCCAGGTCCACCGACCTCAACTCCTCGCCCTCGGGCGAGCGGGTGTACAGGCGGGATTCGCCCTCCTGGCCGGTGCCCACATAGATGGTGCCGTCCTCGGCGACCTCGAGACCCTGGGTGAAGCTGGAGCTGTCGAACGGCAGGCGCTGCTCAACGTGGGCGGTCAGGCGCTCTACTCCGGGGCCTGCGGCCTCGGGGGAGGAACAACCCGCCAGCAGAGCGAGCGTGGAGCAGCAGACGGCGGCGGTGAAACGACCCATGGAAACTATCTTGCCCCACGTGGGCAATAATGGGGAACCGTGTCACGATCCAACAACCGTTCTCGCAAACCGCAGCAGCCCAGCCCCCTGCTGTCCGCGGACGCAGTTACAACGGCGCGGGAGGCGCTGGCAGAGATCGCCGCAGGGGAAGTGGGCGAGCATATCGGGGTGACCGGGCTCGGCCGCAACGTAGCCACGCACCGCTTCGAGGCGGATGTGCCTGGCTACGCGGGCTGGGAATGGAACGCCGTGGTGGCGTGCGCCGACGGCTCGGACTGGGTGACGGTCAACGAGGTCGCGCTTGTGCCGTCGCAGGGCGCACTCGAGGCCCCGGATTGGGTGCCGTACTCCGAGCGCCTCCTGCCAGGGGACTTGGGCCCGGGCGACATCATGGAGCTTTCGCCTGACGACGACCGCGTGACCGACGATTCCTTCTCCCGCGACGCCGTCACCTTCACCGGCCGGGAGACGAAGCGGTACCTCACCGTCACCGGGCTGGAGGAGGCGAAGAAGCGCTGGCGCACCGGGGACTTCGGGCCGAACAGCGAGTTCGCGGAGAAGGCCGCGCTGTCGTGCCGCTCCTGCGCCTTCTATATCCCGCTGGGGGAGCCGGTGGGCGAGCACTTCGGCGTCTGCGCCAACGAGTACTCCGCGGATGGGCATGTGGTGGCATCGTCGTACGGCTGCGGAGCGCACTCGGACACCACCGTCGGGCAGTAGCCGCCGCCCCAATCGTTGGGGCGCCCAACGATTGGCGTTTTCGCAGGCAGAATGCGACACTGTTGCGACGTGAGTACCACCACGGGAGCAAAACTGCATAAGGAACAGCCGCAGCCGCGCGGCGCGCTGGACTCCTTTTTCCACATCAGCGAGCGCGGATCCACGGTCGGCACCGAGGTGCGCGCCGGGGTAGTGACGTTTTTCGCGATGGCCTACATCGTGCTGCTCAACCCGCTGATCATCGGCACCAGCCCGGACCGCGAGGGGGTAGTCCTGGGCATCCCTCAGGTTGCTGCCGCAACCGCGCTGACCGCAGGCGTGATGAGCATCCTGTTCGGCGTGGTTGCGAAATACCCGTTCGGTATCGCCACCGGCCTGGGTATCAACACCCTTGTCGCAGTGACCATGGTGGGCCAGCAGGGGCTGACCTGGCCCGAGGCGATGGGCCTGGTGGTCATCGACGGCATCATCATCGTCCTGCTCGCCGTCTCCGGGTTCCGCACCGCAGTGTTCAACGCCATCCCGGATTCCATGAAGGTGGCCATGAGCGTAGGCATCGGCATGTTCATCGCCACCATCGGTCTCGTGGACGCCGGCTTTGTCCGCCGCATCCCCGACGCCGCCATGACCACCGTCCCGGTTCAGCTCGGCACCGGCGGCTCCATCTCTTCGTGGCCCACGTTCGTCTTCATCATCGGCCTGTTCATCTGCGGCTTCATGGTGGTCCGCAACATTCGCGGCGGCCTGTTTATCGGCATCGTGGTCACCACCGTCATCGCCATGATCGTGGAGAAGCTCACCGGCGCGGGATCCTCCGCGGACAACCCGGAGGGTTGGAACCTGGCCGTGCCGTCCCTGCCCGAATCCCTGGGCGGCGTTCCAGACCTGTCGATTGTGGGCAACGTCGACCTCTTCGGCGCGTTTGTCAACGTCGGTGTGATCTCCGCATCGCTGCTCGTGTTCACACTCGTGCTGGCAAACTTCTTCGATGCCATGGGCACCATGACTGCGCTCGGGCGCCAGGCCGGACTCGCCGGTGAAGACGGCGTGCTGCCGGACATGAAGCGGGCCCTAGTGGTCGAAGGTTTCGGCGCTGTGGTGGGCGGGGCGGCGTCCGCGTCCTCGAACACGGTGTTCGTGGATTCGTCCGCCGGCATCGCGGACGGCGCGCGCACCGGTCTGGCCAACGTGGTCACAGGCGTGCTGTTTCTGGCCGCCATGTTCTTCACCCCGCTTTACGAGATCGTGCCCATCGAGGCCGTGGCCCCCGTCCTCGTGGTCGTGGGTGCGCTCATGATGATGCAGGTTGGACAAATCCGTTGGACTGATTTCACCGTCGCGCTGCCGGCGTTCCTCACCATCGTGACCATGCCGCTGACCTACTCCATCGCCAACGGCATCGGCGTCGGATTCATCTCTTTCGCTCTGCTCTCGCTGTTCGCGGGCAAGGTGAAAGACATCCACTGGATCATGTGGCTCATTTCCGCCCTGTTCGTGGTCTACTTCGCGCAGGGCCCGATCTTGGCGGCACTCGGCTAGATGCTTTTGCCTATCGACGACCCTTTGGACCCCCGCCTCAACGACATCCGCGACCTCAAACACTCCGACAAGGACAAGGGCCTAGTATTCGCGGAAGGGCCGCTAGTGGCCGGGCGGCTCGTGGAATCCCGCTTCCCGGTGCGCGCCGTGTTCGGCTTTGGCGGGCGACTCGCGTCCTTCATGGAGGACTACGGCGACCAGCTCGCCGCCCGCGGCGTGCCGGTGTATCAGATCACGCGCGAGATCATGGGGGAAGTGGCCGGCTACGACATGCACCGCGGCCTGCTGGTCTCCGCGGACAAGCCGGAGCCGCTCACCGTGGCGGACGTGATCGACGGCGCGCGCACCCTCGTGATTCTGGAGGGCGTGGGCGACCACGAGAACATCGGCTCCATCTTCCGCAACGCCGCCGGCATGGGCGTGGACGGTGTCCTGTTCGGCGCGTCCACCGCGGACCCGCTGTACCGACGCAGCGTGCGCGTATCCATGGGGCACGTGCTGCGCACCCCATTCGCGCACCTGGACGGCACCCCGACAACGTGGCAGCGTTCCCTGGAACAGCTGCGCGAAGCCGGGTGGTGGCTGATTTCGCTCACCCCGGCCGATGACGCCGTCGAGTTGAAAGACGCCATCCAGGGCTACGACAAGGTCGCGTTCCTCGTCGGAGGCGAGGGCCCCGGCCTCACCCCGCACGCGATGCGCGCCACCGATGTGCGCGCGAAGATCCCCATGGCCCCGGGTACCGATTCGCTCAACGTGGCAACATCCGCCGCGATCGCGTTCTACGAACGGGCGCGGTAGCAGGCCGCCGAGCGCCCGCTAGCGGTCGAAATGGCGGATGCGCTCCGACAGCGCCGTCCAGAATTCCGCCCAGCGGCGGCGCAGGCCGCGCCCGACGCGTTTCGCTGCCGCCACCGACGCGTCCGCCAGCTCCGCGAACTCGTCACCGGACTCATCCTCGGGCGCGTCCTCGTAGTCGTCGTAGGCCTTGGACTTCTCCGCGAACCTGGAGGCCACGGCGTCCACGGACTTCACCGCCGGCGCCTTCCTCTCCTCAATCTTCGGCTCCGGCCGGCCGTCCACGGCGTAGCCGACCACGTTGATGTCGGGGCCGTCTTCGCCGATGTCCACCCCCAGCCAGTGGCGCTCGGCGGACAACGCCAAATCCCTCGGCTCGAAGGGCAGCGCGATGCCGCCGGCTTGCTCGGCGCGCTCACCGGCCCAGTAGGGGGCCTCGAACGGCTCCGGCAGACCCGTGTCCTCGATGACGTGCGTGCGGGTTGCGCAGAAGCTGCGGGAAACCGTGTCGCCGATGAAGTGGGCGAACCCGCCGTAATCGTTGTCCATCCCGGTGGCGATGACAAAAACGTCCGAAGCGGGCAGGGCCGTGAGCCATGGGGAGCCTTGGGAGAGGGAGGAAGCGTCGTCGACAAGCATCCGCACCACGGACACCCCGGGGAAGCCGGCGATGTAGAACTCGTCGCGGCCGGGCACCGAGGAACGGTTCAGCGGGAACGAGCCGATCGGGGTGATCGGCCAAGCCGGGTTGACCTGGGCGAGCAGCTTGCGCCCGAACCCGCGGTCGGCCTTCGGCTCCCGCTCGAGCACGCCGGCAGGATCGGCGGTATTGACAAACCAAAGCGTAACGACCGCTGGGAAACTCATGGCCACATCCTGAAATGTTCTACCGCTTCGGGCGCTTGGTATTCGTCCGAACACCCAACAACACATCCTCCCAGTGCGGGGTGACGGCCTTCCGGCGCCGCTGCTGCGGATGCTCGTCCTCGTCGGGGTGGCGTAGGAAGTCGCCCTCAACCACATCGTCTTGCCTATCGACGACCTCCGGTTGCCCCGCCCCGTCGACACCTACCGCGTCGTCTCGCTCGGTGCGCACCGCCGACAGGGAGCGCACCGGCTGGGCAAAGTCGGGGTCGGTCAGGTCCGCGGCCATCGCGTTGCGCGCCTCTGTCTGCGCACCCGAGCCCATGGCGCGCTTGAAAGTCCACAGCGCTTCGTTCTCGGTCAACCCCGCCTTCCAGGTCACGCGGACGACCCAGCTGTCGCCCTGCTCGCGGGTGGCGTCCCACTCCGCGTCGCTGATGGAGTGCCCGCGGGCCGCGAAAGCCGTAGCCAGAATCTCGAAGAGGGTCTGCTTCGCCAGGCCGTCCTCGCGCACCGGGTGGGACTGCTTCGCGGCCTCGGCCACCTGCGCGCGCTCGAGCAGCACCGGGTGGGCGTACACATCCAGGCGGCTTTGCGCCACCCCCATCTCGTCCGCGAGCTCGGCGGCGGTGGCGCCGGCGCGCAGCCGGGCTTGGATCTCGTTCGGGCGCATGGACAGCGGGGTGGCGTACAGAGGATCGGGTTCCGGCAGGGTCCGCTCAACCGGGGCAGGCTCCGGCGCTGGTGCAGGTTGCGGCTCTGCGGGCTCCACCTCCTCGGCTGGCGCCGGGGCTGCGGCGGGTTCTGCGGGAGGTGTGGCGGAGCGATCGTCGATACGCAGGGGCTCGAGCTCGGCGCGCGCCAACTGGTAGCGCATCCCGTTGTCGTCGCGGAGGACGAAAAACGTCTCCGTCGACTCCTCCTCCAAGAAGTACAGCTCGCGCATAGATCACCTTTCCGCTGGGCAGATACGCGTCCAGCTTAACGGACTCCCCGACGTGTCAACGGCTGCCCACACCGGCAGCGAGCAGCCAGTCCACCGCCCCCGTCAGCGCGCGCACGTCCTCCGGGTCCACCGCCGGGAACATGCCCACGCGCAGCTGGTTGCGGCCCAGCTTGCGGTACGGCTCCGTGTCCACGATGTCGTTGGCGCGCAGGGCAGCCGCGAGCTGGGCGGCGTCGACGTGCTCCGCGAAGTCGATCGTGCCCACCACTTGCGAACGCAGCCGGGGATCCCGCACGTACGGCTCGGCGAGCTCGTGGTGCTCGGCCCAGGAGTAGAGGTGGTGCGCGGACTCGGCAGTGCGCGCGGTCATCGCGTCGAGCCCGCCCTGCTCCAGCATCCAGCGGATCTGTTCGCGCAGCATGATCAGCGTGGCAATGGCAGGGGTGTTATACGTCTGGTTCTTGCGGGAGTTCTCCAACGCAATGTGGAGGTCGAGGAAGGCCGGGACGAAGCGGCCGGAAGCGTGGATGCGCTCGATGCGTTCGACTGCGGCGGGGCTCAGGCACGCCAGCCACAGCCCGCCGTCGGAGGCGAACCCCTTCTGGGGCGAAAAGTAGTAGGCGTCGGAGGCGGTGAAGTCGACGGGGAGGCCGGCGGCGCCGGAGGTGGCGTCGATAAGCGTGAGGGCGTCCGTGTGCGGGCGGGTGACGGGAATGGCGACGCCGGTAGAGGTCTCATTATGCGCCCACGCGACGACGTCCGCGTCGGCGGCTTCCAGCTCGCGCGGATCGGTGGCCTCGCGGATGAACGGATCGGCGAGCCACGGGGCGCGGGCGGCGGCAGAGGCGAACTTGGCGGAGAACTCGCCGTAGCTCAAGTGCGCCGAGCGGCGCTGGATCAGGCTGAAAGTTGCGGCGTCCCAAAACGCCGTGGTGCCGCCGACTCCGAGCGCGACCTCGTAGCCGGCGGGGAGGTCGAACAGCGCGGCCAGGCCCTCGCGGATATCTGCGACGAGGCTTTTTACCGGGGGCTGGCGGTGGGAGGTACCCATCGGCCCGGAGCGGACGAGCGCCTCTAGCTGGGCGGGGCGAACTTTCGACGGGCCGGAGCCGAACCGACCGTCTCGTGGGAGCAGGTGCGCTGGTATCTGGGGAAAATCATGCACAAACATGCATGGTATCTGTGGTGCGGCCTCGCGGTTGCAAGTGTTGTCAGACGCGTCACAAACTTTGCTAGAGTGCCATACGTAAAACCTGGTTGCCGGAAGCTATCCCAACGACAGCCGAGAAAACTACCTGGAAGGGGAAATCAGTGGCTACTGAGAACAAGGACAAGGCCGTACTCCACTACCCGGGCGGCGAGTACGAAATGGACATCATGCACGCCACCGAGGGCAACGACGGTGTCGTGCTTGGCAAGTTCCTCGGCGAGACCGGGCTGGTCACCTTCGACCCGGGCTACGTCTCCACCGGCTCCACCGAGTCCAAGATCACCTACATCGACGGTGACGCCGGCATCCTGCGCTACCGCGGCTACGACATCGCGGACCTGGCAGAAAACGCCACCTTCAACGAGGTGTCCTACCTGCTCATCAACGGCGAGCTGCCGACCACCGACGAGCTGGAGAACTTCAACTCCGAGCTGCGCCACCACACCCTTTTGGACGAGGACTTCAAGGCCGCGTTCAACATCTTCCCGCGCAACGCTCACCCGATGGCGGTGCTCGCGTCCTCGGTGAACATTCTCTCCGCGTACTACCAGGACCAGCTCAACCCGCTGGATGAGGAGCAGCTGAACAAGGCCACCGTGCGCCTCATGGCCAAGGTGCCCATGCTCGCCGCGTACGCCTACCGCGCATCCCGCGGCAAGCCGTACATGTACCCGGACAACTCGCTGAACCCGCGCGAGAACTTCATGCGCATGATGTTCGGCTACCCGACCGAGGACTACGAGATCGACCCGATCCTCACCGACGCGCTGGACAAGCTCCTCATCCTCCACGCCGACCACGAGCAGAACTGCTCCACCTCCACCGTGCGCATGATCGCCTCCGCGCAGGCCAACATGTTTGTCGCCGTCGCCGGCGGCATCAACGCGCTGGCGGGCCCGCTGCACGGCGGCGCGAACCAGGCTGTGCTGGAGATGCTCGAGGACATCAAGAACAACCACGACGGCGACGCCACCGACTTCATGAACCGCGTGAAGAACAAGGAAAAGGGTGTCCGCCTCATGGGCTTCGGTCACCGCGTGTACAAGAACTACGACCCGCGCGCAGCCATTGTGAAGGACACCGCGCACGAGGTGCTCGAGCACCTCGGCGGCGACGAGCTGCTGGATCTTGCCATGAAGCTCGAGGAGATCGCGCTGAACGACGACTACTTCATCCAGCGCAAGCTCTACCCGAACGTGGACTTCTACACCGGCCTGATCTACCGCGCGATGGGCTTCCCCACGGACTTCTTCACCGTGCTGTTCGCTATCGGCCGCCTGCCGGGCTGGATCGCCCAGTACCGCGAGCAGCTGGAGATGAACACCAAGATCAACCGCCCGCGCCAGATTTACACCGGCTACCAGCAGCGCGACTTCGTGCCGCGTGACCAGCGCTAGGGGGACCGGAGGGCGTCGATAGGCATACGGCTACGACGCTGCGCCGCCGAGAATTGTTCTTCCCTTATACTTTTGGGAGGAAGTTCTCGGCGGTTTCTTTGTGAACCGCGCACAAACTTGCAAGGAGTTTCAACGCTATGGAAAAGCCGTTCATTGACAAGCCGGAGGGCCCGGCGCCCGCAGACCTCGTCGTCGAGGACATCACCGTCGGCGACGGCGAGGAGGCCGTGGCCGGTGGGTTTGTCAAGGTGCACTACCTTGGCGTGGACTTTGAAACGGGTGAGGAGTTCGATTCCTCCTGGGACCGCGGCGAGGCCGCCGAGTTTCCGCTCACCGGCCTGATCCAGGGCTGGCAGGAGGGCATTCCGGGCATGAAAGTCGGCGGGCGCCGACAGCTGACCATCCCGCCGGAGAAGGCCTACGGCCCCGCTGGCGGCGGTCACCCGCTGTCCGGCCGCACCCTGGTGTTCATCATCGACCTGCTCGACGCGAGCTAGGAGGCCCCCCATGCGCATCCCCGTCACCACGCTTAACGACGGCTACGATTTCCCCCTCCTCGGCCTCGGCACCTACAAGCTGACCGGCGAAGACGTGGAACGGATCGTGCGCACCGCGATCGAACTCGGCTACCGCCACATCGACACCGCGGCGCTGTACGACAACGAAGTCGAGGTGGGTAAGGCCATCAACGACGCGATCAAGGCCGGCGACGTCACCCGCGAGGAGCTGTTCGTCACCACCAAGTTGTGGAACGACGACCAGGAACGGGTGGCAGCGGCCTACCAGGAATCGCTGGAGCGGCTCAACCTGGAGTTCGTCGACCTGTATCTCGTGCACTGGCCGTGGCCACAGCACGGCACCTACGTCAAGGCATTCGAGCAGATCGCCGAGCTGCAGGGGATGGGTCGGCTGCAGTCCGTGGGTGTGGCGAACTTCTACCCCGAAGTTCTCGACGAGATCATCGAGGCCACCGGCATCACCCCGGTGCTCAACCAGGTGGAGCTGCACGCCGGGTTCACCCAACCGGAGCTGCGCGCCTACCACGAGGAACATGACATCGTGACCGAGGCGTGGGCTCCGATCGCGCGCGGATCCAATTTCGACGACCCGGCCATCCGCGCCGTCGCCGACGCGCACGAGGCCACCCCGGCGCAGGTGTCGCTGGCGTACTTGATGAAGCTTGGTTGCTCCGTGGTCCCGAAGACCGCGAACCCGCAGCGCCTGGTGGAAAACCTTGGCGCGGTGGATCTTGCGCTGACCGACGAGGACGTCGCCACCCTCGACGGGGTCCGGGGCGAGCGCCTTTCGGGTGATCCGCTGACGTTCCCGGGGTAGACGCCCTACCGCGGCCCGCAAGCCCAGTTGCACGAATGTGCAGCTGGGCTTTTTGCATGCCCGGAAGCGGTTCCTAAAAGAGATGTGGGAAACAGTGTAAAAGTCAGTGTGTTGTAGGTTACATTTTGATTGTTGAGTCGGAGATCACATACGCCGGCGAGACAAGGACCACACCTCCACATACAAGAAAGGATCGAGGCCATGGCCGGTTCAACAGCTGTCCCGCAGCGCCGCGAACCAACTCCAGGCGAGTTCGTTGCGATGCAGCAAAGCCCCGAATTCCAGGACCTGCGAAGCACGTTCCGCGGCTTCACGTTCCCGGTAATGATCGGGGCGTTCCTCTGGTACGTCTTTTACGTCGTCTTCGCCACCTTCGCGCCGGACGCCATGGCCCGGGACTTCCTCGGCCTCAACGTCGGCCTGTGGCTCGGCTTCGCCCAGTTCTTCACCACGTTCCTGATTACCTGGGTCTACGTGAAGTGGGCGAACAAGAACATCGAGCCGCGGGCGGCTCACATCCGCCAAGAGATGGAGGGCTAAACCATGCAGACCTACTTGCTCGCCGCCGAAGCCGGCGAGAAGACCGGCAATCCGATCCTCAACATCGCGATCTTCGGCGCCTTTATCGTGATCACCCTCTACATCGTGACTCGCGCCGGTAAGACCACGAACGAATCGGCGGACTTTTATACCGGAGGAGCGTCGTTCAGCGGCACGCAAAACGGCCTCGCCATCGCAGGCGACTACCTGTCCGCGGCGTCGTTCCTGGGCATCGTCGGATCCATCGCACTCAACGGCTACGACGGTTTTTTGTACTCCGTCGGCTTCTTCGTGGCGTGGCTGGTCGCACTACTGCTGGTGGCCGAGCCGCTGCGCAATGTCGGCCGCTTCACCATGGCCGATGTGCTGTCCTTCCGTCTGCGCCAGAAGCCGGTGCGCGTGGCCGCCGCCTTTGGCACGCTGTTTGTGTCGCTGTTCTACCTGATCGCGCAAATGGCCGGCGCCGGCTCACTGGTGTCCGTGCTGCTGGACCTGCACTCCTTCACGGCCCAGGCGATCTGTGTCGGCATCGTCGGCGTGATCATGATCATCTACGTCCTCGTCGGCGGCATGAAGGGCACCACGTACGTCCAGATGATCAAGGCGGTACTCCTCATCACCGGCGTGCTGATCATGACCGTCCTCGCCTTCATCATGGCCAAAGGCGGCCTGACGGCGGTGTTCGACCGGGCCATTGACTCACACGCCGCCTCCGGCCACATCGCGGAGAAGGGCTACCAGGCCGAAGACATTCTTAAGCCAGGCCTGAAGTACGGCAAATCCACCACTTCGAAGCTCGACTTCGTCTCCCTCGGCCTGTCGCTGGTGCTCGGCACCGCGGGCCTGCCGCACGTGCTCATGCGCTTCTACACCGTGCCCACAGCCAAGGAAGCCCGTAAGTCTGTGACCTGGGCGATCGTGCTCATCGGCTCCTTCTACCTGCTCACCCTGGTGCTGGGCTACGCCGCGGCCGCGTTCGTTGGGCCGGACCGCATTCTCGCGGCACCCGGCGGCGCGAACTCCGCAGCACCGCTGCTGGCGTTCGAGCTCGGCGGCTCCATCTTCATGGCGCTCATCTCTGCGGTGGCGTTCGCCACCGTGCTCGCGGTGGTGGCTGGCCTGGCCATCACGGCATCTGCGTCCATCGCGCACGATGTGTACGACGCAGTGCTTCGCGACGGCCAATCCACCGAGGAAGAGCAGGTCCGCGTCTCCCGCATCACCGTGGTTGTGCTGGGCATCGTCTCCATCATTCTCGGCATCCTGGCTATGCAACAGAACGTGGCGTTCCTGGTCTCCCTGGCGTTCGCCATCGCCGCGTCCGCGAACCTGCCGACCATTCTGTACTCCCTGTACTGGAAGCGCTTCAACACCACCGGGGCGGTGGCATCGATCTACACCGGCCTGATCTCCGCGCTCGTGCTGATCGCTCTTTCGCCGGCAGTGTCAGGCAGCGCCACAGCGATGTTCCCCAATGCGGACTGGGCCATCTTCCCGCTGTCCAGCCCCGGCATCGTGTCCATCCCGCTCGGCTTCCTGGCCGGCATCATCGGCACCTATCTAGGCAAGCCCGACAACTTCGACGAGCTCCAGGCCGAGATGGAGGTCCGCTCGCTGACCGGCGTCGGCGTCGAGGCCCCGGTCGACCACTAGCCACACACGAAAACGGCCTGATCCCTGGGAGGATCAGGCCGTTTTAACGCCTGTTAGAAGAACGGGAAGAACCTGCCGACGAGGCCTATCGTGCCGAGCAGGCCGAGCGCGAGGGCGAGACCCGTGATCACATCCGCCGGGGAGGCCGCGTTGCCCGGGGCCGGGGCGGGTGCGGTGGTGGTCGGTGCGGGTGCGGTGGTCAGCCCACCCGTCGCCGTTCCCCGAACAACCTTGACGGTGAACACGCGGTTGACGGAGGAGTAGTCCGCGAACTGAATGGCGGCGTTGATGCGCAACACGCTGCCGGGGCGCATGCCGCGCGCCGCGGCGACGCGGATGCCGGTCTCGCCCTCGCGGGCGATGGTCCAGCCGCCACGGGTCTCCTCGGTGACAAACACGCGGGCACCCTCAGGCAGGCCTTCCGGGGTGACCACGATGCTCTCGCCAGCCGTGATGGTGGTGTCTGCAATCGACACGTTCGCGGTCTCAGCAGCGGGGCGCGCCGGGGTGGAGCGGGTGGTTGGGGCCGGCTTGGGGGCAGTGGTCGACGTGCTCGGCTTCGGGGCAGTGGTCGACGTGCTCGGCTTCGGGGCAGTGGTCGACGTGCTCGGCTTGGGGGTGCTTGGCTTCGGGGTGGTTGTCTGGGTCGAGCTGCCGGGGGTCGCGCCCTCCGCGGTTGCCGGTACGTAGGCCTTCGCGGTCAGGTCGCGCGTGCTGCCGTCCGGGAGCAGGACAGCCACCTCGAGTACCAGCGCGTAGCCGGGCTGAGCGTTTCGCGGGGCGGCGAAGGTGATCGCGCCAGTCTGTTCATCCGTGTGCAGCGACCACCCGTTGTACTGCTGGTTCGGGCCGATCACTCGGGCGCCCTCCGGCAGCGAGCCATTGAGGAAGACGGTGACGCGCTCGTTGGCGGAAACGGCGGTGTCGGGGTAGGACAGTTCGCCCACCGCCGGGGCAGGGGCGGGCTTCGGCGTGGTCTTCAGCGTGGTCTTCGGCGCGGAGCTCGTCGATAGGCTTGGCTCCTTGCCCACGGTGATGCGGGAGGTGTACTGCTTGGTGGAACCGTCCGGGAAGGCCACGCCGAGCGTGATACCCAGCCCAGCACCTGCGCGGGCGCCCGCCGGGGCGGAGACGGTGACCTCGCCGCTGGCCTGGTCCGCCTCGACACGCCAGCCGCCGGAACCGGTGGGAGCGGCGAGCTGGGAGCCGGCCGGGAGGGAAACGCTCGGGCGAAGCGTCACGGACCCGCCCGGCGCCACGGTGGCGTCGCCCCAGGACAAGTCGAGCGACTCTGCGAGGGAGACCGACGGGGCGACAACGCGCACGGTGAACAGCGCGTAATCCACGGTGTGGTCCGGGTAGGTGATGGTGACGTAGTTTTGCGCCCATGCGCCGGGGTACTGGCCGCGAGGAGTGGCGGTGACGGTGCCGGAGGCATCGACAGAAAAGCCCCAGCCTGCCGTGTCATTGACCGAGAACGTGGTGCCGGCGGGGAAAGCGCCGCTGACGGGGATGCGCACCGCGTTGCCCGGGGTGGTCTGCGCGTCGGCGTAGCCCGGGTTGTAGGTGCGCGACATGAAGTCGGCGGCGGAGGCAGGAACGACGGTGGTGGTGGCGAGCGCGGCCGTCAGTGCGGCGGCGACAAGGCGGGTGGTTTTCACGGGACTCCTGTCAAAGTAGTAAGAGAATACTTTGACTAGTTTAGATAAATCCCTAGAAATTTCTCATTTAACGCGGTAGCCAGGAAGAGGAGAGCTGGCTGCTGCCCTGGAGCAGTGTCGACCAGTCGCCCGGAGTCATGTTTGTTAACGTCGATCCTTGGCCCGGCGTCCACTGGCCCCAGTCCGAGGCGTACACGTTGTTGATGTCCACCTGGATGCCCTCGATATAAGCCTGGCGGCCCGCAACCTGGTGGATGTTTGCGCGCGAGTGAATCTGGCCGCGGGAGCCCCAGTCGTGCTGCCAAAAGTAGGAGCCGATGCCGTCTTCCAGGCACCACGCGATGGTGTAGTAGTTGCCGTAGACGCCAAGCTGGTACCCGGCCGCGTTCAGTGCGACGCCCATCGCCTTCAGGTATGGGTTGATCAGCGAGTTGAACTGGGTGAGCGTCGGGTTGTCGTCGATCGCGACGTAAATCGGGCGCCCGGTCGGGCCACCCGCCGCTTTGTGCAGTGCGATGGCCTGCGGGGCGTGCTCAGCGGCGCCGAGGGCACCGCGTTTCCAATCGGCGGTCTCCGCTCGGCCGAACTGGTAGACGGAGGCGACGGCTAGGCCGTTCGCCTGGTAATCGCGGGTCTCGCCGATGGTCACGGGCTTGCCTCGCATCCATTCCGCGCCGGGGCGTCGCTCGGAAACGTAGCGCACTGCGCCCATGTGGCCCGCTGCTTTCACAGCGCCTGCCGACGGCACCCCAGCCGAGTAGTCCACGACCGTGCCCAGCACTCGACGCTGCTGAGCCTGCGCGGCGGGGGAGAGTGCGGTGGATGCGGCCGCCGCAGCGGCGGTAAGGGCGCCCGCGGACTTCAAAAATGAGCGGCGATCAAAGGTAGTCACATCCGTCACTCTAGCCCCAACGGGCGGTTTGTGCTCAAACTCGCGCGAGAAACGCGCGCTGGTACGGCGGCGGTTTCCGGGGAGCGCAATCGCTGCGGTAACCTAACGCCATTGCCTCCGTAGCTCAGTGGATAGAGCACTTCTCTCCTAAAGAAGGTGTCGTAGGTTCGATTCCTACCGGGGGCGCCATTTGTGCAGATCTACCTGCGAAAACTACCGGTTAAACGGCGAGGAGACCCACGTAAACGGCCGGTCCAGCAGGGTAGTGCCCAGCTTCGACGGGGTGAGCACGAACTCCTCGCCGCCAGCGGGGACAAGTTCAATCGTGCCTTCGCCGGCCCGCCAGGTGAACTCGCGTGTTTCCATGACGGGCCCGCGCGGGGCGGCGTTGACGCCGTCGTCGGTCATGGGTGCCGTGAGCTGGATAATCACCCGGTTGCCGTCGAGCGTGTAGAAGCCTTCTTGGAGGGAGCCGGAGGCTCGTCGTAAGGCAACGAGCCCGTGGAAGGAGCCCTCGGGGGTTTCGGCGCTCTCGACCCGGTAGAAGCTACCTGCGGCGGCGCCGTCGACGGAGCCGAAGGCGATCGCCGCCCAGCGCTGGTCATCGGGCAAGGCGGGAGCCGGCTCGATGTCGCCACCGGCCACCGAGTACACGCCCGACAGTTCTGTGCCTTCCCGGTCGAGCGCCTTCGGGATGCCGGTGAACATGGCAAACCCGGCTGCGCCGAGGGAGATCACCAGGGCCAAAACAGGAAAGAAGCGGGTGACGCGGTGGACCTTTTCGCTCGTGATCGCGCGCGGCGCATCCAGGGCCTCAACGCTGCGCCCGGCGAGGAAGCGGAACAGCCGCGGCAACCACGGCGCCAGCACAAGCAAGAACAACAGCGCCTGGATGGCCGCGGGGATTTTCACGGGCACGTCGAACGTCATGTTCAGCAGCCACACCACGGCCAGGTCCAAAAAACCGATAAGCCCGCCGAGCCACGCGGTACGACGCCACAACAGCAGCACGCAGGCGACGAATTCGGCGAGCCCCGCGAGGAATTGTACGACGGGGGAGAAGCCCATGAACGTCCACAACAGCCCCATGGGCGACTTCTCGCCGAGCGCAATCAGCAGCTCCGGGAAGTCGGGCCGGCCCATCTGCATCAGGCCGAGCTTGAACAGAGCGTACGGCATGAGCATGACAAATACGGCCACGCGCACGACCCAGTGCAGCGCCCAGCCAATCTGCTTCGCGTTCATGGGCGACAGTCTAACTAGCATGGGCGGAGTGAAACCTGTGGCAGTGATCGTCGGCGCGGGGCCGAACGGGCTGACGGCCGCCGCGCGCCTCGCGGTCAGCGGGTGGCGGGTTGAGGTGCGCGAACGCGCTGGTGAGGTCGGGGGCGCAGCCGCCACGCAAATGCTTGACGACGCCGCGCTGGTCGACCTCGGCGCCGCCTGCCACCCCTTCGGGGCCGCCAGCCCCGCCTTCCGGGCGTTGCGGCTGGAAAACTACGGGGTGCGGTGGCTGCGCGCGCCGTACGAGATGGCGCACCCGCTCGACGGCGGCGCGGCGGTGCTGGCCGGCTCGCTGGAGGCAACCGCTGCTGGCCTCGGCGGGGACGCTCAAGCTTGGGTGCGGCTGCATCGGCCGGTGGTGGATCACGTTGACGGGCTGCTCGCAGACGTGCTCTCACCCATGACGAGTGTGCCGAGGCACCCGGTTGCGCTCGCGCGATTCGGTGCCCGCGGGGTGTGGCCGGCGGCGGCACTTGGACGGGCGGTCTTTCGCACCGAGGAGGCGCGCGCCCTGCTCGCGGGCAGCGCAACGCATGCGATCACCTCGCCGTCGCGGCCGCTGACCGGCGCGTTCGGCCTGCTCTTTGGGGCGCTGGGCATGACTCGCGGGTGGCCGGTGGCCGACGGTGGTTCCGGCGCGATCACGGCGGCGCTGCGCGAAATTGTGACGGAACACGGAGGAGTGGTCCACTGCGGGGAAGAGGTGGGCGAATTACCCGAGGCGGATGCCGTCATCCTCAACCTCACTCCCGCCCAGGTGCTGCGTATCGACGGCGCCGCGCTGCCGGCCCGCCGCACCCAGTCGATGCGCAGGTGGCGCTACGGCCCGGGCGTGCACAAGGTGGATTTCATGCTTGACGCGCCGGTGCCGTGGTCCGATGCGCGTGTGGGCGAAGCGGCCACGGTGCACGTCGGCGGCACGGTCGAGGAGATCGTGCGCGCCGAGCAGGCGGTGGCCGCTGGAGTGATGCCCGAGCAACCGTTCGTCATGGTGGCGCAGCAGTACGCCGCCGACCCCTCGCGCGGGCTGGTGCTGTGGACGTACGCGCATGTCCCGCACGGCTACAGGGAGCGCTTCCCTGGTGAGGTGGCGGAAAAGATTACCCAGCAAATCGAACGCTTCGCACCTGGCTTTCGCGCGGTGGTGCGGGGCACGATAGAGACGCCGCCGGCCGCACTAGAGGGGTGGAATCCCAACCTCGTCGGCGGCGACATCGCGGGCGGGGCCATGGACGGCGCTCAGCTGCTTATGCGTCAGCCGCACCGGCTGCGCAGGGGGCTCTACCTCGCGTCGTCGTCGACCGCGCCCGGGGCGGGCGTGCACGGCATGCCCGGCTGGTGGGCCGCCAGCGCGGCGCTGCGGGACTTTGCCTGAATAACTTACTTCCCCGTAGGTTTGGATGCGTTTAAGGTAAAGGCCAATCCAACGACTCCAAGCGGGGGTGATCCGTGACCGACACTAAACCGGGCCAAGTGCGGCGCAGCTACGTTATGGCGGATCGAGGCGAGCGCCCCATGATCCGCGGCTGGTTCCACCTCGTTGCGGCATTGCTTTCCGCGCTCGCCGCGACGGTGCTGATCACGTACGCCTGGATGACGCTGATGTGGTTCCAGGCGCTCGGAGTTACCGTCTACGGCGCAGGGTTATTTTTGCTGTTCGGGGTCTCGGCAATGTACCACCGCTGGCCGTGGCGCACCTCGAACGCCGTGCGATGGTGGCGCAGAGCGGATCACGCCACTATCTCGGTGTTCATCGCCGCGACGTACACGCCGCTGTGTCTGACCGTCTTTAACCCGACTACTGCGGCGATAATGCTTGCCGTCGCATGGGCGGGCGGTATCGGGGGAGCGGTGCTCAACCTCGTGTGGATCAACCACCCGCGCTGGCTTGACGTGGTGGTCTACGTCGGGCTGGGGTGGATCATCGTCCCACTCATTCCAACCCTCTGGCGCGAGGCCGGGGCGGCGGTGGTGTGGCTGTTGTGTGCCGGCGGGGTGATATACACACTCGGCGCGCTGGTCTACGGTTTCAAGTGGCCGGGGCGGTCAGCGCGCTATTACGGCTACCACGAGCACTTCCACACCGCGACCATTGTGGCGGCGGTGCTCCACCTCGTGGCTATCTGGATGGTTGTGGTGCAGGCGGGGTAGACGCACCCCGGTTCACTCCTCGCCGGTGAGCTCGCGCAGCTTGGCGCGCACCGCCGAGGCCTCCGGGTTGGTGGCGTGGGTGCCGTCGGAGTAGAGCACCGTGGGCACAATGCGGTTGCCGTCGTTGACGGACTCGATCCACGCGTTGACCTCGTCCATCCCGTCGGCGTCCACGTCGACCAGGTCGTAGGGGGTCTCGGTGCGGTCGAGCCGCTCGCGCAGTTTGCGGCAGAACGGGCACCAGCCCGCGGCGAAGATGGTCACGTGCGAGGAGGTCTCAGGTGCAGCAACGGTCATGTCAAACCCTTTCAAATCGTTGGAACTTGTAGCGCAGGCCATTAGCGGAGGTCTGCCACTCGCCGTCGCGGACGAGCTCGAAGTCGCCGTCGATCCGGGGCGCGTAGACGGCTTTGGTCGGGGGGAGGTCCGGATGGACGTCGATAAGCGTGCGCTCGATGACGTCCACCTCGTCGATGGTCGCCTCGTACACCTGCGCGCCGCCGAGGATCCACGCGTCCGCTTCCAGGTCCGGGATGTCCTGGGAGACGTAGGCGCCGCGCGACCACGCGCCCGGCTGCCGCGAGGACAGCACGTGATTCGCGCGCCCCGGCAGCGGCCGGGTGGGCAGGGATTCCCAGGTTCGGCGACCCATGATGATGGGGTGTCCGAGGGTGGTTTCTTTGAAGTGCTTGAGATCTTCCGGCAGGTGCCAGGGCATGCCGGCGCCATCGCCGATCACGCCGTCGACGCTCTGCGCCCAGATCGCGCCCAGGGTCACGCGCCGCATCATACGGACACCTCCGCCATGATGGTGGGGTGGGGGTCGTAGCCTTCGACATCGATGTCGTCGAAGGTGTAGTCGAAGATCGACGCCGCCTTGCGCAGCTTCAGTTGCGGGTACTCGCGGGGCTCGCGGGTGAGCTGCTCGCGCACCTGGTCGAGGTGGTTGTTGTAGATGTGGCAGTCGCCGCCCGTCCAGATCAGCTCGCCGACCTTAAGGCCCGCCTGCTGGGCGAACATGTGGGTCAGAAGCGCGTAGGAGGCGATGTTGAACGGCACACCGAGGAACATGTCGGCGGAGCGCTGGTACACCTGCATGCTCAGGCGCCCGTCGGCCACGTAGAGCTGGAACAGCAGGTGGCACGGCATGAGCGCCATCTTGTCCAGCTCAGCCACGTTCCAGGCGGAGACGAGGTTTCGGCGGGAATCGGGGTTGTCGCGCAGGGTACGCAGGACCTCCTCGATCTGGTCGATGTGCCCGCCGTCCGGGGTGGGCCAGGAGCGCCACTGCACGCCGTAGACGGGGCCGAGCTCGCCGTCCTGGTCGGCCCACTCGTTCCAGATGCGGATGCCGTTGTCCTGCAGCCAGCGCACGTTGGAATCGCCGCGCAGAAACCACAGCAGCTCGCCCACCACGCCTTTGAAGTACACCTTCTTGGTGGTCAGCAACGGGAAGGACTCGGACAGGTCGTAGCGGATCTGGCGGCCGAACACGGAGCGGGTGCCGGTGCCGGTGCGGTCGCCTTTCTCGGCGCCGTTGTCCAGCACGTCGCGGAGCAAGTCCTCGTACGGGGTGGAAATCACTTGGCTACCCCTTCGAATGTTCCGTGTTCGTCATGGTAGCGCGCAGCTGCCTCGAGGATGTCGTCTGCCAGTTCGGGCCGGCAGATCACAATGTCCGGGATGTAGGTGTCGGAGTTGTTGTAGCGCAACGCGGTGCCGTCGAGGCGCGAGGCGTGCAGCCCGGCGGCCAGCGCAACGCCCACGGGTGCGGCCTGGTCCCACTCGTATTGGCCACCGGCGTGCACGTACGCGTCGTAATCGCCCAACAGCACGTGCATCGCCTTCGCGCCGGCGGATCCCACGGGCTCCACAGAAAAGCCCAGCGCATCGGCCACGTACTTGGCCACGGCCGGGGGCCTGTTGCGCGACATGGCCACCTTGCCCGCAAACGGGCCCGAGACGTGGCGGACGTCGGAGGACTTGAACACCACGCCCAAATCCGGCAAGCCGACGGCCGCGTGGGTGGGAACCCCGTCCTCCACGAGCGCCACATGCACCGCCCAGTCCTGGCGGCCGGTGGCGAACTCCTTGGTGCCGTCGAGCGGATCAACGATCCAGACGCGATCCTTACTCAGCCGCCCCTGGTCGTCGGCGGCCTCCTCCGACAGGACGCCGTCCTCAGGCCTGTGCTGCGCGAGTACGCGGGCGATCCAGTTTTGGGCCAGTTCATCGCCCGCCTCGCCGAGCTCGCGGCCGCGCAGGAGCCCCACGCCACGCACACCTTTGAGAATCTCGCCTGTGCCCTCCGCGATGAGGTTTGTCAGCCGGGAATCCGAGTACTGAGCAGTCATGCGCCCGACTCTACCGCCCCCTGCGTACGCGGGCTAAAGTCTGCACAATGAGCTCGTCGATCCTTGCCCGCTTCCACCCGCAGGTGGCCACCTGGTTCGAGGACGTGTTCGAGGCCCCCACCAAGGTGCAGGAGGGCGCGTGGGAGGCGATCAGCCAGGGTGAGAACGCGCTCGTGGTCGCGCCGACGGGCTCCGGTAAGACGCTGGCCGCGTTTCTCTGGTCCCTCAACTCGCTGGTGGAGCGGGACGGACAGCAGGCGCTGCCGGTCGGCGGGGAAGCCGGCGCGAAGCAGTCCACCCACGGCGGCGTGCGCGTGCTGTATATATCCCCGCTCAAAGCGCTCGGCGTGGACGTGGAGAACAACCTGCGCGCCCCGCTCAACGGCATCGCCCGCGTGGCGCAGCGCATGGGCCGCGACATGCCGGACATCTCGGTCGCGGTGCGCTCGGGCGACACCCCGCAGTCCGAGCGGAACCGGCAGCTGCGCAAACCGCCGGACATCCTCATCACCACGCCCGAGTCGCTCTACCTCATGCTCACCTCGAAGGCGGCGGGCATGTTGAAAACGGTGGACACCGTCATCGTGGACGAGATCCACGCGCTCGCGGGCACGAAGCGCGGCGTGCACCTGTCGCTCTCTTTGGAAAGGCTGCGCAGGCTCGCCGGCGACTTCCAGCGGGTGGGCCTGTCCGCCACCGTCCGTCCGATCGAGGCGGTGGCGAACTTCCTCGGGCCGCAGACCACCATCATCAACCCGCCCGCGGAGAAGCGCTGGCATCTCGACGTGCGCGTGCCGGTGGACGACATGTCGGACCTGCCCGTGCCTGAGGATGCCTCCACCATTGGGGACGCCATCTTCGACAGCACGCTGTCGCTTGACGACGACGCTTCGCCCGGCACCGCGGTCGAACCGTTTGCGGCCAAATCCCAATCCTCCATCTGGCCCCACATCGAGCTCGCCGTGTACCGGCAGGTGATGGACCACCGCTCCACCATCGTGTTCGTGAACTCGCGCCGCACCGCCGAGCGCCTGACCAGCCAGCTCAACGAGCTGTGGGCCGCAGAGCATGACCCGGAGGCGTTATCCCCGCAAACGCGGCGTCCGCCGGCGCAGCTGATGAAGTCGGTGGACACCGCAGGCCACGCGGCGAAGGTGATCGCGCGCGCCCACCACGGCAGCGTGAGCAAGGACGAGCGCGCCCAGACCGAGACGATGCTGAAAGAAGGCTCGCTGCGCGCGGTGGTGTCCACATCCTCGCTGGAGCTGGGCATCGACATGGGCGCGGTGGACCTCGTTATCCAGGTCGAATCCCCGCCCTCGGTGGCCTCGGGCCTGCAGCGCGTGGGCCGCGCCGGGCACACCGTGGGCGCGGTCTCGGAGGGCACCTTCTACCCGAAGCATCGCTCCGACCTCGTGCAGACCGCGGTGACGGTGCCGCGCATGCGCGAGGGTTTGATCGAGGAGCTGCACACCCCGCGCAGCCCGCTCGACGTGCTGGCCCAACAGACGGTGGCGGCGGTGGCGTTCGAGGACTTGGATGTGGACGAGTGGTACGACACCGTGCGCCGCGCCTGGCCGTACCGGGACCTCGCCCGCGAGGTGTTCGACTCCGTGATCGACCTGGTCATCGGCATCTACCCGTCCACGGACTTCGCGGAGCTTCGGCCCCGCGCCATCCTCGAGGGCTCCACCCTCAAGGCCCGGCCGGGTGCCCAGCGGGTCGCGGTGACCAATGCGGGAACGATCCCGGATCGCGGCATGTTCGGCGTCTTCTTGCTCGCAGGCTCGCAAGAAGGGGACAGGGCGCCCCGCCGCGTGGGCGAGCTGGACGAAGAGATGGTCTACGAGTCCCGCGTCGGCGACGTGTTCACCCTCGGCGCCTCGAGTTGGCGCATCGAGAACATCACCCGCGACCAGGTGCAGGTTTCCCCCGCGCCCGGGCACACTGGTCGCCTGCCGTTTTGGACCGGCGACGGGCTGGGCAGGCCGTATGAGTTGGGGAAGGCGCTGGGCAGGTTTCGCCGAGAAGCGAAGGACGCGATTGACCCCAGCTTGGACGAGCGGGCCCGCAACAACCTGCTCCAATACTTAGAGGAGCAGGAGGAGGCGACCGGCATCCTGCCGGACGAGACCACGCTCGTGCTCGAGCGCTTCACCGACGAGCTGGGGGACTGGCGCGTGGTGCTGCACACCCCGTTTGGCAAGGGCGTCAACGCCGCGTGGGCGCTGGCGACGGGGTGGCGCGTGGCGCAGGAGACGGGCATGGACGCCCAGGCGGTCGCGGGCGACGACGGCATCGTGCTGCGCCTGCCGCAGGGGGAGAAGGAGCCGGACGGTTCGCTCTTCCAATTCGACGCCGACGAGATCGCGGACATCGTGACCGAGCAGGTGGGAAACTCCGCGTTGTTCGCCTCCCGCTTCCGCGAGTGCGCCGCTCGCGCCCTGCTGCTGCCGCGCCGCAACCCGGGTAAGCGCGCACCGCTGTGGCAGCAGCGCCAGCGCGCCGAGCAGCTTCTCGACGTCGCCCGCAACTACCCGTCCTTCCCCATCATCCTGGAGACGGTGCGCGAATGCCTCCAGGACGTCTACGACTTGCCCGCGCTGCAGGAGGTCATGCGGGACGTGAACACGCGCCGGGTGCGCATCGCCGAGGTGACCACGGACACGCCCAGCCCGTTCGCGTCCTCGCTGCTGTTCAACTACACCGGCGCCTTCATGTACGAGGGCGACACGCCCTTGGCGGAAAAACGCGCCGCCGCGCTGTCGCTGGACCCGTCGCTGCTGGCCAAACTGCTTGGCACCGTCGAGCTGCGCGAGCTTCTCGACGCCGACATCATCGCCGAGGTCGACGCCAGCTTGCGCCGCATCGGGCGGGCCTCCACGAGCGAGCAGTTCGCGGACACCCTGCGCATCGTCGGCCCGGTGCCGCTAGACCAGCTCGAGGCGTACACCTCGGTGCCGCTGAACTCGCTGGAGCAGTCGCTGCACGGCCGGGTGATGCGGGTGCGCATCGGCGGGCGCGAGCACATCGCGCAAACCTTGGATGCGCCGCTGCTTCGCGACGCCCTCGGCGTGCCCGTCCCGCCCGGCGTCGCTGCCCAGGTGGACACCATCCCGGATGCGCTGGCCCAGCTGGTGGGGCGGTGGGTGCGCACGCGCGGGCCGTTCACGCTGCGCGACCTGGCGGACGCGTTCGGGCTGGCGGTGGGCGCTGCCTATGAGCCGCTGTCGCGTCTTATAGATAAGGACAAGGTCGTCCCCGGGCGCTACCGCCAGGGCGTGGACGAGGATGAGTACGTCGCCGCCGAGGTGCTGCGCATCATCCGCACCCGCTCGCTCGCGGCGGCGCGTGCCCAGACCCGCCCCGTTTCGCAGTCGGCGTACGGGCGCTTCCTGCCCGCCTGGTCCAACGTCGCGCCGGTGGGGGTCACGCCTCCGCTGCGCGGGGCGGACGGGGTGTACTCGGTGCTCGAGCAGCTCGCCGGGGTGCGGCTGCCGGCCAGCGCCTGGGAATCCCACATCCTGCCCGCGCGGGTGGGGGACTACTCGCCGGCAATGCTCGACGAGCTCACGGCCTCGGGCGAGATCGTCATCGTCGGCGCGGGCAAGGCGGGCGCGCGCGACCCCTGGATCATGCTGCTGCCCGCCGACTACGCCGCCCAGCTCATGCCGCAAATGGACGAGCCGCTGCTGTCGCTGACCCAGTCCCAGATCATGGAGAAGGTGCGCCGCGGCGGCGGGTTCTTGTTCCAAGATCTGCTGGAGCCCACGACCACCACCGAGGAGCTGCGCGAGGCCATGTGGGACCTGGTCGAGGCCGGGTTCTTGTCGCCTGACTCCTTCGCCCCCATCCGTGCGCGGCTGGCGGGCGGGAAGGCGGCGCACAGGGCGAAGCGGAGGCCGTCGAGAAGCAGGGTGCGCTCGGGGCGTACCTCGTTTGCGACGCTGACCCCGCCCGACATGATCGGGCGCTGGTCGCTCACGCCCGCGCCGGACGGGGACGCGACGCGCCGCTCGGTGGCGCTCGGCGAGTCGCTTTTGGACCGCTACGGCGTGGTCACCCGCGGCTCCGTGGTGGCGGAGGACATCCTGGGCGGGTTCGCGTTGGCGTACAAGACGCTTTCTGGTTTCGAGGAATCCGGCAAGGCGATGCGTGGCTACCTTGTGGAAGGCTTGGGGGCGTCGCAGTTTTCCACGCCCGCCACGATCGACCGCCTGCGAGGCCACCAGGATTCCGACGACCTGGTCGGCTGGCCGTCGGGGGCGAAGAACCCGAACGTGCACGTGCTGGCCGCAACCGACCCGGCGAACCCGTACGGGGCGGCGCTGCCGTGGCCGGAGCATGGGCCGACCCGCTCGGCGGGGGCGATGGTGGTGCTCATCGACGGCCTCCTGGCGGCGCACGTCACCCGCGGCGGGAAGACCATGACCACGTTCTTCGACCACTTCCCGGAGGGGGTGGGTGACCCGATGCCCCTGGTCATCGACGCGCTGACGCAGGCCGTGAGGGAGGGGCGGATGCAACCCTTGGGCGTGGAGAAGCTCAACGGCTCGCCAGCGTTCTCCCTGAAGGAGTATGGCGCGACCGTGAGCCACAAGGGCGTGAAGATCGGCGGCAGGGCCTCGGCGCCCCCGAAGCGGCGCGGCCGGAGCGTGGCCGAGGCGCTCGGGGAGCTAGATGGTGGGGACGCGGAGCCGCCCGAGGGCTTGAGCTTCGACGACTAGGTGGTAGGCGCGATGAGGCCTGCCCCGCTGGGACGGTTAGGGTCGCAACGGCATCCGGTAACTCGGTGTGTGGTTGGGCGTATGCCCGGCGTGGCCGGGGTGCGCGCCCGAGGGCCCGAAAGTGGGCGGGGGCGGTGACGTGGGCCAGTGGGTTGTGCCGCGCGGTGGCGGCGCCGATGCCCGCTTCGCCCGGATCCGGTTGACGGCGGAGTGCATGGCGGGGTCCGTGGTGTTGGCGTGGCGGGTACCGTCAGCTTTGACGAGTATCGCCGTGCCGGTGTCGGGGTCGTAATCCATGTACCCCTTGTTGAAGGAGCCGTCTCGGTGGTCGTTGTTGCACCTGTGGTGGGTGGGACACAGGCCTGTGAGGTTCTCGATGTCGGTTGCGCCGTACCGCAGCCAGGAAATGATGTGGTGGGCTTCGCACTCGCTCATGGAGGTTGTGCAGCCGGCCCAGGAGCACACGCCCTGCACTGCAAACATGGCGATGCGTTGGCCCACCGAGGCGAGCCGCTTCGACCGGCCGAGGTGCAGCGGCACCCCGGAAAGCCCGTCGACGGTGAGCAGAAAATCGCTGGTGCCGTCCATGCCTAGCCGAACCAGATCGAAGGCGTCGAGCTCCACCCCGACGTTGGTCTGGAACAGGGTGTTGGCGTCGGCCTGCGCCAGATCATCGAGGGTGATCGAGACAACCACGGAGGCGGCGCCGCCGTTCGCGGCTTGCTCGCCCTCCTCGTACTGGCGCAGGATTCGCATGAACTGGTCGTAGCGGCGCTGGCCACGGGTGCGCGGGTCGCGCTCGCCCTGCAGCTCGGCCGGGATGTTCGAGTTGGGTGCCAGCCCCTTGTCCGTCAGTGCCTTGTACAGCGCGTAGTCGCCCGCAGTCATACTGAGGCGGACATCGAAGGTGCCGTCCGCGTTTTCTTTGCCCAACGATGCGTCGCGTTTTTCAAACCCAGCATTCGGGTTCGCCTTCGCGTGTGGCCTGTTCGCATCGTCCACTAAGCGCTTGACGAAGCTTCGAAGGTCTTTCTCGTCCCGGTATTTCGCCTGTTCCATTGCGCGGGAGAAGATGCGCATCCGATCGCCCTCCGCGGCCTTGAGTAGCCTGTCCAGCTCACGGCGGATGATGTCCTGTTTCGCAGCCGGAATCTCGTCGGCTCGCCTGCGCGCGTCCTCTTGGTCCTTGCGGCGCCGTTCTGCTTCTTCCTCGGTCTTCTTGCGCGCGGCCTCCTCGGCAGCGGCGCGTTCATCCTCGGCGGTTTCCCCACCGTCGAAAAGATCCTCCAGATCCGGCTCCGGCGGAGGTGGCGGCGGGGCAAACATCGCTTTCGCCCGCGCCAAGCGGTTGTACGCCTCGCCGCGGGAAATCCCGAGCTTCTCGGTCAGGTACGCGTCCGGGTAGTTCGCGCCGACAAGTTTGCCGGCGTCCGCGAGTACACAAGCTTGGGCGAACGCAGCATCCAGGTATGCCTTCTTGTCCATCGCGCGTTCAAGACGAGCGATGTCGGGGGTGATGGCGGTGAGGGGGAGGGCCGAAGGGTCGTCCATAAGCAAACGCAACTGCGTGAGGCCGTCGACGACCCTGTCCACCAGTTCGGTGATGCTGTGCATCGCACCCTCCTTCCTCCACTTTCGTTGGCGTTAGGAATCAAAGTAGCAATGAGTCCGACACGGTCATCCGTCGTTCGAAAATATGTTCTAAACAGCGAGGTCTCCCTGGCGCTCGCCGAAGGGCGTCGATACGCAGCGGATAGGCGTGTACGCTTTCGCCCATGCCAGAAGGGGATTCGGTTTACCAGCTTTCCAAACGTCTGCAGTGGATAGCCGGGCGCGAGGTGACCCGGACAAGCATCCAGGTACCGAGCTACGCCACCGTGGATTTCACCGGTATGACCTGCGAGCGCGTCTGGCCCTACGGCAAGCACCTGTTCATGGAATTCGCCGCGCCAGGCCACGAGTCGCAGATCCTGCACACCCACCTGAAAATGGAAGGCACGTGGTCAATGCATCGCGCGGGGGAGCGGTGGCGCAAACCCGGTCACGCCGCGCGCGTCGTGCTCAGGCTTAGCGACGTACCAAAGGCCGACATCGAACTGGTCGGCTTCTGGCTCGGTGTGGTCCGCGTCTTCCCGGCCCGGGAGTACGCCCTAGAGATGGGCTACCTCGGCCCGGACCTGCTCGACCCGGATTTCGACTTTGACGAGGCGGTCAGACGCATCGAGGCGGAGCCAGACCGCGAGATCGGCCGGGCACTGCTGGATCAGCGAAAACTGGCCGGCATCGGCAACGAGTACCGCGCGGAGATCAACTTCCTCGCGGGTACGCATCCGGCGGAGTTGGTGCGCAACGTTGACGTCGCTAAGCATGTGCAACTTGCGCGTCGGCTGATGTGGGCGAATAAAGACGCCCCCGTCCGCGTGACCACAGGAATCAAGCGGGCGGGGGAGACGAGTTACGTGTTCGGCCGCAACAACAAGCCGTGCAGGCGGTGCGGCACTTTGATCACCAAGGGCTTCCTCGGCGGGGAGGGTGATCTGGAGCGGGTTATGTGGTGGTGTCCGCGGTGCCAGCCTGAGCCTGGCGCTCCCGCACCGCACGGCGGATGAAGAACACCAGGAACCCGAGGATGATCAGCAGCAGCACCACGTAGATCACGCTGGAGTAGGTGTCGGCGTACTCGGTGGCCTTTTCCCAGTTGTCGCCGAGGACGAATCCGAGGTAGATCAGGATGGCGTTCCAGATGCCGGAGCCGAGGGTGGTCCACAGGCCGAAGGTGACAAGGTTCATCTTGTCTAAGCCGGCGGGGATGGAGATCAGCGAGCGTACGCCGGGGATGAGGCGGCCGATGAACACGCTGGGTTTGCCGTACTTGTGGAAGAAGTTCATCGCGGAGTCCACGTCGGAGGCGCGAACGAGCCACATCCAGTCGGCGATCTTGCGCAGCCGTTCGAGTCCGAGCCACGCGCCGACGCCGTACAGCACATACGCGCCGATAACGGAGCCCAGCACGGACCAGATGAACACGTTGACCATGTTCAGCGAGCCCTGCGCGACGGTGAATCCGGCCAGCGGCAGGACAACCTCGGAGGGGATCGGCGGGAAGAGGTTCTCCAAGAGGATCGCGATGCCGACGCCGGGGGCGCCGAGGGTCTCCATGAGGCCCACAATCCAGTCGATGATGCTCTGCATTGGGCCTATCTTGCCCTACTCAACCTCAAGCGTCCAAGTATGCACCGGCGCGCCTGCCTGGGAATTTTTCATGTACTGGCGCAAAACGCGGGCGAGCCCGTCGGCGCGTTCGCTCGTCGCCGGTTTGGAGCCGGTAGCCACCTTGTCTAGCGCGGCAAGCTGCCACGCCGCTCCATTCTGACGCGCACGCACCCGGCCCTCGATCACGCCGAGGTACTCGTCCGCGCAGGACGTGTCCACATCCAAGGAGCGCAGCCCCTCGGCCGCCAGCTCAAGCAGGTATTTTTCCGCGAGCTCCGTTACCGCCACCGTCCCGAGCGTCGGCCACTCCACCTCGGCCTCAATGCCGTTTCTTGCGCCGGCGATAAAGTTCCGGTTGGCCGCCTCGAAGCTCAGTCGCGACCACACCGGGCGAGTCTGGTTGCTCAGTGCCTTCACCAGCCCGTAGTAGAACGCCGCGTCCGCCACAATGTCTGTGACCGTTGGACCGGCCGGCAGCAGACGATTCTCCACGCGGATGTGGCTGACCTCGCCGTTGGGATCGTAAATTGGCCGGTTCCAGCGCCAGATTGTGCCGTTGTGCAGGTTGAGGTAGTGCAGGCCCGGGTTGTCGCCGTTCATAAACGGCGCACCCGCCTCGGCACGGCCTTCCGGCAGGAGCGGCGAGAAGTAGCGCACATTTTCCTCGAACAGGTCGAAGACACTGGTAATCCAGCGCTCGCCGAACCATACGCGAGGGCGGACACCTTGGTTGATCAGTTCTTTGGTGCGGGTGTCGATGGATTGCTTGAACACCGGGATGCGCGACTCGTGCCACAACTTGTGCCCCAGAAACAGCGGCGAGTTCGCCGACAGCGCCACTTGCACCCCCGCGATGGCTTGGGAGGCGTTCCACGCGTCCGCGAAGCGGTTCGGCGCGACCTGCAAGTGCAGTTGCATAGAGGTGCAGGTGGATTCCGGGGCGATAGTTTCAAAGTAGTGGGTGTATTTCTCCTCGCCGCGAAGATCGATCTTCACCAGCTCCCCGCGCGATTCCAGGATGGAGTTGTTTAACCCGGCGTAGCGGTTTTCCTGGGTCATCCAAGCGTCCGAGTCCAGGAACTGCGAGGTCATCGTGGGCAGCGTCCCGATCGTTGCAAGGTGCGACCCTGCCCGCTCAGCCGCTTCACGCACCGTGGCGAGACGCTTGGCGACGCCTTCGGCCAACCTGTCCAGCCCGTCTCCCGCGATGCTCAACGGCGGGTGGTTCATCTCCACGTTGTAGGCGCCGATCTCGGACTGATACTCATCGCCCAACTGCGCCAAAACAGCCTGGTTATTCGGGTGTGGTTTCATCGCGTCGTCAACCAGGTTGAGCTCCAGCTCGAGCCCGATCGTGCCGTGGTCCACAAACTCTGCGGCCTGGAGGTGCCGGTCAAAGCGCTCCAGCTCGTCCTCCAGGCGGCGCCGGTAGGTGGTGCGCTGGCGCGGGGTGTAGGACTCGGATGAGACTGCGTCGCCCATTAGCGGTGCCTCCTGTACCAGGTGATCAGGCTATCGGTGGAGACGTCGCCCGTGTCAGGCGCCTCTTCGCCCGCCACAGCAGCCGCAAGGTCGTTGGCTTGCGCCTTGCCAAGCTCCACGCCCCACTGGTCGAAGGCGTTGATGCCCCAGATTGCAGCTTCCACGAAGACGATGTGCTCGTACAGCGCGATCAGGGCACCGAGGCTGTGCGGGGACAACTCCTCCGCGAGGATGGTGGTGGTTGGCCGGTTGCCGGGCATGACCTTGTGCGGTGCCAGCGCGTGCGACACCCCCTCGTTTTCGATTTCCTGCTGGGTTTTCCCGAACGCAAGCACCTTCGTTTGCGCGAAGAAGTTGCCCATGAGCAGGTCGTGCATGGAGCCATCGCCGGAGGCCGTGGGCAGATCTGCCCTGGGCTTGGCAAAACCGATGAAGTCTGCCGGCACGAGCGTTGTGCCCTGGTGGATGAGCTGGAAAAACGCGTGTTGGCCGTTGGTGCCCGGCTCACCGAAGTAGATTTCTCCGGTGTCGTAGGCGACGCTTGCGCCGTCGATACGCGTGTGCTTGCCGTTGGACTCCATGGTCAGCTGCTGGAGGTATGCGGGGAAGCGCGCCAGGTCCTGCGAATAGGGGAGCACTGCGTGGGTTTGCGCCTTGTGGAAGTTGCGGTACCAGACATTGAGCAAGCCCATGAGCACCGGCACATTTTCCTCGAACGGGGTGAGGCGGAAATGCTGGTCCATGGCGTGGAAACCGTCGAGCATCCGCGTGAAATCTTCCGGGCCGATCACGGCCATCAGGCTCAAGCCAATCGCGGAATCCATGGAGTAGCGCCCGCCGACCCAGTCCCAGAAGGGGAACATGTTGGCCGTGTCGATGCCAAACTCGGCCACCTTCTCGGCGTTGGTGGAGACGGCGACGAAGTGCTTCGCAATCGCCGATTCATCACCGTTGAACTGCTCGAGCAGCCATCGCTTCGCGGCGTGGGCGTTGGAGAGCGTTTCCTGCGTGGTGAAGGTTTTGGACGCGACGATGAACAATGTCTCTTCGGCGTGTACCTCACCCAGCACGCGGGTCATGTCCGCCGGATCCACATTGGAAACGAATTCCGCGGTGATACCTGCCGTTGCGTAGGTCCGCAGCGCCTGCGCGGCCATCGCCGGGCCCAGGTCGGAGCCACCGATGCCGATGTTCACCACCTTCGTGATTGCCTTGCCAGTGTGGCCCACCCATTCGCCCGAGCGCAGGGAGGTGGCGAAATCGCGCATCCGGCCCAGCACCTCGTGCACGTCGGCGGTGACATCTTGTCCGTCGACGTTCAACGCGGTTGCAGCTGGAGCGCGCAACGCGGTGTGCAGCACCGCGCGGTCCTCGGTGGCGTTGATGTGCGCACCGTTGAACATTGCCTCGATCCGCTTTTTGAGCTCCGCTTCGTTGGCAAGCGAGAGCAAGTGCTTTGCGACGTCTCCGTCAACCAAGTTCTTGGAAAGATCCACGTGCAGACCAGCAGCGTCGAAGGTGTAGCGCTGTGCCCGCTCGGGGTCGGCCCGGAACAAGTCCCGCAGGGTGGTGCGGGACTTCTCCGCATGGAGTTTCTCCAGCGTTCCCCAGCTTTCGGTGGACGTGATGTCGTGCATGTGAGCCTCCCAGGTGACGGTCCAGGTAGCGGTTGGATAGTCCTGGATCAACGGTAGCCAAAACCAGGCGGGCATGTGTGGGCATGCGCTCCCATTCCCCGGGCGTGGATAATGGCGCCTATGAGCATCGTCAAAATCAACGCAATTACCGTCCCTGAGGGCGCTGGCGAGGAACTGGAGCGCCGGTTCGCAGCCCGCAAGCACGCCATTGACGGCCAGCCCGGCTTCGAGGGGTTCCAGCTGCTGCGCCCCGTCAAAGGTGAGGACCGCTACTTTGTGTTCACCCGCTGGGCTGACGAGGAGTCCTACCAGGCGTGGTGGGAAGGTGCCGGGCGCGCGGGGCACGGGGAATCACGCGGAGCCGAGGCGGGCGAGCAGCCGCGCAAGCCGGTGTCTCAATCGGCCGAGCTGCTGGAATTTGAGGTCGTGCTCGATTCCCTCGACGCCGCGAACTCCAGCGAGGACAACTAGCGAGGAAAACTCAGGGGTCTAGCCCAACTTGCCCCGGCCGAGGCGTAGGAGGATCTGCGCCAGGCCGGGGCCTTCCTCTCCTAGCTCGTCGCGGAACTGGTTGATAATCGCCACCTCGCGCGTGTGCACCAGGCGCGTGCCCCCGGAGCCCATGCGGGTTTTGCCGATGGCCTGGGAGATCTCGGTTCGGCGCTTGACCGCGTCGAGGATGACGCGGTCAAGGCGGTCGATCTCCTTGCGGTACGCCTGAATTTCCGCGTCCGATAGAGGGTTGTCTGTGCCGGATGGCGTGCGGATTTCAAGCTCACTCATGAGAGCCGATTATGCCAGTTCGAACACCCGCACGGGTCGTGTCGGTGGCGTTAGTACAGTTACGGCCATGACTGATCTGACACTGGGTTTGAATCCGCAGCAGCAGGCCGCCGTCGTCCACGAAGGTAGTCCGCTGCTCATCGTCGCGGGCGCGGGTTCCGGCAAGACTGCGGTGCTGACCCGGCGGATCGCCTACCTACTGCAAAATCGCGGCGTCGCGCCGTGGCAGATTCTCGCCATCACATTCACCAATAAGGCCGCGGCCGAGATGAAGGATCGTGTCGGCCAACTTGTGGGGCCGGAGGCGGAGCGCATGTGGGTGGCTACCTTCCACTCCGTGTGCGTGAGAATCCTGCGGCAGCAGGCTCAGCTGGTGCCGGGGCTAAACACGAACTTCACTATTTACGATTCGGACGATTCGCGCAGGCTGCTGGGCATGATCGCGAAAGACTTCAACCTCGATTTGAAGAAGTTCACGCCGCGCACGTTGGCCAACGGCATCTCCAACCTCAAAAACGAGCTGATCGGTCCGAACGAGGCGCTTACCAACGCCGAGCGCACCCACAACCCGTTCGAGACCACGGTGGCCAGGGTGTATGGGGAGTATCAGCGTCGTCTGCGGCAGTCCAATGCTGTGGATTTTGACGATCTCATTGGAGAGGTCGTGCGCATCTTCAAGGAACATCCGCAAGTCACGGATTACTACCGCCGCCGCTTCCGGCACGTGTTGGTGGACGAGTACCAGGACACCAACCACGCCCAATACGAGCTCATCCACACCCTTGTCGGCGATGGCGCTGACGCGCCGGAGCTTGCTGTGGTGGGTGATTCGGACCAGTCGATTTACGCGTTCCGTGGGGCGACTATCCGCAATATCGAGGAGTTCGAGCGCGACTACCCCGAAGCCACGACCATCTTGCTGGAGCAGAACTACCGCTCGACACAGAACATCCTGGGCGCCGCCAACGCGGTGATTGCGCAGAACGAGGGCCGGCGTCCGAAGAAGCTCTGGACGGACCAGGGTGCCGGCGAAAAGATCGTCGGCTACGTGGCCGACAACGAGCACGATGAGGCCCGCTTTATCGCGTCTGAAATTGACACCTTGGCGGACAGGGGAGTGCCGTATTCGGACATGGCGGTGATGTACCGCACCAACAACGCTTCCCGCGCGCTCGAGGACATCTTCATCCGTTCAGGTATCCCGTACAAGGTCGTCGGCGGTACACGCTTCTACGAGCGCCGCGAGATCCGCGACATTGTCGCCTACCTCAAAGTGCTTGAGAATCCGGACGACACGGTGAGCCTGCGCCGGATTGTGAACGTACCCAAGCGAGCCATCGGGGATAAGGCGCAGGCGATGGTCGCGCTTCACGCCGACAATAAAGGAGTGAGTTTCGGGCGGGCGCTGGAAGACGCTGCTGGGGGCAACGTGGACATGCTCGGTTCCCGCGCAGTCAACGCCATCCGCGGATTCGTGGAAATGCTGCAACAGATCCGGGACGACATGCCTTCGATGCGCAATGAGGTCACGGGTATGCCGGATCTCGACGCGCTGATCACAAGGGTGCTGGAGGCAACCGGCTACCGTGCGGAGCTTGAGGCGTCGAATGATCCGCAGGATGGGGCCCGCCTGGACAACCTCAACGAGTTGGTTTCCGTTGCCCGCGAATTTTCCTCAGAAGCTGCAAACCAGGTGGCGTACATGTCCGACGAGGAGCTCAATGAGGTGATGCAGGACGGCGAGCCAGCGCCGGGATCGCTACAGGCGTTTTTGGAGAAGGTCTCCCTCGTCGCGGACGCCGACCAGTTGCCTGACAACGAGCAGGGAGTGGTGACGTTGATGACGTTGCACACTGCGAAAGGGCTAGAGTTTCCGGTGGTCTTCGTCACAGGATGGGAAGACGGCCAGTTCCCGCACCTACGGGCGCTCGGCGATCCGGCGGAGCTCGCGGAGGAACGCCGCTTGGCGTACGTGGGCATCACCCGCGCGAAGGAGCAGCTCTACCTCACGCGTGCGATCCTGCGCGCATCGTGGGGTTCTCCCGTAACCAACCCAGCCAGTCGCTTCCTCGCGGAAGTTCCGGAAGATCTTATCCACTGGCGGCGGCTGGAGCCGGAGCGCTCCTATAGCTCTGACGCATGGGGGACGCCTTCGCCAGCCCGTTCGCGCGGCCAATCCCGCACCCGCAGGGGAGGTACCGGAGCGACGGTGCACAAGAACCTCAACCTCGCGGTGGGGGATCGGGTCAATCACGCGAAGTATGGCTTGGGCACCGTGATGGCGGTTGAAGGCGCCGGGGTGCGGGAGACGGTAACCATTGACTTCGGTTCGTCCGGCACCGTGAGGCTCATGACCATCGGCGGGGTACCGATGGAGAAGCTCTAAATTTTGATCCCTTGCGCAGCGAACCACCCAACGGGGTCCACCTGGGTCTGCCCGTCCGGTTTAATCTCAAAGTGGAGGTGCGGGCCGGTGGACTGGCCCTCGCTGCCGATTGAGGCGATCTTCTGGCCCGCGCTCACCCGCTGGCCGACCGCGACGTCGTAGTGACGCATGTGGCCGTATACCGACACCTCGCCGCCGTCGTGTTTGATCACGACCCAGTTGCCGAACCCAGTTGCCGGGCCCGCCGCGATTACGGTGCCGTCCATGACGGAGTAGATGGGTGTGCCGAGGGAGTTAGCAATGTCGATGCCTTGGTGCACGGAGCCCCATCGCGGACCGAATCCGGACGTGTAGTGGCCGGAGGCAGGTACAACGACAGTGCGACCGTCTGCTGTACGGCCGCGCTGCGGGGCAACCCAGTCGCTGCTCTGGGCCGGGGCGAACGCTGCGGCCAAGGGGGCCTCGAGAGCGCGGGGATCGTAAACGACCTTGTAGTCGCCGGCAGTGATCGTCGCACCGCTCTCCTTGATCGCTCCCGCGGCCTTCGACACAGCACCGAGCGCCTGTCCAGCATCGGAGATGTTCTTACCTCCCACGGTGATGGTGAGGGCGGACGCGGGGGACGGCACCATGGCGAGTGCCATTGCCGCTGCTGCCGAGACGGCTGCGAGGCTCAAAGTGATTCGACGGTTCATGGTGGGGATACCTTTTCTAACGCTGTAGAGGGGGCCTGGCGCGGTCTCGGCCACGCACACAGGCGTTGAATTTAACGTCCCACGGGTGGCCTTGCAACGCTGTGACGTGCACGTTTGTTCGAAAAATCGGAGTGCGACACGCGTCTAGCCTGCTCACTCGGCGTGTTGCACATGTGAAAATTGTTACGGATGTTAGCGGGGTGGGGGTGGTGGATGCACCCCCACCCCGCGGTGGAATATGGAAAGGGTCGCCCACACCTGTGTCGGTGTGGGCGGCCCCGGGAATTGAACGGGAAAGCCGTCTTAGAGGTTGATTCCGTGCGCGGCCAGCCACGGTGCCGGATCAATCGGGGTTGCGCCGTCGGGCCAAATCTCAAAGTGGAGGTGGGAACCGGTGGAGAAGCCCTCGCTGCCCATACCGGCGATGAGCTGGCCGGGCTGGACGGTTTCGCCGACCGCCACGTACAGGGACTGCATGTGGCCGTATACCGAAATGGAGCCGTCCTCGTGGCGGATGCGGATCCAGTTGCCGTAGCCCTGCGCCGGACCGGAGTCGATGACCGTGCCGCCCGTGACCGCGAGGATCGGGGTGCCCGGCGCATTCGCGATGTCGACGCCGTTGTGCATCGTGCCCCAACGAGGGCCGAACCCGGAAGTGTAAGCGCCTTCAGCGGGCTTGGTGAAAAGCGGGGCACGCGCGGCCTCGTCCTGGCGCGCTACCTCCTCAGAGTGCTGGACTGCCTTATCCAGTTGCTCTGCGAGGTTTTCAACGGGCTTGTACTCGGCGATGGCGAGGATCTGCGGAGTCTCTTCGGTAGAGGCTGCGGGGGCCTGCGGTGCCGAAGTCTGCAGCTCATCGGCATCGGCAGCGAGCTTGATGCTCACGTCCTGCTCGTCGTGCTGGTTGCTGGTGAGGGCACCGGCGACGAGACCGGAGAAACCGGCGGTGGAGACGGCACCTGTCGCCGCTGCGACAACAGCGACGCGCCCCTTGTTCGGGGACTGCTTGCGGTGCTTGCCGCCCTGCTTCGTGGAGTTGAACATGTGCCCTCTTTGAGATCTTCCGTTGGCCACTTCCTCCTGCTGCTCACAGACGGATTGTGACCTTCCTGTTATCTACGAGAGGCTACTGTAACGAATCGGTTTCCTGGGAGCAAGACGAATGCTGGAAGATGTCTTAAATCGCGCGTAATTGGGGCAGCGTTACACCCCCGCTCGACCGCATTTGTTTGCCACTCCGCGATCTGGACTGCGGGGGTCGGCTCGGATGAGCTGCCGGGTGTCATTGTGGTGGGCTTCGCGGCTGTGGTGGCAAAGTAGGACGCGATGAGCACCACACCCAGCCCCCGGCCGCGCCCGTCGGATGCGCGACGCCAGCGCCGAAAGGGGAAGTCAGCACGGACAATCACGGGGATCACGCGCCCTGTGGCCCGGGACGCCGCCCCGGCGACACTCGCAGGGCGGATGCGCCACTACTTGCCGTACGCCTTGATCCCGAATCTCGCGTTGGTGCTCGGCACCATCGCTTTGTGTTTCGCCGCAATTTTGATCAGCGGGTGGAGTTTGACGTACTTCCCTGGCGCCGTTGGCGAGACGTGGTTTGCGCTTCACGGTGTGCCGTTGCGTATCGACGGCGTCACGCTTTCCGCCATGCCCCTTTTGCCTGTCGTGGGCGTTGCGGCGATCGTCTCCACCCAAGTGCGCAAAGCCACTGCTGGGCGGGTCAGCGTGCTCGACCTGATTACGTTGCTCGGCCTCGTCCTGGGCATGGCCCTCGTTGTCAGTGCTATCGCCTTATTTATGGTGTATGACGCGTCGCACGTCTACGCCGTTTCCGCACCTCCGGTAGTGGCGGCGCTGCTCAAACCGCTTATCGTGCACCTCGTCGGCTTCGTTGTTGGCGTGCGTCGCGTGGTTTGGCAGGCGCTAGCCAAGCGCAGCGGCGTGCCCACCGGTGCGGTTGATGCGGCTGCCGCGGCCGCCCGCCTTGTGCTTCGCCTGCTTGCTGCTGCCGGTGTTGTCTACGTGGTTGCGCTTGCGTTTGGGCACGGCCGCATCGCGGAGCTTGTTTCGCAGTTTCCCCAGCTCGGTTTCGGTGGGGCGGTGGCACTTGTCTGCCTGAGCCTGCTGTATCTGCCGAATGCGGTGATTGCCCAGCTCACGGTGTTGCTCGGGGGCAGCTTCGACTACGCAGGCACGAGCGTGAGCCTGTTTGCCACCTCCAACGTGGCGTACCCGCCGCTGCCGCTATTCGCCGCGGTCCCCGCCGCCATGCCTGGGTGGGCGCCGGTGTTGTTAGTTGTGCCGGCGGCGGTGCTGGCGCACGCATTCGTGGTCAAGCCTGCGGGTCTCGTGGACGTTGCAGCGACAGCAACGTGGGCGGCGCTGCTTGGAGCGCTCCTCGGCATTTATGCGTCCGGGGCTGCGGGCGCGTACGGGTTGGTGGGAGCCGACCCGTTTGCGCTTGCATCCTCCCTCTTCCTCTGGGTAGCGCTGACGGGGGCCCTAGTTCGCGGGGTAGCGGTGGTGAGGCAACGCGCGTCGGCGTACAGCGGTAGTTAAACTGGCCTTCGTGAGTGACTCTGCGAAATCTGTGGCCGTCCTCGTGTCGGGAATTGGCACGTTGTTGAAAGCGATCCTCGACGGCCAAGAGAACCGCTACCGCGTTGACCTCGTGGTGGCGGATCAAATTTGTCCCGGGATCCAACGCGCGAAGAATGCTGGAATCCGTACCGCAGTTGTGCCTATGGAGGCCAACCGCAACGATTGGAATGACAAACTTGTCGCGGCGGTGGCCGCGGTAGAGCCCGACGTGGTGGTCTCTGCCGGCTTCATGCGGATTCTCGGCCCCGCGTTCCTTGAACAATTCGAGGGGCGCACCATCAACACTCATCCCTCTCTGTTGCCCTCGTTCCCGGGCGCACACGCGGTGAAAGACGCGCTCGATTACGGTGTCAAGGTCACCGGGTGCACGGTGCATTATGTGGACTCCGGGCTGGATAGCGGCGAGATCATCGCCCAGCGCGCGATCGACGTTGAGGCGGGGGACACAGAGGCGGAGCTCCACGAGCGAATCAAGAAGGCTGAACGTGAGCAGATCGTGGAGCTGCTGCAGAAGGCTGACATCGTAAACGGAAAGGCTGTATTCAATGTCTAAGCGCGAGGTTAAGCGCGCCCTAATCAGCGTCTACGACAAGACCGGGCTTGAGGAATTAGCTCGTGCGCTCGGGGAGGCGGGTGTGGAGATCGTTTCCACCGGCTCTACCGCGAAGCGCATCGCGGACGCTGGTGTGCCGGTGACCGAGGTCGCGGAGCTAACCGGTTTTCCGGAGGTCCTCGATGGCCGGGTGAAGACGCTGCACCCGCGCGTGCACTCCGGTATCTTGGCTGACCTGCGCAAGGACAGCCATGTCAGCCAGCTGGAGGAGCTGGGCATCGAGCCGTTCCAGCTGGTGGTGGTCAACCTGTACCCGTTCGAGGAGACCGTGGCATCGGGCGCCAGCTTCGACGAGTGCGTCGAGCAGATCGACATCGGCGGGCCCTCCATGGTTCGCGCGGCTGCGAAGAACCACCCGTCGGTGGCGGTGGTGGTCGACCCCGCGCGCTACGGCGAGGTCGCCGAGGCAGTGAAGAACGGTGGTTTCGAAGAAGAGCAGCGCAAGCAGCTCGCTTTAGAGGCGTTCACGCACACTGCGCTTTACGACGCCGCGGTCTCCTCCTGGATGTCCTCCCAACTGGGCGCGGAAGCCGCGGGGGAGGGCTCTACGGCACTGCGCTACGGTGAGAACCCGCACCAGGCCGCCCGCCTCGAAGGCGAGGGCTGGGGTCTTGCCGCCGCGACGCAGCACGGCGGCAAGGAGATGAGCTACAACAACTATCAGGACGCCGACGCCGCGTGGCGCGCCGCCTGGGACCACGAGCGCCCATGCGTGGCCATTATCAAGCACGCCAACCCGTGCGGTGTGGCAGTGTCCGACGTTTCCATCGCGGACGCGCACAAAAAGGCGCACGCCTGCGACCCGGTTTCCGCATACGGCGGCGTGATTGCCTGCAACCGTGAGGTGACCCTGGAGCTGGCGGAGCAGATCAAGCCGATCTTCACCGAGGTCGTCGTCGCGCCGTCGTACGCCGCGGATGCCCTCGAGCTGCTGCAGACGAAGAAGAACCTGCGCATCCTCGAAGTCGAGCCCAAGCAAGCGCAGGAGGAGCGCAAGCAGATCGCAGGTGGCTGGCTGGTGCAGGAGCGCGACTCCTATCAGGCCGACGGCGACAACGCCGCCAACTGGACCCTTGCTGCCGGCGAGGCCGTGGACGAGCAGACTCTGGCGGACCTTGAATTCGCGTGGCGCGCCGTGCGGTGCGTGAAGTCGAATGCCATTTTGATTGCGTCCGAAGGGGCGTCGGTAGGCATTGGCATGGGCCAGGTCAACCGAGTCGATTCCGCGAAACTCGCGGTCGATCGCGCCAACACCTTGGATGAGGGGCGCAACCGTACGAACGGTGCGGTGGCTGCTTCCGACGCATTCTTCCCCTTCGCCGACGGCTTCCAGCTGCTCGCTGATTCCGGTGTGAAAGCCGTGGTACAACCGGGCGGGTCCATCCGCGACGAGGAAGTCATCGCTGCAGCCAAGGAAGCTGGCGTGTCCATGTACCTCACCGGCACCCGCCACTTCGCTCACTAGAAAGACGCACCCGTGCCCTCCAAAATCGCGGCGCTGGCCCTCACCGCGGGTCTGACGCTGCCCATGTCCTCTGTGCCCAACTACACGGCCATTGACCAGATTCCGGTAGTGGGCCAGCCCTTCGTGCAGGCCTACAACCAGCTGCCGCCTCAAGTACGAAACGCCATCCGCCTACCGCTGCCGCTAACCACCCCTAAGCCAGGGCAGCACAAGCAGGTCGCGCCCCCAGCAGACGTGCAGGGGCAGTTGAACCGCCTGGTGGCGGACGTAGTGGCACGGCACGGAGGGCGCGCCGCCGTCTCCGTGGGAAGCTTCACCGCAGGCGATAACCGCCCGGAGCCTGCTTTTTCAACCATGAAGGTGCCGCTGTCTATTGCAGCGTTGCGCCAGGACCCGGCGTTCTACCAGGACGCGGAGATTGCGGTCACCCGCTCTGACAATCCTGCCGCCCACCGCATGTTCGCGCGCGTGCCCGCTACGAGCTACGAGCGCGTGATCCAGGAAGCAGGGGCGCGCGCAACTACCCCTGCTGCATACCAAATGGGCACGATGTGGACCACCAGCGACCAAGCGGCGTTCGCTTCAGGCCTGCGCTGCGTAGCCGGCCACGAGCCGGTGCTGGACATGATGGGGCGCGTTGTGGACTACCAGCGTTGGGGATTGGGGCGCATCGGCGGCGCGCGTTTTAAGGGCGGTTGGAATTACTACCAAGGTGGGCACCTGGCCCGCCAGTTCGGCCTGATTCCAGGGCCGAACGGCGACATCGCCGTGGCCATCACCGCTTACAGTCCGAAGGGCCACCAAGGCAGCTTCGCCATGTTGGACGACCTCGCCAACGGTCTGAACGCCATGCGGGGGGATCTGCCCACGTCTCGATGCTAACCGCTCGCGCCAACATCGGGTTCAGGCTGCGTCCTGTGCGCTAAGATTTGCGCTGACAGATCACTATTTCTTTGCGGCATCTGTGATGCAGCCGCAGGGGAGGCGCAGGCATGACCAACCAAGGCTCCAGCAGATGGACACCGGACCAGCCGTACTCGGCGGATCAGAGAAGCGAGCAAACGCAGCAGTTTGCCGCATTGCCGCAGCAGCAGTATCCGCAGCACACCGAGTACGGGCAGCCGTACCAGCAGTCCTATGCTCAGCCGTACGTGAGTAGCTTCCAACAGCCTGAACGGCGCGGTGGCCCCAACACCTGGCTGATCGTGCTCGTCGGTGTGCTGCTTGCCGCCCTCGTGGGGGTACTCGCTTTCCTGGGGGGATCGGGGGCATTTTCACGTACCAGTGCCCCGGTAACCAGCACGGTGGTGGAAACCCACACGTTGCCGAAATCGGGCGGGCAGGTCTCTGCCCCCGCCGCTCCTGCGGCTGAGCCAACCCGGAAGTCGCACACCTACTCCAGCTACGCACCTGACACCGGCGTGACTAGCGCGAGCTTCGCCGCAAACGTGTTTGAGGCGTTTCAGGAGGCTTACGGCCGAACCGGTTCGACCGATGTAACGGTTTCCGCGTACAGCCCTGCGACTGGAAAGACCTACAGCATGTCCTGCTCGGGTGGAAACACCGTGTACTGCACCGGTGGAAACAACGCGCGGGTGAAGATTTGGTAGTTCGCCGCGCGCGTTCGTGTGTTCTTTGCTGCACGGTCGCGGCGCTCGCAGGTTGCGCGGGGGGTGCGGGACAGGAAACCGTCCTGGTCACGTCGACCTCGTTTGTCGCAGCACCCCCCGCCCAATCGTCACCGCAACAACAACCGCCTGGGCCTGAGGCGGGGGCAAGCCTCCAGGAGCTTCTCGAGGCTGCTGTCCATGCGGCCACTGCCGCCTATGGCGGACAATTGGGCGTTGCCACGGCGGGGGAGCACGGCCCAATTGCGGCGGGTTTTACTGAAGCCAGCCCCGCGTGGTCCACCATCAAGGTGCCCATCGCTGTCGCAGCCACCAGAAGCACTGCGGATCTGAGCGGGGACGTGCGTGCCGCAATCACCGTTTCCGACAACGCAGCAGCGGAGCGACTCTACAACGCGGTAGGCCCCGAGGCCGTTGACCTCGTTCTTGGAGAGGTAGGGCTGGCAGCGCGCATCAACACCGTGAAAGTGCGGCCGGAATTCAGCACGTTTGGGCAAACCCCGCTCAGTGCCGCAGACGAGGCAGTCCTAGCTAGCTTCCTCGCATGCGTAGAAGGTGCCGGACCGGTGCTGCAACTCATGGGGCACATCGATCCCTCACAACGCTACGGGCTTGGCACGACCGGGGCGTTGTTCAAAGGCGGGTGGGGCCCAGACACCACGGGGAGTTATCAGGTCCGCCAGTTCGGGCTGATCCCCCGCGGTGCTGGCTCTTGGGCCCCGGTAGGCCTTACAGCGCTGCCAGCGGACGGCAGTTACGAGACAGGCCAGGCGATGCTCGATGCGGCCGCCCAACAGCTTGCCGCCAGCGCCAGCCTGCTTCCCGAAGCGCGCTGCCAGCCCTGATCACTTCTCCCTTGAAACTAGGTCGACCAGTTCGAGCATCCGCTCGGTGCGGCGCTCGGGGAGGTCTGTGTGCAACACGTCCAACACGGCGTCGGCGAGGGTGACGGCGGGGGCGGGCAACGCATCGTCGACAAGCGGGAAGGGCGCGGTGCCTGTGTTGTCGCGCATCTCGATGGCCGCGAGCGTCATGTGGAACGGCAGGTCGACGCGCGGGTCATCATCGCCGACAATCTGAGCGGCGAGGTCCCGGAAGATAGCCTCCAGCTGCTGGCGGGCCTCGTGGTACTCGGCAAACTCCTCGGAGAATAGCACCGGCAGCTGGTAAAGCCTGCCGATGTTCCAATTCGAAGACAGCAAGATGCGCGACTCCGCGGCCACGAGCGCCCAGAGCTTCACCGCAGCAGTTTCGTCGGTCTTAGCAAGGTCCGAAGCCAGATCCAGCGCCGGTTGAAGCGTGCCCATCAGCAGCGTGAGAAAGATATCGCGCTTGGATGGGAAGTGGTAGTAGAGCGATGCCTGGCGCATGCCTACAGCATCCGCAATGTCGTGTGTGGAGGTTGTGGCGAAGCCCTTCCGGGTGAAAAGTTCCGAAGCGGCGTCGAGGATCTCCTCGCGCGCTGTGGCTCCTCTGCGGCGGGGGCTTTGCTTACGTGGCCGCCCGACTGGTTTTGCCATGCCGTGGACCCTCTCTCTCATCGACCCTCATCATTGTTGCCGTCCTCGGTTGCGGACCGCCGGATAACTATAGACGAAAAGCACCCGCTCTCGACCCTCAGGGGGAGGGGAGTGCGGGTGCTTGAGAGAGCCGAAGACTCTACGCTGTCATCGTCAACCGGCTATTTAGCGGGTGGTGAACGGCAGAAGAGCCATCTCGCGCGCGTTCTTCACAGCGGTAGCAACCTGTCGCTGCTGCTGCGGAGTCAGACCCGTGACGCGGCGGGAACGGATCTTGTGGCGGTCGGAGATGAACAGACGCAGGGTCTCCACATCCTTGTAATCGACCGACTCGATGCCCTTCGCCTTCAGCGGGTTCTTCTTCGGGCGGCGGGACTGCTCAATGCGCGGCTTACGCGAATTGTTGCGCTTCATAATGTGAGTCCTCCTTACCACGAAGACTTACGGACGCCAGGCAGCTCACCACGGTGAGCCATCTCGCGCATACGGACACGGGAAACACCGAACTTGCGGAGGTAGCCGCGGGGACGGCCGTCACGCGAGTCACGGTTGCGCACGCGCACCGGGGAGGCATCGCGCGGCTGGCGGTTGAGCTCGAACTGCGCATCAAGGCGGTCCTCGTCGGAGGTCTCCGGGTTCTTGATGATGGCCTTGAGCTCGTTACGACGCTCCGCGTAGCGGGCGACGATCTCTTTACGCTGCTCGTTCTTAGCGATCTTGGACTTCTTCGCCATGGATTATCGCTCCTCGCGGAATTCGACGTGCTTGCGCACAACCGGGTCGTACTTCTTCAGCGTGATGCGATCCGGGTTGTTGCGCTTGTTCTTACGGGTCACGTAGGTGAAACCGGTGCCCGCAGTGGACTTGAGCTTGATGATCGGGCGGATATCGTTACGTGCCATTAGATCTTCTCACCTCGTGCGCGGATCTGAGCAACGACGGACTCGATACCGTCGCGGTCGATGACCTTCAGGCCCTTAGCGGAGACGTTCAGGGTAATGGTACGGCCCTCGGAGGGCAGGTAGAACCGGCGCTTCTGCACGTTGGGGTTCCAACGGCGCGAGTGGCGGCGGTGCGAGTGCGAGACAGTCTTGCCGAACGACGGCTTACGTCCCGTGACCTGGCAATGTGCCGACATGGGTTAGCTTCCTTACTCTTCTTGCCGCCCACGACCCGATCGCTATGTGAGGTAAAGCGCCAGGTAGGAAGCGGAGTGAGGGTCCGCGACCGGCGCAAATGCAATCGGTTGACGCAGGCGTATACGTGTACTTCGACAACAGCGAGAGCCAACCATACCGCCTTACCCGCCTATCTCATAATCGCGCTGCGCGAAAACTACGCGGTCGCCAGCAGCGTGGCCGTCGCGGAGCCCACCGCCAAAGGGGCCACCGCCAGGCCCCAGAGGGCGAAATGCGTCCACTGCACGCTCACGCCCGAACGTTTCAGCTGGTCCGCCCAGAGCAGTGTGGCTAGCGACGCCCACGGGGAGACCAACGGCCCCGCATTGACTCCAATAAGGAGTGCCATCGTACTGAGCGAATCGCCGGCCGCGGGTTCGAGGGCGAAATAGGCGGGAATGTTGTTGATTGCGTTGGCGGCCGCGGCGCCGGCGGCTGCGAGAAGCCCCGGGTGCGCGCCCTGGAGGTGCCGCACCGCACCCGCGACGCTGCTGGCCGTGATGCATAGCGTCGCCGCTGCCGAAAGCGCGGCCGCCAACGCCAAGGCGGGCCACGGGATTAACGGGGCAACGCCACCGCGTCTGCCGTCAGTGCCGACTGCGACCCACATCGCCGCGGCGGCGACCGTGCTCGTGGCCCAGTAGGGCACTGGACTGAGCAGCGCGAGCATTGTGGCACACAGGACTAACAGTGCGGCACCGGGGCGAGGGTAGTGGTGCTGATTGTCGTGCTCCGCGCAGCCGGCGGCTCCGCGGTATGCGAAGCGGGCGAGGTAGCACGCCGCGGCGGCCACGGCGAAAGCGGCTGCGGCCGGAAACCGGGCAGCGTGGCGGAAGTGCTGCTGCGAATCGAAGGCCCCGCCGCTCAGCGCCAGCAGATTGGTCAGGTTGGACACGGGAAGGGGCATCGATGCGAGGTTGGCAATCCAGACCACCGCTAACGCCACGGCAGGTTGAGGTAGACGGAACCGCGCTGCGAGCTGGATGGCGAGCGGGGTGAGCATGATGGCAGTGGTGTCGAGGGAGAAAAACGCTGTGCACGCCGCGGCGAGGGCGAGGAAGCCTGCGAACGCCGCCTCCCGGCTCGAGGTGGCACGCTCGAGCCGGGCCACCAGCCATTCGAAGAGGTGGACCCGGGCGGCAAGGTTGACCACCACAGACATGCTGGCGGCAAACGCGAGCACGGGCAAGAGTCGCAGTGCGAGAGTCGCCGCGGCGTCGGTGTCGGCTGCGGCGAGGGCAGCAAAGGCGAAAAGTGCGGCAGCGGGGAGGAAAAGTGGGTGTCGATACATAGGTGTGGGGGCCGAAGGGACGTCGTCAAGCAGCGAGCGTAATTAGGTAAACGCGCACGTGAACTGTAAGGTGCTACGGGTTGTCCGGCGACCGCCGGATGAAGAGACCATTTCGCACCCAACTCGGGCACGATCCGCGCAACGCGCGGAACCGACCCGTAGTTCAATCCTGAGGGAGACGAATTCAATGAGGAAAGACATTCACCCGGATTACCACCCGGTGATTTTCCAGGACGCGAACACGGGCCACAAGTTCCTGACGCGCTCCACCCTGACCTCCGCACGCACCGAGCAGTGGGAAGACGGCAACGAGTATCCGCTCGTCGTGGTTGACGTGACTGCAGAGTCCCACCCGTTCTGGACCGGCGCTCAGCGCCTCATGGACACCGCTGGCCGCGTGGAGAAGTTCAACCAGCGTTTCGGTGGCATGGCCCGCCGCAAGAAGAAGTCCAACTAGAGGGAATAAAGGAGACTCACCATGGCAACACCGAAGTTCAGGAAGTCCCGCGCGAACACGCGCATGCGCCGTTCCCAGTGGAAGGCGGACAACGCCGATCTGCAGACTGTCAAGGTCGATGGCCAGGAGGTTCGCATTCCGCGTCGCCTAGTCAAGGCTGCTCAGGCCGGCCTTATCGACGTCGAGCAGTTCTAAGCATGAGCGAGGCTTCATGCCTCATCTCAGAAGCCGGGATCCCCAGGTGGGACCCGGTTTTTTCGATTCAGTTAAACTCTGAGTAAAAAATAAGTCATAATATCCCTATGAAAATTCTCGTTGCCGATGACGAGCAGGCCGTCCGCGAGTCGCTCCGCCGCTCTCTCCGCTTCAATGGATACGACGTTGTGCTCGCCGAAGATGGTGAGGACGCGCTCGATCAGATCCGCGTGGAGCAGCCTGACCTGACCATCCTCGATTTAATGATGCCCAAGCTCGACGGCTTGGGTGTATGCCGCACGCTGCGCTCCTCCGGCTACGATGGCCCGATCTTGATGCTCACCGCGCGCGACGGGGTATCCGACCGGGTCGCCGGCTTGGATGCGGGAGCGGACGATTACCTGCCCAAGCCGTTTGCTCTGGAGGAGTTGCTCGCCCGGGTCGGATCTCTTCTGAGGAGAACTCGCTCCGAGGCGCGGAAGGCTGCGGAAAAGGACACAACCCGCCTGCAGTTTGAGGATCTGACTTTGGACACCTCAACGCGAGATGTCACTCGCGCCGGCCGGCCGATTTCGTTGACCCGCACCGAGTTCGCGCTTTTGCACCTCCTGCTGCAGAATCCGCGCCACGTGCTGGACCGCCAGACCATCCTGGAGGAGGTCTGGGGCTATGATTTCCCCACGTCCGGCAACGCACTTGAGGTCTACATCGGGTACCTCCGCAGGAAGACCGAGGCAGGCGGAGAATCGCGCCTGATCCATACCGTCCGTGGGGTCGGCTACGTCTTGCGGGAGACCGCTCCGTGATCTTGCGGCGCTACCCGGATGGAGCTGAGGCCCTCCCAGCCAGCTCCGGCCGGTCCCTTCGCAACAGTTTGGCCGTGCTCGCCGGCGTCATCGTCGCCGTTGTCATCCTCCTCACCGCGCTTTTTACGTACCGGCTCTCCGAGACAACCCGCCTGCGGGTGATGGACGACAACCTGCGTACGCGCACCTACGGCGTGACTCTCCAACTGCAAGAACTGGGCACGGGCGATACGGCAGGCGTTGAGCGCGCTCTGGAGGACTTCCGCCGTGCAACCCCGTGGGTGAAAATCGCCGCCTCGCCCTCCGGTTCCAACGTGTTCTATGGCGATCCGGTTCCAGTGGCAGGGCCGTTCACCCGGATGCCCTCCGGTGACCAGCTTTCCCAGCGCACTGTCGCAGGCGAGCGGGTGGTGGTGCGCCGCAGTGAAACTGGCGTGACGGTGGCGATGGCGGAGCCACTCGACGTGTTCCACATCGTCTCCGGAAGCTGGGGCGCCGCCGCGCTAGTCATTGCTGGCACCGGCGGGTTGCTGGCCTGGATTGCTGGTGCAGCGATCTCCGCCGTCGGCCTCCGGCCCGTGCGTAGGCTGCACAAGGCAATCGACGCTGCCAACGAGTCGGACCAACTCACCGAACTGCCTGTAGACGGCGACGACGAGTTTGCGGATATCACTGCATCGGTGAACAGGATGATCACCACGCTGGAAGAGTCCAAGACACGCCAGGCCCAGCTGGTGGCTGATGCGGGACACGAGCTGAAGACACCGCTGACGTCCATGCGCACCAATATCGAGTTGCTCATGATGCTGTACAACTCCGGGCGCCAAGACCAGATCTCGGAGCAGGACCGGTTGGACTTGGAGCGCGATGTCATCGCTCAGATGGAGGAGATGTCCATCCTCATCGGCGATTTGGTCAACCTCGCCCGTGACGAGGCGCAAGGTGCGGAGCCAGAGGATTTCCGCCTCGACGAAGTGCTAGAAGAGGCGCTTGACCGCGTGCGTCGCCGCCGCCCGGATTTAGCCTTCCAATTCGAGGCGGACCCGTGGGTCATCCACGGCGACCGTTTCGCTATGGGGCGGGCTCCGATCAACCTCATCGACAACGCCGCGAAGTGGTCGCCGCAGGGCGGCACCGTCCGTGTCTCGCTGAAGGCCGCAAAGCGAAACGCGGTGCTCATTGTGGACGACTCCGGACCCGGCATCCCCGAAGCGGAGCGGGAGAAGGTCTTCGAACGCTTCTACCGCGCTCCTGAATCCCGGTCGATGCCCGGATCCGGGCTGGGTCTGGCGATTGTGAAGCAGGTCTTCGACCGCCATAACGCCACGATCGTGGCTGAGGAATCCGACGACGGCGGCGCACGGTTCCGCGTGGTGTTCCCGGGACGGCCGCCTGGAGATGACCCGCAGGACGGGGACGAGGGCGCGCTTGCCCGCACCTCCCGCGTTATCCCGCGCAAGGGCTACAGCTAAGACGTACAGCTAGTGTTCAGTAAGTATTACGTTTTACCGTGCAGGCCCCGAAGTTTTGCCACAGGGCGGGCGGGCATAATTGCGCCTCATGAGTGAACTGAACTACCCGGGCGACACGTCTAGCTTTCCTGCGAACGGTGGGCCCAGCAGCGTCTACCAGGTCGAATCGCAGTCCCCGGCACAACGCCGCGGCAGAGGTGGCCTCGCCGGGGCGTTTGCCATCGCGCTTGCCACTGCTCTAGTCGCGGGCGGCGGTGCGGGCTATCTCGCGGGCTCGGCCCAGTCTGGCAACCAGTCCTCGACGCCCAGCAGCGCGGTTTCGGGGAATGAGCCTGACCAACACAACGAGCTGCGCAATCCGACTGTGGCAGATCCCGCGGAAGCCCCCGCCGGTTCCGTGGAGCAGGTGGCGGCAGCCGTGCTGCCGGCTGTGGTGTCCATCGAGGTTGCCACACCTCGCGGCAGCGCCGAGGGCTCCGGCTCCATTATTTCCGCGGACGGGTATGTGCTGACCAACCACCACGTGGTTGCCGGCGCTGAAACACCTGGGTCGAAGATCCAGGTTTCGCTTAACGACGGCTCACGCCACGACGCCCAGTTTGTGGCCTCCGACGTCAACACCGATGTCGGGGTGATCAAGATCGAGGGCGTCGCTGATCTCCCGGTCATACAGTTCGGCAACTCCGACGATCTGCGGGTGGGCCAGGAAGTGGTTGCGGTGGGTTCACCCCTGGGGCTGTCCGCAACGGTGACGAGCGGCATCGTGTCGGCTTTGAACCGGCCTGTTCGCGCCTCTCAAGGCGGCGGGGAGAGCTCGCTGATGGACGGCATCCAGACGGACGCGGCGATCAATCCCGGTAACTCCGGCGGCCCCCTGGTGGACATGAACGGCAACCTCATCGGCATGAACTCCGCCATTGCCTCGCTGTCTGCGGGCGGCTTCGGTCAAGGCGGCCAAGGCGGGTCCATCGGCTTGGGGTTTGCCATTCCCTCGAACTTTGCTAAGCGCGTGGCCGATCAGCTCATTGCGAAGGGGGAGGCGACGCAGCCGATGCTCGGTGTGCGCGTCAGCGTGGTTGAGAGCCTGGGTGGCGGCGCGGTGGTGGCGGGGGTGGAACCCGGCAGCCCCGCGGACCAGGCAGGGTTGCAGGCTGGCGACGTGATCACCCGGCTGAACGACCGTCCGATTGATTCCGCAGATGCGCTCATTGCAGCCACCCGTTCTCAGGGGTTCGGCGAGACTGTCACATTGCAGGTGCAGCGTGGTGAGCAATCCCAACCGATTCCGGTAGAGGTGACCTTAAGTTCCGAGTAACTTCTTATCTGTCTCACTCGCCCGTCTAGCTTCAAAGGGAGTCCCACCACGATGCCGGAACTGTTTGACGCGCTCGACATCACCGAGCCGGATGACGCCACACTGCGCGCCTCTGAGCTGGAGCGCGACTCGCCCACCTCGCCGTGTGCGATCGTTGTGCTGGTGGGCGACCGCCGCTACGACGCGCCCGGAGATAACACCGATGAGATGGTGGTGGAGCTTTTGCGCGAGGTCGGCTTCCAGGTCGACGGCGTGGTGCGGGTGAAGTCGAAGAAGTCAGAGATCCGCAAGGCCATCGAGACCGGGGTCGTTGGAGGGGTGGACCTCGTGCTCACCCTCGGCGGCACTGGCGTGGGCCCCCGGGACAAAACCCCGGAAGCCACCCGCGCGGTGATTGACAAGATCGTGCCGGGTGTCAGCCAGGCCATCCGCGCCTCGGGGCAGGCGTGCGGTGCGGTAGACGCGTGCACCTCGCGCGGCTTCTGCGGAGTGTCCGGGTCCACGGTGGTGGTTAACCTGGCATCGAGCCGGCAGGCCATCCGCGACGGTGTGTCCACGCTGGCCCCACTGGTGACCCACCTCATTGGCGAGCTGAACCAGTATTCCGTCTAAGAACAGGAACGGGCGATAGTGGTGAAGAAAAGAAGGCGGGCTGCGCGCATCGCCGAGGTGGACTACGACAGGACCGCTGACTCGGCGGCAACCCCGTGGGATGACGAAAACCCGGCTCTAGACGCCGAGCGCGAGGTGCTGCTCGACGATGAAGAGCCGGGGCTGACGGGCCGTGCTTTTTACGATGCGGAACGGCCGCCGCACTACGGGGAGTAGCGGGGCGCTGGCCGCGGGTTATTTCAACGGCTTTTGTGCTGTGGTGGGGTTTTGGCTGGCGAGCAGGTCGCGGATCTCGGTGAGCAGCTCGGTGTCGGTCGGTGCCGGCTCCTCCGGATTGATGCCCTTGTGGCGCTTTTGAGCCTCATCCAGCTTATTCATCGGCGCAACGAGCAGGAATTAGATCACCGCGGCGATGAGCAGGAAGTTGATGATGGCGGTCAGCACGGCGCCGAAGTCGACGAAGGTTGCTTCGTTTCCCTCGCGCACGTGGAAGCCCAAGCCGGAGTAATCCACGCCGCCCAGGGCCGCGAGGAGCGGGTTGATGATCGCGTCGGAGAACGACGTGACAACGCCGGTGAACGCCGCGCCGATGACAACACCGACGGCAAGCTCGATGACGTTGCCGCGCATAATAAAGTCTTTAAAGCCTTGAAGCATGCTAGGGGATAGTAAATGGGCGTGGGCGGTTGCTCAACACAAGCGTGAGCGGCTCCGAGAGCGATGCGGCTGCGACCGCCGCCGCGTCTTGCTGCCGCAGCAGCACCAGTACTGCGTCACCGTCGCCTGTGGTGACGACCCTCCCGTTGGCCGCAACCACGCGCGGGCCCTGCCCGACTACGTCCACGAAGGCGCCGTGGTGCAGCATCGGCAGGATGTCCGGTTCCGCTAGCGGCACAGGGACCATCGAGAACGCATCCTGGTCGGGTTCGTCCGCCGTGAGCAGCGCCGCCAAATCCGGCCCGACGAGCCGGGTCGAGGTCACCACCTCACCTCGTGCGGCGGCCGCCGCGAGCAACTGCCCTTCCGCCAGCGCGGCGTCCGTTAACGCTTCCTCCGGCACCGATTCTGCAGGTAGGCGCCGCAGCTCCAGATCGGCCGCCGTGAGGACCGCCCCGGGGGCGACGCTGCGCGCGAAGGTGAGGACTGGCGGGTCGGACCGTGAGGCGTCGATAAGCAGATGCGCAATTGCGGCGACCACAAGCACCACGGCGGCAGCTCTGCGGATGAGTACGGAGCGCCGGTAGCCGGGAGTGCGCAATTGGTCGAGGTACGCGGGAATATCCATAGGGATAGGACGCTCGTGCGCGCATCACGGTTCCCTACACGCAGAAGAAACCTTCCGGGGTAATCACCGCATCCACTGCCTGATCGTGCGAGTCGTGCGGCACAGCATCCACCAACTCCCAGCTGTAGACTACCGCCGCTACCGGTACTTCCAGGCCATGCAGCGCTCTGTCGTAGTATCCGGCACCCTTGCCAAGGCGCATGCCATGCCTATCGACGGCTAACGCCGGCGCCACCACAAGCCCGCAGGAGCGCAACACCTGGGAGGTAAAGCGCGGGCCGCCGGGCTCCGAAATGCCCAGTGCACCCCGCTCGCTAGCGTCGCCCGCCTCTGCCCAGGCCATGACCCCGTGAGGGAGAGCGATGGGGAGAAACACCGTGCGCGCCGCATGTGCGAGCTGAGACGCGAAACCAGCGGGGCCAGGCTCGGAAGGTAGCGGATTGTACGCGGCGATATTAGTGCCCTGGGCACCCAGCGCGGCGATGCACGCGCGGGTGTGATCCACAATCGCTTGGTCGAGGGCCCGCTTGCGCGCCGGGGTCGTGCGCAGATCCCGCCGCGCGGCCAGGTGGGAGTTGCGCATTGCGGTTTTAGAAATGGGCTGGGTGGCATCCAAGGTGGTGCTCGCGTTCCTTGTGTTCGCTGAACTTGTCTGGCTATCTCGTCTGGCTGCCTTAGCTAGGACACGTCGTCCGGGTCGCAGCCGGGTTGTGGTGGGCGGGGGCTGTAAGCTTCCCGTTTATGGCGAATTCTACTGACCACCCCGTTGCTGCCTCGAACCCCTCGGTGAAGACCGTTGTGGTGCCGGCGGCGGGCATGGGGACACGTTTTTTGCCGGCGACGAAAACGGTCCCGAAGGAGCTTCTGCCGGTGGTGGATACCCCGGGCATTGAGCTGATCGCCGAGGAGGCTGCCGCGTTGGGGGCGCAGCGTCTGGCGGTGGTGGTCGCGCCGAATAAAGAAGAGATCATGCGCCACTTCGGCGAGTTTTCGGAGCTGCAGGAGCTGATGGTTTCCCGCGGCAAGAACGCCCAGGCGGACAAGGTTGCCCGTGCCAACGGTCTGATTGAGGCGGTGGCGGTGACCCAGGATGAGCCGTTGGGGTTGGGCCATGCGGTCGGGTGTGCGGAAGAGGCGCTCGATGACGACGAGGATGTTGTCGCGGTGATGTTGCCGGATGATTTGGTGTTGCCGGCGGGTGTGATGGACAAGATGGTCGCTGTGCGCAACGAACTCGGGGGTTCGGTGTTGTGTGCCTTTAACGTCAGCCGTGAGGAGGTGTTCAATTACGGCGTGTTCGACGTGGAGGAGGCCGCGGCCGGTGTCGATGGTGTTGAGGTGATGCGTGTGCGCGGCATGGTGGAAAAGCCTGCGGTGGAGGATGCGCCGTCGACGTTGGTGGCTACTGGCCGGTATTTGCTGGACCGGGGGATTTTTGATGCGTTGCGTCGGATCACTCCGGGTAAGGGTGGGGAGTTGCAGCTCACGGATGCGATTGAGTTGATGATCTCTGAGGGCCATCCGGTGCATGTGGTGGTGCACGATGGCAAGCGGCACGATTTGGGCAACCCGGGCGGGTATATCCCGGCGAATGTGGATTTCGGTCTGCGGGATGCGAAGTACGGCCCGGCGTTGTACACCGCGGTAAAGAAGATCATCGCCGAGTACGAAGCAGAACACCCCGAGATTGCGGCGAAGGTGCGGGACAACGGCTAGACGGAGAAAGGGGTGCGGGCCATGCGCAGCGTAGAGGACCAGCTAGCCGCTGTTATCGGCGCCGCCGTCGCGCCTGAGCCCATTCGGGTTGCCCTCACGGACGCCTTGGGGCTCATGTGCGCCGAGGAGGTCACCTCAACCAAGCAGGTCCCGGGCTTCCCCCAGGCCGCGGTTGACGGGTTCGCTGTGCGCGCGGTGGACGTGGGCGGCTCCGCCGGGCTGCGCCGCCCGGAGCGTAACGAGCACACAGGGGCCGGCGAAGGATCAGAAGGCGGCGACACGCCCGCCGCCGCGCAGCCTGCCCGCGAACGCGCGCTGCCGGTGGTGGGAGAGGTCCCTGCCGGATCGCAGAAACCATTGCGGCTGCAACCCCGTCAGGCGGTGCGGGTGGCTACCGGTGCCCCGCTGCCCACACTCGCTGATGCGGTTTTGCCCTTGGAATGGACCGACCGCGGACGCAAGCGAGTGACCCCGCAGCGGCCTGTCCGAACCGGCGATTTCGTGCGCAAGCCGGGCGACGACATCCAGCCTGGCGATATCGCTGTGCACCAAGGCGCGGTGCTTGGCCCTGCCCAGATCGGTTTGGCCGCTGCGGCGGGCCGCGACAAGTTGCTGGTGTACCCCCGCCCCCGCGTGACGGTGATGAGCTACGGGCTGGAGCTGGTGGAGCTGGACCGCAACCCGGGGCTGGGTCAGGTTTTCGACATCGCCTCATACGTCGTCGCTGCAGCCGCGAAGGAAGCGGGCGCGGACGTGCACCGCGCCGGCATTATCAACGCTGAGCCCCGACGTATGCGCGAGACAGTTGCCGGGCACGTGGCTAAAAGCGAATTCGTTGTGATCACTGGCGCGGTTGGCGGCTCGGGGGCCGGTCCGATCCTGGAGATCTTGCGCGAGCTTGGCCAAGTGGATACCACGAGGGTGGCCATGCACCCCGGATCCGTCCAAGGGTTTGGGGTGATGGGGGAGGAGCGCATCCCCACGTTCCTTCTCCCGTCGAACCCGGTAAGCGCCTTAGTCATCGCAGAGACGTTTATCCGCCCGGCCATCCGCCGCTCCCTGGGCAAGACGGCCGTGACGCGACGCAGGGTCAAGGCCCGCTCCCTGCGCGAGCTGGACTCCATCCCGGGCCGCCGCGGCTACATCCGCGCCCGGCTGATGCGCGATGCGGACAGCGGCGAGTACCTGGTGGAGCCACTCTCTGCCCTCCAGGCCGGCCCGACCCATCTGCTGGCCGGGTTCGCCGAGGCCAACGCGATGGTCCACCTGCCGGAGGACGCAACGCACGTGCGCCCGGGCGACATCGTGGACGTTGAGTTCCTCCGCCAACGCAGCTGAGGCCCCAGCCGTGTTCGACATGTTTCGCCAGCCCACTCCAGGGTGGCCAGAATCCACACCCGAAGCCACGCTTATCGACGGCGGTTCCGTCCACCTCCGCCCCCTGTCCCCGCGCGACGGGGAGGAGTGGTCGGGCACCCGGATCGTCGATAAGCAGTGGCTTCAGCCCGTGGAGCCCACAGTGGGCGGCACCTGGGAGGATGCGCACTCGCACGCGGCGTGGCGCAACACCTGGTTGAACCTGAAGCGGCTGGCGCGGCAGGGAACGGTGGTGCCGCTGGTCATTGAGGTCGACGGGACGTTCGCCGGGCAGGTGACGCTCGGCAACATCCAGCACGGGATCGTGTCGGAATGCTGGATCGGCTACTGGGTGCATTCGCCGTTCATGGGGCGCGGGGTGGCCACCCTCGCGTGCGCGCTGGGCGTGGACCACGCCTTTTGCCGTGTCGGCCTGCACCGGCTCACGGCCACGTACCTGCCCGGCAACCCTGCGTCGGGAAAGGTGCTCGAGCACAACGGCTTCCGCGAGGAGGGCTTTCTGCGGCGCAACCTCCACATCGACGGACAGTGGCGCGACCACCACCTCGTTGCACTCAACGCCGACGACTACGCCACGAGCGCGGTGCAGCGGCTGCGCGGCGCCGGCCGCGCGCGTTAGCACGAACGCTGCTGCACGCCGCGAAAAAGCATCCGACTCCACGGCGCGCCACCCCAGGACCGGCCGCACAGCCGGATAGCGTGGGCATCTGACTTTAGGGTGCAACGTACGCGGAAAGGTGGCAATGCCGATGGGCAGCCCGAGCTTAATGATCATTTTGATCCTCGTTGTCTGGATCATCGTCCTCGCCCCGCTGATGATCGGCAACAACAAACCGATCCGCCGCTCCGGCGAAGGATACGAGGAGACGCGGGTGCTGCACGAGGGCGGCACCGCGCCGATGGTTGAGCGCCGCCGCCCGAAGCTCACCGCCGCGGACATCCACCGCCACAGTGAGGACGACGACTACGAGGTGGTGGAGGCTACAGACGCGGAGGAGGACGTGCTTATCGACGACGCTCCCGCCCTGCGCACCATCTTCCGCCGCCCCGGCGCCACGGAGGACGACTCGGCTGCGGACCATGTCGACGGGGAAGTGATCGACCACGTCGAGGACGAGGCAGAAGCAGCCGCCGAGGAAGCCGGCTCCGCCGACGAGGTGGATGCCCCCGACAGGGCGGACACCGCGACCGCAGAGGCTGACGCCGTGCCCACGGGCGGATCCACTAAAGTCGCGGCCGCCTCGACCGGCGGTTCGACGTCGGTGAAACTCCTCGCCGAGGAAAGTGCAACCGACGACAAGACCGAGGCAGATGAGACCAAAAAGGCTGATGCTGCCGACGCCGAAGCGTTGACAGACGAGGATCGCTACGAGCTCGACGAGTCCTACACCGCACCCGAGGACTACGGCTACGCCGACCGCGAGACCGGCTTTGAACCAGCCGCAGAGACGCACGAAGACAGCGCCGCGGTGGAGGCGGAAGCCGACGTCGTAGACGGCACCGCCGGGAAGGGGCTGTCCGCACACGACGAGGGCGGTGAGGACACTGGGGACGCCGGGGCCTCCCAGAACGCCTCCGAGGAGGATATTGCGTTCGCGGCATCTCGCCGAGGCCGCGGCGGCTACGACCCCGAGCGCGAGCGCAAGACCACCGCGACCCGGTTCCAGCGCCGCCAGCGCACCTTGCTTGGGCTCATCATCGCGTGCGTGATCACGTTCGTCGTGGCGTTTGTCTCCGGAGGCTGGGCGTGGGTCCTGCCGGCGATCACCGTGGCAATGACAGCGTGGTTCATGATCGCGCTGCGCCGGGTCGTGCTGCAGGAGCGTGCGTTGCAGGAGCGTCGTCTGCGCCAGCTGCGCCGGGCGCGGATGGGTGTGGCCACGGGAGGCACCAGGGAGCACGCTAGGGACGCACGCCTTCGCGCAGGCTCTGTGGTGCTGGAACTGGACGATGAGAGCCCAGACTTCGAGTCCCTGCCATCCGCCCGCGTTGCTCCGACGCACGACGACCACGAGGACCACGACAACCACGACAACCCTGACGGGTACCGTAACTCTGACGGGTACGGTGGCCTTGACGGCTACGGCACTCGTGCGAGTTAGGGCGGCATCCACCCCTCGCACGCTGGCGATTTAATCGCAGTGCGGGGGAGGAGTAACGTAACTTTGCAGCCGAGGGGCTATAGCTCAGTTGGTAGAGCGTCGCGTTCGCAATGCGAAGGTCAGGGGTTCGATTCCCCTTAGCTCCACAGTAAACCGCAGGTAGAAATGCCTGCGGTTTCTTATCTTTGTGCGCGCCTTGTTTGGGTTGAGCAGCTAGGCAAGTAGTGCCCGGCGGACTACCTCAGCCCTTCAACGGGCGCATGGCCCAGGGCTGCTCAGCGGAACCCTGATGGTATGCTGCCAGCCGTGAGTGCTCAAAAATCCGTCGCGCGGTCCTGGTCGTCGCCCTGTTGAACCTGGCATAATTCTTTGTCGAATTTTTCGGTGCTCTGGCCATTGGCTCGGCATCCCTGTTCGCCGATTCCGCGGACTTCCTCGAGGACACGGCGATCAACCTGTTGGTGTTCTTCGCCGTGGCGTGGCCCGCAGCGCGGCGCCGTACCGCTGGCAGCGTGCTAGCGGCGCTCATCCTCATTCCAGCGATCGCGGCGATCGTCACGGTGGTGTCCAAGATTATGAACCCCGTGGCACCCTCACCGGAGGGCTTGACCGGTATCGCGGTCGGTGCCCTGGTGGTCAACGTTATTTGCGCCGTCCTGCTGATGCAGCTGCGGGATGAGGGGTCCTCGCTGGCAACCGGGGCGTGGCTCGCTGCCCGCAATGACGCCCTTGCGAATGTGCTGATCATCGTCGCCGGTCTGCTCACCTTCGTGTGGGAGACAGCCTGGTTCGACATCGTGGTCGGCGCCGTCATCGCCGCCATCAACCTCTCCGCCGCGAAGGAAGTGTGGGAGGCCTCCCGTGAGGAGCACGACTCGGTGGAGGAAGCGTTCGCCGAGATGGACGACGACTAAACGGCGCTTACCCCCACACCCCGGACGCCCCGCGCCGCCAGGTGCCCACCAGGTTAGTGTCCACGATCCCGGTGGACTCCATCAGCGCGTACATGGTCACCGGCCCAACGAAAGTAAAACCGCGCTTCTTCAGGTCCTTCGCCAACCGCTCCGATTCGGCCGAGCGGGTGGGCACCTCCTCCATCGTGCGCGGAACGGGTGTCTGGGCGGGCTGGTAGGACCACACAAATTCACCGAGGTGCGTTCCTTCATCCCGCAGCGCGAGGGTGGCTTCGGCGTTGTTCACCGCAGCCTCCAGTTTGCGCCGGTTGCGGATCAACGAAGCGTCGCCAAGCAAATGCTCGATGCTCATGCCTGCTACGGCTTCCGGGGCGAATCCGTGGAAGGCGCTCCGCAGTGCCTCGCGCTTTTGCAAGATCAGACGCCACGACAACCCCACCTGGAAACCCTCGAGGCAGACGCGCTCGAACATGCCCTGCTCGTCGGTGACGGGCATGCCCCATTCGGTGTCGTAATACTCGCGCAACAGTGGGTCATGGGCAGCCCACGGCGGGCGAGCGAGGCCGTCGTCGCCGGTGACGGGCCAGCCTTGTTCTGGTGTGAGGTGAAGATCAGTCATAGGTATTGGACTCAGTTCTACCCGCTTCGGTTCCACGGGTACCCTAATCGGCATGAATAGGCCCGCTGTCCGCGACTTCGCGCTGCTTGTGCTCCGGCTCGTGCTGGGCGCGGTGTTCGTGGCCCACGGCTACAACCACTGGTTCGAGGTCGGTATGACGGAAACCGGCCGCCAATTCGCCGCGCTCGGGGTGCCACAGCCGCAGCTGTCCGCCTACCTCACCGGCACCGTCGAACTCATCGGCGGGGCGTTTTTGGCGGTGGGGCTGTTGACGACGATCGCCGCGTCGCTCCTCGCCCTTCTGGTGCTCTCTGCCGGGTACTTCGTGCACCTGGGCAACGGCTTCTTCGTCGACGGTGGCGGGGTGGAATACATCCTCGTGCTGGCCGCGTCGCTGTTTATCATCACCGTCTTCGGCACCGGCCGCGCCAGCCTAGACGGGGTGCTCACCCGTGATTAGCCACGAAGAGGTGCAAAAAGCGCTGTCCGCGCGTATCGACGGGGAACCGTCCGGTCTCGACGACGCTGTGGTGGACGCCCACGTCTCCGGGTGCCCCGAGTGCCGCGCCTTTTTAGATCGGTCCCTCGCCCTAACTCAGCAACTCCACGGCGACGACGAGGAAGCCTTTGCGCCGCCGCAGGACCTCTCGTCCGTCATCCTCGCGGGCGTGGACGACGAGTGGCGCCGCTTCGCCCGCCGCCGCGAGCTGGGCATTGCTGTCGGGCGTGTGCTCCTCGGCGCTATGGCCGTGGTGTGGGTGCTGTGGGCTGTGCGCCTCATCATCGCCGGCGGGGACGAACCCGTGGTCGCCTCCACCGCCTCGGTCCGATTCGGGGTGGCGCTGGCGCTGGGCTTCACGGCGTGGCGTCCGCAACAGATCCCAGGGGTACTGCTGATTGTGGGCACCATGTTCACCTTCACCGTCGGATTCGCCGTGCGCGACGCGGTGCTCGGCACAGGGCAGTTCGAGCTCGCCGGGGTGCTCATTCCGCTGCTCAGCCTGGTTGCGTTGGTGTGGACGTGGGTCGCCGACCGCGGCGGGGCGCTCCGCCGGACATGGCAGCTTTTGGACGCCCGCCCCTACTAGGACACCCACCGCCGCGGCGGGAAACACAACCGGGAAACACAAAGCCCGGCCGGGGGAGCACACCCCGGCCGGGCTGAAATTACCCGCGAGCGAATTATTTGCGTGCGTTACTTCCAGCTGGGCAGCCACATGATGGACTCGTAGTAGGAGTCCGGGATCCGGAAGCCGTAGAAGATGGGGGACCAGTAGATGAAACTGGCCACCACAAGGGCGAGGTAGACCACGGCGGCGAGCTGGCCCCACCGCATCTCAAAGCCTGCGACCTTATTCACCCACGACCACGTCACCGGCCCGCCCTTGCGCGCCACGTTACCCACCGCTAGGGCCAGCAGCACTGCGGTAAACGGCACCAGTGCGGTGGCGTAGAAGAAGTACATCTGGCGGTCGAACGCGACCAGCCACGGAAGGAATCCGGCGGCGAACGCAATGACCGGCACGATGACGCGGAAGTCCTTACGGGTCAGCCACACCCAGCACGCCCACAGCAGCACCGGCACGGTCAGCCACCAGATGGCGGGGGTGCCGAACATGTAGATCATCTCCCGGCACGTCCCGTCGCCGGGAGCCACGGAGCACTCCAGGTCGGTGGCGGAGTAGTACAGGATCGGGCGGGCGGAGACCAGCCAGGCCCACGGCTTGGAGTCCCACGGGTGGGAGTGGCCGGACGAGGAGGTCAAGGAGGCGTGGAAGTCGAGCACCGAGAAGTGGTAGTAGAACCAGCCTGCAATGGGCTCCGGGAGGTTGGCCAGCCAAGGCCAATCGGAGCTTGCGATGGTGCCGTCGGAAAGCGAGTGGCGGTACACGGAAGTCTCGGAAGCGAACCAGGCGCGCCACGACCACAGGTACAAGACAGCGGGGATGAGGACGATGGAGGCAAGGGCCGAAGGGACGTCTCTCAGCAACGTGCCCGCGACGGGCTTCTCTACGCCGTAGCGCCGGCGCAGGTAGAGATCCCAGAACGACGACAGCAGCCCGAAGAACATGATGTAGTACAGACCGGACCATTTGATAGAAAGCGTGAGCCCGAGCAGCACGCCGGTGGCGAAGCGCCACCACCGGAATCCCATGCGGGGGCCGAACGGGCCAGTGCCGTCGAGCTTGCCAGCCAGCCACGCATCGTGCCAGCGGTGGTGCACCTCGCGCATGTCGCCTGCGAGCGTCCAGGCGGCCATGACCACAAACAGCACCTGGAAGATGTCGAGCATGCCGAATTTCGCGGAGACGAGCAGGACGCCGTCGAAAAGCGCGATGATGCCCGCGATCAGCGCGATGTTGGTGGACTGGCTGACTCGGCGCGCGAGCAGGAAAACAAAGACGATCACGGCGGTGCCGAACAAGCCGGTCATGATGCGCCAGCCGTACGGGGTGTATCCGAAGAGAGTCTCGCCCATGGCCAGCAGCTGCTTGCCCAGCGGCGGGTGCACAACCAAGCCGTAGCCGGGATTAGACTCGATGCCGCCCAAGACAGGGTTGAAAGAGCTTCGCACCATGTCCCAGGCTTGCGGCACGTAGTGCTTCTCGTCGAAGACGGGGGTGCCGGAGCTGGTGGGCTGGAACAAACCGATGAAGCGGGTCAGCAGCGCCAGCACACCGATGACGGAAGCTGCGATGGTGTCGCGGCGCGTCCACGGCACGGTCACGGGAGCCTCTGGCGCCGGGCGGGTGGGCCGCACCGTTCGCGTTGCCTCAGGTGTTGCAGCGTTAGCGCCGGCGGCTGGTCCAGTCGGGTTCGGGGTGCTCGCGATAGTGGTCACGACGGAAGATATTAGCGCCTTGGGCGTATGCTCCCGTGGTATGTCCGCCGAGCACGAAGACCTCACGCAGATCCTTCCCACCGGAGTTGTGCTCGCGGCCACCCCGCTGGGCAACGTGGCGGACGCATCGCCGCGCTTGGCGCACGCACTGGCCGCCGCGGACGTTATCGCCGCCGAGGACACTCGCCGCACCCGGGCTCTCGCCGCGGCGCTCGGGGTAGAGATCACCGGACGCGTGGTGTCCAACTTCGACCACAACGAGGATGCGCGGGCGCGCGAGCTGCTCGACGCGGCACGCGCTGGCACCGTCCTCGTGGTCACCGACGCCGGGATGCCGCTGGTGTCCGACCCGGGCCATTCCATCGTCGCCGCCGCCCACGACGCCGGTATTCCCGTCAGCTGCATCCCCGGGCCGTCCGCGGTGACTACCGCGCTCGCATTGTCCGGCCTGAGCGTTGGGCATTTCATCTTCGACGGGTTTGCGCCGCGGAAGTCGGGGGCGCGCAGGGCTTGGTTGGAAACGCTGGTGCACGAGCGGCGCGCGGTGTGCTGTTTCGAATCGCCGCACCGGATCGCGCAGCTGCTGGAAGACGCGGCAGACGTCCTCGGCGTGAACCGCCGGGCTGCGGTGTGCCGGGAGCTGACCAAAACATATGAGGAAGTGAAGCGGGGCACCCTGGGGGAGCTAGCCAAATGGGCGGCAGATGGGGTTCGCGGAGAAATCACGCTCGTGATCGAAGGCGGGGCAGTCGAGCAAGCAGAGCCGGAAGACTTGGTGGGGCTGGTGCTGGATCTGGTGGACGGCGGTGAACGCATGAAAGACGCCGCGAAACGGGTAGCCAAAGAGCACGGCGTGAAGGTGGGGGACCTCTACGACGCGGCTTTGTCCGCGCGTGAATAGTGCCGTCTTCCTCGCTTTTTGTCCGGCGCTGGTTCGCGTGCAGGTGTGATCTGCGCTAGCCTGCTTGCGCCCTAGAAAAACAATAAAAATTTGCGAGGAGAATTGTATGTCTCAGCGTGATCTCCAGCGGGATCCCCACGATCCCGCTGCGGAGCCACGGAGTACGGATCCAATTAAAAATAACGAATCATCCGCAGCTGGCCAACTTGCCGCGCTGCTGCGCGCCGACCGCGGCGGCGTGTATCCCGGGTACACCGACCCGGAGGAAAGCGTCGAGCGCGAAGCCGACGCAGAAGACGCACCGGTGAACTGGGGCATTGTTATCCCGCTTGCGGTAATCGTCGCTGCAGTTGTCGGCTGGGGCCTTGCGGCTCCGGACAACTTCTCCACCTTTGCGGACAGCGCGTTCGGCTGGGTCATTGAGAACCTGGGCTGGGCGTTCGTCCTCGGCGGCACGATTTTCGTCGCGTTCGTCATCGTGATTTCCGCATCGGGTTTCGGCCGGATTCGCCTCGGCAGTGCCGACGAGCGCCCGGAGTTCAAAACCACCTCCTGGATTGCCATGATGTTCGCCGCCGGCATGGGCATCGGCTTGATGTTCTACGGCGCTTCTGAGCCGCTGGCTATGTACCGGGACGGCGTTCCGGGCCACGAGCCGCACGAGGTCGGCGCCGCGATGGCGCAGACCATGTTCCACTGGACCCTGCACCCGTGGGCCGTCTACGCCATCATCGGTCTGGCCATCGCGTACTCCACTTTCCGTCTCGGCCGTAAACAGCTGCTGTCCAGCGCGTTCATCCCGCTGATTGGGGAGAAGGGCGCCAACGGCTGGCTGGGCAAGCTTATCGACGGCTTCGCCGTCTTCGCCACCATTTTCGGCACCGCCTGCTCCCTGGGTTTGGGCGCGCTGCAGATCAGCTCCGGCTTGGAAGCTTCCGGTTTCGTCGACGACCCGTCCGACACCCTGATCATCGGCATCGTGGCGGTGCTCACCCTCGCGTTCCTGCTGTCGGCGATGTCGGGTGTGTCCAAGGGCATTCAGTGGCTGTCCAACACGAACATGGTCATCGCGGCCGTCCTCGCACTTTTCGTGTTCGTGCTTGGCCCCACCGTCGCACAGCTGAACATGTTGCCGACCGCTGTAGGCAACTACCTCAATAACTTCTTCGAGATGGCCGCCCGCACCGCTGAAAGCGCGGATGGCGAGGCCGGCGAGTTCCTCTCCGGATGGACCATCTTCTACTGGGCGTGGTGGATTTCCTGGTCGCCGTTCGTGGGGACGTTCCTGGCCCGCATTTCCCGCGGCCGTACCGTTCGCGAATTCTGCCTCGGCGTCATGCTCGTCCCGGCAGGCCTGTCCACCGTGTGGTTCGCCATCTTCGGTGGAACGGCCATCAAAATGGAGCAAAGTGGCGAATCCATCTACGGCGGCGGTTCCAACGAGGAGCAGCTGTTTAACCTGCTGCATTCTTTGCCGGGCGGTTTCATCATGGGTATTTTTGCCCTGCTGTTGCTGGCCACGTTCTTCATCACCTCGGCTGACTCGGCCTCCACGGTGATGGCGTCCATGACGCAGTCCGGCAAAACTGAGGCGAGGCCGTGGCTCGCAGCCATGTGGGGCCTGGCCACCGCATTCGTCGGCCTGACCCTGCTCATCTCCGGCGGCTCCGACGCGCTGAACTCCCTGCAGTCCGTAACTATTGTTGCCGCGACACCGTTCCTGTTCATCCTCATCGCGCTCATGTTTGCGATTGTGAAGGACATGTCTAATGACACGATCTACCTGGACAAGAAGGAACAGGAGCGCTTCGCCCGGCAGCTGGCCATTGAGCGCCGCATGCACCGCGATCAGGCGCAACTGGACGCCCGTCGTGCCCAGGTCAAAGGCATGCTCAAACCACGCGCGGAATAGGCGCGATTGCCTATCGACGCCCTAAAGTCGCGGCCCCGCTTACGCATTGCAGTGCGTGAGCGGGGCCATAACTTATGCTGTGAACCATGACTTCTCCCGAGACCAATCAGAACGTTCTCGTGTGCGTTGCTTGGCCGTACGCCAACGGCCCGCGCCACATCGGCCACGTCGCAGGCTTTGGCGTCCCCTCTGACGTCTTCGCGCGCTACCAGCGAATGACGGGCAAGAACGTGCTGATGGTCTCCGGCACCGACGAGCACGGCACCCCGCTGCTCGTGCAGGCGGATAAAGAAGGTGTCACCGTCAAGGAGTTGGCGGACCGCTACAACCGTCAGATTGTGGAGGACCTCGCCGGGCTGGGCCTGTCCTACGATCTGTTCACCCGCACCACCACCCGCAACCACTACGCGGTGGTGCAGGAACTCTTCCGTGGCCTGAATGAGAACGGCTATATGATCCGCGAGACCACGCAGGGAGCGATTTCTCCCTCGACAGGCCGCACTCTGCCGGACCGCTACATCGAAGGCACATGCCCGATCTGCGGCGCCACCGACGCGCGCGGTGACCAGTGCGACACCTGCGGCAACCAGCTCGACCCGGCTGATTTGATCAACCCGGTGTCCAAGATCAACGGCGAGACGCCGGAGTTCATCGAGACCGAGCACTTCATGCTCGACCTGCCCGCGTTGCACGACGCGTTGGAACAGTGGCTGCGCACACGCCAGGACTGGCGCCCGAACGTGCTGAAGTTCTCCCTGAACCTGCTGGAGGACATGCGCCCGCGTGCCATGACCCGCGACATTGACTGGGGCATCCCGATCCCGGTGGAGGACTGGCAGGACAACCCGTCGAAGAAGCTCTACGTGTGGTTTGACGCAGTGATCGGCTACCTGTCCGCCTCCATCGAGTGGGCGCACCGCTCTGGCAACCCGGACGCGTGGAAAGAGTTCTGGCAGAACTCGGCCACTGAGGGCTACTACTTCATGGGCAAAGACAACATCACCTTCCACTCCCAGATCTGGCCGGCGGAGCTGCTCGGCTACGCGGGCAAGGGCGCCAAGGGCGGCGAGGTGCGCGAGCTGGGCGAGCTGAACCTGCCCACGGAGGTCGTGTCGTCTGAGTTCCTTACCATGTCCGGGTCTAAATTCTCCTCCTCCAAAGGCGTGGTCATCTACGTCAAGGACTTCCTCGAGGAATTCGGCCCGGACCCGCTGCGCTACTTCATCGCGGTGGCCGGACCGGAGAACAACGACACGGACTTCACGTGGGACGAGTTCGTCCGCCGCGTGAACAACGAGTTGGCCAACGGCTGGGGCAACCTGGTCAACCGCACCGTGTCCATGGCGCACAAGAACTTCGGCCAGATCCCTGCCCCGGGCCCGCTGTCGGCGTCCGATGAGCGCATCCTCGAGCTGGCCGCCGAGACGTTCACCACCGCCGGCGAGGAGCTGGGCAAGGCCCACTTCAAGTCTGCGGTTACCAAGGTGATGCACGTCGTTGGCGAGGCCAACGCCTACATCGCGGAGCAGGAGCCGTGGAAGCTGGCCAAGGACGACACCCAGCGCGAGCGTTTGGCCACCGTGCTGTGGACTGCGCTGCAGGTGGTCTCCGACTGCAACGCCATGCTCACCCCGTTCCTCCCGCACACAGCGCAGAAGGTCCACGAGACGCTCGGGCGTACCGGGATCTGGGCCGCGGAGCCGCGAGTGGAGGAGGTCGTGGACGACGCGGACTACAACCTCGTCGGTGTCGGCCTGCCGGAGAAAGGCCAGACGTACCCGACCATCACAGGCGACTACTCGCAGCAGCAAGCGGTGTGGCAGCGCGTGGACGTGGTGCCGGGCACCGAGCTTGCCAAGCCGCAGCCGCTGATTGCCAAGCTGGACCCGGAACTCGGCGAGACTGGCCCGGAGTGGGCGCCAGTGCAGTAGCCCGGGCGGCTACAACTGCGCGCCGAGCCACTGCCGCGCGGATGCGAGCATGCGTTTGACTACGTCGACGTCGAATGCCCACAGCTCCACCGCGTGCGGTGCGCCCTCGATCACCTCGAGCTGAGCGGGAACGCCGGCCTCGCGCAACCTGCGGGTGTACTCGCAGATTTCCTCGTAGAACAGCTCGATATCGCCCGTGGACAGCCACGCCGGCGGCAGCTCCGGGCGTACCAGCGGCATGATCGACTGTGGCGCGTTCACAGAAATTGCCCGAGGAATTCGGTGAGCTTGCCGGGTTCCTCGTCCTCGAAGCGCTGATCTACCACGACGAGCGGGGCGGTGTATTTCTCGTTCGTGCCTCCGGCGTCTTTGACTACGACGAGGTCGGTGCCGTAGGCGTCGTGAAGCAATTGCCATGTAAAGCCCTCGCGCACGAGCGCTTGGCCGAGGGCGGTGCCGTAGAGACGCGCGGTTTCGCCGCGAGGGAAGGAGCGGCGCACGTCCGCAGGGAGCGCGAGGTAATCGGCGAGCTCGGCCTCGAAGGATCCGACGATGTCGGCGGGCGAGCCGTTGATGCCGCGGCCGGCGGCTTCGGCAAGGTCGGCGTCGATTTGGATCTGGATGGCTGAGTCGATGTCTGCAAATGCCATAGGGTGCATCGTATGAGCAAAAAGAAACCGCGTCCCACGCCCGTGCCCGCCGAGCCGATTCCCGGCCTGGTGGATGCGCACACCCACCTCGCGTCCTGCGGCGCGCGCACGAAGGAAGATGTCGGCGCGTTTGTCGCCCGCGCGCTCGAAGCCGGTGTGGAGCGCATCTGCACCGTCGGCGATGGGCTGGAGGAAGCGGAGTACGCGCTTCAGGCCGCTCACCTCAACGACCGCGTTTTCGCCGCGTGCGCGATCCATCCGACGAGGGCGCAGGAGCTTGACGACGCTGCTCGCGCCCGCCTGACCGAGATGGCCCGGGACGAACGTTGCGTGGCGGTGGGGGAGACCGGCATCGACACGTATTGGCTCACGCACGACGCCGATGGCACTGCGCCGCTTGAGGTGCAGGAGGAGGCGTTTCGCTGGCACATCGATTTGGCGGTGGAGTCAGGCAAGGCGCTGATGATCCACAACCGCGAAGGCGACGCGGAAATGATGCGTATTCTTGCGGACGCGCCGCGGCCGGAGCACGTGATCCTGCATTGCTTCTCCTCGCCTTTGGACGTGGCGCGAGAGGCAATCGAGCGCGGCTACGTGCTCAGTTTTGCCGGCAACGTCACCTTCAAGCGCAACGAGGAGTTGCGCCAGGCGGCGGCACTCGCGCCGGCGGGCCAGCTGCTCGTTGAGACGGACGCGCCGTACATGACCCCCGAGCCGTTCCGCGGGGCGAAGAATGAGCCCGCGTTGATCGGGCACACGGCAAAGGTTCTGGCGGACGCGCGTGGCATGGAAGTGGCCGATGTGGCGCGAGAGATTGGAGAGACATTCTCGCGGGTCTACGGGGTGTGAGCTGGGCGGAGGGCCTTGAAACGCGGCGGGCGTTACCGTAATGTTACCCGGGTTGCGTGCTGAGGAGATTCAGCGCGATTTTGCAGAGCCCCGTCGTGAGGAAGCGCATGTCCCGTCAAATCAAGCGGATTAACCAGAAGTCCAACGCCGCCAAGCGCGCAGTTGCCGGCACCGTCGCCGGTGCCGCACTGGTCGGTGGCGCGGGCACTGCCCTGGCCACCCAGAAGCAGGTCACGGTGGACGTCAACGGTGAGGCAACAAACGTACGCACCTACGCCGGCGATGTCGCGGGTGCGCTCGCCTCCGCCGGCGTGACGGTAGCGCCGGAGGATCTGGTGTACCCGGCGCCGGGAGAAAAGCTGGCTAGCGGCGATACCGTCACAGTGCGCACCGCCAAGCCGGTTGCTGTGGTGATCGACGGTGTGGCCCAGCAGATCACCTCCACCGCGAGCACGGTAGGCGAGCTGATCGACCAAGCTGGTGTTGCCGGCGCCTCCGCCGTCAACGCCGACCGCGAACAGCCGCTTGCCGACGGCATGAATGTGGATGTGACCACCCCGAAGATTGTCGCGCTGCGCGACGGCGGCAAACTGACCTACGTTTCCGCTGCGGCGAAAACTGTTGGGGAGCTCCTGTCTGCACGCGGCGTGACGTTCGATTCGGATGACCGCCTCAATGTCGCGCTGGCAGACGCGGTTGTGCCCGGCATGGAAATTGTGCTGGACCGGGTGAGCACCGTCGACCGGCCGGAGACCGTGGTGGTGGAGGCGCCTGCGGAGTACGTCGAGGACGACGCGCTGGACGAGGGCGCCGAGAAGGTCCGTGAGAAGGGCGAGCAGGGAGAGACCAAGGTCATCCACCGCACCGTCACCGTCAACGGCGTCGTCGAGTCCGAGGGCATCGCCGAGGAAAAGGTAGTGAAAAAGGCGAAGCCGGCCGTTATCGCCCGCGGAACCAAACGGGCCGTAGCTGCCTCCGGTAACACGGGTGCGGCCGCCCCGGCTGTAGCGGGTGGCAGTGTGTGGGATTCCATCGCACAGTGCGAATCAGGCGGTAACTGGGCCATCAACACCGGCAACGGCTACCAGGGTGGGCTGCAGTTCTCGCCGTCTACTTGGGCAGGCCACGGTGGCACCGCATACGCTCCGACCGCGGATCAGGCGACCCGCGAGCAGCAGATCGCCGTGGCGGAGCGGGTTCAGGCGTCCCAGGGCTGGGGTGCCTGGCCGGCTTGCACCGCCCGCCTGGGTATCCGCTAAATGGGGCAGTCGCACCTGCTCGGGCCAGCCGAGATCCGGGAACTTGCCGCCGAGCTGGGCGTCACGCCGACGAAAAAGCTCGGGCAGAACTTCCTGCACGATCCAAATACCGTGCGCCGCATCGTCGCCGCGGCTGAGCTCGCGGCCGACGACAACGTCGTGGAGGTCGGGCCGGGCTTGGGCTCTCTAACGCTGGGGCTGCTGGACACCGCCGCCAGCGTCACTGCGTTGGAGATCGATCCGCGTCTCGCCGGCCGTTTGCCTGCCACCGTGCAGGCGTTCGCGCCGGAGTACGCCGACCGGTTAACCGTGGTGAATACGGATGCTCTGCAGGTTCGCCGCACTGATCTGCCTGTCGCGCCCACTGCGCTCGTGGCTAACCTGCCCTACAACGTCTCGGTGCCAGTGCTGCTGCATGTGTTGGCGGAGATGCCGTCCATACGCAGAGTGCTGGTAATGGTGCAAAAGGAAGTGGCCGACCGCCTCGCTGCTCAGCCCGGGTCCAAGATCTACGGCGTGCCCAGCGTGAAGGCCGCGTTTTACGGCGACGTTTCGCGCGCCGGGACGATTGGCAAGCACGTGTTCTGGCCTGCACCGAACATCGAATCGGGGCTCGTGCGCATCGATGTCGCTGACGACGCTCCCCGCGACCTGCGCGACACCGTCTTCCCGCTGGTAGACGCCGCGTTTGCGCAACGCCGCAAAACGCTGCGCTCGACGCTATCGGGCATCTACGGTTCGGCCGCGGCCGCCGAGGATGCGCTGCGCGCCGCCGGCATCGACCCGGGGCTGCGCGGGGAGAAGCTCATCGTGGATGACTTCATCCGGTTAGGCCAGGCCCGTCGTGGCTAATCGCAAGGTGCGTGAGATCGTCGCCTCCGCGCCGGGCAAGGTGAACCTGCACCTCGGCGTGGGTGAGGCGCGCGCGGACGGTTACCACGATTTGGTCAGTGTCTTTCACGCGGTGGACAGGCGCGAGGTGGTGCGGCTGCGTATCGACGGCGATCCCGTCGCCGGCCCTGCCGTCGAAACCATGCGCACCACGTTTTTCGTGGACCGGCCAGACGAGGACATCGACGGGCCGGGCAACCTCGCGTGGCGCGCCGTCGAAGCCGTGGTAGCGCGCGCCGGCGTGGCCGTGCCGCGCGTGCGCATCGAGGTGGACAAGCACGTCTTCGTTGCCGGCGGGATGGCAGGTGGCTCCGCCGACGCGGCGGCCGCGCTCGTGGCCGCGAATGCGCTCGTGGCCGAGTATGGCGAACCGCTCTCGCCGCAAGTGCTGTACGAGCTCGCCGCCTCGCTCGGCGCCGATGTCCCGTTCTCGCTCATGGGTGGCACGGCCCTGGGCACCGGCCGCGGCGACGAGCTGGTGGAGATGCTCTCGCGCGGGCGCCTGCACTGGGTGTTTATCAACCCCAAGATCGGCATCAATACCGGCAAAGCATTCTCGCTTCTCGACGACCTCCGGCACGGCAACCCCGCCCTGCTCCCTCACTTGGATTCAGCGCAGCTGTCGCAGGCGTTGACCTCGGGCGACGTGGGTCGCATCGCCGCGGCGCTCCACAACGACTTAGAGGAGCCCGCGCTAACGCTGCGCCCGGTGCTCAAGCGGGTTCTCGCGGCTGCGGGGGATGCAGGCCGCCGCGCGATCGTCTCCGGGTCCGGGCCGACTGTGGCAGTGCTCTGCGACAGCGCTGATGCCACACGGTTCGCCGCTGAGCACGTGGCCGAGCAGTTCGACGCGTACGAGGTTTTCGTGGCTGAGGGCCCCGACCACGGTGCCGTTGTCGAACGTGTGAGCTAATTGGCCGTCGGGTGTGTCGGGTGCGCCCCGTAGTGTGCCTGACATGCCTCTCATCGACGCCACCCGCAATTACCTCGACGGCAACACCTCCACGGTTGAGGCTCGCCTGAGCGATTTCGCACATCCCGTGCCGCCCACCGTGAAGGGGCGGCCAATCTGGGAACACCTCCCGCGGGTGAGCGAACTCAAGCGCGACGGCCACCCGCGGGCGGCGCTGGTGCTCGCGGAGGAGCTCATGTTTGCGATGCAGGACGCCGCGTGCTCGGACCCGGCGTGGGCGCTCGACATCTACGTCGCGGAGGTGGCGGCGCTGCATCACGGGCTGGGCCAGTACAGCGACGCGGCCGCTGCTATCCGCAGCTGGCTCGCAGCCGCGCCGCAGCCGCAGCACGCTAAAGCCCGCGTGAATCTGGAAAAACGCCTGGCCAAAGCGGAGGAGCACCTCGCGCGAAGGCACGGGCGCAATCCGGCGCCACACAAGGCAGCGTGGCAGGCGAAGGTGGCGGAGGAAAAACGCTTGCCCGCCACACCCCGCGCGGAGCTCACCGGGAAGGCGCGGGCACCGAAGAAGGTGGCGGCGGCGAAGTGGATACCGTCGACAAGCGTGCTGCTCGAAGACGAGTTCGTCGCCGTCGACTTCGAAACCGCCAACCGCCTTGCTGGCGCTTCGGCGTGCCAGGTGGCGTTAGTCAAGGTCGCGGACGGGGAGGTCGTGGACCAGTTGTGCACCTACCTGCGCCCGCCGGAGGAGTACATCCTGTTTGAGTTCAGCCACATCCACGGCATCGACCGTGGCGATGTCGAGGACGCGCCCAGCTGGTTCGATATCGCCGACCACATCGTAGATTTCGTCGGCGGTGCGCCCGTGTACGCGCATAACGCCACCTTCGACGCGTCGGTGTGGCGGGGCCTGGACCGCTATTACTTCACCGGCACCTACCCGGACCAGTTCTATTGCACCTGCCGGATGGCCAGGAGGCTGCTGCCGCACCTAGCGGACCACCGCCTGCCCACGGTTGCCGGGTATTGCGCCCCGGGGTTTGCGCTCAACCACCACCGGGCGGATTCGGATGCGCTGGCGTGCGCCCACATCGTGGCCCAGTTCCAACGCAGTCGAGGGCTGCACGACTTGCTGCCTGCGTAAGATGAACAGCCGATATGGCTAACCTAATTAACCTGGAAAACGTCTCCAAAACCTGGGGGCTCAAAACGCTGCTCGACGGCGTCTCCCTCGGCGTGCAAAGCGGGGAGCGTATCGGCATCGTCGGTGTCAACGGCGGCGGCAAAACCACCTTGCTGGAAGTGCTCACCGGTATCGAACCGCCGGATGCCGGCCGCGTGTCGCACACGTCCGACCTGCGCATGGCTGTGGTGACGCAGCGCTTTCTGCTCGACGACGCCCTGACGGTCGGCCAAGCCGTTGTCGAGCCGCTTGGACTGCAGACCTTCGAATGGGCCTCAAACGCCAAGGTCCGCGAGGTGCTGCAGGGCACAGGCGTGGCCGATCTGGGCCTGGACACACCCGTGGGGCAGCTCTCCGGCGGGGAGCGCAGGCGGGTCAACCTCGCCGCGGCGCTCGCGCAGGACCTGGACCTGGTGGTCCTAGACGAGCCGACCAACCACCTCGACGTCGAGGGCGTGCAGTGGCTCGCTGACCACCTGCTGTCCCGCAAGCTCGCCGTCGTGGTGGTCACCCACGACCGCTGGTTCTTGGACACGGTCGCAACGTTGACCTGGGAGGTCCACGACGGCGCGGTGGACGTCTACGACGGCGGCTACAACGACTGGACCTTCGCCCGCGCCGAGCGCGCCCGCCAAGCCGATGCGATCGAGCAGCGCCGCCAGAACCTCGCCCGCAAAGAGCTGGCGTGGCTGCGCCGCGGCGCGCCTGCCCGCACCTCCAAGCCGCGTTACCGCATCGAGGCCGCCGAAGCGCTGATTAAGGACGTGCCGCCGCCGCGCGACACCGTCGAGCTGATGGCGTTTTCCAAGCAGCGCCAGGGCCGCGTGGTCATCGAGCTGGAAGACGCCCGCATCGATGCCCCGGACGGGCGCACCCTCGTCGACCATCTCACATGGAGGTTAGCGCCGGGCGAGCGCATCGGACTGGTCGGCGTCAACGGCTCCGGCAAAACCACGCTGCTGCGCGCCCTTGCCGGTGAACACCCGCTGGCTGCCGGCAAGCGCATCGAGGGGCAAACTACCCGCATCGGCTGGCTGCGCCAAGAGCTCGACGACCTCGATCCGGAGCGCCGCGTCATCGACGCTGTTGAGGACGTGGCCACCTACATCTCCTTTGGCAAGAAGGAGCTGTCCGCGTCTCAGCTCGCCGAGCGCCTCGGCTTTTCCCCGAAGCGGCAGCGCACTCCGGTTCGAGACCTCTCCGGCGGCGAGCGCCGCCGCCTGCAACTCACCCGCGTGCTCATGGCAGAGCCGAACGTGCTGCTTCTCGACGAGCCAACCAACGACCTGGACATCGACACACTCCAGGAGCTGGAAAACCTCCTCGACTCCTGGCCCGGCACCTTGGTGGTCATCTCGCACGACCGCTACCTCATCGAGCGCATCGCCGATTCCACCTACGCCCTCTTCGGCGACGGGAAGCTCACCAACCTGCCCGGCGGCATCCAGCAATACCTCGACACCCGCGCCGCGCAAGCCCGCACCGCCGGCACGCTGGATCTGGGGGAGGGGAAACCGGAGGACGTCGATAGGCAATCGGCCCTGAGCTCTCAGGAAGAGCGCGAACTGCGCAAACGGATGAACACGCTGGAGCGCAAGATTGCCAAGGAAGACGAACGGGCGGCGGAGCTCGAGGCCGACATCGCGGCGCTGTCCGAGGCTGGTGATTTCGAAGCCATTGGCGCAAAGACCAAAGAACTGACCGCCGCGAAGGATGCGCGCGAGGAGCTCGAGCTGGAATGGCTGGAGCTGGGAGAGCGATTAGAACGCTAGAGTAGGGCGCATGATCCTGATTAACGTGCGATTCAAACCCCTGCCCGAAAACGTGGAGAACTTCCGCGAGCTAGTCAAGGATTTCACCGACGCCTCGCGCGCCGAGGAAGGCAACATCTTCTTCGACTGGTACCGCAACGAAGACAACCCGGATGAGTACCTGCTCATCGAGGCGTTCCAGGACGACGCCGCCGAAGCCCACGTCAACTCCGAGCACTTCAAGGCCGCGCAGGAATTCTTCCCCACGATCCTCAAAGAGACCCCCACCATCATCAACACCCTCATCGAGGGCAAAACCGAGTGGGACGAGATGGCGGAGTTCAAGGTCTCCTAAGCAGCGGTTGAAGCGGTCTGCGTGACCGCGACGGCTGCGTGCGAGCTGGTGAGACGCCCCCAGGGGGAGGGGGATGTGGCGCGCGTTACCCCCGGTGTGTGACCGGTGGGGAACTCATACCTTACGATGTTGCGCGTCACATTAATTTCTCGTCTTCGAAAGGGGTGTCCCAGTGACCGCTCCGAAAAAGGCCACCGCCGGCGGCTCGACCGCGGCAGATGCGCCAGCAGCCACCTCACCGGTGAAAGCCGGCATCGGCCCCATGATCGGCGCCATTTTTCTCATGGCCACCTCGGCCATCGGCCCCGGCTTCCTCACGCAAACGTCCGTGTTCACGGTCCAGATGGGCGCGGCATTCGCGTTTGCGATCCTGCTGTCGATCCTCGTGGACATCGCCATCCAGCTCAACGTTTGGCGCATCCTCGGCGTGTCCGGGCTGCGCGCCAGCGAGCTGGCAAATGAGATCCTCCCCGGCCTTGGCTGGTTCCTCGCGATTCTCGTCGGCATCGGCGGTCTAGTCTTCAACATTGGCAACATCGCTGGCACCGGATTGGGCGTGCAGGCGCTGACGGGAGGGTCTGTCGATCCGAAGATCGGCGGTGCCATTTCCGCCATCATCGCAATCGTTGTTTTCCTCTGGAAGCGCGCAGGTGCTGCCCTGGATGTGATTGTGGGCATCCTCGGCGCCTTGATGATCGTGCTGATGCTGTACGTGGCGATCTCCTCCCACCCGCCTGTGGCCGAGGCAATGCGCCAAACCATCGCGCCGGAGAAGATCGATTTCAAAATCATCACCACCCTTATTGGCGGCTCCGTAGGCGGCTACATTGTGTTCGCGGGTGTGCACAGGCTTATCGACGCTGGGCACACAGGCCCTGAAAACCTCGACTATCTGACCAAGTCGTCCATTACCGGGATTATCGTCACCGGCATTTTGCGTGTACTGCTCTTCCTAGCAGTACTCGGCGTTGTTACGACTGGTGTCGTCCTGTCGAAGGACAATACCGCGGCAGACGTTTTCTACCACGCGGCCGGTGAGTTTGGCCGCCGGGCATTCGGCCTCGTGCTGTGGGCGGCTGGCCTGTCGTCGGTCATCGGCGCGTCATTTACCTCGATATCGTTCCTGACCAAACAGGGCTTCGACCCGAGGAAGCGCGGCTGGCTCACTGTTGGGTTCATCGTCGTCTCATCAGTGATCTACCTCTTCGTGGGTTCTGCTCCTCAGAGGCTGCTGCTCTTCGCAGGTGCATTCAACGGTTTGATTTTGCCGATCGGATTTGGGGTTGTCCTCTGGGCCGGCTTCTTCCGCAAGGATCTCCTAAAAGGTTGGGAGCCGCCCAAGTGGACCCTGTACGTGGGGCTGATCGTGCTCGTCGGTTGTGCCTGGATGGGGTGGTCTTCCATCTCCCGGCTCCCGGAGATTTGGGCGTAGCCTAGCTGTATGCAGCCCGCTTTCATGCCTCCAGCGCAAGCCCGCGCGTTGTTCCGCACCACCGATGTGGCGACAACGGCGGGCTTTTCCGCTGGCTACGCCCAGGCTAACCTTATCGCGCTGGACAAGAAGTACGCCTTCGATTTTCTGCTGTTTGCGCAGCGCAACCCGAAGCCGTGCCCGCTACTTGGCGTGCTCGAGCCAGGGCAGGTGACATCGCCGCTGCTCGCCGGCGGTGATATTCGCACCGACATCCCGTCCTACCGCGTGTTTTCGCATGGCTCGCTTATCGACGAACCTTCGGACGCTACCTCTTACTGGACCGATGACACCGTCGCGTTTCTCATCGGCTGCTCCTTCACCTTCGAACAGGCGCTGCTGGACAACGACGTGCCCGTTGCCCACATCGAGCAGGGCCGCAACGTGCCCATGTACTTGACCAACATCGACTGCGAACCCGCCGGTGTGTTCAGCGGAAAGATGGTGGTGTCCATGCGCCCCATCCCGGCGTCGCAGGTAGCTGACGCGGTGCGCATCACCTCCCGCTACCCAGCGGTGCACGGCGCGCCGGTGCACGTGGGAGAGCCGGCGCTGATCGGCATTGCGGACCTGGACGCGTCGGATTTCGGGGAGGCCGTGGACATCCCTGCGGGCACCGTGCCGGTGTTTTGGGCGTGCGGGGTAACACCTCAGTCGATCGTGATGCACTCTAAGCCCGAGCTGGCCATCTGCCACGCGCCGGGCAAGATGCTCATCACCGACGCCCGGGATCTGACCTATCAGGTTCCATAGAGGGTGTGGCTGTGGATAACGTCCGTGTGCGTCGCCGGGGGTTGTCCACAGGTTTGGGTTTTGGGGGTTGTGTGGGTGTGCGGGGTGGTTAGTGTCTGTGGCCATGAACCCGTTCGACGCACTGATCCAGGCGATGGCCGCAGAATCCATGGAGACACTGCGCCACTTCGACCTGTCCGTCGCACTGGCCGCCGGCATGGCACCAGAGCGCGCCCGCGCATGGGCGGCGATGCAGGACGTCTACTACGGGGCGACAAAGTTCACCCGTAAACAAGCCCTCGCCGCGCAGAAAGCCCACGGGTTTTCCATCGACGAACTCGCCCTGATCGAACGCCGCATCAGCGGGGTCAAAGACACGGCCGAGCGGTGGCGGCTGCGCCTAGCCCTGCTCGAGGTGCGCGGCGGGTACCGCACGATTGAACACGCCGCACGCGAACTCATCCCCGCCGACACCACCCCGAAGAAAAAACAGGTCGCCTTCTCCCGGCCGAGAAACGGCCGGGCACGCATCACCATCGACACCACCGACCGCAACGCCGCCGACCTAGAACACCGCCTGCGTAGCAGCATTGATCCGTCGCTTCCGGCCGCACCCCAAATGGAACAAGAATTCTGGCGCATCCTCGACGGCGACACCGGCGGTGTCGTTGCCGCCGCACCCCGCCCGATCGTGATGGTGCCCATCGACACCCACATGCGCATCCTCGCCGGTGCCGGCGACGAGATCGAACTGGTGCTCACCGACGGCACCACCATGACCGGGGCGGACTACCTTGCCGCCGAGTTCGGCGAGACACTGCAAGTCGCCGCATTCCACCCCACACACGGGGCGGTCAACCTGTACCGCACCACACGCTTGGCCAACCAGAAGCAGCGCGACCTTGCCGCCATGGTTTCCCCGGTGTGCGCGTTTCCCGACTGCCGCCACGGCGCATACGCGTGCCAGACGCACCACGTCACACCATGGCAACACGGCGGGCAGACCAACCTGGACAACCTCGCCCCGCTATGGCGCTACCACAACCGCGTCAACGACGACGACCCCACACGACGCAAACGCGGCCGCATCACCATGGACCGCGGCGCACCCATATGGGCCTCACCAACCGGACACCACCACACAAACACCAACCAAGGAGCACTCAACCAACTCTTCGGCGGCTAGGGGTTGTCGATGATCACCTTCATCACCTGGTGTGTATCGGCGTGGGAGAACGTCTCCCACGCCTGATCGAGCTGGTCCCACGTGAAGTGGTGGGTTGCAAGCGACGTGATTGGCAGGTCGTTCGCACGCGCCACAGCGCGAGATGAGCACCTTGTCGCCGGGTTTGAAGTTTTGCATCGCCTCGCAGATGGTGGTGGTGTCGATGCGGATGATTGCGTCTGTGGGGTCAAGGATGGTCGGTTTCGGGCGCGTGTCGACCCGGACGTCGCCTTCGCCGAAGTACGTGAGCGCTTGCATGGTCTCGGCCATAGTGAGGGTCCCTCCGTCTGTTTGTGGCGGGAGACACCCTCATTCTATGGCCGTGACGTATCCCATTTCTAGGAGATTGTCGCGATGGTGGCGTTCGCCTTCACGCGCTCGCCCTGCTTTGCGGCGAGCGAGATCTGGCCGTCGCGCGGCGCCTTAATGGAGGATTCCATCTTCATCGCCTCGATGGTGGCGATTGCGTCGCCCTTGGACACAACGTCGCCGTCGGCGACGAGCCATTCCACGATCGTCGCTTCGTAGCTGGTGGTTACCGCGCCGGCCACGTCACCGGCTGGGGTGGAGGGTTCGGCTGGGCCGGAGCCGCCGCCACCGAGCAGTGCGACGGGGAAGCCGATGGTGTGCAGCCGCCCGTCGATTTCAACGACGACGTCGCGGCGCTCGTCGTAGATGTGCTCGATGTCCACACCGTTGTGCTTCTGCGACGGGGAGTAGTTGTGATCCACCCAGTCCGTGTACACGTCCAGCGAGTCGCCGGTGATTTCGGGTGCGTCCACCATGTCGCGGTGGAACGGAAGGACGGTGCGCACACCCTCGATGTCGAATTCGCTGAGTGCCTGTTTGGCCCGGCGCAGCGCGGTGTCGCGGTCGGGGCCCCACACCACGAGCTTGCCCATCAACGAGTCGTAGTACGGCGGGATCTGGCCGCCGGTGCGCACGCCGGTGTCGATGCGCACGCCGGGGCCGGTGGGCACGTCGAAGCGGGTGACGGTGCCTGGCGAGGGCGCGAACCCGTTGGTGACGTCTTCGGCGTTGATGCGGAATTCAAACGCGTGGCCGCTTATCGACGGATCGATTCCGTTGCCAACGTCCTGGCCTTCAACGAAGGAGAGCGGCAGCCCGTCGGCGACCCGGAACTGCTCGGCGATGATGTCTACGCCGGTGACAGCCTCGGTGACGGGGTGCTCGACCTGGACGCGGGTGTTGACCTCCAAAAACGATACGGTGCCGTCCTCGGAGACGATGTATTCGACAGTGCCTGCAGACTGGTAGTTGGCCTTGCGGATGATTTCGCGCGCGCCTTCTTCGATGGCGGTGCGTTGCTCGTCGGTGAGGAACGGGGCTGGCGCTTCCTCGATCAGTTTCTGGAAGCGACGCTGGGTGGAGCAGTCTCGGGTGCCGAGGACGGCGACGTTGCCGTGGGCGTCGGCAAGCACCTGCGCCTCCACGTGGCGGGGGTGGGTGAGGAACTTCTCCACGTAGCATTCCCCGCGTCCGAAGGCTTCCTTGGCCTCGCGGCCGGCGGAGGCGAAGCCTTCCTCGATGTCGGCCTCGTCGAAGACGACTTTCAGGCCGCGGCCGCCGCCGCCGAACGCCGCTTTGATGGCGATAGGCATGCCGTGTTCTTCAGCGAAGTCGCGCGCTTCTTCCCATGTGGACAGCGGCTCCCCGGTGCCGGGCGCGAGCGGCGCGTTCGCCTCGACGGCCAGCGCGCGGGCGGAGAGCTTGTCGCCGAGCAGCTCGATGGCCTCTGGCGAGGGGCCGATCCAGGTCAGGCCGGCCTGCTCGACGGTGCGGGCGAAGTCCGCGTTTTCAGACAGGAAGCCGTAGCCGGGGTGGAGGCAGTCGGCGCCGGCGTGGTGCGCGACCTCGATCAGCGCCGGGATGTTCATGTACGTCTCGGCGGAGGTCTTGCCCGGCAGCAGGTAAGCCTCGTCGGCTACCTGCGTGTACAGGGCACCGGTGTCGGGCTCGGAGTAGACGGCGATGGAGCGGATGCCTAAATCGCGGGCGGTGCGTGCGATGCGCACGGCGATCTCGCCGCGGTTGGCAATCAGTACAGCAGAAAGAGTCATCCTTAACCTTCCAGGGAGTAGCGCTCGAAGCGGAGTTTTCCGCCGGGCGGGAGTTGTGCGGCGATGTCGACGTCCTCGTTGATCACGGTGGCGATCACGGGGTACCCGCCGGTGACCGCGTGATCGCGAAGGAAGAGCACAGGCTGGCCGTTCGGCGGGATCTGCACGGAGCCTGCCACCATGCCTTCGCTGGGCAGTTCGCCGTCGCGGGAGCGGGTCAGCGGCGCGTCACCTTCGAGTCGGAGGCCGACGCGGTTGGAATCTCCGGTGACGGTGAATGTGGTGGAGAAGAAGTGCTTCACGGCGTCGTCGCTGAACCAGTCGTCTCGGGGGCCAAGCACGCAACGCACCACGCCGACGACGTCGGCACCGTCGCGCTCGACGCGCAGGGGGTTGGACAGAAGAGAGTTGGCGGACTGCGGCGGGGTCAGCGCCATGGCGATGGTGTCGCCGGAGGCAAGCGGCTTCGGTCCGAGCCCGGAGAGCATGTCGGTGGCGGCGGAGTCCAACTCGGTGTCCGCGATCAGGCCGCCGCGCACCGCGATGTAGGTGCGGAAGCCCAGGCGGGCTGGTTTGACCACCACTTCGGCCCCGGCCGGCACGATCGTGGGGGTGGCCAGTGGGGCGGATCTCCCGCCGACGGTCACCTCGGCATCCGCTCCGGTGACGCAAATGACCGTTTCCGCCAGGGCGGTCAGGGCCAGCCCGCCGACGTTTTCCAGCAGGGTGGCGTTACGTTTGTTGCCTACCGCCGCGTTGGCGGTGCGGGCGGAGGCGCGGTCGGAAGAACCCGACGTGGTCACGCCCAGATTGCCGTTGCCTTGGCGGCCGAGGTCCTGGTAGAGGGTTTGCATCCCCGCGTCGTCGAGCGTGAAGACGGGCCGCCGCGGCGGGCTGGCCAGGTGCTTGCGCGCGGTCTGCGAGTCTTCCGGCAGCGCTTCCGCGGCGCGGTAGTGCACGCGGTCGCCGGGTGCTACGAGCGCTGGCGGGGTGGCGGTGGAATCCCACATCGGCGTAGTTGTGGTGCCGATCAGTTGCCACCCGCCCGGCGATGTGCGCGGGTAAACGGCGGAGAATTCGCCGGCCAGCGCGACGGCGCCTGCGGGCACCGCGGTGCGCGGCGAGTCCCGGCGCGGTACCTCGAGCGCCCGAGAGGCGTCTTCCGGCACGCAGTACGTGAAGCCCGGGGCGAACCCGCCGAAGGCCGCAACCCAGGTGGTGGATGTGTGCCATTCGATCAGTTCGCTGGCGCTCATGTCTAGCGACGCCGCCAGCGTTTCCACATCCTCCCCGTCGTAGCGCACGTCGATCTCGATGTCGCGCGGGGTGCCCATGTCTGCGGCATCGGGGGCGTAGGAGGCTAAAACATCCACGGCTTTGGTGGTTGCGGTGGGCGAGTCGAAGGTGACCAGCACGGTGCGGGCGGCGGCGACGACGTCGGTCTGGTGCGGAAGCGGGGTCGCGGTCAGGGCGGCGTAGAAGTCCATGACCGTTTTCAGGTCGGGGAGGTCGACGATGAGGGCGCGGGTGCCCACCCGTTTTACGTCGTAGCTCATAGGGTGGCCTCGATGCGAATGCCTTCGTCGTGAAGCTTGCGCACAACGGCGCGGGTCAGGTCGACTGAGCCGGGGGAGTCCCCGTGGACGCAGACCGATTCTGCTTGGACCTTGACCTCGCTGCCGTCGATGGCGGTGACGGAGCCGGTGGAGGCGACTTGGAGCACTCGCTGCGCCACGTCTGCCGGGTCGTGCATCACGGCACCCGGCTCGCGGCGGGACACCAGCGTGCCATCCGGGTTGTAGCCGCGGTCCGCGAACGCCTCGCGGATAACACGCAGCCCAGCCTTTTCTGCGATGTCGACGGCGACGCCGCCGGGCAGAAGCATGACGGCCAGCTCGGGGCTGAAGGCCTTGATGCCGTCGATGACGGCCTTGGCGTGGGCCTCGTGATGGACGATGGTGTTGTACAGCGCGCCGTGCGGTTTGACGTAACGCACGGTCAAGCCGTGCACGCGGGCCAGCGCGTCGAGAGCGCCAATTTGGTAGAGCGTCTCATCTGCCAGCTCTGCGGGCGTGTAGTCCATGAATCGGCGGCCGAAGCCGACGGGGTCGTGGTAGGCCACGTGTGCGCCGAGTGTGACGCTGTGGCCTGCGGCATTTTTGAGGGTGCCAGCGATGGAATGGGGATCACCCGCGTGGAAGCCGGTGGCGACGTTGGCGCTGGAGACCATTTCCAGCATCGCTGCGTCGTCAGCGACCGGGTTGCCCGCGGTGGTCTCGCCGAGGTCAGCATTGAGATCGATGTGCATGACCTCAGTTATACCGCCCGACGCGTGTGATCTGTAACTCAGGCTTAGGCTGTGCCGTTGTTGATCGCTTCGATCATTTCGATGATCGCTTCTGCCTGCTTCATCAGCTGCTCTTGGAGGTAGTCGGAGGCGGCTTGGCGGTCTCCGGCCTTGACTAGCTCCACGATGTGCTCGTTGACCTCAATGAAGCGGCGGTTAAATGCCGGTTCCCGCTCCAGGATGGGCAGGGTGGCCAGGCGGAGGAACGCGTCGAGCTGGTCCATAGTGTCGCCCAGGGTTTTCGAGCCCATGGACGCCAGCACCACGTGGTGGAACGCCTGGTTCACGGCGATGAACAGGTCGTCGTCCTCTTCCTCGATGGCCACGCGGGCTTCGGCGTTGAGCTCCACCAGCCGGTCGACGTCGAGGTCGGGACCCCATAGCAGCGCGGCCGGTTCAATGGCCGCACGTGCGCGGAACGTGTCGGTGACGAACTCCGGGGACGGGGTGGCCAGGAACACGCCACGGTTGGGGATGCGTTCGCACAGACCCTCCGAGGTCAACATTGCGAACGCCTCACGCAACGTGTTACGAGAAACCCCGAAGCGCTCGGCCAGTGCGACCTCGTTGAGCTTTTGCCCGGGGGCAAATTCACCGCGTGAGATCGCGCGGCGGATCTCGGCGGAAACGTTGTGTGCAAGCATGGCATCCGTATTGAAATCGTTTGTCACCTACCGCGTTTGTGCAGTTGAGTGACGGTACTGAAAAGAGCTACCAAGAGTATATCGCATTTATTGTTCAACAATGTAGCGCTTCTTTCATGTTGATCTCTCTTCTCAGCTTCCAGCGTTTTTTGAGGCGTTTCGCAGCACCCGAGTACGGTGACACCCATGAGCCACGACAAGAAACCGCCGAAGCTGTCCAAGAAGGCCTACGAAAAAGAGCTGCTGCGCCTGCAGGCCGAGCTCGTCGCCATGCAACAGTGGGTGGTGGAAAACGGCGAACGCCTCGTCATTGTCATGGAGGGCCGCGATGCCGCCGGCAAGGGTTCCGCAATCAAGCGCATCACCCAGTACATGAACCCGCGCACCTGCCGCGTCGAGGCGTTGCCGAAGCCGACCGACCGCGAGGCGGGGCAGTGGTACTTCCAGCGCTACGTGGAGAAGCTGCCCACCGCCGGCGAGATCGTCATCTTCGACCGGTCGTGGTACAACCGCGCAGGTGTTGAGCGCGTGATGGGCTTCGCCTCCTCCCAGGAGTACCGCCGCTTCCTGCACCAGGCGCCAATCTTCGAGCGTCTCTTGGTCGAGGACGGGATCATGCTGCGCAAGTACTGGTTCTCCGTGTCTGACGAGGAGCAGTACAAGCGCTTCAAGTCCCGCCGCAACGATCCGCTGCGCCAGTGGAAGCTGTCCCCGATGGACCTCGAATCCATTACGAAGTGGGAGGAGTACTCGCGTGCCAAGGACGAGATGTTCGTGCACACCGACATCCCGTCCGCGCCGTGGTACACGGTGGAGAGCGAGGACAAGAAACGTTCGCGCATCAACGTCATCTCGCACCTGTTGTCCACCATCCCGTACGAGCACATCACGCCCGACCTGCCGGAGATTCCGGAGCGCCCGGAGATCACCGATTACGAGCGCCCGCCTCGCGACGAGTTCCGCTACGTCCCCGACGTCGCCGCCGACCTCGAGCGCCACAAGGGGGACGGCAAGGGCAAAAAGAACAAGAACAAGCGCAAGTAACTAGCGCTTTTTCGGGTACCCGCGGGGTGAGGACACCGTCTTGTCCCCGGGGATCCAGAACCTCCACGGGGCGTCGGAGTTCTTAGAGATGCCGATGCGCGGGCCGGCGACCCACTCGGGCTCTTGCTCCCGCATTGTCAGCTGCGCCTCGGTGCCGTTATCCGGCAAGGTCAGGCCCAGCGCCTGGCCGAGGTTTCCGGGCCCGCGTGCGAGGTTATCGAAGGGGATGAGAGCCCTGTCTGGGCGTTGCCTGCGCTCACGCGCCAGCTCTTCGCCCGCGATCACCTCACCTGCGCGCATGAGGCAACCCTGGCCATCGCCTTCGGGGGCGCACACGATGTTGCCGTTGTAGTGGATGCCGTAGGAGAAATACACGTACAGCCTGCCGGGTGGGCCAAACATCGCCGCGTTGCGGGCGGTTTTGCCCCGGTATGTGTGCGCGGCGGGATCCTGCGCTCCCGCATACGCCTCCACCTCGGTAAGCCGGATGCTCACCCCGTTGTGTGTGATCACGCAGCCGAGCAGCTGCGGGGCGACAACATCGGCGGGTTGGGCAAAGTCGATCATTTGAGCCATTGTGCCAGCCTCGCTACGACGGCGTGCTCCGCGTTTGTCCCCACCACCTCGTCGGCGACGGCCTTCAGGTCGTCGTGGGCGTTGCCCATCGCCACGGCGTGGCCCGCAGCTTGGAGCATGCCGAGGTCGTTGAGGTAGTCGCCGAACGCCGCGGTGGCAGGCATCGGCACATCGAGCGCTACGGCGAGCTCACGCAGCGCCTTGCCTTTGTCCGCGTCCGGGTGCATGAGGTCCAGCCAATGCGCCCCGGAGACCACGGCGCGCAGCTCCGGCACTACCTCGCGGGCCCACGCAAGCGCGTCTCGCTCCGCGTCCGATTCGACGTAGAGCGCGATTTTGACGGTGGTGGCCGGAGGGACGTCGTGAAGCAGGGTGCGCGACGCGTAGTACTTATCCACCTCCGCGTCCACGACCGGCGGTAGGGGCGCGGTGGCCGCGACCTCGGGCGCGCACACCACGGCGTGGGCGGCAGACGGCGCGTCAGGCAGCGCGGCGAGCAGGCGTTGAACCGGCTGGGCGGGAAGGGCAGTGGTGGAGACGACCCGCCCGCCGTGCCACACCACCGCGCCATTTTCCGCGATGAAGGTGTCGAAGCCGGGGAACATCGCCTGCAGCGTGGCCAGCTGGCGTCCGGACGCCGGCGCGATGGTGATGCCCCGTTCGCGTGCGGTATCGGCCAGCGGCCAAAAATCGTCTGGGACCCGCCCAGATGGGTCGAGCAGTGTGCCGTCCATATCCAGCGCAATTAACCGAGGTACGTGCATTGGCCCCACAGTACAGCTGTGATGTGGAACACTTGGCTGGCATGACCGAGTTTGTGAAGACCGAAGTCCGCAACACCACCGGGGTGATCACGCTCGACCGCCCGAAGGCGCTGAATTCACTCACCCCCGAGATGGCCCGCGCCATCGACGCCACACTCAAGCAGTGGCGCGACGATGACGCCGTCGAACAGGTTGTCATCCAATCCTCCGGCAAGCATTTCTGCTCCGGTGGCGACGTCCGCGCGGCCCGTGACGGCATCCTCGAAGGCCGCGAGGCCGAAGTAGACGCGTTCTTCGCCGACGAGTACGCCATGAACTTGGACATCGCGAACTACCCCAAGCCTTACATCGCACTGTGCAACGGGGTGATTATGGGCGGAGGCATGGGTGTGTCCGCCCACGGCTCGCACATGGTGGTCACCCAAGACGCCTTTGCGTCCATGCCGGAGATGAACATCGGCTACATCACAGACGTGGGCATGTCGTGGGTGCTGCAGAATTTGCCGAAGGTGCCGTCGCAAAGCTTGGGCACCTTTTTGGGGTTGACGGGCTATCGCTTGAGCCCCGACGACATGCTGGCCACAGGGCTTGCCACGCACAAGGTTTCCTCGCTCGACGGAGTGCTCGAGGGCATCATCGAGGAGGGCCCCGGCTATCTGGACACCGTTGCGGTGGAGCCGGGGGAGTCGGAGCTTTCATCGCTTTACGACGGAATCGAGCGCACGTTCCAGGGCTCCTGGGCGGAGATTCAGGGAAGGCTGGACGGCAAGTTGGCGGAGCTCGTCGCAAAGCTCACAGCGCAGGCCTCCCCGTCGTCGCTGGTCGCAGCCGCCGAGCTGTTCGCCGCCAACGCATCAAAGGACCTCGCCGGGGCGCTTGACAACGAGCGGCGCCTGGGCGCGCTGATGACCCGTGAGCCGGACTTCGCCGAAGGGGTGCGCGCCGTGCTGGTGGACAAGGACCAGTCCCCGAACTTCGCCCCGCAGCCAGAACCCGGCAAGTACCGGGACGTCCTGCGCAATTGATTATTGGGCTAGCGGGGCATCAGCCGCGCAATGACCTCCCCACCAAGACCGAGCAGGGCCCAGACCGAGAAGAAGGCTGCAACGGCAATCGCGATGACTTCGGGCGCGCCCATCTTGCTGGACGACGTTTCTGGCGCCGGAACGGGCGTAGCGGTCTCGGTGAGGCGGGCCTTTGCGTGGTCTGAGGTTGCGCCCAGCGGGAGACAGTCTTCAAGCTCATCGAGCGTGTAGAACATCGAACCTTCTTCGATCGGCACGCAGCCTGAGTGGAACGGAACTTCGGCCTCGTTGTACAGCATCCGGACGATGGTGTCGTCGTTGTCGTTTTGAAACGCGTCCCATTGAATGTTCGCTCCCATCGGTGCGACCTTGTCGCCACGCCACGAGGAGTTGGAATAGTCCATGACCTGGTTCGCCGGCACGCCCTTTTCTGAGCCCGGCAGTTTCAATAACGCCGCTAGCGGAATGATGGTCTCCGCGTGGCCGAAACGGAACTCGGCCGCGATGTCACCGCCCTCGGCGCGCTCGCGCACACCGGCGAGCATGTGGTCGAGCAGTGGCGCGAAGTTGTCGTACGAGACCGTTTGGCCTGCGATAGCTGGGCCCTTCTCGTAGTAGTCCTCGACATCGAGAAGGTAAGCGAATGTCGGTCCGTCGGACTCATCCATGTATTCGGCGAAGATCCAACCTTCGGCGGGTTTCGCTGGCTCTTCCTCCATGGCTGGGGCAATGATGTAAAGGTTATAGAATTGCAGGGCGGCATCAACGATGCCCTCGACAGACTTGTCTTTCTTCTCAACGCCGACGAACGTCAGGGTGCCGTTATCGATCGCATCGATGAATTCCGGCGCGAATATCTTTCTCAGTAGGCTCTGGGCCGCCTCCCGGGATGCGGGTTTTGCGTAGGCTTGCTCCACCTTTTCTGCGAGTACGTCGCTGTCGGCCCACGCTTTGTATGCCTCGTAGCTCGGCGCGGTTTTGTCCTTGTGCGCGTAAAGGAGGTCTCGGCGGGGCTCGAGCTCTACATGGCCGTCGGCCGTACCGTACGTGAGGTTGTCGGTAAGTTCCGGATTGGTTTCAAGCAAGCCACTGCCGAAGTACCAGCCGGATTCAATCGCGCGGTCCTCACCGGAGGACAGAAAACTAATGGAGCGCTTTTCGCGGTCGATAGCGCCGAACAGTTCCGCGTTACGCCGCGCGTTGCGCTCGCCGATGCCGTTCAACTCGGCGCGACCGAAGGCAGTGAGGTTGCCGTAGCCGCCTTCACCCGGACCGGTCAGTTCGCGGTTAGCTTTGCTCATCGCCTCGACCTGCGGGATGAGGCGTTCGCCGAGTTCCGTGAGCTGACCGCGTTCTTTCGCGGCGGTGAGCATCTGGCCGGCGAGGTCGTCGTACTTGAATGAAGACAACCCTCGCGATCCGTGGCGGTTGACCGAGCTCGTGTAGATCTGCTGAAAACCTTCGGGGGCTTTGCTGTAACTGTCGATGGTTCCGGCAGGGAAGTAGGGCTGCTTTGTGGAATAGTACGTCGCGGTATCGGCGCTGGCAGCCGCAACGTTGCTGACAGCTACAGACGCAGCTGCGACTACGCATACAGCTCGACGGGAAAATATGGACATGGGGAGCGGGCTCCTTACGGGGGGGGACAAGGCCACTGCCGAGGCTAAACCTCCGAGATGAAATTAAAGTGAACACACGCTAGGGGATCCTTGCCCGGCGGGTTCGCGCAGGCGCTAGAGTAAGGGGGCGGTTAAGGGCGAGAAAATTGCCCCCGATTCCCACATGCTGAAGGAGCGACGTTGACCGAAACGATGAACCCCCGCGACGAATGGAACCACAAGCTCACACTCGCTCAGGAAATGCTGCCACTGATCAGCCGCCTGCACCGCGAGCACAACGCAGTGACCTCGGTCTACGGCCGCCTGCTGGTGGGTGTGACCGATATCGACATCATTAAGGCCCACCGCTACGCCCGCCGCATCGATGAGAAGGAGCTGGCGCTCGACGAGACGCTGCCGATTCTCAAGGAACTCGTGGAGATGGACCTGGGTACCGCCTCCATCGACCTGGGGCGTTTGGCCAAGGAGTACAAGCACTCCGACGAGCAGGACCTGCGCGCCTTCCTCGACCGCGAGCTCGCCGACGTTATCGGCACATCTTCTTCCCTGGAAGCGCGCGATGTCGTGCTCTACGGCTTCGGGCGTATCGGTCGCCTGCTGGCCCGCATCCTCATCGCCCGCGAGGCGATGTACGGCGGCGTGCGCCTGCGCGCCGTCGTGGTGCGCAAGAAGGGCGACATCGACATCATCAAGCGCGCTTCGCTTTTGCGCCGTGACTCGGTGCACGGCCCGTTCAACGGCACCATCACCGTGGACGAGGACAACGAGATCATCTGGGCCAACGGCACCCCGATCCAGATGATCTACGCCAACAACCCGGGCGAGATCGACTACACCTCCTACGGCATCGACAACGCCATCGTGGTGGACAACACCGGCGCGTGGCGCGACCGCGACGGCCTGTCCAAGCACCTGGAGTCCAAGGGCGTGGACCGCGTCCTGCTCACCGCGCCGGGCAAGGGCGACATCCCGAACATCGTCTACGGCATCAACGAGGACATGATCGGCGAGGAGCGCGTGCTCTCCGCCGCGTCCTGCACCACCAACGGCATCACCCCGGTGCTGAAGGTGATCAACGACCGTTACGGTGTCAAGCACGGCCACGTAGAGACCGTCCACTCCTACACCAACGACCAGAACCTGGCAGACAACTTCCACAAGGGCAACCGCCGCGGCCGCGCCGCCGGCCTGAACATGGTGCTCACTGAGACCGGCGCGGCAAAGGCCGTATCCAAGGCGCTGCCGGAGTTCGAGGGCAAGCTCACCGGTAACGCCATCCGCGTGCCCACCCCAGACGTGTCCATGGCAGTGCTGAACCTGGACCTGGAAAAGGAGGTGGAAAAGGACGAGGTGAACACCTTCCTGCGCCGCGTGTCCACCCACTCCAACCTGCGCCAGCAGATCGATTACATCAACTCGCCGGAGGTCGTTTCCACTGACCTGCTCGGCACCACCCACGCGTCCGTGGTGGACGGCCTGGCCACCATCGCCTCTGGCAACCACCTCGTGCTCTACGTCTGGTACGACAACGAGTACGGCTACTCCCACCAGGTCGTGCGTGTTGTGGAGGACATCGCAGGCGTGCGCCCGCGCGTGTTCCCGGAGCGCAAGGATCCGGCTGAGATCCAGTAGCTATGGTCATGCGCCGTAAGCTCGCCGCCGCAGTCAGCGTGTTCGCGCTGGCTGGCTGCGGCGCGCACGGAACAGAAATGGGGCTGCAAGACGCCGCGCTGGCCGGGGACTTCACCGTCGCGGACGTGGCGGGGCCGGGGGTGGAGCGGGCTTACGTGTTTTGCCCGTACACGGACAAGGCCGAAGCGCAGCGCCTCGGCTTTGACCCGGGCGACGTGCCCGGCATTGACGATGACATCCAGGCCTGGGAGACGGCCTCCGGCATCGGGGTGATAGCAGGTGGGCGTGCGGAGATCGAGTGGTTCGACCCGCGCAAAGTCGACGCCTGCGGGCCGGGGGTGGAGCCGTACCAGGAGGTCGACCCGGCGGCGACGGTGCGCGGGAGCGCCGAGACCCGCGAGTACGCGGGCGGGGAGACCGCCGAGGTCACCGTCTTGCGCTTCGAATGACCTCGTCGTAGTAGCCCAGCACCGTCTCGGTGGAGGCGCGCCACGTCCAGCGCTCCGCTTCCGCGCGGGCTGCCCGCGCCATGCCGGCATTCGTGTCGGGGTCAGTGAGCAGGCGCACGATGGGGTCGGCCCAGGCGGCGTCGGGGGCGTCCGGGTCCACCAGGAACCCGGTTTCACCGTCTGCGACCACGAACGGCAGGCCGCCCGCGTTCGCCGCCACCACCGGCAGCCCGGACGCGAACGCCTCCAGCGCGGCAAAGCCCAGGGTTTCCGTGGTGGAGGGGAACAGCAACGCGTCGCCGGAGGCATACGCGGCGGCAAGGTCGTCGCCGGACAAGTACCCGGTGAAGTTGGCCCAGTCGGGGGCATGGGAGCGGAGCTCGTCGTAAAGCGGGCCTTCGCCCACGAACGCGATGCGCGCGCCGGGGACGCGGGCGCGGACTTCTTCCATGATGGGGACGCAGCGGTCGACTGATTTCTCGGCGGAGATGCGGCCGACAAACAACACGAGGGGGCCGTCGCCGCCGAGGCGGGTGCGCATCTCGCGCGTGCGGGCGGCGGGGGTGAAGCGCTCGGTGTCCACGGCTTTGGGCCACAGCCGCACGTTGGGAATGCCATACTCGGCGGCCTTGTCCATCATCGGGCCCGAGGTAACTAAGTTGACCCCGGCGCGGCCGTGAAAGGTGCGCATCCCCCACTTCGCAATTGGCTTCACCCACGGAATGCCCAGCTTGAGGCAGTACTCTGGCACGTCCGTGTGGAACGACGCGATGACGGGGTAGCGGCGCGCGGCGACGAGGGTGGACCAGCCAGCCGTCCAGATTGGGTTGACGGCGTGGACGATCTCCGGGTTGAACTCGCGCAGGCGGCGAAACGCGCGCGGCCCCATCATGCCGTGTTTGACCTCCGGGTAGACCTTCAGGTCGCGCGATGGGATGGGCACGACCTCAAAGCCCGCGTACTCCGCCGGGGGGTTGCCGGGGGCGAAGATGAGCACCTCGTGGCCCAGCGCCGCCAGTTGGTCGAGATGGCGGGTGGTGCGGGTGACCACGCCGTCGATTTTGGGCAGGAAAACCTCGGTGAGGAGCGCGATGCGCATCTACTTCTCGCCCTGCGGCACGCCGGCGGACTGCGCGGCGGTCCACAGCGAGCGCGCCGGGATCTTCGAGCGGTCCGCGCGGTCGGCGTACTTCTTCGCCACCTCCTCGACCTCCACCAGGAGGCCTTCTTCCAGCTTCGTCGGCTCCAGGCCGAGGTCCAGGAAAGCATCGTTGACCACGTGGAGTTCGTTCTCTGCGGACTCCTTGCGCGGGTTGGGCACCATCTGCACCTCCGCGTCCGCGATCTTTGCGACGAGCTCCGCCAGATCCCGCACCCTGTGCGTCTCCGTCATCTGGTTGAAGATCTTCACGCGCTCACCGCGCGCCGGCGGGTTTTCCACCGCCAACTGGATGCAGCGCGCCATGTCGCGGATGTGGATGAACGCACGCGTCTGCCCGCCGGTGCCGTGCACGGTCAGCGGGTAGCCGATCGCCGCCTGCATGAGGAAACGGTTGAGCACGGTGCCGTAGTCGCCGTCGTAATCGAAGCGGTTGACCAAGCGCTCGTCCCGAATCGTCTGCGGGGTGTTCGTGCCCCAGATAATGCCCTGGTGCAGGTCGGTGATGCGCAGCTCGTCGTTCTTGGCGTAGTAGGCGAACAGGTGCTGGTCCAGCACCTTGGTCATGTGGTAGACCGAGCCCGGGTTGGTGGGGTAGAGGATCTGCTGCTCGACGATCCCGTTTTCGCCCGCGTCTACCTGGATATCCAGGTAGCCCTCCGGGATCTTCATGCCCGCGGTGCCGTAGCCGTACACGCCCATCGTGCCGAGGTGCACGACGTGGATGTCCTGGCCGGACTCCACGATCGCGGTGAGCAGGTTGTGGGTGGCGTTGACGTTATTGTCCACGGTGTAGCGCTTATTGCGGGGGTTCTTCATGGAGTACGGCGCGGCGCGCTGCTCAGCGAAGTGGATCACCGTGTCGGGCTGGAAGTCCTTCAAAAAAGCCAGCAGCGCGTCGTAGTCCTGGGCCACGTCGATGTTGTCGAAGCGGATCTCCTTGCCGGAGACGTCGCGCCAGGCCGACAGGCGATCGTCGATAGATGCGATCGGCGTCAGCGACTCCGCACCCAGCTCCTCGTCGATACGCCGGCGCGACAGGTTGTCCACAATGGTGACCTCGTGGCCGAGGTCCGAAAGGTGGAGGGACGCGGGCCAGCCGCAAAAACCGTCGCCGCCCAAAACCGCAATTTTCACTACAGCACACCTTTCCTCAAGCGCATTTCCGCATACGCTACCGGTGTCGCGGAGCCTTCGCTGGGCGAGGCTCCCCCAGGGCGAATCAAAATAGGGTAGGGCATACAATTCAGTGCTAGCGTTTCCTGTGTTTTCGCAGTGCCAGAGCGTCGAAGAAGTTGGGAGTTCGCATGACCCGTCCGCCCGTTACCCGTCGCAACGGTGTCAAGCGGATCACCGCAACCGCGACGGTGTTGGCTCTCGCTGGCGGCGTGGCTGCCGTGCCGCTTGGGCCGCTTGGGCCGATCGACGTCGCGCACGCACAGGTCGCCCCAACGCAACAACCCGGCATCAACTTCGGTGCTGTACAGAACGCGCGGGGCGATTGGGAAGCGTCCGTGTTCTTCCAATCGCCGATGACGGTGCGGACGGTGAGCATCGACTTCGTTCCCGCCGACAGCACCAACCCCCGCGAAGAAGCTCCAGTGGGGGACCCGGTGTTCACAAGGATCCCCGAAGTGGCCGACTACCGCGTGGACCACATGAGGAGGACGCAAGTCCTCGCTTCATACGACGTGAAGGCCTACCGCACCCAGGGCACGTCCACATCCGGCCACCCCACAATCCGCATAACCTACGAGCTCCCGGGAGTGGAGGTCGGCCAGAACGAGCGCCTTGCGCTCTTCGCGCCGGGGATGGGTGCGAGCTATCCCACACCGTTACGCGGGGGTGGAGCGCGGTTTACACGACCCACCGTTAACGCCGATATCCGCGGTGTGGTGACCATCCACGAGGCGACCGAGGACGAGTACAGGCAGACGCAGGTGAAAATCCGCCAAGGCGCAGAGACGTTCTCGTCTCCGGTGCAAGCGGACGGATCCTACGAGATCGCCATGACTTCGCCCTCCGGCACGATGGAAATCTCCGTCGTCCCGCCAGCCGGTTTTGCCACCCCCGAACCGAAGACGTGGCAAGCAGCTGAGGGCCTCGCAGCCCCAGACTTTGAGGTATATCCGATCTCCGTGAGCGGCAAGCTTATCGACGCCTCCGGTGCCCCCGTCGCAAACGCCAAGGTCACCGTCGCGGGTCGCTACGCGGTCACGGATGAAAAAGGAAACTTTACCGTGTCTAAGGTGCCGGTTGGCACCCACGAAGTGGTGATCGGCGGCACCGAGCGCACCCGTGGCGAAACCCTTCGCGGCGTGCCGGTGAGCGATCAGCGCGACAACCGAATCAACGACATCACGGTGGAGACCAAGCCGCAGTTTGGTGCGGTGTCTGGCCGGGTGACCGATCCCGCGGGCGATGGTGTCCGTAACGTGGTGGTGCAGGCTGGGGGCCGTAGCAACATCACCGACGCGCAGGGAAACTACGCAATTACCGGTATACCCACCGGATTGACCAGCGTCGAGGTCGTCGACGTGCCGGCGGGTTTCATACGCCCTGAAGCCCTGGAAAGGGATGTTCAAGTAAACGGGGTCGATGACGCCAATTTCGCCTTGGAGGCCGAACCGACGCCTACGCCGACAACGTCGGCCACCCCGACCACGACGAAGACAACCCCGCCGACGTCCACTCGGCCGGTGCCGACTACGACGACGCAGAAGCCCACCTCAACTACGACGACATCCACTCGGCCGGTGCCGACTACGCCGACGCAGAGACCTACGCCGACCACGACGAGGTCAACGAACCCGACGTCCACTAGGCCTACGACGACCACGACGACGCAGAGACCTACGCCGACTACGACTCGGCCAGCACCGCAGGTGGGCGCTGTGGAGGGAATCGTCGTCGACGGCTACGGCGATCCTGTCGTAGGCGCCACGGTGACTTTGTCAGACGCACGCGGTGCCACGCGCAACGTTACGGTCGGCACAGATGGCAGGGTGCGGGTCGGCAACGTGACGCCGGGTGAGTACACGGTGACGGTGGCCGCACCGCCCTTGTACGCCGACATGGTGGTGCCGTCAGTTTCTGTCCGGGCCGGGGAGACGACCAACCTGCCCGCGCTCGTCCTCAGACCGGTTCCAGCGCGCTTCGACTGGGACCGCGTTGTGGTGAAGCCGGGGGAGACCCGCGTGAGCGTGCCAACTCGCTCAGGCGGCCTTTCCCAGGAAGCCAACTTCCGTACATCCGGTGTCACCCGCATCGAGCCGGATGGGACAACCACGCAGATTCCCGCCGCGGAGAGCTGGATTTCGGTGGAGGGGGACGGAACGCTCGTCGCAAGGCCACCGCGCAATGCCGAACCGGGCGAGTACCGCGTGAAGGTTACGGACGTAACGGGTGAGACGCACGTCATCACCGTCGAGGTCGCCGACCCTACACCCATGAGTGAGCAATACGCTGTGCGTTTCCCGGTTATCCCGGTGCCCGCCGGTGCCACGCGCCAGGCTGGCCGGCCGCGCGCGACGGTCACGGACGGACCGTTCACCTACGCCGACCGGCGCCTGCCCGAGGGCACCCGCTTCAGTGTTGACCCGGCGGTAAGCGACTGGGTGCGCGTCGACGGCAACGGCCGCCTGACTTTCACCCCACCGGCTGGTGCCGCACCGGGCACGCGCAGGATCGCTGTGACAGTGACGTTCCCCGACGGCTCCGTGGGCACCTACTCCGCCGAGATCGAAATCGGTGATCCGCTCCTGGCTTATACAACCAAGCTCGGCTACGAAGACGGCCTGTCGGTCCGCCCGAACGAAGCGGTGACCGTGCTGCGCACCGGCGCAGCCGTGCTTCCTCCCAACACCACCTTTGAGGTGGACCGGAGCAAACCCCTCGGCGACTGGATGGCCGTTGTCGACGAGTACACGGGCAACCTGCGGGTGTTCGCGCCAGGGCAGGGGACCACGGTGGATGTGCCGGTGGTGGCGTACTTCGCCGACGGCTCGTTTACGCGGCTCACCGCGAGCGTTCGCCTATCGACGAGCTCCGCCCTCTCCTCCAAACACACCCTTTCCTACGCGGACACTGCGGCCGCGCCGGGCGCCACCACCGCTGTGGCGCTTACCGGTGCCGTGCCGGAAGGCACCACGTTCGCGCTCGTGGATGACGGGGGATTGCGAAGCGTTGACGTCGATAGGCAAAACGGCACGCTGAAGGTGAGCCTGCCCAACGATGCGCAGCTGGACGAGCCGTACACCACGACGGTGCGCGTGCGATACCCAGACGGCAGTACAGAGGAAATCGCCGCGCGGATTACAGCCACATCCGAAGCGGTGCGGTTTGCCCCGCGCGCTACCGCAGCCACGGTTGAGGTAGGCGGCAGCGCCGTGATCCGCACCGGGCTTCCGCCGGGCGCGAAGCTTCTGCCGTTCGACCGCAACGGTTGGAACGTGCAGTACAACCCCGCAACCGGCGAGCTCACGGTGGAGGCCAACGCGGCCGTTCCGCCGGGCACCGTGCTCACGGTGCCGGTGGAGGTGACGTTCCCGGACGGCTCCAAGAAGGTCGTGGAATACCCGGTGACCGCAACGGGCACCACGCCGCCTGTGCAGGAGAGCGGCTCGTCCGTGGGCGGCTGGATCGCGGTCGTGCTCGGCGCCTTAGCCGCGCTGGCCGGCATCGGGTTCGCCGCGTTTGTCAACCAAGACGCCATCAGGGCGCAACTTCAACGATTCGGCTTTTAACAACGGGACACAGAGATGAAGACTTTGAAAAAATCACTGGCAGTGACACTGTGCGCTGCGCTCGCCGTGACGGCAGTGCCCGCGCAGGCCGCGGTCACTCTCGCCCCCGAGCAGCCCGACGCAACGGTGAACCGCTCCAGTGCAACAGAGCCGTTCATCAACGGCTCCATCACACCTCGTGGAGGCGGCCGCTTTGACTACTCCCACCCTGCGTCTCAGGCGGACAACCACCAGTTTGCTACCTCGATTGCGGTGCGTACCAACGGCGACGCTGCGGTTCCGGAGCTGTTTGTCAAGCCGCAGGTTTCCACTGACGGCACCGCCGACGTGCTGGTGTACACCCAACGGCAGACCAACTTTCTCATCACCCGCACCTACCGCATCGACGGCGGCCGGGTGGACGCGACAGTAACGGTGCACAACACCGGTCAGGCTCCTGGCGACGTCAGCGTCGAACTCGCCAACGCGCTGCCGGTAGCTGCGGGTCTGCGCGCGAACCGGCAAGGCAATCGCATTACCGTCGAGCCGAAGGCGGGCGGCTACATAACCAACGTGACGTTCGCCGACCCGGATGCCATGGGGGCGGGCGCCACCCAGGCCTCTGCGCTTGCGGCAGCTGGCGACGGCGCCAAGCATCAGGCCGCGAGCTGGGACCGCACGCTGGACCCAGGTACGCGAATGAGCGCCAGTATGACCGTGGACATCACCCCGCAGGATTCCGTGCTGGATAGCGACGGTGATGGCTTGCGCGACTCGTGGGAGACCAACGGCATCGTGCTTGAAGACGGCACAGCGCTGCCCATCCACCGCTGGGGTGTTGACCCGGACCGCAAAGATCTGTTCCTCCAAGTCAACTGGATGGAATCCGAGTGGAAGACGCTCGGCTGTGACCGTAAAGAGCGCTTCGCGGCCTCAGTGGAAGGCTTCGCGGAGTTCGCCGAGTGCGCCAACGCGAACACGAAAAACTACGCGCCGAACACCTCCATGTTTAAGGAACTGGAGGCGCTCTTCGACGACAACGGCATCAACTTGCACATCGACGCTGGCAAGACCTACGTCAGCGATTCCATGGCGAGCGCGACGGCGAAGGAACGCAAGGGTGGTGAAACATTGCAGTACGAAGCCGAGTACTTCGGCGGCCTCGACGACTGGGGAAAGGCCGAAAAGCTTGAGGAGCAGGCAGAGTCACTGCTCGGCCCCCGGCGCGCGGTGTTCCGCAACGCCGTGATTGGCACCCGCTTCGACCACGGCGCAAAGAAGAATGTGACCGGTCTGGGTCAGGTCAACGGCTCCACCTTTTTCGTCTCCGGCGACGTGACCAACAGTGACGAGCTGCTGCGCAACACCATCCTCCACGAGTTCGGCCACACCCTCGGCCTTGCGCACTGGGGCCGCGAACTGCCCGACAACACCGCGCAGCGTTACGTGCACTACGTGAACACGAACGACCCATCCGACGGGTTCGACCGCCCGGGATACGACTGGCTCAGCAACTACAAATCCACGATGAGCTACGCGTACCAGTTCTCCGAGTTTGACTTCTCCGCGGCGGAGACGCGCGCGAGCGAGCGCATTCCCAACCGGGTCGATACATCCGTGTACAAGCCGGCGGACTCCACGTTCGATTACGTCATCCCCTCGGACTGGGACAACCTGTTGTTTAAGACCGACTACATCGGCAAGGGTGTGCGGGATTTCGACGGTGCCGCTGAAGCGCCCGACGTCCGCGCGGATGAGGAGCGCGCCGAGGTGGACGAGCTCATCACCGCCGCAGCTGCCTCGGGTAAGAACGACGGAAAGGTCGGTTTCAGCCTGGCGCGCTACCTGGACAACGACAACGGCATTGTCACCCAGGCCCCCAACAACGTGATCAAGGGCGAGCTACGAAACCTCGGCTCCACCGACGACACCTTCACCGTGGTCGCCGACTACGGCGCCGGCGAGTTCAGAGACGACTACTTTGCCAAGGGCAACTCGAACTTCATTACCCCTGTGGACATTGAGGTTTCCCCGGCCGTATTCATTGACAACCCGGTGGTGCCCATCAACATCACCGTGTTCAATTCCGAGGGCGCTCAGGTTTTCGCCGACACGTTCAAGGTTTCCGCGCTGCAGTACTCCCGCGCCGAGATGGACAAGGTGCTGGCTGAGGTCCTCGCCTCCGACGCCGACGAGTCTTTGAAGGCGTTTGCACGCGAGCGCCTCAAGGCCGCTCCAGTGAACACGCCGACTGTGTCGGCGAAACCGGCGCCGGTGCCGGCGAAGCCGTCGCCAAGCAACGAGCCCTCCGGCAGCTCGGCGTCGCCGGTTGCGATCGTGATCGGTGTGCTGCTGGGGCTTATCGGCCTGGGGGCTGCAGGCTTCGGGTGGGCGCAGAGCCAGGGGCTGATTCCGTCGCCGTTCTAGCAGGTACGGGGCGTGTGCTTAACGACGAGCTTCGCCCCTTCACCCACCACTAGGTGTGGTGTCGGAAGCAGGTGTAGATTTCCACTGTCATTTTTGCTCCCTTCCTGTAGAACCGAGCTGATACATGGAAACACCCGCCGTTCCTGCGGAACTCAAACGCGCCCTGCGCACCCCGTCCCTCGTCGTCTTTGGCTTGGCCTACATGGCCCCGCTGGAGCTACTGGCCATCTTCGGCGTGATCTCCGAAAACTCGCTGGGCGCGGCCGCCGGCGCGTACCTTTTGGCCACGTTCGCCATGCTGCTCACCGCGTCCAGCTACGGCAAGATGGCCCGCGCCTATCCGGTGTCCGGCTCCGCCTACACCTATGCCCGCAAGGCCATCGGGCCGAAGGTGGGTTTCCTCTCCGGGTGGGCGATCTTGCTGGATTACATGTTCCTGCCGCTGGTGGTGTGGCTCATCGGCGCCAACTATCTGCACGAGGCAGTGCCCGCGCTGCCGCTGTGGGCGTGCGTGGGCCTGTTCGTGGTGATCACCTCGGTGCTGAACATCCTGGGCGTGAAGGTGGCGGACCGCGCCAACCTCATCCTCATGGCGCTGCTGTTTCTGATCATCATCTTCTTTGTCATCCTCTCCGTCGGCCAGATTGCGGGCCCCGAGGGCAACGGTTTCAGCTTGCATCCGTTCTACGGCGAGCACACCAACTTCGGCGCCATCTCCGCCGCAGCGATTGCCGCGTACTCGTTCCTGGGCTTCGACGCCGTGACCACACTGACGGAGGAGACCCACGAGCCACAGAAGCGCATCCCGCGCGCGGTCATGCTGGTCGCGGCGCTCGGCGGCGTCATCTTCGTTGGCCTGGCCTTCTTCGCGCAGCTCGTGCACCCGGACCCGTTCTTTGACAATCCGGATACCGCCGCAGTGGACGTCGTCGCCCAGATCGGCGGCCCGCTCTTCGGCGCCATCTTTATCGCGGGCGTGATCATCGGCGAGTTCGCCTCCGGCCTCACGTGCCAGTGGGGCGCGACCCGCCTGCTCTACGCCATGGGGCGCGACAACGTGCTGCCGCGCAGGTTCTTCGGGCAGATAGACAAGAAGTGGCAGACCCCGGTCTTCAACACCGTCCTCACTGGAGCCGTCGGTCTGATCGGCATCTTTATGTCGGTGGAGACGTCCACCTCCTTTATCAATTTCGGCGCGTTCATCGGGTTTGCCATGGTGAACCTGTCCGTCATCTTCTACTGGCGCCAGCACCGCGGCGAGCACCTCAACCCCGTCAGCTACCTCGTGGTTCCGGCGCTCGGCGCGTTGGTGGCGGTGTTCCTGATGACGCAGCTCGACGGCACGGCCCTGCTCATCGGTGCCATCTGGCTCGCCGTCGGCGTGGGCATCCTGGCCAAGATCACCCGCGGGTTCAAGGTCGCCCCGCCCGAAATGGCGGTCTAGTAAGCCCCCGCTTTACGACGCCCGCTCCGCCCACCACCCCTCCAGATACTCCAACGCCTGGTCGATGGCGTGGTGGGTGTCCACCGCCTCGAACGACGGCAACCCTTCCGACCGGAACTGCGGACCCAGGTTCTTAAACGGGCTGATCATGCGCTCCTCGCGCATGGCGGCGTGGATGGACTCCAAGATCTCATTGATCCTGTGCGCCACAATTTTCTTTTGTGCGCGGTTGAAGGAGGGCGGGGCGAACGGATTGTCGTCGATAAGCATGTGCCCCGAAAGCCGCCCAACGCGCGGATCGAACGCGAACACCGCGACCGGGAACGTGAGATCGGCGTTCACGTTTGGACGGAACTCGATGCAGAACGTGGTGTAGAGCGCGTTGTCCTGCGAATCTTGCACCATGGCCAAGGTGGCGGTGGACATGTCCTCCGCCTGGAACGCCGCGCCGCGCTTGAGCGCGAATGCGGGGTCCTGCGGTTCGGTGATCTTCACCGTTTTGTCATCGAGTGCGACGAGGATACGGCCGAGCTCGGCGACGACATTCGCGGCGTCCTCGCCCGTGTACCAGCCGGGCGCCTGCGGGCTGCCGGGCTGGAGCATGGCGAGCTCGACCTCATGCGTGTCCAGGTCGTGGACGATCACGCAGACGCGCAGGCCGTTGTCGATGACGTAGTCGCTGTCCAGCTCGTACGCGATCTCGTCTTCGTCGTAGTCAAAGTCATCGATGAGGTCCGCCGCCTCCTGGTCGTAGGTGTCCAGGTAGTACAGCTCGTAGGTGGCAAAGGTCATGGTGCATCCCCCAAGGTGTCGTTCGGGAGCCCCCTTGCTCCCGCTTATCGACGACACTAAAGCCGCCCACGCCCCCGCACAAGAGCCGACGTGTACATGAAAATGCGCATCGGCGATGGAACCGGGCGGGGCGATAGGCTGTGGGCCGTGGATGAACAAGCGAAGCTGGAGCGGGTCTACGGCTACCCGTTCGGCGACATTTACCGCAATTACCTGGCCAAAGTGGAGCGTAAAGGGCACACGCGCGAGGAGCTGGACGACGTGCTGGGCTAGTTTACCGGCCTTGATGCCGGCGAGTTGCAGGCCGCGGCGGAGTCGGAGCAGACGCTGCGCGATTTCTTCGGCGGCGTTGCGCTGACCCCGAACGCCGAGTTGATCACCGGCAAGGTGTGCGGCGTCCGCGTCGAGGAGGTCGAGGACGAGCTGATGCAGAAGATCCGCCAGATGGACCTGCTCGTGGACGAGCTGGCCCGCGGCAAGAAGATCACCAGCATCAAACGCGGCTAGCGCATGTCGCGCAGCACCTCGAACGCTCGGCGGACCAACGCGCGGCCGTCGTCGGGCGTGCGGGGCTCCGGCAGTGCCAGGTAGGCCCTGACAGCGGTGGCTCCGGCGATGCCGTAGGTGTTGAGAAGTACCTCGGCGTCGAAGGCTGACGCGCCCGGTGTGCGGGAACGGATCGCTTCGACCAACGGCGACGCGAACTCCCGCATTGTTTCCTCGGTGGGGGGTGCCGCGGACTCTGCGCGGGCGCGATCCCCGATGAGTACGAGCGTCGAGGCTGAGTAGAGCTCGAAGCCGTCTTCGTTGAGCGCGTCGATGATGATCGCCTCGATGACTTCGGCCGCGGAGAGCTCGCCCGGAAGTGCAGCAATCTGCTCGGCGATGGTGGCGAAGACCTTGCGCAGAAACTCTTCCAACGCTTCGTCGATGTCGGCGAAGTAGTTGTGGAAGGTCCTGGCGGACACACCCGCCCGCTCGGACACACGCGCGACCGTCGCGGCCGCGGCGCCCTCTTCAAGCAGCAGCGCCGCGGCCGCCTCCGAAATGGCGCGGCGGGTCGCCGCCTTCTTCTCCTCGCGCAGACTCATGGCTGCACCGTAACCGGCTCAGCGCTCGGAGTTTCCTTGTGGTGCAGCTTCTCGCCCTCGATATCCAGGTTCGGCAGCGCCTTGTCCAGCCGTCCGGGGATCTTCCAGGCGCGATCGCCCAGAATGTACATCGTGGCCGGGATCAGGGTCATGCGGACCACGAAGGCGTCGATAAGCACGCCTGCGGCGAGCGCGAAGCCCATGGCCTTGATGAACGGCTCGTCGATGAGCACGAACGCCGCAAACACCGAGATCATGATCAGCGCGGCCGCGGTGACCACGCGCGCACCGTGCTTGTAGCCGTTGGCCACCGCGTTGCCGGCGGTCTTGCCGCGGGAGACGTAGCCTTCGCGCATGCGGGTGACCAAGAACACCTGGTAGTCCATGGCCAGGCCGAAGGTCAGGCCGATGAGCATGATGGGCAGGAAGGACAGCAGCGGCTGCGGGTCCTCGATCAGACCGAACATGCCCTCCTGGAAGATGGCCACGGTCACGCCGAAGGTCGCGGCCATGGACAGCCCGAAGCCGAGTGCGGCGATCAGCGGCACCCACAGGGAGCGGAACACGAGCATGAGCACGATGAATGCGAGGCCTAAGACGATGGCGATGTAGGGCACGAGCACGTCGGACAGCATCTGGGAGATGTCGTCGAAGATCGGCGTGATGCCGGTGATGCCGAACGTGGCGCCGGTTTCGTCCTCGAACGGCTGCTTGAATTCGCGCAGGCGCTCCAGGGTGTCTGTGGTGGCCTGGTCGGTGGCGCCGGAGTTCGGCGTAATGAGGATCTGTGCCGCGTCGAAGTTCTCGGTGGTCTGCACGATCTGCGCGTTGACCACGCCTTCAGTGCCGGCGAAGTCCTGCAGCAGCGTCTGGTACGCGCCCATGCGGTCCTGCTCTGCCACGTCTGCCGTGTCCACGTACGCGATCATGGGGGCGTTGCGGCCGTGGCCGAAGGCGGCGTCGATAAGCTCGTACGCTTCACGCTGCGGCGACCCCAGCTTCGCGGTGCCGTCGGTGGGCATGGCCAGACGCAGGTTGGCGGCGGGGATGGCCAGGATGCCCAACAGCAGCACGCCGGCGATGAGGTTGAGCCATGGGCGAGCGCGAATCTGGCGCGCCCACAGAAGTCCCATGGTCGGTTTCTCGTCTTCGGGATCCGGCACCTTCGGGCCGGGAATGCGGATCGCGAACGCGCGGGTGCCCAGCAGCCCGAGCAGCGAAGGCAGGAACGTCAGTGCGACAAGCACAGCGATGGCGACGGTCGCCGCCGCGGCGAGCGCCATGGTGGTGAGGAACGGGATGCGGATGATCGACAGGGCGGCAAGTGCGATCAGCACTGTCGTGCCTGCGAAGACGACGGATCCGCCAGCGGTGCCCAGTGCCATGCCCATCGCGTGCGCGCGCTGAGCCTTGCTCATCTTCTTCAGTTCACGCGCCAGTTCCTTCGGCGACAGGTCGTTGAGGCCGGACGACGAGATCAGCTCGTTGCGGAATCGCGCCACGATGAACAGGGAGTAATCGATGCCTACGGCGAGCCCGATCATGGAGGCCAGCGTCGGCGTCATGTCAGAGATGGAATCCGTGAACAGGGTGCCCAACTGGACGCCGAGGATGCCCACGCCGACACCGATCACGGCGCTGATCAGCGGCAGACCGGCCGCGACAAGGGAGCCGAATGTCACCAGCAGCACAAGCGCGGCCACGGCCATGCCGATCAGCTCGGAGGTGCCGTCCATCTTTCCCGCGCTGGTGAACGCGTTGCCGTTGTACTTCACGGTGAGGTCGGAACCGTCGTAACGGTCGAGGATGCTCTCGACCTCGTCGAGCGTCTCCGCCGGAATGTCCATCACGTTGTCCTCGGTGAACGTGACGCTGACGGTGCCGGTGGTTGCATCCGGGCTCAGAGGAGACAACGCCGCGAGGTCAGCCTCGATTTGCTCCTGCGGCATGCCCTGGGCCGCCTTGGCTTCGCCCATCTGTTTGGCCATCCCACCGGCGGCGAGCACCGGGTTGACAATCGCGTCCGGATTGCGGAAATTGCCGGTGGCCTTCAGCTCGTCGAGCATGGCGTCGACCTCGGCCATCACCTCCGGGTCTTTCAGCGTCTTGCTCTCCGGCGCCTTGATCACGACGGTGCCGCTGGGCACGCTCATCGCGTCCTCGTCGGTGCCGAAGCGCTCGTTCATCTCCTCCTGCGTAACGGTGGAGTCCATGTCAGGCATGGAAAATGTCGGACTGGGGGACTTGGCAAAGTTCGCAGCGCCGAAGCCAAGGGCGCCCAAAAGAATGAGCCATATGGCCAAAAATGGCCAGACTTTTTTGTAGGACCAGCTGCCTAGCCGGTAGAGGAATTCAGACATGTTGCACACTGTATGCAAAGTTGCGCAGTATGTGCAATATTTGCGTTTGGTCCGCTAGTCCCAACCGGTGTCGCGAGTGGCGCGCTGCTTGAGGTGGGAGCCCATGTGGGGGATGACAAAATTGAGCGCACCCCGGCGAGGGGAATAGATCAACTCGCGGTCGATGAGTTTCTGCCGCACCATCGACACCTGCTGCAGGCTCTTGCCTAATCGTTGCGCGATGGCAGCGCTTGGCACAGCTTGTTGGCCGTCCTGGACTTCGGCCATTGCCTCGAGGTATTCAAGCTCGGCGGTGGGAAGGTGTAAGAGCGCAGGCTGGTGAATGAGGTCTCCCAGTGTTCTCAATACGTCCGGGGTTACCGCCCCGAGATCGTCGTGTGAGACGAGCTGGTCCCTGCGGATTGCGCGCTCGAACAGGTGGTAGCCGAGGAGCTGGATCAGGAAGGGGTAGCCCCGTGTGAGCGCTGCGGCATCGTGCAATACATCGGCCGGGATGTGGACCGCGCCCTGCAGCGCGGTCTCCTCAAGCACCGTAAGCGTCTCAGTTGGTGTCATTGGGGCGAGCACGGTGTGCTGAGCGCGGCGGAGAAAGGTGGTGCCTGGGTGCTGGAGCAGCGTTGCAACCCCGTCAGGTAACCCAGCGGCCGCGAAGGCGACGTCGCGCCCATCTCTGCGTAGATCCTGCACTGCGGCGGTGAGCTGCCACAGCTCCTTCGAATCGACGCTTTGGACTTCGTCCAATGTCAGCAGCGCGCCAGAGCCTTGCGGAAGCGCGTCGCAGAGTGCGTTGAGTGAACCGATCAACGAGGGTTCGGGCTTCTCGCTGGATGGGGTTTCGGTGGAAAACCCGCCGATGCCCGCGATATTTACGCCAGTGATTCTGCGGCGGTCGGGATTCTTCTGCCGCAGAGACGAGAGAGTCTTGGGGATAACGGAAGCGACGAGCGGGCTGATGAGATCGTAGGGCTGAGCGCGTAGAACGACCCAGCCGTGTCTTGCGGCTTCGTCCTCTAACTCATTGAGCGCGACCGTCTTGCCAATGCCGCGAGGGCCGGAGATGAGCAAGGTGCGTCGAGGATCGCCCGGACCACCGTCGAGGCCGGCGCCGAAGTCGCGGATGAGACTGTCATCACCGCCGAGCACAACGGGAGAAACGCCGAATGTGGGGATGAATGGGTTCTGCATGTGCACCTCCAAGCTTTTATACTCTTTATACTCCTTATACAGAAAACGCCTTTTATACTCTTTATACTTCCAGCTCAGGGCCATTTTCACCCTCCGTATATGGAGAGGGGACGCCTCGCAAACCGATCCCCCCCGCCTTGGCGCCCAGAGACCTTCCGGTTGACGCTGGGCGACAGGAAATCACCGCGAGAGAACGGCCCCGGGGATCCGGTCCCCGGGGCCGTTCGGGCGTCTAGGTCAGCACCGAAATGCCGCGCACGACCGAATCCCACAGGCCGACCACCGAGAAGCTGAGGTCGCGCAGCGAAGCCTGCCAGGACTGCGGAAGGAAGTTGTTGGTGATGTCGGTGGTCAGCAGAATGCGCAGATCCTCCGCGCCGTGGTGCATGTTGTAGGTCAGCTGCGAGCTCAAGTTCATGGTGCCGATGCTACGCCTGCCTATCGACGCACCTTCGGCTCACCGTACGCTTGTCCCATTTTGCAGGCGTTATAGGCAGGACTACCGTCGGAGTTAAGACAACCGAATCGAGGAGGAGCATCGTGACCACGGCGGCAACACCCGTGACAACGCAAGACAGACAACCGGCGGGGGAGGAGAAAACCACCGGCAAGGTTCTCGCGTTCATCGCGGCGTTTGTAGCGCTGGCAGCGGTGCTGCTCATCCCGATTGCGGGCCTTGCCATGCCGGCGAAGATCGCGCTGGGCATGCTCGCATTCGCGGTGATCATGTGGGTGACCGAGGCGGTGTCATACCCCGTTAGCGCGGTGATGATTGTCGGGCTTATTGCCATCATGCTCACGTTCGCCACTGACCCGGAGACGGGGGAGGCCGTTGGTGCGTCGAAAGGCTTGAGCATCGCGATGAGCGGGTTCTCGTCGTCCGCGGTGGCCCTCGTCGCGGCGGCGCTCGCGCTGGCCACGGCCATGCAGGCGACCGGATTGCACCGCAGGCTCGCGCTCTATGTGCTGAAAATGGCGGGTGAAAAGGTCTCCAACATCGTCATCGGTGCCATTGTCATCTCCATCATCCTGGCCTTCTTCGTGCCGTCCGCGACCGCGCGTGCCGGTGCCGTGGTGCCGATCCTTATGGGCATGGTGGCCGCGTTCGGCCTGGCCAAGGAATCGAAGCTGGCGGCGCTGCTGGTGATTACGGCGACGCAAGCCGTGTCTATTTGGAACGTGGGCATCAAGACCGCCGCAGCGCAGAACCTGGTGGCGGTCGGTTTCATCGAAGACCAGCTGGATCAAACCGTCTCTTGGGGGCAGTGGTTCCTGTGGGCCGCCCCGTGGTCGATTTTGATGTCGATTGCGCTGTTTTTCATCATGCGCTGGGCCATCAAGCCGGAGGCTGAGGCGATTGAGGGCGGGCGTGAGCTCGTCGAGAAGCAGCTGGCTGAAATGGGCCCCATGACCGGCGCCGAGAAGCGCCTCACCGCCATCGCCGTTGCGCTGCTCCTGTTCTGGGCGACGGAGGGCATTGTGCACCCGATTAGCTCCGCCACCATCACCATCGTCGCCGTCGGCATCATGCTCACACCTGGCATCGGCGTGATGGACTGGAAGTACGCCCAAGAGCACATCAACTGGGGAACCCTGGTTGTATTCGCCGCCGGCATCTCGCTGGGCAAATTCCTGCTGGACACGGGCGCGGCGACCTGGCTGTCTGAGTCCACGTTCGGTGCTATCGGTCTGGCGTCGATGCCGATCCTGGCAACCATCGCCCTGGTGAGCCTGTTCAATATCCTGATCCACTTGGGCTTTGCATCCGCGACCTCGCTGGCGTCCGCACTCATCCCGGTGTTTATCGCACTCGCCGCCACGCTTGATGTGCCGAACAACGGTATCGGGTTTGTGATCATCCAGCAGTTTGTGATCTGCTTCGGCTTCTTGCTTCCGGTCTCCGCGCCGCAGAACATGCTCGCCTACGGCACGGGCGCGTTTACCTCAAAGCAGTTCCTGCGCACGGGTATCCCGCTGACCATTGTGGGCTACGTGCTTATCCTGTTGCTGTCGGCGACGTACTGGAACTGGATCGGGTTGGTCTAGGGCAGGTTCAGTGGCTGAATAATCAGGCCCAGGTGCAGCGAACGCAACTCGTGCTCGCCTGGGCCTTTTGGCAGCGCTGCCAGCTCGGATGCGGTCGCCGGGCTGACGGGGATGAGCCACCCGAGCTTGGGGTCCAGCACCGGCACCGCATCCCGCCCCACGGGCACGAACGTCACGTCGCGCTCGCCTGGGTGGCGCAGTTGTACGGCGCCCCCGGCCGCGATGCGCTCCAGTGCCTTTGGTGTGGTGGTCACAATCACCATCTTCTCCTCCGTGTCGGGGGAGAGTTTCGCTGTGTGCACCTGCAGCCTATCCACGTCCACGGGTTCGAACTGCTCCGGAAAATCCACCAGAGGCGTGTGCCCGAGGCCGAGGAGCTGGCGTGCGCGGCTAAGAAGTCCCATGGCAGCCGAGTGTATAAGGTTGACCGGTATGGAACTTATGTCGCGCGCCCGCGGGGTGCTCCACGGCCAGTGCATTGGCGACAACCTCGGCGCGCCGACGGCGTTGAGCGATGGCTGACGGCACCACTTACCGCGCGGAGCTGGTCATGCCGTACGGCACCGGCGACGTGGTGGTCACCCCGCACGACTACGAATCCCCGCTAGGCCGTGGCAACCGGCTGACCAAAGCGGGGTGGAAATCGGTGTTGCGGCGTATCTTCGCGGACTTCTCTAACGACGGCATGGTGGACCGCGCGGCGGCGATGACCTATTACACGCTGCTATCTGTAGCACCGATGCTTCTGGCCGCGTACTCCATTTTCAGCCTGCTTCTGCCGCGCATGGAAGATGCGCCGGACTCGCTGCTCGCGGACCTGATCCAGACGTACGTGCCGGCGGAACTCCAAGAGGACGCGTTGAGGTTGCTGATGACGATTGTCGGGACGCCGTCGCAAAGCACAATCGCCCTTGTGGTGTCAGTGGTGATCTCGCTGTTGTCCGCCTCAGGCTACGTGCGCTCGTTTTCGCGCAACGCGAATCTCATGTACGGGCGTGTCGAGGGCCGCCCGATCGTGGTGACGTGGGCGACGATGTGGCTGGTCACCCTCGTGCTTGTCATCGGCGCGGTGGTGATCATCTTGGGCGCGCTGCTTACCGACGGCATCGTCACCGCCGTCCTTGGACCGGTTGCGCGCCCGCTGCAGCTGGAGGACGAGCTGGAGTACCTCACCTCGATCTTCCTGCCAGTGTGGGATTACCTGCGCGGGCCGGTGATTGCCGTGGTGGCTGTTGCCCTGGTCAGCGTGCTCTACCACTTCACACCGAACGTGCGCCCGGGACGCTTCCGGGTGCTCACGCTCGGTTCCGCGCTCGCGCTCGCGGTTGCCAGCATGCTCTGGGTGGGCTTCGGCTGGTACCTCCGGCTTGTGGGGGTGCGCAGCACCTACGGCGCGTTTGGAACCGTCCTGGCAGTGCTGGTGCTCGTGTGGACAATGAACGTGGTGCTGCTCATGGGGGTGAAGATCGACGCCGAGGTGCTGCGTGCCAAGGAGCTGCAGGCAGGATTCGACTCACGCCGGTGCATTCAGGCCCCGCCGCGGTCCAATGACGGTGCGGCGTGGCGCCTGCAGCTGCGCCGGTGGACCGACCGCGCGGCCGACGAAATTCTGGACGGTTGATCACAACGGTGCCGGTAGGGTGGCGCCATGGCACTCATTGATCCACGCACGAAATACCAGTCCGAATTTCCCTCCGAGCCGCGCCAGGACAATCCCGGCCTGGACGTGAAGATGGCCACCGAGCCTGACCTGGGCCAGGATTCCTACGTCGGCTCCGGCAAACTCGAGGGGCGTCGCGCCCTCATTACCGGGGGTGATTCCGGCATCGGCGCAGCGACCGCCGTCGCGTTTGCCCGCGAGGGCGCAGACGTCGCTATCGCCTACCTGCCGGAGGAGCAGGAGGACGCCGACCGCATTGTGAAGCTCATCGAGGACGCCGGGCGAAAGGCCGTGGCGATCCCGGGCGATCTACGGGAGCGCGAAAACTGTGTCGCGGCGGTGCAGAAGACCGTCGACGGCCTCGGAGGCATTGACATTTTGGTCAACAACGCGTCGCGCCAGGTGTGGAACGACGGCCTGCTGAACATTTCCGATGAAGACTTCGACGCCACGATGAAAACCAACATCTACTCCGCGTTCCGGGTGACCAAAGAGGCGGTCAAGCACATGGAACCGGGGTCGTCCATCATCTTCTCCACGTCGATCCAGGCGTACAGCCCGTCGAAAGAACTGCTGGATTACGCCATGACCAAGGCTGCCTTCAACAACTTGGCCAAGGGCCTTTCCGGTGAGCTGCTGCCATCCAAGGGCATCCGCGTCAATGCCGTCGCGCCGGGCCCGATCTGGACAGTTATCCAGCCGGCGGAGGGGCAGCCGAAAGAGGTGGTGGACAACTTCGCGCAGGATTCCGATATCGGCCGCCCGGGCCAGCCAGCGGAGCTCGCCGGCGCGTACGTTTTCCTGGCTTCCGAGGCCGCGTCCTACATCTCGGGCGAGACCCTCGCGGTGACCGGGGGCGCACTCACCCCGTAGGCCTGAACACCGTTCAAAACGTGGCGTGAGCTGCTAACGTCCATGAACTATGGACCAACGCGAGATCGCCGCAATCGACGCGGCCCACATCTGGCACCCGTACGCCGAGCCGGGGCAGTTCACGTACCCCGTCGCTTACGCCTCCGGGCCGCGCATTACGCTTCACGACGGCCGCGTGCTGATCGACGCCATGTCGTCCTGGTGGGCCGTCATCCACGGGCACTCCAACCCGCGGCTGGTCGCGGCCGCCGAAAAACAGATCGCCACAATGAGCCACGTCATGTTCGGCGGGCTCACCCACGAGCCCGCGGCTACGCTGACCCAGCGGCTGCTGGAACTCACCGGCGGCGCGTTCTCCCAAGTGTTCTTCTCCGACTCTGGCTCGGTGTCAGTGGAGGTGGCGATGAAGATGGCGCTGCAGTACGCCATCGGTCAAGGCCACCCAGAGCGCACCACATTCTTAACCTGGCGGTCCGGGTACCACGGCGACACGTTCGCCACCATGAGCGTCTGCGACCCGGAAGGCGGCATGCACGCGATGTGGGGTGACGCGCTCAAACCTCAGGTCTTTGCGCCCGCCCCGCCAATCCGCGGTGCGTCGGAGCGCGAGCGAGACGCCTACCTCGAGCAATTCGCTCGGCTGATTACCCCCGAGATCGCCGGCGTGATCGTCGAGCCCGTAGTGCAAGGTGCTGGCGGGATGCGCTTCCACGACCCCGAGCTCGTTGCTGGGCTACGCAAGCTTTGCGACGCCTCCGGCATCCCCCTCATCGCCGACGAAATCGCCACCGGGTTTGGCCGCACCGGCCAGCTGTTCACCACCCTGGACAACGGGGTCGTGCCGGACATCATGTGCATAGGCAAGGCGATGACCGGCGGGTTTGTCACACTCGCCGCCACCCTGGCCACCGAAGAGATCGCGCGCGGGATGCAGCCGCAGGCTCTGATGCACGGCCCGACGTTCATGGCGAACCCGCTGGCGTGCGCCGTCGCCGCGGAGTCTGTCGCGATGGTGGCGGAGGGTACCTGGCGCGACCAAGTGGGCCGGATCGAAACGCAACTCGAGCGCGGCCTGCGCCCACTTGCGGATCTACCGGGTGTAGCGGATGTGCGAGTGCTCGGTGCCATCGGCGTGGTCGAGATGGACGCTGACGTGCCTATGCGCGCAACAACCGAGGCCGCGATGGCCGAGGGCGTGTGGGTCCGCCCCTTCGGCCGGCTCATCTACACCATGCCGCCGTACATCTGCACCGACGAGGACATCGCCCAGATCTGCCGGGGGATCGCCGCGGCCGCGCGTGCAGCAACACAAACAGCAACGGAGGAGGGCGCGAAATGATCGTCGCAGTTACCGGCACAAACACAGATGTGGGCAAGACGGTGGCCACCGCCGCCATAGCCAGCGTGCTTCGCCGCCGCGGCATCGACGTGGTGGCCGCCAAGCCGATTCAGACGGGGGAGGCGCCGGGGCAGGGGGACGCGTCAGCCGTCGCCAAGCTTGCTGGCATTGCAACGTTCGAGCGGTGGCGCTACCCCGAGCCCCTCGCGCCGAACCTCGCCGCGCGGCGGGCGGGCATCCAGACCCCGAGCCTGAACGAAGTCACCGGATGGATCCGCAGCCTCAACGCCCCGGATCGCGTTGTGCTGGTAGAAGGTGCCGGCGGGCTGCTGGTACGGCTTGCGGACGACTACACCCTCGCCGACATCGCGAGCGCCCTCGGCGCACCGCTCGTAGTGGTGACTTCGCTCGGGCTGGGCAGCCTGAATCTCGCCGAGCTGACCTGCGAGCAAGCCCGCGCGAGGGGCCTGGACGTGCTCGGGATCATCGGCGGCGCCATGCCTGAGGTCCCCGACCTGCCCACCCGCTTAAACGTCGAGGAGCTGCCCGAGGTCACCGGCGCCGAGTACTGGGGGCACATGCCCGAGGGCTGCGGGAGCCTCGACGCGGCCGAATTTGCGGAGGTCGCCTGGAACGCGATTGGAGAGACCGTGCGCGTAGGCTCGCACGCATGATTGACGCCCGCGACACCGCCCTCATCTTCGAAGGCGGAGGTACCCGCAACTCCTACACCGCCCCCGTGGTGGAAAAGCTCATCGCGGAAGAGGTCCAGTTCGGCTGGGTCGGCGGCATTTCCGCAGGCTCGGTCCATGCGCTGAACCTCGCCTCCCGCGACACGTGACGCTCTGAAAACGCGTTCACGGAGTTTGTGGGCAACCCCAAGTTCGGCGGCTGGCGCTCTGTGGTGCGAGGCAAGGGCCTGATCAACGGCGAATGGGCGTACGAGCAATCCGAGGACGTCCTGCCGTTCGACTTCGACGCGTTTACCCGGACCACCGAGGAGGTCCACGTTGAGGCGGTGCGCGCCGACACGGGGGAGACGGTGGCGTTTAACCGTGATGACCTGCGCACCTTGGAGGACGTCGCCCTTGCCGCGCGGGCCTCGTCGACGCTGCCGATTTTGATGAAGATGCGCGAGATCGACGGGGTGCCGTACGTAGACGGTGCGCTGGGCACCTCGGGCGGGTTGCTTATCGACGCCGCCCGCGCTGCCGGCTACACCCGTTTCCTCGCGGTGCTCACCCGCCCCCGCGACTACGTCAAAGGACCGCAAAAACGCGAGCGCGCGATACGCCGCATGTTGCGCAATACGCCCAAGGTCGCCGACGCGATGGTTGCCCGGCCGGGCATTTATAACGCCGCGAAACAGTCGCTTATCGAAGAAGCCGACGCCGGCAACGCCTACATCTTCTTTCCCGACGCGATGGGAGTGGAGTCCACCGAGCTCAACGCGGAGAAACTGTGGGCGAACTACGCGGCCGGCCAGGCGCAGGTGGAGCGCGACTGGCCCGCGATGCGCGAGTTCCTCACCGCGAAGCGCTAGTCTGCGATGAGTGGCTCGATGGTCAGCTCCGGGTGCTCTTTTTCCACGAAGGCGAGCTTCCACTTGTCGCCGAATAGGGCGATACGTTCGCCGTCGGTGCGGGTGAAAATCTCCACGCCGCGCTGACGGCCAAGCTCGGGGGCGGACTCAGCGTCGGTGCGCCGGGCAACGGAGTAAGGGATCGGCTCGGTGACGGTCTCGACGTTGTACTCGTTTTCCATGCGTGCCTGCATGACCTCGAACTGCATGGGGCCCACGGCCGCCATGACCGGGGCGGCGTCGCCGCGCAGGTCGTTGCGCAGAATCTGCACAACGCCCTCGGCGTCCAGCTGGTCCAGCGCCTTGCGGAACTGCTTGTACTTGCCCAGCGACTTCGCACGCAGGGTGCGGAAGTGCTCCGGCGCGAACTGGGGCATCGGCGGGAACTGCACCTTCTTGCCGGCGTAGATCGTGTCGCCGGGCGCGAGCGCACCCGCGTTGACCAGGCCGATGATGTCGCCCGGGTACGCGGTGTCCACGGTGTCGCGGTTGCGGCCGAACACGGTTAGCGCGTACTTCGTGGAAAAGCTGCGTCCGGATTGCGCGTGAGTGACCTGCATGCCGCGGTCGAACTCGCCGGAGACCACGCGCATGAACGCGAGTGTGTCCCGGTGGTTTTTGTCCATGCCGGCCTGCACCTTGAACACCACGCCGGAGAAGTCGTCGCCCACTTCGCGCTGCTCCTCCATCGCCGTGGTGGACGCCTCAACGGCCTTGGGGTCGGACGCGCGTCCCTCCGGCGCGGGCGCGATGGCACACAGCGTGTCCAGAATCTGGTGCACGCCGAAGTTCAGCATCGCGGAGGCGAAGATGATGGGGGAGGTGATGCACTGCTCGAACAGCTGCTGGTCGTGCACCGCGCCGTCTTCGAGCAGCAGCTCCGCCTCCTCGACGGCGGTGTCCCACACGTCGCCTTCTTTCGCGGCGGCCTCGTCAACGCTGTAGTGCTCTTCGGGCGCGATGGTGGAGCCGCCGGCGGTGCGGGTGAAGTGCACGTACCCGTCGATTGAGCCTTCGGCGTCGACGTGGGCCAGGCCGCGGAAGTCGCCCGCCTCGCCTACCGGCCAGTACAGCGGGGTGGGTTGGAGGTCGATTTCGGTGACAATCTCGTCCACAAGCTCGAGCGGCTCGCGGCCCACGCGGTCCCACTTGTTAATCACGGTGACAATGGGTAGCCCGCGCGCTTTGCAGACGCGGAAGAGTTTCAGGGTTTGGGGCTCAAGGCCCTTGGCTGCGTCGATAAGCATGACTGCAGCGTCGACGGCGGAGAGCACGCGGTAGGTGTCCTCGGAGAAGTCCGCGTGGCCCGGGGTGTCCACCAGGTTGATCACGTACGGCTCGCCCTCGTGAGCGTCTGGTGCGTACTCGAACTGTAGCGCGGAGGACGCGACCGAGATGCCGCGTTCCTTTTCCATTTCCATCCAGTCCGACACCGTGGACTTGCGGTTGCCCTTGCCGTGCACCGCGCCAGCCTCCGAAATCACGTGGGCGTGCAATGCCAGCGCCTCGGTGATCGTCGACTTACCGGCGTCCGGGTGGGCGATGACGGCGAAAGTGCGGCGGCGGGAGGCCTCGGAAACGGTGCTCATGAGCAGCTAGCTTATCGACGCACCTTCGGCCAAGTACAGTCGTGTCTATGACAACAATCGGAGTGTTCCTCGGTTCGGTCCGTAGCGGACGCATCGGCGAGAGTGTAGCTTCCTGGGTGATCGAAGCCGCAGGCGAGCGCGACGTGCAGTACCGCCTGCTCGACCTCGCGGATTTCAACGTTCCTCACCTGGTGGCAGAGACTGTGTCGGGCGCCGCCAACAAGCAGTACGACGACCCGGTGGTGGCCCGCTGGTCCGAGGCTGTGGATGCGTGCGACGGCTACGTCTTTGTCACCCCCGAGTACAACCATTCCGTGCCGGGGACGATGAAAAACGCCTTCGATTCGCTGTACGGGGAGTGGGCCGGCAAGCCCGTCGCGTTTGTCAGCTACGGCGGCGAGGGCGGCGTGCGCGCGGTGGAGCACTGGCGCCAGATTGTGGCAAACCTGTCCATGGTGGACATCCGCAACCAGGTGGCGCTCCACATCTTCGGCGACGACGTCGAGGGCGGGTCGTTCGCCCCGCGCGAGCGCCAACATGCAGCACTCTTGCGTCTGCTCAGCGATCTTGAAGAGGCCGCCAGCTAGCGCGCGTGGATGACGTTCTGCGCCTTCTGCAGCCCGTCTGTGATGAGCAGGCGCACCGCCTGCGCCGCGGTTCCCACCGGGACCTCGCCTTCGACCGGCCCAAGCACCCAATCCGGCACCGTCACCCCTTTCGGTGGCCGCCCGATGCCGATTCGCACCCGCAGGTAGTCGCGCGTGCCCAGGTGCTCGGTGATTGACTTCAGCCCGTTGTGGCCGTTCTCGTTCCCGCCGAGCTTGACCCGCATCGTCCCCGCTGGGAGATCCAGCTCGTCGTGGATGACGATGATGTGGTCGGGCGCCACGCCGAGCTGCTTGGCTAGCGGCCCGACAGCTTCGCCGGTGGTGTTCATGTACGTCGTCGACCGCGCGTACGCCACCCCGTCACGCACCTGCACGCGGGCTTTGATTCCCGGTACAGGTTGCAGCCCGCCGGCTAGCTCGCCGAGCGCCACGTAGCCCACGTTATGCCTGGTGGCAGCGTATTTGGCGCCGGGGTTGCCCAAGCCCACCACGAGCCAATCCGCCTGGAGTTGCGGGGTGCGTTTGCGCCTGAAGAATCCGAACATGGCGCATACTCTAGCCATGGACTTTCCTAGTGTGATCGCAGCACCCATGGCCGGTGGGCCCTCCACGCCCGCGCTCGTCAACGCCGTCCAGTTCGGGTTCATCGCGCTGGGTACCTGCACCGTGGCGCAGGCCCGCGCCTGGCTCGCGGAAAGCGAGCCGCCGTTCGGCGCCAACCTGTTTGTGCCGCAGCCTGAACCTCTGCCTGACGACGTCCTCACGGTCGCCCGCCGCCTCGGCACCGAAGTCCCGGACGTGGTGTCCGATTACGCCGAGAAGTTTGCCCTTGTGCTTGACGCCGCACCTGCCGTGGTGTCGTCCACGTTCGGATGTTTCAGCGAGGCCGAAATCGCCCAGCTGCATACCGTCGGTTCTGAGGCATGGGCGACGGTAACCAGCCCGGCCGAAATCGCAGAGGCGCAGCGCAGGGGAGTCGACGGTGTGATCGTCCAAGGCCCGCGCGCCGGAGGGCACCGCGGCACGTGGAACCAACACAACGAGCCGGACCAACGTGCATTGGAAGCACTGCTAGCGCTCGTGAACGGGCTGGTGATCGCCGCGGGAGGGGTGCGGGGGCCGGAGGACGTGGCCAAGCTAGATGTGCCCGTTGCGTGCGGCACCGCGTTCCTGCTGGCGGATGAAGCGGGCACGAGCCCGCGCAACCGCGAGCTGCTGCGCTCAAGTGCGCCCGCTGTGGTCTCGCGGGCGTTTTCCGGACGGTGGGCGAGCGGGGTGGAAACCGAGTTCACCCGCGCCCACCCGGACTTGCCGCCCACCTACCCCTACCTGCGCCCGATGACCAAGGACAACGACTACTGCCTCGTCGGGGCAGATCGCGGCGAGCTCATGGCCGCACCGGCGGCAGAGATCGAAGCGTATTTGGGAGGCAGTATCGGCGCTCGGGGGCATGCCCGCTAGACCACGCGGGTGGTGTTCTCGATCGCGCCGAGGCCCTCGATCTCAACGCGCACTGTGTCGCCGTCGCGCAGGTAGCGCTTCGGGTCCCGGGCGTGGCCGACACCGTCCGGGGTGCCGGTGGCGATCACATCGCCCGGCTCGAGCGGGTAGAGGTGTGAGATGAACTCCACCAGCTTCGCCGGGGTGAACACCAGGTCGTCGGTGGGGGCATGCTGCATGACCTCGCCGTTGAGCGTGGTCGTGAGCGCCGGGCACGGTTGCCATTCGGTGTCCAACCACGGGCCGAACCCGGCGGTCTTCTCCAGGGACTTGCCCTGGTGCCACTGCTGCGTGCGCTTTTGGTAGTGACGCTGGGTGTAGTCGTTGATCACGGCGTAGCCCGCGATGTAGTCTGCCGCGTCTGCTTCGTTGACGTGGCGGGCCCGAGCGCCGATGATCACGGCCAGCTCGCCCTCGAAATCCAGGGTGTCGGCGTTGAAGCCGGGCACCTCGGCGTCGTCGTAAGGGCCGATCAGCGCTTCCGGGTACTTGATGAACAAGGCGGGCACATCCGGCCGCTCGTGGCCCATCTCCGCAATGTGCTTGGCGTAGTTCAGCCCGACGCAGATGATCTTGCCGGGCCGCGGGATCACGGGTGCCAGGTCCTCCTTTGCGAAGGTGAATTCTTCGCCCTCGTCGAAGCTGCCACAGCGCAATAGCTCGCCCACGTCTTCCGCCCTGAGCTTCACCGCCCTGTCGTCGTCGATAAGGCGTGCAGCAGTGGTGGTGTCTCCGGTCCTGATCGTGGCAAGCTTCATGGCCGCTAGCCTATCGCGCGCAAGATCTCGTCAGCCGCGTCCGCGGCCGCGATAGCCAGGTCTACCTGTTCCTTCGCGCTGAATGGTTTGAGCACGTAATCCGCCGGCGCCATGCGCCCGGGCGGGCGGCCGATCCCCACCGCCACCTTGTTGTAGGGCTTGCCGCCGAGCGACTTGGTGACGGACTTCAGCCCGTTGTGGCCGTGGTCGCCGCCGCCGCGGCGCAGCTTGACCTCGCCGAGCTCCAAGTCCAGTTCGTCGTGGACCACGTAGAGGTCTTCGGGTTTGACGCTGAAGTAATCCATCAATGCCTTCACCGGGCCGCCGGAGAGATTCATGAAGGACCGGGTGCGGGCGAGGACCGCATGGTCGTCGGCAAGCAAACGCCCCTTCGCAAGCTCTGCGATCTCCGTGTTGGTGCGCTTGTGAGCTGCAAGCTGGGCGGGCATCGGTGTGGCGCGGCCCAGCAGCTCCTCGACTACGAACACGCCGGCGTTATGGCGCGTGGCGGCGTACTGCGGGCCGGGGTTGCCCAAGCCGACGATCAAAATAGTCACGCGTACGAGGATAACCGGCATAAAACAACGGCCACAGGTGAGGCACCTGTGGCCGTTGGGGGCAGGGATTTACTGGTTTTCGCCCTCGTCGCCCTCGCCGCCGTCTGCGATCTCGACGGTTGCGTCGGCGTCAGCGCCAGCCTCAGCGCCGCCCTCCTCGGCTTCCTCTGCAGCGGCCTCGAGGTCTTCGTCGACCTCCTGGTAGGTGACGTTGACCAGCAGGGTCTCCGGGTCGGAGATGAGCTCCGCGCCGGCCGGCAGCTGGAGGTCGGACGCGTACAGCGTGTCGCCGATCTCCTTGCCCTCGATGGAGATGGTGAGCTCGTCCGGGATGGACAGGGCGTCGATCTCGATCTCCACCACGTCGGCCTCCTGCAGCACAACCGCTTCCGGAGCTGCCTCGCCCTCGGTGACAACCGGGACCTCGACGGTGACCTTTTCGCCGCGCTTGATGCCGAACAGGTCGATGTGGTCGATCTCGAGGGTCAGCACGTTCTGGTCGATGTGCTTGACCATGGCGAGCAGCTTCTCGCCGTCGAGCTCCAGCTCAACGATGGCGTTTGTGCCGTCGTTACGCACGACTGCGGTCATCTCGATGCGGTCGACCGCGAAGTGGACATTGTCGATGCCCTTTTCGTACAGGACACCCGGGATCTTGCCGTCGCGGCGCAGACGGCGTGCGGAGCCCTTGCCGAACTCCTCGCGACGCTCACCCTTGATAACGGTGGGGGTAATAGCCATGGTGTACTCCTTCTTCTGTGAAGGGCCACAGGCCGGGCCTGCGACCACTGAACGGATGCGTGCTCGTCGAGTGATCGCAAAAGGATCTCAAATCGCGTCGATAACGGCCCGAAAGCCCTCGCCGAGACTGCTACAGGGTAACAGGGCGGTCCTGCCACACAAAATGCCCGGTGGCCTGCAACTCCTCGTGTTCGTGGCCGAGCGGTATCCCGCGCCGGTCCCGCACCAGAAGCGTGACGACGAGGCCGACCAGCGTTGCCGCCATCAAGTACACGGTGATAGCGGCGGTGCCGCCCGTCGCCTCGCGCAGTGCGGCGGCGATGGTGGGCGCAAACGCACCGCCCAAAATTGCCCCGAGAGCGTAGGAAATTGATGCACCAGATGCACGGATGGAGGCGGGAAACAGCTCGGCGTAGAACGCGCCGATTTCACCGTAGGTCAGCCCCAGGCCGACGGTGAGGAATATCAGCGCCGTGGTGATCTTCGGAAGGGAACCCGTGTTCACCAGCGGGAACAGTGCCGCCACTCCGGCGGCCTGCACCACAAACCCGATAGCAAGAGTCCGCGTGCGCCCGATGTAGTCCGACACCCAGCCCGCGAACGCGGTGGTGCACAGCCACACGGCGGCGGAGGCGGTGACGGCCCAGAGGATGTCGCCGCGCTCCAGCGCGAGCCCCGCCGGGTCGGTGACGTAGTTCTGGATGTAGCCCCCGGTGGTCATGTATCCCACCGTGCCGTTGGCGGCGAAGATGAGTGCTGCGGCCAGTACAAGACCGGCATGGTTGCGGAATAGGGAGCCGACCGGGTTGCGCGCCCCAACCTCCCGCATCTCTTCAACAACCGGCGACTCATCTACGCCCGTGCGGATCCACCAGCCCAAAACCGTCAGGCCGATGGAGAGCAAAAACGGCACGCGCCAGCCCCACTGCAGGAAAGCGTCTCCGGGGGCGATCACGGTCATTAGCGCCAGCACACCTGAGGAAAGCAGGAGGCCCGCCGGGACACCGACCTGGGGGCCGGCGCCGTAGAGGCCGCGTTTGTTCACCGGTGCGTGCTCCACAGCCAGCAGCACTGCCGAGCCCCATTCCCCGCCGGCGGAAGTGCCCTGCAAGATGCGCAGCACCACCAGCGCGGCCGGTGCAATCCATCCGGCTGTCTCATACGTGGGCAACAGGCCGATCAGCGCGGTGGCGGTGCCCATGGTGAACAGCGTGACCATAAGCACGCCGCGCCGCCCCAACCGGTCGCCGAAGTGGCCGGCGAGTACAGCGCCCAGCGGGCGGAAGAGGAACGAAAGCCCGACGGTGAGGAAGCTGGCGATCGTCGCCGCAGCCGGACCGAGCGGGCCGAACATGATCTTGTTAAACACCAAGCCGGCGACGGCGGCGTACAGGAAGTAGTCGTACCACTCGATCGCCGTGCCGACGGTGGTTGCCGCGATGACGCGGCGTCGTTCATTGCGCACGATCCCAAGCCTCCAGCAGTGCGTCGGTTTCCTCGGCGTTTGTGACTGTCACGCGGATGCCTTCGGGGAACACGCGCACGAGCACGCCTTCTGCCGCCAGTCTGTCCGCTAGGTCCTGTCCCTCCCTGGGCAGCCACACGAAGTTGGCTTGGGATTCCGAGAGCCCAAGCTTCTCGACGACGCGGCTCCGCTCGGCCACCGTGGCGTCGACACGAGCGTGCAGCTCGTCCTGCGCATCCAGGGAGGCGAGCGCCGCGACCTGCGCCACTGAGCTCACGGAGAACGGCACGGCGACCTTGTTCAGCGCCTCGATAATGGCGCGCGGCCCGAACGCGTAGCCCACGCGCGCGCCGGCGAGCCCGTACGCCTTGGAGAAGGTGCGAAGCCCCACCACATTGGGGTAGCGGGTGATCACGTCGGTGGCGACAGGCGTGTCGGCGGCACGGTTGTACTCGAAATACGCCTCGTCGAGAGCGACGAGCACGTCCTCCGGGACCGACGCCATGAACGCCGCGAACTCCGCGTCCGTGACGGTGGTGCTTGTCGGATTGTTCGGGTTGCACACGAAGACCAGCTTCGTGTCCTGTGTGACGGCGGCTGCAAGTGCGGGTAGGTCCACGCGGTGATCCGCGGTCAGCGGCACCGCTACCGGCGTCGCCCCGGCGATCTGGGCAAAGATGGGGTAGGCCTCAAAGCTGCGCCAGGGGAACACCACTTCGTCCCCCGGGCCGGCGGCAGCAGTGACCAACTGCTGGCACAGGGCTGAAGACCCGGTGCCAACAGCGACTTGCGCCTCGTCCACCCCCAAGTGCCGGGCAAGTGCCGCGCGCAGCTCTACCGCACCCATATCCGGGTAGCGGTTCATGGTGGCTAATGCGCGCGACATTGCCTCCTGCACAGACGGCAGCGGCTCCTCCGCACATTCGTTGGAGGAAAGTTTGATCGCGCGCTCATTGCGAGCACCTGGAACATAGGCTGGCAGCGACTCAAGGTCGGGTCGGATCATGCGCGGCTCCTGCGTTGCGTGGTCAGTGAAATGAGACCGAGGACGATGATCCAGCCGGTCAGCGTGGCAAGGCCCATGCGGTATTCCGGAAGAATACCCATGAGCACGAGGACGAGGATGAAAAACGCGATGCACACCCAATTTGCCACTGGGTAGAACGGAGCTGGAAAGGTCGCACTCGTCTCGCGTTTGCGGAAGTTCAGGTGGGAAATGCAGATGCCTGCCCAGGTGATGAGTTCGGTGCCCACGATGATGGCCAGCAAGACCGCGAAAATTTTGCCCTCAAAGAAGAAGTTCAAGATGACGACGATGCCCATGAGCGCGGCGTCGAAAAGCAACGCCTTGGTGGGCAGGCCCTTCGCGCTAGTCTCGGCGAAGACGCGAGGTGCTTGGCCGTTGCGGGCGAGGTCGCGCAGCATGCGCGCACCCGAATAAGTCATCGTGTTGAGCACGGAGAACACGGCTACCACAATGACCACGTTGAGGGCCGTCGCAGCTGGTCCGAACCCGACGCCGGTGAGCACGCGAATGAACGGGCTTTCGCTCGCCTCCTGCTCGTTCCACGGCGCGAGGAGGAGAATCGTGCCGATGCCGCCCAGGTAGAACACCAGGATGCGCCAGACCACCGAGTTCACCGCACGCGGGATGGCAGTTTCCGGGTTGTCCGCTTCGCCGGCCGCGGTGCCGATGGACATGATGCCGCCAAACGTAAACGTCACGGCCACCAGTGCGAAGAGCACGCCGGACAGTCCGTTCGGCATGAACCCGCCGTGCTCGGTGATGTTGGCAAAGCCGATCGCCGGTTCAGGCCCGAGGCCCGTCACAAGAGCGAACCCCAGCACGATCATGAGCACCAGCGCGGCCACCTTGACCAAGGACAGCCAGTATTCGGTCTCCGCGAACACGCGGACGTTCAGCACGTTGAGCCCCACCACCAACAGCAGGGTCACCAGCGCGGTGACCCAGTGCGGAAGCCCGGGAAACCAGTAGTCAAGAAACGTACCCATGGCGGTGAGCTCCAGCATGCCCACAACGACGGTGGTAAACCACCAATTCCAGCCAGTAATAAAGCCGGCAACGGGGGAGATGTATTCGCGCGAGTACGCCGCGAAGGAGCCGGAGACAGGGTGCTCCACCGCCATCTCCCCGAGCATTCGCATGAGGAAGTACACGACCGCACCGACGATGGCGAAAGAGATCAACACCGCCGGGCCCGCGTACTGGATCGAGCCCGCGGAGCCCAAAAACAAGCCCGTGCCTATCGACGAGCCAAAGGCAATCATCATCAATTGCCTACTCTTCACGCCTCGATTGAGGCCCTGTTCCTGCAGGCTCACGTTAGTTTCCTGTCGGTGGTCGGGTGGTGGTGCGGGACATGCCCCGGAATTCGGCGATGGCGGTATCGCCGTCGTAAAGCGTGACGTCCGAAAGGCCGTTACGCCCCCACGTGTGGCGCTCGCGGGCCACGCCCCGGATGGTGCGGCCGACTTTGGCGGGGGCGAGGTAGATCATTTCGGACTGTGCGCTAACTGTCGGGTCGGTGCGGCGGGAGTTGGCGGCGCCGCCGAACAGCGCGTCGGCGAACGTGAACAACACACCGCCCTGGCAGACGCCGAAGCCGTTGGCGTGCCTGGCCTCAACGGTAAATTCGCCTTCCGCTAGGCCCGGCTCCAGCCGCGTGATCGTCGCGCCGAGGTACTCCAGAGTGGCGTCGTTGTCGAACATGGCTTTCGCGTGTTCGAGGTCGGGGGTGAATTCCACCGACGGTGCGTAGCGGTCGTGCATGTGCGTCCTTCACGTATGCGCGACAGCCGGGGCAGCGGTGGAGCTGCCCCGGCTGTCGCGGCTGTCGCGATATTGCGACTTATGCCTGGCCTTCGAACAGGGTGGTCACGGAGCCATTCTCGAAGATCTCGCGAATGGTCTTGGCCAACAGTGGGGCAATGGAGAGCACCGTGAGGTTGGTCCAGCCCTCGGTGTTTTGCGGCAAGGTATCGGTCGTGATGACTTCCTCCGCGCCGCACTCGGAGAGGCGCTCGCGGGCCGGGTTCGAGAACACGCCGTGGGTGCAGGCGATGACAACGGACTTCGCGCCGGCTTCTTTCAGCACGCCCACAGCGCCGGCGATGGTGCCGCCGGTGTCGATCATGTCGTCGAGAAGAATGCAGTCCTTGCCTTCGACCTCACCGACGACGCGGTTGGACACAACCTTATTCGCGGCATCGATGTCGCGGGTCTTGTGCACGAACGCCATGGGTGCGTCGCCGAGCGCGTTGGCCCACTTTTCGGCCGTTTTCACGCGGCCAGCGTCGGGGGAGACCACGCAGAGGTTGTCCAGCGGGTACTTCGACTTGATGTAGTCCACCAAGATCGGCATGGCGTGCATGTGATCCACCGGGCCGTCGAAAAAGCCCTGGATTTGGTCGGTGTGCAGGTCCACAGACACGATGCGGTCCGCACCGGCGGTGGTGAGCAGGTCCGCGATGAGGCGGGCAGAGATCGGCTCGCGGCCGCGGTGCTTCTTGTCTTGGCGGGCGTAGGGGTAGAACGGCAGGATCGCGGTGATGCGCTTCGCGGAGCCGCGCTTGAGCGCGTCGATCATGATCAGCTGCTCCATCAACCACTTGTTCAGCGGCTGGGCGTGGGACTGCATGACAAAGCAGTCGGCGCCGCGGACGGACTCTTCGAAGCGGATGAAAATCTCGCCGTTGGCGAAGTCGCGTGCGGTGGTGGGCACGAGCTCGATGCCGAGCTCTTTCGCTACTGCCTCCGCGAGCTCCGGGTGGGCGCGGCCTGTGAAGACCTTGAGGTCTTTGTGGCTTTCGGTGGAGTAACCAGTCATGTATTAACCCTCTCGCTTCGCGTTGTTGCCGGCCTTCGCTGCCTTTGCTGCCTCGGCCGCTTCCGTGCCCGGGCGGCGTTCTTCCACCCAGCCGTCAATGTTGCGCTGGCGGCCCTCCTTGATGGCGAGCGCGCCCGGCGGCACATCTTCGGTGACCACTGTACCCGCGCCGGTGTAGGCCCCATCACCGATGGTCACGGGTGCGACAAACATGGTGTCGGAGCCGGTGCGGCAGTAGTCGCCGATGGTGGTGTGGTGCTTGTTAATGCCGTCGTAGTTAGCAAACACGGAGCTTGCGCCGATGTTGGAGTGTTTGCCCACAGTCGCATCGCCGATATAGGTCAGGTGTGGCACCTTGGAACCCTCGCCGATCTTCGCGTTCTTCGCCTCGACAAAGCCGCCGAGCTTGCCACGGGCACCGAGTTCGGTGCCCGGGCGGATGTAGGTGAACGGGCCCACCGTGGCTTCTTCACCGATGACGCCGAGCTCGCCCTGGGTGCGAACAACCTTGGCGCGGGCGCCAACCTCCATGTCGGTCAGCGTAGTGTCCGGCCCGATCTGTGCACCGTCGCCGATGACGGAAGAGCCCCACAGCTGCGTGTTCGGGTGGATGACCACGTCGCGGCCAATCTCCACCTCGACACCGATCCAGGTCGTTGCAGGATCGATGACGGTTGCGCCGTTCCGCATCGCCTTCTCCACGAGCCTCCGATTGAGCTCCTTGCCTGCCTCCGCTAACTGCACCCGGTCGTTCACGCCCGCCAGTTCGCGGGCGTCGGGGGCCGTAAACGCAGTGACCCGTAGACCGTCGCCCCGCGCAATGCCCAGCACGTCGGTGATGTAGAACTCGCCTTGGGCGTTATCCGGGGTGACGCGTTCGAGTGCGTTGCGCAATACCGCCGCGTCGAATGCGAACACGCCCGAGTTGACCTCGCGGACCTTGCGCTGCTCGTCGGTAGCGTCCTTTTCCTCCACGATCTCGAGCACGTCGCCCGCCTCGCCGCGGATGATGCGCCCGTAGCCGGTGGGGTTGTCGAACTCGAGCGAGAGCACCGTCACCGCGGCGCGCTCCGCCTCGTGCTGCTCCACGAGCGCCTGCAGCGTCTCCGGCGTGAGCAGCGGCACGTCGCCGTTGGTGACCACCACGGTGCCGTCGAAATCCGGGATGGCGGACAGACCCACCTGCACCGCGTGGCCGGTGCCGTTTTGCTCCTCCTGGACGGCCTGGCGGATCTCCACGTGCATCTGCTCGGCGATCTGCTCAACCGCAGGTGCCACCTGATCGCGCTGGTGGCCCACCACCGCGACCAAGTGCTCCGGGTGCACACCGGCTGCTGCGTGGAGGGAGTGGGACAGCAGGCTGCGGCCGCCGATTTCGTGCAGCGTTTTCTGGCGGTCGGACTTCATGCGTGTTCCTGCGCCGGCCGCGAGCACGACAACGGCACGTTCGAAGTGGGTAGGCACTCGAATGCTCCTTGGGAGTTGCGGATTTGTCGGTAACCAGCATAACGCTTAGGAGCTGGCGGCCGAGACTTCTTTCAGGTTCCGCGCGCCGACCACACCGGCGTAGCCCACGACGGCGAGAAACAGCAGCGCGGCCTGGGGGCCAAGGACGGAAATAGCCGACGAAATAGCGCCGACAACAAGGAGCACCACGCCCATAACCGTGTTGGAAGCGCCTGTGACCATCGTGCGCTTGTCGCCGTCCGCCATATCCACCAGATACGTCTTGCGGCTCACGCGAACCGCAGTGTGTGCCAAGTTGACCAGGAAGAACCCCAGCGGCATCACCCATGCGTTCACGCCGCTGGAAGCCATACGGGCGCTGAGGACAAGCAGAACGATAACGGTGGAGGCCACTCCCGCGGCCCACGCCATCGTGCGTTTCGACGACTTGTCGGACAGCTTTCCTGAAATCCTCCCGCCCAGCAGGGACGCGCCGCCCGAGGCAATGACGAAGGCGCCCAGGCCCGTCAAATCCGCGCCCTCGTTGCCGGCCATGACCACGATGAACGGGGTGGACAAAGCCGTGACCAACATGAGCGAGCGCACCATCAAGAAGCGCTGCAGGTCGTGGTCGCTTTTGACCAACGCCCACATCTCCCGCAGATTCTGCCCGTCCTTATTTTCTGGTTCTGCCTCCGGCTCGTCGATGCCGTTGAAGACAAGCGCGGCTAGCGCCCATGTGGACGCGCCCACCGCGAGGAGCGCCGCGATCGCCCACTGGGGCAAGTTATTGGGCAAGAAGGAAAGGATCAGGCCGATCGCCAGGGTGAAGCCTCCGGCCAGGGCAGTGGCGCGTCCGGTGATGTCGCCGCGACGGCCCTTGGAAATGGTGCGGCCCTGCACATCCTTGCCGGCAAGCGAGCACAGGGAGCGGAATAACGCATGGGCGGCCAACAGGATGAGGACGGCGGCGCCGAGCGAAGCTCCGTCGAGAAGCAGGGCGCTCACCGCGATCAGCGCCGCGGCGAGCGCTTGACCCCACGACCCGATGAGCCACACGCGCTTGCGCGAGCGTTGAGAAGTCACCCACGGGCTCAAAAACGCCTGCGGCAGCATTGAGCCGGATTCGCGGATTGGCACGAGGAACGATGTCAGAACTGCAGGCACGCTGGCCGCGTTGAATAGCCATGGCAGCACGGTCTTGGGGGCGACGATCTGGTCGCCGATGTTTTGCAAACCGTTCGACCAGATGAAGCGGCGTGCATTGTGTTCCTCGTTATGCATGGTTCGGATAGTAGGGTCGAAAGGGATGATCAGCGAACCTGGAGGCGCAATGAAGATGAGCAGACGAACGTTTTTCAAAGGATCCGTGTTGGCGGTAGCGGCCGCCGCTGCTGCATCTGGCGCAACGGCGTGCTCAACCCAGCCCGAACCACGTGGCGCTGATGCGGAGGCTCGGCCCCTGCCCATTCCGCCGCTGTACGAAGGCGAGCTTGACGGCAACACTCGGCGCTTCGAACTCACCGCGCAGGAGGGTGAGTTTGAGATCGTGCCTGGGACGATGACCAAGACCTGGGGTTTCAACGGCCCCTGGCTCGGGCCCACGCTGTACATGCGCCGCGGCGAGCAGATCGACATGACCGTACACAACGAGCTGCCGGAGGCGACCGTCGTGCACTGGCACGGCCTGCACCTGCCAGCCACGGCAGACGGCGGACCGGCCCTGATGTTCGATCCGGGCGAGTCGTGGTCGCCGTCGTGGACCGTCGATCAGGCTGCCGCGACCTGCTGGTACCACCCGCACCCGCACGAGAAGTCGGCGCTGCACGCCTACCGCGGGCTCGCCGGTGGCATCGTGCTTGACGACGACGATTCCGTCTTCCCCGGCCTGCCAAACGACTACGGCGTGGATGACATCCCCGTGATCATCGGCGACGCCAACTTCACCGAAGACGGCCAGCTCGACGAGGAAAGCGGCTGGGTCGGCGACACCCCGCTGATCAACGGCATTACCAAGCCCCGTTTCGAGGCCACCACCCGCCGCGTACGTCTGCGCGTGCTCAACGGCGCGGTACTGCGCTTCCGTTACCTCACCCTGGGCGCGCCGTTCCACGTGGTGGCAACGGACCAGGGCTTCCTGGAATCCCCGGTCGAAGTCGACGGCGTGCTGCTCAGCCCCGGCGAGCGAGTTGAGATCGTGGTCGACCTCGAGCCGGGCAAGGACCTCACGCTGCGCGACGACAAGCTGCCCAACTGGGGTGGGCTGCCCGATAAGGACACCGCCGAAACGTTCGGTGCCACCGACGTGTTCGACCTGCTGGAGATCGTTGCCCCGGCTGAGGATGCTCCCGCCTCGCCCGCGCTGGCGGATAAGCTCGTGCCGTTCGAGCTGCCCCAGCCCACCGGAGTGGAGCGCGAGTTCCGGATGAAGAACATGGAAATCAACGGCAAATCCATGGACATGACGCGTGTGGACTTCGCCGTCGACCACAAGGGCCCGGAGATCTGGCATGTGACGAACGAGAACGACGACATGCTGCACAACTTCCACGTGCACAACGCGCGATTCGCAGTCCAGGGCGTGGAAAACGGCGAGGTGGAGTTCACTGCAGGCTGGCACGACACAATTGAGGTGCCGCCGCTGGCAACCGTGACGCTGCTGGTAGACATCGGCTACTACCCGGATCCGACCCTTGCGTACATGTACCACTGCCACATGCTCAACCACGAGGACTCCGGCATGATGGGCCAGTTCGTGGTGGTTGAGCCGGGTCAGGAGCCCAACCTCAAACTGCCGAACATCCACGGCGAATAGGCGCCAGCCCTACGTCCGCGCCCTGGTGCATGTCAGCACCGGGGCGCCTTCTTTTGCGCGTTTTAGCCGCGGACGTTGTGGCCGATCACGGAAGGTAGCAGCAGCGGCGCGTCGCCGAGCAGTGCCTTGAGGTTGCCGTCTCGCTCCACCGCGCTAGTGACGGTGCGGACCTTCGCACTGGACTTGTCCCGCCCGCGGCTCCGGTTTGCACCCGCAGCTCCCATTGGGCCAGCCGCAACGGCGCCTCCGCGTACTCCCTGGCCGTTCTGTGCATTTCCACCGGCAGTCCCGGCCGCAGCGTACGTGCCACTGGTACCCGACGAGCCTGCACCGTGGGCACCCGCTCCAACTCCGGCGCCCGTACCAGCGCCGTGGGCACCGATGTTGCCGGACCCGCCGGTAGCGCCTGAGCCTGCGCCTAAGCCCGGCCCGGAACCGGTGTTCGCAGCGCTGCCGAATCCGGCACCGCTAAAGCCTGGTCGAGCCGGGTTCATCCCGCCGCCAGTCATTCCCGCCCCCGCTGCGCTACCCACGAGGGCACCGCCGCGCGGGGTTCCCAAGCCGCCTGCAACAGTGCCGCCACCGCGTCCGGCCCCAGGTGCAGCGCCCGTGTTGACCGTGCCCGCGCCCACACCTGTCTGCGACCTGTTGCCAAAACCCGTTCCCGACCGAGATCCCCCGCCAGTTCCCGAGGCGGATACCGAACCTGGGGTGCGGCTTGCTGCGGCGCCGACGCCGGTAGCGGCTCTGCCAGAGGAAACGTTGCCTGGGTGTGCGAGACCTGGTGCTCCTATTGCGGTGGCCGCTCCCGTGGTGCTTCCACCACCGGCCGGTTGGCTGAACCCGCCGATGGGGGCGGGGGTGAAGGGAGAAGCAGCGGCTCCGGGCCCGTTCACAGCAAAGCTGCCTGCTGCCGTTGGCGCTGGCGGTGCCAAAACCGCGGAAGCGGCCTGGGTCGGCGCTGCACCTGCAGCGATGCGCTCGAACGTCTCCGGTGTTGGGCGACCGAATTGGTGGATGACCTCTGCGGGAGTTTTCGCGTGGGCTAGGTCGCCGAGTCCGCGCTGCGTCAGTGCGTCCCGGAGTCCCGCGGGCAGGGGCGTTGGCTCGAACGAGGTAGCAGCTGGTGTGGGGACATCCGTACTCGCATACGGAAGCGTGGGGAGCGCTCCCGCGTCGGGGAGCAAGCGGTTGAAGCTGGGGATCGCCGAGCTGAGGCTGCCCGTCATCCGGGAACCATACGAGGACAGATAGTCGGACTCGATGAGCGCTTTCACCTCTGGGTCTTCCGCGGCCAAATAGGCCGACGCTGCAGCAGACGCGATCATCCTTTCCGCATCTGCCGCCATGCCGAGTGCTTCGGTGTGGTTAGCCAACGAGCGTGAATTTGCCACATATTCCAGACCGGCGTTTTGGATCTGAGTGACCTTTTTCATCGCTTCCGCGATCCAGATGGTGTCAGCCGATGAACTCAACGAATGATGGACGCCGTTGAGCTCCTCCATCGCGTCCTCGATAAGCCGCGCGTTAGCCGTCCAGAATTCTGACGCCGAATACGCCAGCGCGGTGTCGGTCGATGAGAGCTTGCGGTCTGCTGACAAAAGTGAAGACTCGGACGCCCCCGACACGGCCGCGTTGTCAAAGGTGTTCGTTTTCGGGTCGGCAGTTTTCAGCTGCTGGAAGCCAGCGGAGTACAGCGGAGTGAGAGTAGCTGCAGTGTTACGCAGCGGTGACAGCATCGACCCCATCATCCCCGAGAACGATTCGTCGGTTTGCTGCGTGTTAGTCAACGCCAACCAGAGGTTATCGGCTGTGTGCTTGAGATACAGCGCAATCGCCTGGTTCGCTTCCGGTGCGCGTTCATCCCCGATCGGACTGAGCCGCTCGCCAGCTTCATCCAGGCCGCTGGCGGTGGAGAAGGTGGAGAGGGAGTACAAATTTTCAGCTCGAACACCCTTAGATAAGCGAATAGTTACTGCGCGTAGCTGATCAATCGCTGTATTCACAGCATCGGAATCAAGAAACAATTGCATTAGGCCCCCAAATTGTTGTTTTCTGCCTACGACGGTATCTGGGGTCTTGCGCTGAGAAAAGGGATTGTCCACTGAAATGGACAGCCTTATCTTGAATGAGTCAAAAGAAGTTCCTCCAGATTCCGAACTGCAATCTCACAAGTCCGCTCTTGACTGTGAACGCCGTCCCATCCAGCAACCTGAGACACAATACCGCCACGTGGGGTATCCAGTTGGGCGTAACAGCTAGAGCTATGACCACTCTTCGGCCCGAAGACGAAAATCTCGGGGACCCTTTCGGAGCGGAAGTTTGTAATCAGGGATGTTTGGGATTCGATGATCTTTTGATTCGCATTGTTGTTGCTGAAACCCTCACTAGGAACATCGTCATGTTTCGAAACATCGCAAACCTTGATACCCCGCGCCAGTCCCGCGTACTCCTCGGGGATCGGCTCCACGTTTTCGAAGCCGGCGGCAGCGAATTCCTCGGGGGAGATCTCGGTGCAGGGGTCGAAAAGGTTGTCGCCGAGGGCGTAGGGGTCAAAGTCGCCGATTTCGAGGGTGCCGCTCTTGAAGTGAAAAGCGGCAGGCGTGGTGCTGCTAGTTGAAGCGCCACCAGCGGATGTGCTGTCGGCTGCGGCTGCGGCTGCAGAACCCGGTTGGGCGGTGGGGGTTGTGGTGTGGGGGTGGGCCGAAGGTTCGTCGATAGGCGGAGGCGTAGATGCGCACCCCACGAGCAAACCGCACGACAGAAGCCAAGCAACGTGGCGTTTCATGTACCCCTCCAATAAAAAAGCTTCCCCACCAGGACTCGAACCTAGAATGACGGTACCAAAAACCGTAGTGTTGCCGATTACACCATGGGGAACAGCAAGGCTGATTGTAGACCAGACCCGTGTGCTGCCAAAGACGGGGTGGTGAAACCGACGCTCTAAGCTAGGGCGCATGGCTCGAACGCGGATGACAGCACCCCAACGCAGAGACCAATTGGTCGGAGTGGGGCGCCAAGCATTCGCAGAACGGGGTTTCGACGGCGTAACCATGGAGGAGATCGCGGCGCGCGCCGGGGTGTCCAAGCCGGTGGTGTACGAGCACTTCGGCAGCAAGGAGGGCCTGTACCAGGAGGTTGTGCGGCTGGAGATGGCGCGGCTGGAACGCACGATTACGTCGAACATCCAGACCGGCCCGTGGCGCGAGCGCATCGAGCGTGGTGTGCACGCCCTGCTCACGTACGTGGAGGAGGAAACGGATGGGTTCATCATTCTCGCCCACGGTCAGCTGCCGGGGGAGGGCAGGACGTACTCCACGATCTTGAACCGTGTTACGGCGGAGGTGTCCCACCTGCTGGCAGAAGCGTTTAAGCACCGCGGACTCGACGAGGCGATGGCGGGGCTGTACGGTCAGGCGCTTGTTGGCACTGTCTCCAACTCGGCGCTGTGGTGGCTGGATGAGCGCACCCCGGACAAGCACACTGTCGCGGCGCACATTTCCAACTTGTGCTGGAACGGGTTGCGGGGGATGGAGGCGCAGCCACGAGTGTTCGCAGGAGACCCTTCGCCGCAAGGAACCGCGGTGTCCGCAGAAAAGGAAGTGTAAAAGGACATGACTGAAAGCACCCCTCCCGTTCTCGGCGGACTGCTCACTGCGGCGCTGACGGATCCGAAGTTGAAGGGTCTTGTCACCCATGTGGGCGAGGATTCGCTGCACGTGACTGGCATTGACCAGACCCGCTCGTGGGCTGCGGGCGCTATTGCCCGAGAGGCTCCGTTGTTGCTGGTCACGGCTACGGGCCATGAGTCGGAGGATCTGGCGGCGGAGCTCAAGGCCATCCTCGGTGAGGAGAAGGTCGCGCAGTTCCCGGCGTACGAGACGTTGCCGCACGAGCGCCTCTCACCGGCCGCGGATATTGTGGGCCGCCGGTCGAAGGTGCTGTGGGATATGCCACGGGTGGTTGTCGCCGCGGCGCGCGCGGTGTGCCAGCCGGTCTTGCCGGCGGTGGAGCCGATCCAGGTTGCCGTGGACCAGGAGCAGGACTTTGAGGCGCTGACGGAGATGCTCGTCCACTTCGCCTACAACCATGTGGACATGGTGGCCTCGCGCGGCGAGTTCGCTACCCGCGGCGGCATCATCGACGTGTTCCCGACCACCGCGCAAAACCCAGTGCGCATCGAGTTCTGGGGCGACGAGGTCACCGACATCCGCTCGTTCGCGGTCGCGGACCAGCGCACTATCGAAGAGGTCAGAGCCGTCGAGCTGCACCCCGCGAGGCAGTTGCTTATCGACGATACCGTGGCCGCCAAAGCCGACGAGCTCGTGAGAAAGTTCCCCTCGAATCCCACCCTGACCTCGCTGCTCACCCGTATTTCGGAGAAGCAGCCGGCGGACGGGATGGAGGCGCTCATCCCGGCGCTGACGGATACGCAGTATGCGGTCCTGCCTGAGCTCATGCCTGCAGGCTCCATCGTCTTGGTAACCAACCCGGAGAAGGTTCGCGCCCGCATCGCGGACTTGGAAGCCACCGACCGCGAATTCCTCGAGGCCGGTTGGGAGGCGGCCGCCATGGGCGCGGAGGGCCCCGTGGCGGTGGAAGGCCTGGACGTCTCCGCGTCGTCCTACCGCTCCTACGAATCGCTGGAAATCTCGGCGCACAAGGCCGGCAACGCTTGGTGGACGTTCGCGCCGCCCGGCATGTTCACCGCCGACGAAGCGGCAACCCTGCCGCTGGAGTTCGAGGCGGCACCCGCGCCCAAGGGCGACCCGAAAGAGATCGAGCAGCTCTACGCCACGCTGAAATTGCACATCGGGCAAAACCACGGCAAGGCGGCGTTCGTCGCCCCCGCGAAGGGCACGATCGACCGCATGGCTGAGCGGCTGCGCGAGCACGGCATCTCCGCGCGCGTGGCCACACCGGGACTCGAACCTGTCGAGGGCGCGGTCACTCTCTACCAGGCCCTGTCGCACGCGGGCCTCGTCTTTGGCGGGCCGAACCTTGTGGTGGTCACAGAAACGGACGTCACCGGTAACCGCGTGGGCGACATCGCAGGCGCTAAACGACGAGCTCCGCGCCGCCGCAACCGGGTCGACCCGCTGGCGCTGCAGCCCGGCGACTTCGTGGTACACGACACCCATGGCATCGGCAAGTTTGTGAAGATGGCGGAGCGCACCGTCAAAGCCGGCGACGAAGCTTCACGCCGCGAGTACATCGTGCTGGAGTACCAGCCGGCCAAGCGCGGCCAGCCCGGGGACCAGCTGTGGGTGCCCATGGAATCGCTGGACCTGTTGAGCAAGTACACCGGGGGCGAGAAGCCGTCGCTTAGCAAAATGGGCGGCTCGGACTGGAAATCCACCAAGCGCAAGGCGCGCGCCGCGGTGCGTGAGATCGCCGGCGAGCTGGTGGAGCTCTACGCCAAGCGCCAAGCCGCGCCGGGCCACGCGTTCGCGCCGGATACGCCGTGGCAGCACGAGATGGAAGACGCCTTCCCGTTCGTGGAGACGGAGGACCAGCTCACCGCTATCGAAGCCGTGAAAGCGGACATGGAAAAGCCGACGCCGATGGACCGCGTGATCGTGGGCGACGTGGGCTTCGGCAAAACTGAGGTGGCTGTGCGCGCCGCGTTCAAGGCGGTGCAGGACGGCAAACAGGTTGCCGTGCTCGTGCCCACGACGCTGCTAGCTCAGCAGCACTTCTCCACGTTCAACCAGCGCATGGATGGCTTCGGCGTGACCGTGCGCGAGCTGTCCCGCTTCACCTCCGCCGCTGATTCGAAGAAGATCATGGCGGGGCTGGCGGATGGTTCGGTCGACGTGGTCATTGGCACTCACCGCCTGCTGCAGACGGGTGTGCAGTGGAAGAACCTCGGCTTGATCATCGTGGACGAGGAGCAGCGCTTCGGCGTGGAGCACAAGGAGCACATCAAGGCCCTAAAGTCGCACGTGGACGTGCTCACTATGACCGCAACGCCGATCCCGCGCACCCTGGAGATGTCGTTGACCGGCATCCGTGAGATGACGTCGATTACCACCGCGCCGGAGGACCGCCACCCGGTGCTGACGTATGTCGGCCCGCAGGAGGACAAGCAGGTCGCCGCCGCGATCCGCCGCGAGCTGCTGCGCGACGGCCAGGTCTTTTACATCCACAACAAAGTCTCTGATATCGAGAAAACTGCCCGCCAGCTTCGGGAGCTTGTTCCCGAGGCCCGCATTGTGGTCGCCCACGGCCAGATGAGCGAGCAGGTCCTCGAGCAAACGGTACAGGGATTCTGGAACCGCGACTACGACGTGATGGTGTGCACCACCATCGTGGAAACGGGCCTGGACATCGCCAACGCCAACACCCTGATCGTGGAAAACGCCCAAAACATGGGCCTCAGCCAGCTTCACCAGCTGCGCGGGCGTGTGGGCCGCTCCCGCGAGCGCGCCTACGCGTACTTTTTGTACCCGAAGGACAAAACGCTCACGGAGACTTCCTACGACCGACTGGCCACCATCGCACAGAACAACGACCTGGGCTCTGGTATCGCCGTGGCGCAAAAGGATTTGGAGATGCGCGGCGCCGGCAACGTGCTCGGTGCGGAGCAGTCCGGTCACATCGCCGGCGTGGGCTTCGACATGTATGTGCGCTTGGTCAGCGAGGCCGTGGAAACCTTCAAGGGCCTGATGAGCGGCGAGCCCGTCGACGCCACCGACAAGGGCCCGAAGGAAATCCGCGTCGATCTGCCGGTGGACGCGCACATTCCGGACACCTACATCAACTCCGAGCGGTTGCGCCTGGAGGTCTACCGCAAACTCGCCGAGGCGCGTGACGACGACGCGTTGCGCGCCGCCGCCGACGACATGGTCGACCGATTCGGTGCGCTGCCCGCCGAGGTTGAGCACCTCATGGCGGTGGCGCGGCTGCGCAACCAGGCCCGGGAGGTCGGCGTGTCCGACATCCTCACCCAGGGCACCCGAATCAAACTCCACCCGGTTGAACTGCCGGACTCTAAGCAGGTCCGCCTGAAGCGGCTGTTCCCGGGGGCGAACTTCCGGGCAGCGGCAAAGACCTTGCAGGTTCCTATGCCGCGTGAGGGCGGAAACAAGCGCGCGCTGAACGCACCGAACCTGCGCGACACGGAGCTGCTGCAGTGGGTGGCCGACTTCATGACCGAAATGCTGGACGCGCCGAAGGTTTCAGTGGCGGGCTCGACAGCTGTGGAGGAGAAGCCGAAGAAGAAGGTGTTCTCGGTCAGCGAGTAGTGCCTAGAAGAACTGGGGCAGGATGAACAGCATCCCGATGCTCCAGGTCAGGTGCACCGCGATGGGGGAGTACAGCCTTCCGGTCTTCACCGCCTCGACGTAGGTCACCGCACTGAGGATGGCCGCTGCAAACACCAGCAGTGGCACGCCCATCACGCACGTGACCAGGCAGTAAATCACCGTGGACCACACGCCGGCCTGCACCACCGACTGGCCCATGGCGCGCAGCTGGCGCGGCACCGCGTCGCGGAAAATCAGCTCCTCGCCAATGCCGTTGACCACGAGCACCAGGAGTGTGAGGAAGTACCCGCCTTTGTTTGGGGTCTGCAACAGTTCCGCCGCCGGGTCGGCGAGCGCAGGAATTCGGCTGACCACCACGGCTCCCAGCACGAATACGAGCGCCAGCGCGACGCCGATGAGGGCGCCCCGGAGGACGTCGTGAAGCTTGCGGGGCCCCGCAAACGCCGTGCGGCTGCCCCACAGCCACCACGCGACCGCGTAGACCACGGCGGTAAACGCGGTGGCCCAGTAGAACCCGGCGGAACCGTCGCCGGCTCGGCGCGCGAGAAACAGGCCGAGTGCGCCGAGCGCGCAGGGAACTAAGAACAGCCACTGCCTGGTCACGTGAGAACTCCGTCCAAGTATTTCCGGCGATGCGGGAGCAAGAGTACCGGCACGAATCCCCTGCGCTTTACCGGGCTACTTCACGGAGAAGATAATCATCTCGGTGTCATCCGGCTTGCCGCGGTAGCGGCCGTCGTCGCCGGGGAAGTTGTTGTCCAACGCGGTGAGGTAGCGGCCGTCGTCGAGCTGGACGATGGTCTCGACACTGAGCAGCGCGAACTGGAACGGATCGCCAACACCGTACGCGCGGGCATCTGAAACCATGCCGATCTTGCCCGGGTTGGCAATGTCGAGCAGGTCAGCCATGAGTTGCTTGCTCAGCGTGGAGCCCGGCTCCGCGTGTGCAAAATCTTCGACCTCGAAGACCTTTTTCAGCTTGGCGTCGGAGCCGCGGAAGTCGTCGCGCTCGAGCACGAGCAGGCGCCCGTCTTTGGTAAGGAACGCATCGCCTATGAGCGCGTCCTCGCCCTCTGCGAGATAGTTCCAGGTCTTGTCGGTGTACTCACCGGTTTTGGTGTCGAACTGTGAGATCACTCGCACACGCTTGTCGGTGGCGCTGTCCAAGTAGCCTTCGAAGATCGGGTAGAGGTATCGTCCGTCAGTGGCCATCGCCTCAAAGCCCTTGGAATTGCGCAGGTTTGGCGTGTCCCCAGCGCCGAGGGTCGGGTTGGACGGGCTCTTCACCCCCGGGTACGCGTACGGTGCGTCGAGCAGGGTGCCGTCATTGTCCACGTGGAGGATGTAGGGGCCAAATTCTTCACCGATCCAGAAAGAGCCGTCCGCGGCCTGGACAAAGGACTCCGGGTCAAAGTCGGCACCGGTGAGCAAACGGTCCTTCGTGTCGTTATTGACGATGTCCCAGGAGATCTTGTGGTTCGGGTCTTTCAGGCTGAGGTAGTCCAGCACGTCGATGCCACCGACGTTCTTGGGGTCCTTTGCGGTCTCGGCGGTCTCCCAATGCGGCTTCACCGTGTAGATGCGCAGCAGAAAGTCTGAAGAGTTCTTCTTCGATCCGAAGCCGTTGTCCGGCAGGCCGTAGAAGGTACCGTCGCCCTTTTCGATCATGCCGGAAAAGCCCGGGATGACCTGGCCCTTGAACGGGTGGGTCTGTCCGTTGCCGTCGAAAGCGTCCTTGCCGGAGTCCGGGCCAGGCGCTTGGTAGAACGCAGAGAGCTTCGCGCGGCCTTCCAAGACGGGGCCTTTTACGGCAGCGGCAGTCGTGGACGGGGCAGCGGCCTGGCTGCTTGATCCAGTGCCCTCCGAGCTTCCGCCCGCAGCGGCACCGATTGCGCCGCCGATGAGACCGCCTACGACGAAGGCGCTTGCGACAGCTGCGATGATCTGTTCGAAGTTAAGGTTTTTGATCAGTTGGTCAAGCGGGGGAGGGAGCTGAATGTTCACGTGCCTCTACCTTTGCAGTGTGTACGAAACTGAGCCTCAGCTCAGGCAAAATTTAGTATTTGCACGGAAAGTGTAAGGCGGGTGGAGAAGGACCGCACGTCGGAAAATCGCCGGCCGATTCCCGCCCGGAGGCGCCGGGGAAGTACGATGTATCCCCGTCGCCCCTATAGCCCAATTGGCAGAGGCAGCGGACTTAAAATCCGCCCAGTGTCGGTTCGAGCCCGACTGGGGGCACAACTACCAATTCGGGCCTCGTCTGATACGGATGGGGGCCCTTTACCGTTGCCTCTGTCGCAGCCTCCGTCATCGACGCCCCATCCGCAGTGCGGCCTGGATGAGCGGCACCTGCAAGGGGAGGCGGCCGATTGCCAGCGCCTTCATGGGCCACGACTTGTCGCGCCACTGCCACGCCATATTGAAGTTGGCGGGCCACACTGCCGCGAGCAGCGCCGCGGCGAACGTGCCGCCGGCTGCACGCGTCTTCGGATTCGCCAGCAGCGCGGCTGCGGTGAGTTCAGCGACACCGGAGACGTAGGTGTAGGTGCGCGCCTTTCCGGGCAGCGCGTCGGGCACGATGCCGTCGAAAGGCTCGGGCTTGGCAAAATGCAGCACGCCCGCGCCGCCGAAGAGGGGGACCAGTAGTTTCTCTACAAAATTCATTGTGTATTCATCCATTCTTGTGCGATTTGCTTCGGTTCGGCCCGTTCCTTGCCTACGTTGCGTAGGTTCATGTCTACGAGGTCCTGCGTGGTCAGCTTCGCATCGATGTTGTTGATGACGTCGAGTGCGCCGTCCGGCAGTTCGCCTGCGCGGACAACCGGCACGACGTTTTGCGGCGGGATGAGGTGTTCTGGGTCATCGAGGATGACCAGGTCGGCCTCTTCGCCGTTGTCCAGCAAGGCCGGCGACGTGGTGAAGATGTTGGCCACGTTCGCTGTCCCCTGCACCAGTGCCGCCACCGTCAGCGGCCCACCGCCGTCGGAGATCGGGGTGACGCTGACCGTGGAGGCGTCGATGCCGTAGACGTCCGTAAGCCCTTTCGGGCCATAGGGGCGCTCGGCAAACTCCGGCGGGGCGGCGATGGTCACCGAGTCCAGCTTGGACAGATCCGCGATGCTGGAGAGTTTGTACTCGTCCGCGGTCTCGCGGGTGACGCGGTACGCGTCCTTCGACTCCGCGGGGCTGAACTCGCCGGCCTGCAGGGTGTCGGGCAAAACGTCGTTGAGCGCGTCCCGCACCTTCGCTTCATCCGCGCCTTGTTCCAGATCCCCGAAGAACTGGGTGAGGTTGCCGGCGTACTCGGGAACGACGTCGATCGCACCGTCCTGCAGGGCGGAAAGATACACCTCGCGCGAGCCGATGCCGGACTTCACGTCGACGTCGTAGCCGGCATCGCGTAGCGCCTGTGCCCATATCTGGCCAATGATTTCGGATTCTGGGAAGTTCGCGGTGCCGATGGTGACGGTTTTGTCGCGGGCATCACCGGAACCGCCCGCAGGGGCAGTGGGATCCTCGCTCGCGCAAGCCGCAAGCGTGAAAGCTGCGGCCGCGATGAGCGCTGGGGTAATGCGTTTCGTATGCATGCACACCAATGTTAGCTGCGCGAGCTCAACTTCGGCCGGGCTGCACGTTGCGCGGCTGCGAGCACCACGTCGACGACCAGCGCTACCGCGGTCACGGCGAGTGCGCCGGCGACCATGCGGGGATAGTCTTGGACCGCGAGGCCGTCGATAAGCAATCGTCCAAGGCCCCCGAGGCCGATGAACGCAAGCACGGTCGCGGTGGCGAGGATTTGCACCACGGCGGAGCGGAGCCCGCCGATCATCACTGGTGCGCCGAGGGGCAATTCAACGCGGGTGAGAATGTCGCGCTCGCTGTACCCTGCGGCCCGCGCGGAGAGCACGACCTGGCTATCCACCGAATCAAAACCTGCAACAATGCCCGCCACCATTGGAGCGACGCCGAGAAGCACCAGCGTGATCACAGCCGGGATGAGCGGCGCCGTGACGCCGAAGGGGAGAGCGACGGCGAGGAAGGTCAGCATCCCCAGCGCAGGCAGCGCTCGGAGCGCGCCAGCAGCCGCCAAGACAACGGGTGCCCCGCACTTTGTGTGCCCTACCCACATGCCCAACGGGACAGCGATGAGCGCGGTCGCAAGTACCGCTAGCGCGGTATAGCCGAGGTGTTGGGTGATGCGCGCCCCGAGACCCGCGGGGCCGGACCAGTTGGAGGGATCTGCGAGGTAGCGCAGCGCGTCGATGAGAAATTGCATGCTAGGACCGCGCCTTCGTCCACGGCATGGCAACGCGACCGAGCAGCACCAAGGCGGAATCGACGATGAGAGCGAGCGCGATCGTGCCGATCAGACCAGCGAGGATTTCGGTGGGAAAGGACCGCTGGAACCCCTCGGTAAACAGCGTGCCTAAGGATTGCACGCCGATGAGTGCGCCCACGGAAACCAGACTGATTGTAGAGGCAGCCACTACCCGAAGGCCGCTGAGCAGGCCGGGCCCCGCCAGCGGAAGCTCCACCGCGGTGACGCGCTTGAGCGGCGGGTACCCGGCCGCGTTCGCAGACTGGCGGACGTCCTTTGGCACCGCGTCAAACGCGTCCGCAGCCGACCGCACCATCAGCGCGATGCCGTAGAACACCATGGCGGCTACGACGTTCAGCGGCGAAAGGATTGACGTGCCCAACACCAGCGGCATCAGAATGAACATAGCGAGAGACGGCACGACGTAAATCAAGCTGGTCAGCACCACGAGCGCCTCCCGTGCGGAGCCCGAGCGGTGCGCGAGCCACCCGAGCGGTACCGCGATGAAAAACGCGATGGCAACCGCAGGCAGCGCTATCACCAGGTGGTCTCCAGCCAGCTGGAAAATCCGGCCGCTGTTGGCGCCGAGCCAACCCCAATTCACGACAGCATTCCTTTGACAGTGCCCGACGCGTCAACAAGTACTCGTGAGCCGTCACGGTCAACCACGGTGAGTGTGCGACCGTCGAGCCCGACAAAGTCTCTGACCCGGGCGTTGGCTGGGTGGGCCATGATGTCTTCTGGGCTGCCCGCTTGCTCTATCGCGGCATGCTCGCCCAGCACCAGCACCTGGTCGCCCATCTTGAACGCTTCGTCGATGTCGTGGGTGACCATGAGCACAGTCGTGCTGAGCCGGTCGCGGATGGCCAGAATTTCGTTTTGGAGCTTGCGGCGCACAACCGGATCCACCGCGGCGAACGGCTCGTCCATCATGATGATGTCCGGGCGGTTGACCAAGCCCCGTGCGACACCGACGCGCTGTGCCTGGCCGCCGGAGAGCTCGCCGGGGTAGCGGCCCGCCAGTGCCGGGTCAAGGTTGACAAGCTCGAGCATCTCCATGGCTCGTTGGCGGGCTTGCCGCTTGCCCGCCCCGGCGAGTCGGGCGATGTCGGCCACGTTGTCCACCGCGGTTCGGTGCGGCATGAGGCCCGAGTGTTGCATCACGTACCCGATGGAACGGCGCAGTTCAACCGGGTCTTCATCCGCGACGTCGTTGCCGCGAACGCGCACCTGCCCGGACGTCGGCGTGACCATCCGGTTGACCATGCGTAGCAGCGTCGTCTTGCCGCAGCCGGACGGGCCAACGAAAACGGTGGTGGAGCCCTCCTCGACGGTGTAGGAGAACTCCTCCACCGCAGGCGTGTGCGTCCCCGCGTAGGTCTTGGATACGCCGCAAAATTCGATCACAGTGCTCGAGCTACCTGTTCAGCGACGAATGCGGACCCGGCGCGGGAGGGGTGCAGTGCCATGTTGTACGAGGGCGTAGTGGTGTCGATCAGTCCGGCGACCCACCTGTCCGCATCCCGGGCGCAGGTGCTGTGCCCGGCGGACTGCGCCCGGATGTCAATGAAGGTTGCTCCCACCTGGTGTGCCATGGCGCGTTGGTAGTCCTGGGTGCGCTGTTCCCATTGCCGGACCCGCGGGGCGGGTACGCCGAGAGGCATATTGGGCACGACGTTCAGCAAGCAGACCGCGCCGTCGCGCCCGCCTGTGATAGCGAGCATGCCCGGGACGATGATCTTCGCCCGCGGGGCCGCCGCGCGAATCTTGGAAACCGCCTCGTTCATGTTTCGGAAGTACGCGCTCCGGATCGCGTCGACGTTGTAAGGCGTGCCGGGGGCATCGATGATAGGCCGCCAGTGGTCGTTGATCCCGATGCTGAGTGCGACTGCCCGGGTGCTTGCGTTCAGATCCCCGCTGCGGATGGCGTGGTCGACGTGCCCGGGCAGATCGATGGATCTGTGTCCGGTGCACGACCAATCCGAAACGCTCACACCAGTGCGAGCCTGAAGCTGGCGCGGCCAGTTGTCTGGGCCCTGCAGGCAGGCCGCCTGGCTGGGGTAGGAGTCGAGCACCCGCGCAGAGGAGCCAGAGGAGCCGGCTGAGCTACCGGCGATGTTGAGGAGGGAGGCTCGATACTGGTCCGGGTTGGAGGCGAACGAATCGCCGAACACTACGACATTGCCGGCCGGTTGGGCGTCTGCGGGGATTGCGGCGCCTGCGATGGCGGCCGCACACGCGGTAACGGTGACCGCGACCTTGCGCAAAAGGAACTTCACCCCGACGACCCTACCTGCTGGCCTTGATGTCGTCGTATGCAGCCAGAGCGATCTTGCGTGACGCTTTCACATCCACCATTGGCTCCGGGTAGCTGGGCAACAGGGCCTCCGGGGCCCAGCGCGAGACGTACGTGCCAGCAGGGTCGAACTTCTCCTGCTGCGTGATCGGGTTGAAGATGCGGAAGTACGGGGCAGCATCGTCGCCCGATCCAGCCACCCACTGCCAGTTGAACGGGTTCGATGCCGTGTCCGCATCGACCAACGTGTCCCAGAACCATTCCTCACCGTGACGCCAGTGGATGCCCAGGTTCTTCGTCAGCCAGGAGCCCACAACCATCCGCACTCGGTTATGCATGGAGCCGGTGCGCCACAGCTCGTGCATGCCGGCATCCACCAGCGGCACGCCCGTCTCGCCACGCTGCCACTGCGCCAGCTGGTCTAAATGCTGTGCAGCATCGCCGTCCGGCTCCATCGCGGGATCCGCAAACGCTTGAGGGTGCTCCCAGGGCTTCGCGTGTGCGCTCCAGGCCCAGTCGAAGTGGTTGAACTGCTCGCGGACGTTGTGCACGGCAAGGTCCGGCAGGTGGTAGTAGCGGTGCCAGGCAAACTCCCGCCACACCACCTGGCGCAAGAAGGCCCACGCGTGCGATGCGGCCGCCGGGTGCTGCTCTGCAAACGAGGCCGTCTCCGCCCAGACGTAGCCCGGGGAAGGCTCGCCGAACCGCAGGTGGGCGCTCAGCCCCGAGGTCGCGCCGGGGGAGAGGTCGTTGTTGTCGTACCTGCGCCCGTTGGCGAGCCCGTCCAAAAAATCGTGGAAGCGCTGGAGCGCCGCGTCTTCCCCGGGTGTGTTGTGCGCGTCTAGTTCCGCGGCCCACGCGGGGGCCTCCGGCGCGTCGAAGGCTTGTCCGCCCGGCAGCGTGGGAGCGGCCAACGGCTCTGGCGGGTGCGCGACGAGGTGCTGCCGGACCGCGTTGTAAAACGGCGTGAACACCCGGTACGGCGTGCCGGAGCCCGTGGTGATTTCCCACGGCTCCGCAAGTAGAAAGCCGGGGAAGGTGCGCGCGCCGACCCTGCGTTTGATTTCGGCGTCGAGCTCGGTTGCATCGTAGCGGCGGTTCCACACCACCTCGGCGTTGAGCTGCTGTGCCACCCGCGGCACGATCTCGCGCGGGTCGCCCGTTTCGCGGATCAGTGGGAGCTTTGCGCTAAGCGACGCAATACTGCGCTCCCGCCACCACGCCGCTGCCCGGCCGAGGGGGCGGGGGCCGGAGGTGTCGTCGATAAGCAAACCTGCAACCTCGCAGCGAGAAGCGGCGTATGCGAGGGCGGGGTTGTCGGTGGCGCGCAAATCGTCGTGGAACCACACCAGTGTTTTCGGGGTAGTGGGCACGTCTGCCTCCCTTCAGTACAGTCGGAGCCATGACTGAGCGTATGAATGTTGAATCCTTCAATCTCGACCACACCAAGGTATCCGCCCCTTTCATCCGCCTGGCGGACCGCAAGGAGCTGCCCGCGGGCGACACGTTGGTGAAATACGACATCCGCTTCAAGCAGCCCAACGTCGAGCACTTGGAAATGCCTGCGGTGCACTCGCTTGAGCACATGTTCGCAGAGCACGCCCGAAACCACGCAAGCAACGTCATCGATTTCGGCCCGATGGGCTGCCAGACCGGCTTCTATCTCATGCTTTCGGGCGACCCGTCGGAGGCTGAGGTGGCGGATCTGGTGGAGAAGACCTTGACCGACATCACCAACGCCGACGAGGTTCCGGCCGCGAACGAAAAGCAGTGCGGCTGGGGCGCAAACCACGACCTCGAGGCTGCGAAGCGCGAGGCGCAGGCTTTCCTTGACAAGCGCGATGAGTGGGGCACCGTCTTCAAGTAGTCGGGTCTAGGACGCCGGGTCGAGCACTCGGATCACGAGCGGGGCGGTGCGTAGGTGGTACGTCCCCGGCATCGCGTCGAATACCGCAAGGATCTCGTGGGCGAAAGCCTCAGTCGCGGGGACGACGATGTGGTCGTCCGCCAGCTCGGTCGTGGGGGAGTGCGGGTCCAGCAACAGCCACGTGTCGCCGCGGAGCAGGGCGAAGGGTCGGTGGTGCAGCAGGCGATGCCGTGCGGCTCGCACTAGAGCCCGCGCGGCCGCCGGATCGAGGTCCACGCGTCCGCCCGCATCCACGTCGAGGTAGCGAGCGTGCATCGCGCCTATCGACGAGCCTTCGACCCCCACCACCCGATCCAGCCAGGCGCGGTCGTCTGGATTCGCGCTCAACGCATCCCTGTTGGTGGAGGTCATGCCCAACGGAACTCGGTCGCCTACCAATTTCGCGAACTTGAGGGGATCCCACGAGAGCATGCGCTCCACGTCGTCGCCAGCCAAGCCGACGGCGTACGTGAAGCGGATCAGCCCGGTTGGGCCGTCGAGCACCCCGAGAATCGGATCGGTGACAAACACAAACCCCGTCAGCGTTCCTCGAGGGTGCTCCAGGGAGAGATAGTGGCCTGGTTCGATCTCGTCGCGCGCGGCACGGGCGAGGAGGTCTGCGGGCCATTGGTCCGGCAGCGCCGGGGATCCTGGCACCCGCATGGTCAGCTCCGCTTGCGTTCCTGCTGAGGGCTGGGACGAGGACACGCGGGATTTGCCGAAGGTGATGTAGAGGACGTGCGGGGCCGGCTGATCCAGCACGTAAGCGTGAACGTCGAGGCTGCGGTACGAGAACACGTATGCGTCGTCGCTGCCTGTCGTCTGCGTGATGTGCTCGCGCACCGCGTCTCCGCCGGTGCGGGGGCCGCGCCGCACGCTATCGAACACTCCCATGGGCCCACCATATCGCCGACGCCGGCCCGTAATCTCAGAGGTGGGAACCTTTTCGGGGGCGGTAGCGTTATAGACGGTGAAGTCTTTGGGCCCAGGTACACAATCGGGTCCGACAATGACGGTATACAAAATTTGGAAAGGAACTGTGCGTCGTGAGAAGCACTAACCCCGTTCTACGCAACCTGCCGCAGGCGGAGGCGAACAACGGCTACGGCTACCAGGCTGGCCAGACCGCCACACTGCCCGGGCAGTTGCCCGACATCGATCACTCCCGCCCGATGACAGTGGACGACGTGGTGACGAAGACGGGTATCACCCTGGCGGTCATCATCGCGTTCGCCGCCGTGAACTTCGCCATTTACGCCGGCGGCAATGTCGGCCTCGGCTCGATCCTCACCATCGTCGGTGCGATCGGGGCGTTTGTGACCACGCTCGTCCACGCGTTCCGCCGCGAGTTCGGCTCGCCGGGTGTCACCCTCACCTACGCCGCTTTCGAGGGCTTGTTCCTCGGCGGTTTCTCCCTGGTCGTCTCCGGCTGGTTCACGGTCGGCGGCGCCGACGCAGGCCAGATGATCTTCCAGGCCATCTTGGGCACGGTCGGGGTGTTCATCGGCATGCTCGTGGTGTACCGCCGTGGCGCGATCCGGGTGACCCCCCGCTTCCACCGCATCCTCACCGGAGCGATCTTCGGCATGGCCATCATGGCGATCGGCAATCTTCTGCTCGCCATCTTCACCGGGGTGTCTCCGCTGCGCGACGGCGGCACACTGTCCATTGCTTTCGGCGTGGTCTGCGTCGTGCTCGCCGCACTATCGTTCCTGCAAGATTTCGATCTCGCGGACAAGCTGGTGCGCACGGGAGCTCCTGAACGCGCCTCGTGGGGCGTTGCCCTCGGCCTCGCAGTGACCCTCGTGTGGCTCTACACCGAGATCCTGCGCCTGCTGTCTTACTTCTCCAACGACCGCTAGGAGAACACGACAAAAGTGCCTCGCCCGGAATTCCGGGCGAGGCACTTTTCACATGTACGGCTTAGTAGTTGTTCTCCGGAACTACGGGCTGGCCGTCGACGGTGACGGTGGTGAACGTCAACACACCGTTGACAATCTGCGGGCTGCCCAGGACGACCTTCACGCCCTCTTCGCGGTTGTCGGGGGAAACGACTACGCGTGTTGCAGTGCCCTCGGCGAGGTCCTCGCCCCACTGATCCCAGACGATGTCCTCGAGGAAGTCGTCCTGGTTCTTGCAGTCCACGGTAAGGCGGTCCGGGCGGAGCAGGCCGGTGGCGTCACAGTTGTTGAACGTCGGCGTGCCCTCGGCGGAAACAGCGGCGGTGCCGGTCTCCTTGTTTATCGCGTGTGCCTCGGTGACGTTGGTCGCCTCAGCAGACGAGGTGGCGCGGGCGGTGCTGGCGCCTCCGACACCCTTCAGAGAGGTCGGATCCTGGCTGGTGGCTGTGTCGACCTTCTCTGCGGAGGGGTTCTGGTGCGGCGGGGTGCAACCTGCCAGGGCGAGCGCTGCCAGTGCAGCGACGCCGGCTACTGCTTTGCGGGAAGAGGTGGCAATCACAGGAGTGTTCCTTCGGTTTCGAAAAAGAGAAAAGGTTTTGGCTACTTCGCGCGGGGCGTGGAGGCCTTGACTGAATCATACGGCTCGGCCGAGACGACCGTGACGGAAATTTCACGGCCGTTCGGCGCGGTGTACTTCCGGGTCTCGCCCTCAGCAGCACCCACCACAGCGGCGCCGAGCGGGGAGTTCTCCGAATAGGTCTCCAAATCTGCGTTGTCAGTGGACGCCGCGCGGGTGCCGATGAGGAAGGTCTCGCGGTCGTCCTCGTCGCCGTCGTAGTACACGTGAACCACGGAACCGACGTGGGCGACGCCCTCGACAATGCCAGCGCGCTCGGTGGTGGAGTTAGACAGGATCTCGGAGATCTGCTTGATGCGCGCCTCCTCCTGGTCCTGCTGCTCACGAGCCGCGTCGTAGCCCGCGTTCTCCTTGAGGTCGCCCTCCTCGCGGCGCTCGTTGATCTCGGCGGCGATCGCCGGACGGTTGTCGATGAGCTGCTGCAGCTCGGCCTCGAGCTTGGCCTTCATTTCGGGAGTAATGTACTGCTGCTGGGATTCAGCCATAGGGGTCTAAACCTTCCCTGATACGTGAAATCGGCCCGCCGCTAGCGGGCCAAAGTGTGAAGATATACGGCGAAAGATTAGCACACGCAACTCCGTCAGTTTCCCCTAGCGTGCTGCGTAGAAGCTGCTCTCCGGGTCCATGTAGAACGGCAGATTCTCCGAACACCCGTAGATGCGCCCAGACACCAGCGGTGCGCGCACAGGCAGATCCACCGCGATACGGGAGTGCTCCTCAGCACCAGCCGGAAGAATCACCTCGCGGCGGCCCACCTCGGCGTGCGAGTAGTCCACAGCGGTGACAATGCAGTACGCGGGCGTGTCCGGGTGTTTGCGTGTGACGTCGATCCACAGGCGGCCCGTCGAGTCGTCGATACGCTCCTGCGAAATGAACTCTGCCCGCACCGGCTCGTTGAAACGGTTCATGATCGTCCGGGCGCCGAAAAACAGCAGGGCAACCATCAGGATGACCGAGACTACGGCCACAATTTTTCCGCCGGTGGAACCGCCGGAACCACCCTTCGCGCCGTAGCGGTCTGCGGGGCGGGGGGAGGTTGCTGTGCTCACGGAAACGGCTCCTTGCAGGTGGTAAGGACTTCACCGCCGATGGTACTAAGATGACGCGAAGGTAAAGAACTGACCCTACGAAAGTTGGAGTGATCGAGTGACCGGGTTGCGTCTGATGGCGATTCACGCCCACCCTGACGACGAATCCTCCAAGGGTGCAGCCACCATGGCCAAGTACGCCGCCGAGGGAAACCGGGTGCTGGTGGTCACCTGCACCGACGGCAGGCGCGGCGACGTGCTCAACCCGGCGATGGACCGACCGGGAGTGCTGGACAACATCCTAGATGTGCGCCGTGAGGAGATGGCTCGGGCGGCGGCCGCGCTGGGCGTCGAGCACGTTTGGCTGGGATACGAGGACTCAGGCCTGCCTGAGGGCGACCCGCTGCCCCCGTTGCCCGAAGGCTCATTTGCGGTGCAGGACCCGGAGGAAGTGGCGGAAAAGATTGTGGAGCAAATCCGCGAGTTCCGTCCCCACGTGATCATCACGTACGACGAAAACGGCGGCTACCCGCACCCGGACCACCTGATGGTGCACGCGATCTCAATGATCGCCTGGGAGCGCGCGGGCGACCCTTCCTTCGCGCCGCAGGCGGGCGAGCCGTGGACGCCGCTGAAGCTGTACTACTCGCACGGCTTCATCTTGCAGCGGATGAAACTGCTGCAAGAACGCTTGATCGAGCGCGGCCAGAAGAGCCCGTACGAACTCATGATCAAACGCTGGGAGGAAAACGAGGGAGATGTCTTCGATCGCGTGACCACACAGGTCGAGTGCGCGGGCTATTTCCAGCAGCGCGCCGAGGCGCTCACCGCCCACGCCACACAGATCGACCCCGCTGGCGCGTTTCTGGCCAGTCCGGTGGAAGAGCAGCAGGACGTGTGGCCCACCGAGGAGTTCGAGCTCGCTGCAAGCCGGGTAGACACCACGCTGCCGGAAACGGACCTGTTCGCGGGCATCGAGGAGGGAGAGTAAATGACCACGTTCACCATCGCCGCCGCTGACGCCGCGAGCTTCATTCTTGCCCAGTCGCCGGGGGAGACACCGGTCGGCCCAGACTTTGGCAAGGCCTCGCCGATCGGGCTGCTGCTGCTGGTCATCCTCGGTGTGGTCGTGCTGTTCATCGGGTGGTCCTTCCACCGCCGCTTCTCCCGCTTCAAGCGCCGTCAAGCGTTCGCGGAGGCTCGTGGCATCGACCCGTTCGACGAGAAGGCGGTAGACGAGGCCATGGAGCAGGCGGGACTCAAGGACCAGCGCAAGAAAAACGCCTTCTAGCTGGGTAGAATTCGCACCGTGTCTGTCCTATCCAAGCTGCGCTACCCGTTGTACCCGCTCTATGAGGCACGCCTGAAGCGCGAGCTCCGCGGCAAGAAACGCCCGCAGCACATCGCCGTCATGGCAGACGGCAACCGCCGCTGGGCACGAGAATCCGGCTTCAAAGACATCTCGCACGGACACCGTGTCGGCGGCGCCAAGATCGGCGAGCTGGTCCGCTGGTCGGCGGAGATGGACATCGATGTCCTCACCATTTACCTGTTGTCCACGGAAAACCTGCAGCGGACCACAGAGGAAGTGGAGTTGCTCTTCGACATCATCTCCGGTGTCATCGAAGAACTGGCCACGGAGCACTACACCTGCCGCGTGCGGTTGGTGGGCCACCTGGAGTTGTTGCCGGAGGACGTCGCTAAGCGCATGCGCGAAAGTGCAGCGGCGACGGATGAGAAACCCGGCCTGACCGTCAACATCGCTGTCGGCTACGGCGGGCGGCAAGAGATTGTGGACGCGGTGCAATCGCTTATCGACGACAAAGCTCACGCCGGGGTCACCGCCACCGAAATGGCGGCCGAGATTACCGTCGAATCCATCTCGGAGCACCTGTACACCTCGGGCCAGCCGGACCCGGACTTGGTCATCCGCACCTCCGGCGAGCAGCGGCTGTCTGGCTTCCTGCTGTGGCAGGCGGCGTACTCGGAAATCTGGTTCACGGACATTTACTGGCCGGCGTTTCGCAAGATCGATTTCCTGCGCGCGCTGCGCGACTACTCGCAGCGTTCCCGTCGCTTCGGCAAATAGCTAGATCTTGCGCATGCGGACGCGCTGGACAGTGTGGTCGTAGTCCTTGCGCAGCACCAGTGATGCGCGCACCCGGGTGGGGAGAATGTTTTCCACGAGGTTGGGCAGGTTGATGGTTTGCCACAGCTCACGGGCCTCGTAGGTGGCTGCTGCGTCGTCCATGTCCGCGAAGTGCGCGAAGTGGTTACCGGGCTCGCGGAACGCCGTGTCGCGCAGCTTGAGAAACCGCTCGATGTACCAGCGCTCGATATCCTGAGTCTTCGCGTCCACGTAGATGGAGAAATCAAACAAGTCGGACACCATCAGCGTGGGCCCGGTCTGCAGCACGTTCAGGCCTTCGAGGATGAGGATGTCGGGCTGGCGGACCTCGATGCACTCTTCGGGCAGGATGTCGTAGGCCTCGTGCGAGTAGATAGGCGCTTTGACCACGGGATGGCCTGATTTGACCTCGGTGACAAACCGCATGAGGTTGCGGCGGTCGTAGGACTCCGGGAAGCCCTTGCGTTTCATAATGCCGCGCTCCTCCAGCACCGTCTTGGGGTAGAGGAACCCGTCGGTGGTGACAAGGTCCACCCGCGGGTGTGAGTCCCATCGTTGGAGCAGCACCTGCAGCACGCGCGCTGTGGTGGATTTTCCCACTGCCACGGAGCCAGCCAGGCCGATGATGAAGGGCACATGCCCGGGGTCGCCGCCGATAAATGTTTCGGTAGCCTTGGTGAGCTTCTGTCGCGCACGCACCTGCAGGTGAATCAGGCGCGACAGCGGCAGGTAAATATCCTCTACCTCCTGCAGGTCCAAGTTCTCGCCGATGCCGGAAAGGGCTCTCAGCTCCGTCTCCGTGAGAACCTGGGGCATGGTGGCGCGACGTTTGCGCCAGTCCTCGCGGTGGAAGTCGAGGTACGGCGACGAATCGGCTCGTGACATAGCCACCATTGTTGCACCGGAGCAAAAGTGGAATAAATCCACCGTCTTGGCCCTCAGTCTTTCCTATACTTCGAGACGTTGTAACCAACGCGAGAAGAAAGGACCCGGTCGAAGTGTCTGAAGACCTCCGCTACCAGGATCTGGCCACCTATGACCCCGAGGTGCATGCCGCAATTGTGGACGAGCTGGCGCGCCAGCGCGGCACCTTGGAGATGATCGCTTCCGAGAACTTCGTGCCGCGCTCCGTGCTGCAGGCCCAAGGCTCGGTGTTGACCAACAAGTACGCCGAGGGCTACCCGGGCCGCCGCTACTACGGCGGCTGCGAGCACGTCGACGTGATCGAGGACTTGGCGCGCGACCGCGCCAAAGAGGTGTTCGGAGCAAAGTACGCGAACGTGCAGCCACACTCCGGCGCGCAGGCGAACGCTGCGGTGCTTATGGCGCTGGCGGAGCCGGGCGACACCATCCTCGGCCTCGACCTGGCGCACGGCGGCCACCTCACTCACGGCATGAAGATCAACTTCTCCGGCCGTCTTTACAACGTGGCTGCGTACCAGGTGGAAGAGGACACCCACCTGATCGACATGGCGAAGCTGCGCGAGCAGGCCCGCGAGGTGAAGCCGAAGGTGATCATCGCTGGTTGGTCCGCTTACCCGCGTCATGAGGATTTCGCGGAATTCCGCTCCATCGCCGACGAGGTCGGCGCCTACCTGTGGGTAGACATGGCCCACTTCGCGGGTCTCGTCGCCGCCGGCCTCCACCCGAACCCGGTGCCGCACGCGCACGTGGTCTCGTCCACGGTGCACAAGACCTTGGGTGGGCCGCGCTCTGGTTTCATCCTCACCAACGACCTGGAGTTGCACAAGAAGCTCAACTCCGCGGTGTTCCCGGGCCAGCAGGGCGGCCCGCTCATGCACGTGGTGGCCGCGAAGGCGACCGCGTTCAAGATTGCGGGCACCCCCGAGTTCAAGGACCGCCAGCAGCGCACCCTGGGCGGAGCGAAGGTGCTGGCGGAGCGCCTGCTTGCGGACGACGCGCGCGAGGCCGGCATCTCCGTCGTCTCCGGCGGCACGGAGGTGCACCTCGTGCTGGTGGACCTGCGCAACTCGCCGATGGACGGCCAGCAGGCTGAAGACCTGCTGCACTCCGTGGGCATTACAGTCAACCGCAACGCCGTGCCGTTCGACCCGCGCCCGCCGAAGGTGACCTCCGGCCTGCGCATCGGCACCTCCGCGCTGGCCACCCGCGGCTTCGGCGAGGAGGACTTCCGTGAGGTCGCCGAGATCATCGCAGAGACCCTGATCAAGGGCGAGGAAGCCGACATTGAGGCCCTTCGCGGCCGCGTTGAAGCCCTGGCGCGCAAATACCCGCTCTACCCGGACCTCGAGGATTGGAAGATGCTCTAGCTTTCCTCGGTTGCCGCTTCGGCTTCCCCGGCGGCGCCAGCACCGTCACCGTGTGCGCCGCTGTGCCCGCGCTGCTCCGCGAGAGTGGCGCGGGCTTTTTGCAACCACTCGGGCTGATCGTCCAGCAGCGCACGGATCTCGTCGGTGGTCATCGCCTGGTCCACGCCAGCGTTCTTCAGCGCGGTGACGGAAATGCCGAGCTTGCGCGCAACCTCGGGGCGGGGGTGCGGGCCGCGCAGGCGCAGTTCCTGCAGCCACTGCGGCGGGTTGTCCTGCAATTCGCGCAGCTCGGCGTGCGTTACCGCACCGTCTTGGAACTCTTGCGGGGTGGCGGGAAGGTAGATGCCCAGCTTCTTTGCGGCGGTTACCGGCTTCATTGCGGTGCCGGACGGGGTCTGATCAGTCATGCGCAAAACGGTAGCATTGCCGACCATGCTCACTATTGCCTTCGTCACCGGCACGGAGCCGGGTAGGTGGTTCCGCCGCTACGAGGAACTCACGGGGGACCGCCTCGAGGCGATTGCCTCCGATGACCCGTTCCCGCTCGTGGGTACGCAGGCCGTCGCGGCACTTGTGCGCCTACCGGACGAACGCGTAGGGGAGGACTACCACGTTGTGCGGCTGTACGAGGAGGCGCCCGGAGTCGCAGTGCCGAAAGATTCGGTGTACGCGGAAATCGGCGAGGTTACCCAAGAGGACCTCGCCGAGGAGATCGTCAACCACTCAGGGCCGACGCCTATCGACGACCTCCGGTCCGCCCTTCAAGTCGTCGCCGCCAACGTCGGGATCGCGTATGCCCCGCTGCCGCTTTTGAAAAATCTCGCGCGAAAGCAGGTGAAGGCTCTGCCGCTGCGCGGAGCGACCGGATCCCTGAGCCAAATCGCCCTTGTGTGGCGCAAGGCTGATGATTCGGATGCTGTGCAGGACTTTGTCGGCGTGACCAAAGGGCGAACTGCACGTTCGTCGCGTGGACAGTCTCACCCCCGATCGGGTGCAAAGAAAGCTCGCCGTTAACGCAAAGTTCATAATGGACGATGGACTTGTTCCAATGATGAAAGGTATTAATTATGTTTTCCCGTAAAATCGCTGCTTCCGCTGCTGTTTTGACCCTGGGTGCCACTGGGCTCGTTGCTTGCTCCAACGACGGTGACGCAGAACCGACCTCCACCGAGGTCGTGTCCGAGACCGCTACCGAGACCGACACCGCTACCGAGACCGCTGATGCGACCACCTCCGCGGCCGACGCTACGACTTCTGCTGCAGCAGACAACGCCGAGGCGACCGAGGAGATCACCACCGCCGACGGCGCGACCGCGATGGTTCCGGCTGGCGTCGTCGCCGCGATGGACAAGTACGCGGAGCCGGAGTGGGGTGAGCCGATGGCCGTTGAGGAGACGGACGGTGGCTGGATCGTTACCTACGACAACGAGCACTACGTCACCTGGAACGAGAACACCGGTGGCGCTCCGACTTGGGGCCAGATTGCTAACGAGTGGCTGACGGACGTCCGCCTCGACCAGAAGCTGGGCTTCCCGCTCGCTCCGGAGACCGAGAACGCTGACCAGTCCGGCTGGACCCAGGAGTTCGAGAACGGCACCATCGAGTGGACCCGCGGTGGCACCGAGGACGCGTTCACCGCAATCGTCACCGAGAAGTAGTCCGGCGACCTTTTTCAACGCCATCCCGCGTACGCGGGATGGCGTTTTCACATTGTTGCGTGCCCGAGTGACCATCTGGACAATGGAGCGCATGCAAAAATCGGACTTTTCCATCCGGCCCATTCGGCCCGAAGATTATCCGCAGGTGCGTGCGATCTACGAGATGGGGCTGCAGACCGGCAACGCCTCGTGGGAAACCCAGGGGCAGACGTGGGAGCAGTTTTCCCGAAAGAAGATCATGGAGACGGTATTCGTCGCCGTTGATGCGGAAGATGATGGAAAAGTACTCGGATGGGTGGGTGCGGCGAAAGCGTCGACACGCAGCGTGTTCTATGGGGTGGTCGAGGACTCGATCTACACCCACCCCGACGCTCGGGGCCGAGGTATTGCCGGAGCGTTGCTAGATCGCCTTATTCAGACCTGCATCGATCTACACAAGTGGTCCATCCACTCGTGGATCTTCCCGGAAAATGAAGGATCCGCGGGCCTGCACAGGTCCCGCGGATTTGAGAAGGTGGGCACGTTCCACAACATGGCCCAGATGGCGTACGGCGAGCGCAAGGGGCAGTGGCGCGACTGCGATATCTACGAGCTCATCCTGCCCATGTCGCGCCAGCCTTAGTTCAGCTCCTCCTTTAGCTTCTCTTCGCGTACCGGCAGGAGGAGCAGGAAGGCGATGACGGCCAGCGGCACCATGAGCAGGAACACCGGGGTGAGCCCGTCGTTGTAGCTGCTGAGAACCGCGTCCTGGATGGGGGCGGGCAGCTGCGCTACAAGCTCCGGGGTGAGGCTATTCGCCGCGCCGTCGCCGAATCGCTTGGCGTACTCGGCGCCTTCCGGGCCCAGGGCTGCCAAGGCTTCCGGCAAACGCTCTTCGAGGTTGCTGCGCATGTTGTGAATGAACAGCGATCCAGACAGGGAAGCACCGACAGCGGAACCGATCTGGCGGAAGAAGTTGTTCGTCGACGTCGCGGTGCCCACGTGCCGAAGTGGGAACGAGTTCTGCACGATGAGGACGAGTACCTGCATGACCAACCCCAGCCCGAAGCCGAAGATGAACATGTAGATGCCGAGCGTGGTCAGTGGCGTGCTCGTCTCTAGGCGGGAGAACAGGTACAAGCCAAGCGTGGTCACAAGCATGCCCACCAGCGGGTACGCCTTGTAGCGGCCGGTCTTGGAGATGATGAACCCAACGGTCATGCCCGTGACCAGCATGCCGACGACCATCGGCAGCATCATCAGCCCGGCCTCAGTCGGGGTGAGCTGGTGGACCATCTGCAGGTAGGTGGGGAGGTACGCCAAGCCACTGGTCATTGCCAGCCCAAGCACGGTGCCCGCGAGAGTGGTCAGCACCATGTTGCGGTTGTGGAACAGGTCCATCGGGATAAGTGGGTTGGCCGCACGGCGTTCCACAACAACGAACAGCACTGCAGCGATGAGCGCGATGGCGCAGGTGGTGATGATGGTGGGGGAGCTCCAGTCGTACTGGGTGCCGCCCCATGTGGTGGTGAGGATCAAGGAGGTCGTTGCCACCACCATCAGTGTTGTGCCCACGTAGTCGAAGTGCATGCCCTTGGCGGAGCCGCGACGCAGCTTCAGCACCCCGGCGCATACCGTCATGGCTAGCAAGCCGAGCGGGATATTCATCCACAGCGCCCAGCGCCACCCGGGCCCGTCAGTGAACCAGCCTCCGAGGACCGGGCCGAGCACGGAGGAGATACCGAATACGGCCCCCATAACGCCCATGTATTTGCCTCGCTCGCGGGCGGGGACCACCTCGGCGATGATGGACTGGGAGTTCACCATCATGCCGCCGGCACCGAGGCCCTGGACGGCGCGGCCGATGATCAGCAGTTCCATGGTGTTGGCGAAGCCGCCGATGGTGGAGCCGAGCACGAACAGCCCGATGCCGGTGATGTAGAGCCACTTGCGCCCCAAGATGTCGCCGAGTTTGCCGTTCACTGGCATAGCGATTGTCATGGTGACGAGGAAGGCAGAGATCACCCAGCTCATGTGGTTTACGCCGCCGAGCTCGCCGACGATCGTGGGAAGCGCGGTGGCGAAAATCATCTGTCCGAGCGAGCTCATCAGCATGGTGAGCAGCAGGGCGGAGAACACGATGCCGACGTTGGGGGCACCGGTCTGAGACTTCGGCGAGTCAATCTCGCGGGTTTCTACCATGGCATGTCCTTTGCGTAGTTAGAAAGATCTTGGGCGTTAGCGATGAGTTGCGCGATGGGATCGCCGCCGTCGGGCGGGTGCCACAGATACTGGGTCACGGCCCCTTGAAACAGCACGACGATGAAGTGTGTCTCCTCCTCGATTGAACCGCTGAGTCTGCGATCTTCAGGGAAGTGTTCGAAGTGCGAGTACACGGCACGTCCTATCTGGGTGAGGAAGCCGCGCCGTCGGGTTGCTTCTGCCTGCATGAGTCCGGGGTTGTTCTCGATGAGCTGCTTCCGGCACGCCGTAGCGGGGCCTTCGAAGCTGCCGGGCACGACCTCGACGGACCGGATCACCAGCTCGAGGACGTTGTCGCTCTGGGTCTCGCGGATGGTGCGCAGCGATGCATCACTGAAGGAGAACGGGAACGACCCCAAGATCGCTTCATCTTTAGAGTCCACGTAGTTGAAGAAGGTGCGCCGCGAGATGCCGGCGTCGCGGCAAATGTCGTCGACGGTGACCTTGTCGTACCCGTGCTCATCTACAAGCCGGGCGGCCTCGTCCCGTATGCGCTGGCGCGTCTCGCGGCGCTTCTGCTCCCGAATCCCTTCATTTTGCACGGGGTGCAATATTACACCCAGTGCACGTTAAGGCAAGCCTGCGGAAAGATCGCCCTCTACCAGCGCACGTTCGCCCTCCACGTACGTCAGTCGCACGATGCCGGGCTCAAGCTTCTCGACGTCCCAACGGCCCTGACCCTCATTGCACCCCTTTGTCAGCGGTATGGACTGCCCGCCCTCGCCGATCAACGCCGTGCAGCCGGTCAGGGGATACGTCACCGAAGCGGTGCCGCCGCCGAACGTGGCCACCGCCGGCCAAGCCTTCACCTTCGCGTCGTCCTCGAGGCTGTTCAGGGTGCCGGTGTAGGTGCCGGTTGGGGCCGAAGGATCGTCGATAGGCAATTGCGGCTGCGCCGTGACCGTGACCGTCGCGGGGACCGCATCGGACGGCTCAGGGCGCGGGTTTGCGTACCAGTAGGTTGCCGCGAGCGCGACGCCAATCATGGCGACAATCAGTGCGAGCACGCCGCCGACTACCCACGGTTTGTTGGGGCCGCCGGCGGTGCGCAGCTCGGAAAAGGAATCAGGCATGGAAAAGCCCCCAGCTCGACGTTTTCAGTGCTGGGGGCTGATTCTAGCGGGGCGCTAGTTGCGGTCGGTGTTGGCCATCGAGAGTACGTTGAGGCGCTTGTCCAGCTCCTCCTCGGTGAGCTTCTCGCCGTCCACAAAACCCAGATCGATCGTGGCCTGGCGGATGGTGATGCCCTCCTTGACCGCGTGCTTGGCAATCTTCGCGGCGTTTTCGTAGCCGATCGCGGAGTTCAGCGGCGTCACGATGGACGGGGAGGACTCCGCGAGGGTGCGCATGCGCTCCTCGTTCGGCTCGATACCATCCACCAGCTTGGTCGCGAACTGGCGAGCAGTGTTGGCCAGCAGACGGGAGGACTCGAGCACGTTGCGGGCCATCATCGGAATGAACACGTTGAGCTCGAACTGGCCCTGCGTGCCACCGAAAGCCACTGCCGCATCATTGCCGATGACCTGCGCGGAGACCTGCGTGGCAGTCTCGCACAGCACCGGGTTGACCTTGCCCGGCATGATGGAGGAGCCCGGCTGAAGGTCCGGCAGGTGGATCTCGGCGAAGCCCGCCAGCGGGCCGGAGCCCATCAAGCGGATGTCGTTGGCGATTTTGTACAGGGACACTGCGACGGAGCGCATTGCGCCCGAGAACTCGACCAGCCCGTCCCGGTTAGCCTGTGCCTCGAAGTGGTTCTTGGCCTCGGAGAGCTGCTCGACGCCGGTGAGCTTCTTCAGCTCTTCGGTGACCTTGCCGCCGAACTCGGCCGGGGTGTTGATGCCGGTGCCCACAGCGGTGCCGCCGATAGCGAGCTCGCCCAAACGGTTCAGGGTGCCCTCGACGCGCTGGACGCCCAACTCAATCTGGCGTGCGTAGCCCGAGAACTCCTGGCCCAGGGTCACCGGGGTGGCGTCCATGAGGTGGGTGCGGCCGGACTTGACCACCTCGTGCCACTCCTTGGCCTTCTTCTCCAGCGATTCTTGGAGGACCTTCAGCGCCGGGATGAGGTCGTTCGCTGCGGCCTCGGTGGCGGCGACGTGCGTCGCGGTGGGGAAGGTGTCGTTGGAGGACTGGCCCATGTTCACGTGGTCGTTCGGGTGGACCTCGACGCCGTTTGCCTTCGCAATGGAGGCGATGACCTCGTTGGTGTTCATGTTGGAGGAGGTTCCGGAACCGGTCTGGAAGACGTCGATCGGGAACTGGTCGTTGTGCTGGCCGTCCGCGATCTCCTTCGCCGCGGCGATGATCGCATCAGCCTTCTCAGCGTCCAGGTTGCCCAGGTCCTTGTTCACCTGCGCGCAGGCTGCCTTGAGTAGGCCGAGTGCACGAATCTGCTGGGCTTCCAGGCCGCGGCCGGAGATTGGGAAGTTCTCTACCGCGCGCTGGGTCTGGGCACGCCAGAGCGCGTCGACGGGCACCTTGACCTCGCCCATCGTGTCATGTTCGATGCGGTATTCCTGATCAGCCATGATTGTCCTTTGCTACTGTCGCGTGCACGTCGCGCACGGTAAGGTGCTCGCGTGCCTGTCCACTGGACGATTATGCATCAATCGGACATTCGGAGGAGCGGATATGCCCGAACTTGACGCCAAGAAAGCCCCCACTTTGAGGGACGCGCTAGTGGCGGCGGCCGCGATGGTGTCCGTGGACGTCCTGCTTCTTGGTCAAGGGCTGCTTCTGCTGCGCGCTGACCTGCCCCGCTCGGTGGCGCTGACGGTGCTGCCGGGCGCTGTGCTTGTGGCGCTGGCGGCGCCCACGGTGATGCTCGTGCGCTACATTCGCCGCCGCGGACTGGAGCTCGGGTTCTCGCGGCTCGGGCGCCGGGGCTGGCACCTGCTGTGGCAGGCTCCAGCGGTGGTGCTCGGCTCTGCGTCAGCGACCGCTCTGGTTGCGCCGCTGTTCGGCATCGAGTCTGGCGGCGGTTCCACGGGGGAAGTCTTGGCCAGAGATTTAGATAGCGCCGCACCGGTGCTGGTGCTATTGGCCGGCTACCTGCTTATCGGGCCGTTTATTGAGGAGATCGTGTTTCGCCGCGTGCTCATGGAGTACTTCGACACGCTCATGCCAGCGGCTGCGAGCGTGGTGGTCACCTCAGCGATTTTCGGGGCGGCCCATATTGCGCCACCAGCGATCGTGTTCACTTTCTTCTCCGGCATTGGCCTGGCGCTTGTGGCGCGCTTCCATGGCAACATCACGTCCAGCTTCGTTGTGCACGCGGTGAATAACCTGCTGGCCAGCGCGGCCGTCATTGGTGCGCTGTTTTAGCTGCAGGAGAAGTTCCGGTTTGTCGATTTCGCCGTCGCGCTCGCTGTGGTGTCGGGGCTTTCTGCCGTCCAGTGGGGCACCGCCCAGCTTCTCGGTGTCTCCCCGCGCCGCCGGGCTCGAGCCGGCCGCGGCGCTGCTCGCCGCGCCCTACATCGAGCCCGCCCGAATCGCGCACGCATTCCTCGGCGGGATCGCGTTCGTGCTCGTGGCGCGGCAGCGCAAGTCGCTGCGGGCTTCGATCGTCGCCCACCTTGCCAACAACCTGGTGGGGATCATCGTGATCGCGGGGTTGTTGGCGTAGCGGCTAGTTCTTCGGGTCCGAGTAGTCCACCACGGAGTAGTCCTGCAGCTTGGACAGTTGGTGCTGCGACTCCACGAAGCGCACGGTGCCGGACTTGGAGCGCATGACCAGCGAGCGGGTGGTGGCGCCCGACTTGCGGTAGGTCACGCCGCGAAGCATGTCGCCGTTCGTCACACCGGTGGCGGCGAAGTAGCAGTTGTCGGAGGTGACCAGGTCGTTGATGCCCAGCACGCGGTCCAGGTCGTGGCCGGCGGCGAGAACCCTTTCGCGCTCGACGTCATCCTGCGGGGCGAGCATGCCCTGGATCTCGCCGCCGAGGCACTTCAGGGCGCACGCCGTGACGACGCCCTCCGGTGTGCCGCCGACACCCATCGCGATGTCGATGGAGCTGGTGTCCTGCGCCGCTGCGATGGCGCCGGCGACGTCGCCGTCCATGATGAAGCGGACTTTGGCGCCGGCGGCACGGATGTCGTCCACAAGCTGCGCGTGGCGTGGACGGTCCAGCACGACGACCGTGACATCGGAGGTGCGCAGACCCTTCGCCTTGGCAACGGCCTCGATGTTGGCCTTGACCGGTGCAGTGATGTCGATAACGCCGGCGGCCTCCGGGCCAACGGCGATCTTGTTCATGTAGAAGGCGTCCTGGGGGTTGAACATAGAACCGCGGTCCGCCGCCGCGATCACGGAGATTGCGTTCGGGCGACCCTCCGCCATTAAGCGGGTGCCGTCGACGGGGTCCACCGCCAGGTCAACGGCAGCGCCGCGGCCATTGCCCACCTGCTCACCGTTGAACAGCATCGGGGCCTCGTCCTTCTCACCCTCACCGATGACGATCACGCCGTCCATCTCAACGGAGTTGATCATTTTGCGCATGGCGTTCACCGCGGCACCGTCGCCTTCGTTCTTCTGGCCGCGGCCGACCCAGCGGCCGGAGGCAAGCGCGGCGGCCTCGGTGACGCGGACCAGCTCCATAGCGAGATTGCGGTCTGGGAAAAGATCGGACTGTTCGGTCATGGGGAGGCCTTCCTACAACGATTCAAAAAAGACCCCTCTATTGTGGCACTATCGCCTGCCGAAGTGTCCGTTCTTCCCACCTTTAAGGGGGAAACGGGGCGCATGACATACTGAAGCGCGTGGCTAGCGATAAAAAACCCCGCATTTTCCAGGACGGGCGAGACATTGCCATCAATGCCGTCCTTATCGTCGTGCTGATGCTCCTCGCCGTCGGTGCGACAGGACTGTGCTCGTTCAACCCGGGTGCGCCCGAACAGGGACCGGTGCAGGAGGTCGACGCGAAGACCTTCCTGGACTTGGAGTCGCGCGCGGTTGATTTCCCCGTCCGCTATCCGGAAATGCGGCAGGGATGGATCACCAACTCGGCCCGCCGTTCGATGCTCGGCGGGCAGCCGGCCCCGGTGGTGGGCTGGGTGACGCCGGACCGCGGGTTTATCCAGTTCACCCAGACCGGGGTAGGCACCCAAGAGGCCGCTGAGGGCGCGGATGGCAAGCAGCGAGCCCTTGATCGCACAACTGACATCGGCGGCCGCAACGTGGAGGTGTACACCTCCGAGGAGAAAGACGTGCGCGACCTGTGGGTCGTGGACGCGGGGGATTCGCGATTTGTACTCACCGGTGCGGGCGAGGACCGCGAATTTCAGGAGTTGATCTCAGCAGCGCTGGCTACTGCTCCGATTCAGAGCCCGGGGCAGTAGTTTCGCCACCCTGGCGGGCATTGATCGCCTCCTCCACGCGGCGCGACGCACCGTCGAGGAGCACTTCGCACCGTTTCGCCAGCGCCTCGCCGCGTTCCCAGTATTTGAGGGATTCGTCGAGGCTCATCTGCCCCAGCTCGAGGATCTTCACGGTTTCGACCAGCTCGTCTCGGGCCTGCTCGTAGGAGAGAGTCGTTGGGTCGGGCAAAGCGTTGTCGTTGGCCTGGCCGGAGCCGAAGGTATTTTCGGTCATGATTGTGCTTTCTTAATCAGCTTGTGCGGTGGACATTGAGGCGGCAGTGATAGAGCCGTCCCCGACGCGGATGCGCAGCTGCGATCCGGGTGGGGATTGGTCGATGGAGGTGACTACCTCCGGGTCGGAACCGTCGCGTGGCAGCACTTGCACCACGGCGTAGCCTCGCGCGAGCGTGGCCGACGGGCCGAGCGCGGACACTTGGGCGCGCAAACCTCGCACGTGCTGCGATTCGCGCTGCAGCAGGTGGGTCATGTCGCGGCGGATGAGCAATGCCGCGCGCTCGATTTCGTCGCGCCGGCGGGTGATCGCCGTCATCGGGTCCGCGAGCGAGGGGCGCGTGCGCACAGACGCAAGGGCGTCCCGCTCTCGACGGACCCAGCCACGCAGGGCGGCGGCCATGCGGGCCCGCGCTTCGTCGATAAGCAAACGCTCCTGCGCAACGTCCGGAACGGCGCGTTTCGCGGCGTCGGTCGGGGTGGCGGCGCGGACATCGGCGACGTTGTCCAGTACCGGGTTGTCCGGCTCGTGGCCGATCGCGGAGATGACAGGGGTCTGCACCTTCGCGACGGCGCGTTGCAGCGCTTCCTCGGAAAAGGGCAGCAGATCCTCCACCGAGCCGCCGCCGCGGGCGACGATGATCACGTCCACATCCGGGTCCGCATCCAGCGTCTCAAGCGCCTCAATGACCGCGGGGACGGTGGTTGGCCCCTGAACCGGAGTGTTGATGATCTCGAACCGCACCTCCGGCCAGCGCCCCTGCGCCACGGTGACCACGTCGCGCTCGGCGGCGGAGCCGCGGCCGGTAATCAACCCGACCTTGGTGGGGAGGTACGGCAGCGGCTTCTTCAGAGCGGGATCGAACAGCCCTTCAGCGGCGAGCTGCTTGCGCAGCGCCTCGATGCGGGCCAGCAACTCGCCCGCACCCACGTGCCGGATCTCGGTGACCCGCATGGAAAACGTGCCGCGGCCCGGATAGAACGAAGGCTTGCCGAAGACGACGACGCGGTCGCCGTCATTGAGCGGCACCTGCATCCCGGTAAGCAGCGAGGTGTCGGCGGTGAGTTGAACGCTGGCTTGCTCCTGGGTGTCGCGCAGCGTGAGGTAGGAAAACCGCCACGTGGGCTTGGTGTTGACCTGGGTGAGCTGCCCCTCGATCCAGAGCCAGCCGAGCCGCTCGATCCAGCCCTTCACCGAGGTGTTGAGCTTAGATACCGACCACGGCGTCTCCGGCGAACTTTTCGACGGCGCGTTGTGCGGATCCGACGTTTCTGCCACCGCGTGCTCCTTTCTTCAACCCATCTGGCGAGTGCAAGGTTACCCGGCGAGCCGACATCGCCCGCCTACTGTTTTCGACGTTGATTAGTTAGTGTTGGTTCCATGACTGATCAGGGTAAAAAAGTCCTCCTCGCATCCCCCCGCGGCTACTGTGCTGGCGTTGACCGTGCGGTGGAGACAGTAGAGAAGGCCCTGGAGAAATACGGTGCGCCCGTGTATGTGCGCAAAGAAATCGTGCACAACAAGTACGTGGTGGAGACGCTGCAAGAACGCGGAGTGATCTTCGTCGACGAAACCGATGAGGTACCCGAGGGTGCGCACCTTGTGTTTTCCGCCCACGGTGTTTCGCCGGCTGTGCGGGAGTCCGCCAAGGACCGCAACCTGCTGACTCTGGACGCGTCCTGCCCGCTGGTGACCAAGGTGCACAACGAGGCGAAGCGTTTCGCCCGCGACGGCTATCACATCCTTCTTGTCGGGCATGAGGGCCACGAGGAGGTGGAAGGAACCGCCGGTGAGGCGCCCGAGATCACCCATCTCGTGGACGGTGTGGACAGCGTAGACCGCCTCCCAGACTTCCCGGACGACCAGAAACTTGTGTGGCTTTCCCAGACCACCCTCTCCGTGGACGAGACCATGGTGATTGTGGACAAGCTCCACGAGCGCTACCCGAACTTGGAGAACCCGCCGAGCGACGACATCTGCTACGCCACCCAGAACCGTCAAGCGGCAGTAAAGGAGATAGCGCCGAAGTGTGAGCTGGTTATCGTGGTCGGCTCCCAAAACTCCTCGAACTCGCGGCGCCTGGTAGAGGTTGCCTTGGAGGCAGGTGCGAGGGCGTCGTATTTGGTGGACTATGCGTCCCAGATCGAGGACGCATGGTTCGAGGGCGTGAACACAGTAGGGGTAACCTCCGGCGCTTCCGTCCCGGAGATTCTGGTGAAAGAGCTGGTGGAGGAACTCGCGCGCCGCGGCTACACGGATAGCGAGGAAGTGGCCACCACCGTGGAGACCATCACGTTTGCTCTACCGCGCGACCTTCGGTTGCCGCGCCGTGAGAACCCGGCGGTGGCAGGAGGGTAACTAGCCCTTATATAGGTCCTCGCCGAGCCGGTCCGTGATTTTAGAGGAGCCGGTTCGCGGGGACCGTTTCGCGTTGCGCTCCGAATCCGCGCGGCGGAGCAATTCTTGGACGGGCACTGCTTTCGCGCGCTCGCGGGCGCGCCGGCCCTCGGAATTGGTGCGGCGGTTGCTCTGCTGCACCCTGGTCCGCTCGGCGGTTTCGTAGCGCAGCAGCTGCGCGTTATGCCGCTTGATCAGGCGGATACGCACGACGGCGATGAGGACGGAGCCCGCCGTCACTGCGAAAAGTACCGGAAACAACTCGGTCACCGGGTAAAACACCAGCAGCAGGGCCGCCTTTCCGGATGCGCCCCCAGCCGCGATCTCGGCTCGCGACATCACCCAGCCGGCCACGATAACGGCAGCCACGAAGAGGAGCGGTGCGCTGGCCACATTGAGAAACAGGCCCTTCGGGTTTACCAGCGTGGCCACCACGATGACGGCGATTGCGTAGAGGGCGAGAAACGGCCAACCGATGGCTGCCGTGGAGAGGGAAAGGAGCACGCCGGTGAACAGTGCCGCAAAAATGATGCCGATGCCAGTTCCCGTGGGCAACCCGGCAAACGTTGCGGCGGGGGATGGGGAATTGCGGCTCGAGACATGCGACACGCCAGCAGAGTTTACCCGTCGGCGTCTTCGGCAGCGTGGCGGGCACGCGTGGAGACAGGCTTCAGCTGAGGTGCGGTGCCTCGCCGGGACGGCACCTGCGCCTCTTCCAGCCTGCGAGCGGTGACCATGACGCGGGAATCCATCGACGCCAACGTGGCGTTATAGGCCTCCACCGCTTTGTCTAAGGACGCACCCACCCTGTTGTAATGCTCCGCCATGGTTGATAGGCGCTGGTGCAGTTGGGAGCCGAGGCGTTGGATCTCCCGCGCGGCCTCGTCGAGCGAGGCCTGCCGCCACCCGAGCGCCACGGTGCGCAGCAGGGCGAAAAGCGTTGTGGGGGTCGCGATGACCACGTCGCGGGCGAAGGCGTACTCGAGCAGTTCCGGATCAATCTCCAACGCCGCATCCAGGAACGGATCCGCTGGCACGAACAGCACCACGAACTCCGGTGTGGACTGAAAGGCGTCGATGTACGCCTTTGCAGACAGTGTGTCCACGTGTGCGCGCACGAGGTGCGCGTGGCGGCGCATGAACGCTTGGCGCTCTTCCGGGTCCTCTGTGCCGAGCGCGTCGAGGTAGGACTGGAAAGGCACTTTCGCATCGACCACGATGTTGCGGCCTTCGGCGAGACGGATGACCATGTCGGGGCGGACGCTTGCGCCGTCGATACGCATGTGCGCCTGGGTGTCGAAGTCGACGTGCTGGAGCATTCCACCGAGCTCGACCACCCGTTCAAGCTGCATTTCGCCCCAGCGGCCGCGGGTTTGTGGGGAGCGTAGGGCGGTGATGAGCTGATCGGTGCGATCGCCCAGCCGCGCCGACGTCCGGCCGATGGCCTGCACCTGACCCGCCAGCGAGGACGCGGAGACGGCCTGTTGCTTGTCCATGGCATCCAGCTGCTCTCGCATGTCTTTGAGCGCGCGGGCAACGGGGCGCAAATCCTGCGGGGGAGCAGGCTGCGGGGTTGTGCGCCGCAGCCAGGCAGCCCCGAAGAACGCTCCGGCGATGAAGCCCGCGAGCAGGCCGGTGGTAAGGATGAGAACGACGGTGGCGGTGGACATGGCTGGCAGTCAACCACACCGGCCTGACACGCTAGCGTTCAGGTTCGCTCGTATGTTCGGTATCCCGGGTTGTGGTGTGACTACCAGCCTGCCTATCTCGCAGGCGTGCGATGCGCCCGCCGGAAACGCGCAGCTTTTTTAAGCTCGTTGTGCCGAAGCGCTCCGGATGGCCGCCCTCCGGCTCGTCCTCGGGTGCCGGGGCTTTGACCCACTCGCGCTCCCCGCGCCACTCTTGGCGCTTGTGCACCGACTCATCTTCAATGATCTCGGCGATGATTTGGCCCTCGTGGGTGGCGAATTCGATGTCTGCTGCGCCAATCTCACCTGCGTTGATACGCAAAACCTCGAGCGAGTAACGGTAGACCACAGCGATCATTGCGGCTACCGGCACCGCGAGGAAGCCGCCGATAAGCCCGAACAAAGCGCCGCCGACGGTGACAGAGACGAGCACAATCACGGGGTGGAGGTTCATGGCGCGGGACTGCAGCAGGGGAGAGACCACGTTACCTTCGAGCTGCTGGGTGGCTAGCACGATGCCCAACACGATCAGCGCCTTCGTGAAACCGAGGGTTACCAGGGCAATTAGCACCGCCAACGCGCCGGCAACAACAGCACCGACAATGGGAATGAACCCCGCCACGAAGGTGATCAGCGCCAGCGTAAACGCCATGGGCACGCCGACGATGGCGATGCCTGTGCCGATCACAATCGCGTCGATGAGCGAGCAGACCGCCTGCGCGCGAATGAAGCCGGATAGGGTGTTCCAGGCGCGGGTTAGGAGCTCAGTGAGGTAAAGGCCGGTGCGTCCGCCGGTTGCACTGCGCAGCCACGGCAAGAAACGGTGGCCGTCTTTCAGGAAGAAGAATGTGAGGACGAACAGCACCATCAACGTCACTGATAAGCCCGCGGCAGTGTTGATGCCGGAGAAGACGCCGCCTGCGATCGCCCCTGCTTGGTTTTGCACCCACTGCGTGATTTCGTCGACGCCCTCGTTCAGGCTCTCGGGGTCCAGGTTGAGCGGCGGGCCCTGCGCCCATAGCTGCAGGCGTTGCACACCTTCCAGCGCCTGGATGTAGAGCAGGCGTGACTGGCCCACCAGGTCTGGAGCGATGATCATCCCCAACGCCGCCAGCACACCGAAAAACAACAGCATGGTCAGCAGGGCGGCCAAGCCTGCGGGGACCTTGAAGCGCCGCATGGCAGCCGCGACCGGAGCGAGCACTGTGCACACAATGAGGGCGAGCACGACCGGCAAAATCCCCGACCAGAACGTGCCGATCAGCTGGCCCACCGCGTACAGAAAAACAGCGATAACAAGTATGCGGAGCGCAAACTTCGCCGTCGAGGCGAGCCAATCGTTGAAGACGATGTTGCGGTCCACACGGTCTTTCGGCGCTGCAGCTGGCTGGATCGGTTCGCTCACGCGCACTATTGTGCACCATCACACAGTGCTTTGCGACGGCCACCTCACGGCCCCCTCCGACCTTGGCCGAAGCGTCCGCTAGGATGTCTCGCCGTGAGCCTTACTCTTGGAATTGTCGGTCTGCCCAACGTTGGCAAGTCCACCCTGTTCAACGCCCTGACGCGCAATGAGGTGCTTGCCGCGAACTACCCGTTCGCCACCATCGAGCCCAACGTGGGCCTTGTGGAGCTGCCGGATCCGCGCCTGGACCGCCTGGCGGAGATCTTCGACTCCGAGCGGGTGTTGCCCGCCACCGTGTCCTTCGTGGACATCGCCGGCATTGTCAAAGGCGCATCCGAGGGCGAAGGCATGGGCAACGCGTTTCTGGCCAACATCCGCGAGGCGGATGCGATCTGCCAGGTCGTTCGCGCGTTTAGCGACGACAACGTCATCCACGTCGACGGTAAGGTGGACCCTTCCTCGGACATCGAGGTCATCAATACCGAACTGATCCTCGCCGACCTGCAGACCATTGAGAAGGCGTTGCCGCGCCTGGAAAAGGACGGCCGCAAGGACAAGGACGTCGCTGCCCAGGCCGAGGAGGCCAAGAAGGCGCAGGCCATCCTCGAGGACGGCCGCACCCTGTTCGCCGCCGCGAAGAGCGGGGACGTGGACCTCGCGCTGCTGCACCATTTACACCTGATGACGGCAAAGCCGTTCCTCTACGTGTTCAACTCCGACGAAGACGTGCTCACCGACGACGCGAAAAAGCAGGAGCTGCGCGAGCTTGTCGCACCAGCGGAGGCTGTGTTCCTGGATGCGCAGACCGAGACTGAGCTGCTCGAGCTTGACGACGAGGACGCCGCCGAGTTGCTCGCCGCAGTCGGGCAGGACGAGCCGGGCCTGCAGACCCTGGCCAAGGCCGGCTTCGACACCCTCGGCCTGCAGACCTACCTCACCGCAGGTCCGAAGGAGGCCCGCGCCTGGACGATCCGCAAAGGCGACACCGCCCCGAAGGCCGCCGGCGTGATCCACTCCGACTTTGAAAAGGGCTTTATCAAGGCCGAGATCGTCGCGTTCGACGACCTCAACGAGCTCGGCTCCATGGCCGAGGCCCGCGCCCACGGCAAGGTGCGCCAGGAGGGCAAGGACTACGTCATGGTCGACGGCGACGTCGTCGAGTTCAAGACAGGATTAACCTCTGGGGCGAAGAGATGAAGTGCGGTTCCTGCGGCCACCCGCTGGAGCCACAGAAGAAATTCTGCGGCGAGTGCGGCGCTCCCGCGCCTGGCGGGTCGGGCAACACTGCGAGTACTGGAGGCGAAGATGTCCACGGTGGCTTGTACCAAGCGGGGCGCGATGTAGTGGTTAATCCGCCGCCGGAAGCTCCACCGTTGGCAACATACGAGGCTGTCTCGAAATGGCGGAGCCCCTTCACTCAGGGGCTACTTTCCTGGGCAGGAGTGATCATCGGATTAATGAGCTTGTTCCCACTCTGGAAGCTTCTTCAGCCGGTTCTAGGACTGTTCACTTCAGAGCCCGAGGGTGATCCGGGCAGTCCCAACATCGCGTGGTTGGTCGCCTTTCTGGTTCTGGTTCTAGTTCTGACTCTGATCTTTTACCTCCGCCGTTTGACTAAGGGCCAGCTGCGCGTACCGTTGAAGTTTGGGTGGGCGGTGAGCGGTTCAGGTCGTCGTATAACGATTGAGAAAATCCGCGCTGGAAAGTGTCCTCTGTGTGGTGGCAAGATGCGGTATTACAACAAGCCGACAAAGTGGATTGATCACATTGATGCGAATGGGCGCAAACGACGCGAGGTGACGGAGCGTCTCCCTGTGCTTGAGTGCACGCGGAACCCGCGTCATTGGGTAGAGGTCGATCCAGCTGAGGAGGCAGAGTCATGAGCAGTGACGACGTGGTGGAGTTCAAGACAGGACTAACGCCTGGAGGTCGAAAATGACGGAGATCGCTTCCGAAACTGGAGACGGTAAGCCATTTAAGATTGACGCCGTCCGTATTCGGAACTTCAAGAAGCTCAAAGATGCGCGGATTGAGCTCGGTCCGATTACTTACCTAGTGGGCGGCAATAATTCCGGCAAAAGCAGCGTTCTCCAAGCTATCCATACTGCAGTGAGTTGCGCCCAAACCTCGCTAGATTTAGGGGAAAAAGTAGTGGCGGAGACAAGCCTTCGCTATTCACCGGTGGCTGACTTTGCTCTCCTTGGTCACGGCAGGCCATATGAGAATCGATCTGGCGGTCAACGTGGCGTTGTGGATTTTGAAGGGTGCGCTCTCGGGAGCGCTGACCCAGCTGATTATCACATCGAGATGTACAAAGCTCGTAACCATGGAAATGTTGGCGTGAACCGAACAGGTATTACGCCTGGATTCGGACAGTTGATAAGTGACCCTCAAAAGTTGTTCAGTGTCTATGTCCCTGGACTTGCGGGAGTTCCTCATCGAGAGGAAATGAGTGGGTACGCCGCGGTTTTCCGAAAGGCCGCCAGTGGAGATGCGAATCTCGTATTTCGGAATATTATTCGGTTGATCGATCATCGCGATCAGTTGCAGGAACTGGAGAGGTTGGTCGGTGATGTCTTGAGCATGCCGGTGAAATTCGACGTCCGGTTCAATGCCGAACGTGATCTGTACGTGAACGTGCGCATGGCGATAAGTGAGAATCCATCCGAGCTTGACTACCTACCCGTCGATCTTTGGGGGACCGGGATTCTTCAGGTGACTCAGATTTTCGCCTATGTTCTTTTGTTTTCACCCAAGCTGCTCTTGGTAGACGAACCAGATAGTCATCTTCATCCTTCGCGGCAACATAGCCTCGGTTCCGCTCTGGAGAAGGTGTCTGATCATTTTGGTTGCAAAGTTGTCGTCTCGACGCACAGTAGACACCTCCTCACGGGGGCATCTGAAAACGTGCGGGTGGTCTGGATGAAAGATGGCCGTGTTGAATCCACGGACCAGCGAGAGTTAACTGAACTTCTCTTGGACCTTGGTGCTCTAGACCAACTTGATAACTCAACCAAATGCATTATTTACACAGAAGATGGCAATCCTTCGCTGCTCCAGCGAACGCTGGATTCGCTGGGTTACGAGCAAAATGAAGTTCGAATTGCGACTTTCAATGGGATTAATAATTCATTTGCGGCCCAAGCTTTCCACGATATGGTAGAATTACTGGATTCAGCTCCGCGGGTGATCATTCACCGTGACCGAGATTTTCTAACCAGCGAAGAACTGGCGAAATGGTCTCATCCGTTCGAAGAGAAAGGCGTGGAGGTCTTTTGTCCGAAACTTTGTGACGTGGAAGCATATTATTGCACTGCAGAGCACATCGCGGAGGCGGCTGGTATCTCGCTGGATCAAGCAACCCGTGTCCGAAGTGCGGTTATCCAAGACCACAATGCAGAACTTCGGAAAAAATTTCGCAATAAAAGAGCCAATGTGAACAAAACGTACTTAGACGGTGGCTCTCCTCGGACGGAAGATCTTTGGCCTGAAAATACGTCTCCCAAAGACGACGCTATCTATGGCAAGGACTTATTGAAGTGGGTTACCGAGGAACTGAACAAACAAGAATTGAAATCCCAGCTGATCAATAAACCGAGTAAATCACTTGCAGCTGAATTAAGGAATGTCCTCCAGTCCGACGGCACCGGTGTGGAGTTTCGTTTCAATGTAACCTGAGGCGCGCTAGTGTTAGCGGCATGACAACACGTGCTGCTATTTACCTCCGTATCTCGCTCGATGCTGCCATGGACGGCCTCGCCATCGACCGGCAGCGTCAGGACTGCGAAGCCCTTGCCGAGCAACGTGGCTGGGACGTCGTGCATACCTACGTCGATCAGTCGATCTCCGCGTCGAAGAAGGACGTGGACCGCCCCGACTACGACGCCATGGTGGCGTCTTTCGAGCGCGGCGAGATCGACGCGATCATTTGCTGGGACCTCGACCGCCTCACGCGACAGCCCTGGCAGCTCGAAGAGTGGATCGACAGAGCAGAAGAGCAGGGGCTGAAACTCGTCACCGCGAACGGTGATGCTGACCTTGCCACCGACGGCGGCAGAATGTACGCGCGCATCAAAGCAGCCGTGGCGCGCGGCGAGATCGAACGTAAAAGCATGCGCCAATCCCGTGCGCAACAGCAGCGCGCCGAGCAGGGACGCTGGTACTCCGGCGGTGTGCGCCCAATCGGCTACACCTCGACCGGCGAGATCATCCCACCCGAAGCCGCCGCCGTGCTCGGTATGTTCCGGGCTGTCGAGCGGGGCAACTCCATGCGCGACATTGCACGCGCCCTATCTGGGGTCGATCAACCGGGCTTGCCGGATATCCCGACCACGCCGCGCCATATGCACACCGTGGTCACAGAGCGCAACGCTCGACGCCGCGCTGAAGGCCAGGAAGAAAAGCCAGTTCCCGACGCGCAGCCGTGGGCCTATACGTCGTTGCACTCGATTCTGCGCAACCCCGTGTATGCCGGCTATTCCACCTACAAGAAGGCCAAACGCAAAGGCGTGAAGAACAAATACCGCCGTGTCACGCATATCGTCCGCGACCCCGATACCGGCGAGCCTGTGAAAGGGCAGTGGGAGCCGATCGTCACACCCGATTTGTGGTGGCGTGTGCAGAACGTGCTCGATGATCCCGACCGGCTGACCAACAAGGAGCGCCGGAACACTCGCCGCCATCTCGGCTCGGGTCTGTATGTCTGCGACGAGTGCGGCAACCCTGTGCGCACGCATGCCGACCGCTACCGCTGCGCCGCCTGTGGATTAGTGCGCACACATAGCGTCGATGATTTTGTGCTCGCCGTGATCCGCGCCCGCCTTGGCCGTGACGACCTGGCGGACCTGCTGCCGACTGTGGACGACGACGAGGTCAACGCCATCGACGACGAACTCGCTGAGCTTCGCGCAAAGCTCGCCCGCGTCCAGGCTGACTACGATGAGGAGCTTATCGAGGCCCGTGACCTCAAGCGCGCGCGAAACCGTTATGAGCCGCAGATCGAGAAACTCGAAACGCGCCGTGCCCGTCTTGCTGGCGCATCGGCGCTGCTCGACACAACCGGCTACGCCTCGCCCGTGGACGCCTTCGACAACGCAGAGCTTGCCGTGCAGCGCCGAGTCATCAACACCCTGTGCCAGGTGCGCCTGCGCCGTGGCGTGCGCGGAAGCAAGACCTTCAACCCCGAGTCAGTCCAGATCGTGTGGAACTAGGTTGCAGTGTGTGACACGTCAACAATCGCGCGCATGTGCTGCGCCTTAGGGGCGGCCTAAGCAAGCGCACGACACCGTGCGCTTGCGGCGTGCGAAACTAGGCAGGAGTTTCGCGCAGCTGACGTTGGCGAGGATGACGTCAGAAGAGAGCAAGGACGAAAGGGCGTGTTGCGGGCAACCCCACTCCGTACGGGGTGAATCCAAGACATAGCGGACCAAGGACAACCAACGCCCTCCCGAGCCTAAGGCCTGTGAAAAGTACCAATATAATTAGAAAACTGGTTCTATTCCCATTTGTATTCACTTAGGATAGTCTCCCTTTTGAGGAAATCCAGCCTCATTTCCTCTCTCAAAGGAGACTGTTATGACCCCCAAAAAGCGCACTCGGCAGTTTGCAGCGCTGCTGATTGCCTCTGCTCTGAGCGTTTCCGTATCTAACTCAGCCGTTGCTTCCGCAGAAGAATTCCAAGACCACGGCGCCAAGGGAGGCTTTGCTTCCGGTGTGATGGCCGAGCTACTCGGCGAGGCAGCACCAGCCTTCACAACCTACTGGGCATCTGTCGGCCGGAAAGTTCGCTACCCTGCAGGTGGCGGTACCTGGGAGTACGGATTCTGGGACGCTAAGGCGCGTTCTTATTTCACCGTGAATCGGTGCCATACTTCGACTGTGATCGTCAACGACAGAACGCAACGAAGCATCGACACCCGCGGCGGCCAGAAGTCGGTCGCCGAGCTTTGGGCAACGAATTTGCCGGGCACTAAGGACAGCTACTACTACGACTTCTGCTAGAACTCATGCGTATTCGACCCCTAGTACTTGGGCTTTTGAGCCTACTTCTTGCTGCAGTCATCGCGACTACTGGGTGGCTGCTGACAGCCCTGGTTGACTCCACCAAGCCCTTGTCCTTAGGGGTCGAATCAACCTTTAGTCTTGACTACGTCGAGCCTAAGACTTCACTCGCGGAGGAACTTGAGTCAGACTACGCACCGACGGTAATCCGTAACTCACTGGTTTCATTGGCCGAGCAGAACGGCTACTCCATCTACCGGCTGACTGGCACCGATGACGCAAGCGGGACTTCCCACGAGGTTTTCATCCCGCTGGAGGAAAATTATCCAGCACCGGAACGCATTCCCCGGCTCAACCGGCCGGATGCCTTGAGCCAAGCGGCCAGTGAGCTTGGGTCGCTGGATTACCACGGTGACTACGTCTTGGTTCCCAAAGCAACGGGTGGCAATGCGAACCACTTCTACGAATCGGCCAGGAATGACGGGCTCAGGCTAAGCGAAAAGACGCAGTTCCTTCACCTCATCCAATCGGTCGTATTCCGCCTGCCCGCGTTGGTGGCGATCCTGTTTCTATTTGTCGTTTCCCTTTTTGCCCTGGTATTTGTTCTTCGGGTTTCCGGTCTTAGATTGGCAGCGCTGCGCACAATAAATGGAGGGCACCGCAGTCAAAAAGGCAATTGGCGGCAATGGACCTTTGTCATCCTCCCGCACCTAGTTCTCATTGGCCTTGCGAGTACATTCCTCGCCCGCCAAGGGAGCTATTCTTTTGCCCTCCTGTTCCTCAGGTTCTACGCCGCCGGGATAGGCTTGGCCCTGGCTACCACCGGTTTGGCCGTAGCCGTCACCGCCCCATTGTTGCGCCGCGCAGTAGCGCTGCTGGGGCAGCGTGCCCCCGCAGAGAAGGCGGCGGGAAAAGCGCTGAAAGTAATTTCGGTCTTTACCTGCGTGACCTTTGTAGCAGCGGGTCTTAGCTCAGCGGCTGCGCTCCGCTCCTACCAGCAGGAATCCGAGGCCCAGCAGACCTGGAAATCTCTCGCGGAGTTTGGAGCCTTGCATTTTTCAGCCAACTTCGACGGCCCTGCTGGCCGCGTGGAAGGAGGCGAGCTCTTGCCGCCCAGTCTGCAGCAGAACTTCCGCGACTTCGCGCTCAGCTGGGAACGGGAGCACGGGGCTGTCCTCAGCCATACTTTGCCGAAAGAAGGTACCGGTGTGCCGGACTCCTGCCCCGTGGCACTTGCCAACCGCCAATGGCACGATCTGCAGGATTATCAGTTCCGTCCCGGAGACGACAACCACTCGGTCGACTATTCCGCAGCCCAAGAGCATTTCGCAGCTTCCGTGGATCTGTGGGCTCAGGAATCCGGCGACCTGCTCCTTAAATCTGCGCAAATTGGTCCGGTCAGTGCCGATCATGCGGTCGGATTCATTAGTGGAACAATGTCGGGGGAACTGGTTCCCGGCGATTGTTTTTACGTGCTTGAAACGGACGATCTATCCGGCTTCGACGCAGACTTCCTAAGCTCCACAGCTTCGAGTGAAAATTTGCTCTTCGCGGATTTCTCGGAACTGGGTCCAGAACTTACCGCTGCCGGCCTCGAAGGCTACGTCTACCCGGTACGCGCCGCCGATCGCGGTCTGGCCGAACTAGTAGCCAGCACGGCGCTGTTCTGGCTGAGTATCCTGAGCGCCCTCGGAGCTTTGCTCGCCACGCTTGCGGCCTTGATAGTCCAGGCGCGCATCCAGCTCCGAGTTCACCGTCGCCTCCTGGTACTCCTCCACAGCGCTGGGCAATCACCGGACAAAACAATGTGGCGACTATTCAAAAGCCAACTGGTCAGCCTGACAGTTGTCGTCATATTGTCCGTCCTGGCTCCGCTACTGCTTCCCAACCCGTTCCTCTACACCTTCACCGCGCTAAGCTGCCTTGTCTTAATCGTCTACCTCGGTTTTGTCCGTCTCAGTATTTCTCAGCACATGTCCGCCTCCCCTAGGAGTCACAATGTCATTGGCTAGCCCCAGTCAGTCCCCCACTCTGCCGCCGGAGATTTCCACCTCTCATCTCTGTCTCGCCGCGGAGTCGACTTTTTCTGTGGGGCGCAGCACGCGGATGGTGAAGAAGTCCCTCGTGGAAAATGCAACGTTTTCCCTACCCGGGCCAGGCTTTGTCGCCATCTGTGGAGCCAGCGGTTCCGGAAAGACTTTGCTGCTCAACACCTTGGCCGGGCTCCTGCCGCCGGCGGACGGCCTCCTCCGGATAGACGGTGAGAATGCCTCCGCGTGGAGGATGAAGCGGAGGCGGAGGTTCTGGCGAGAACGCGCAGCGATAATCCACCAAGACCACGGAATCATTCCCGAACTAAGCTGCGAAGATAACCTCACCCTCGGGCTATCCAGGAAGCAATACTCCAAAGAAGAATTGCTGCACTCCCTCGGCGAAGTCGGTCTTGATGTCCCCTTCGACGGGCCGGCAGCTATTCTCAGCGGAGGCGAGCAGCAGCGGCTGGCGATCGCCCGAGCCCTGCTCCGCGGCGCGGCTTATGTGTTCGCTGACGAGCCGACCGCCTCCCTCGACCCCACTAACCGCGACCAAGTTATCGCGCTCCTGCGGCGAGCTGCGGACGGGGGCGCACTCGTTCTGGCCGCCACGCACGATGCCGCAGTTATTGCTGCTGCTGACAGCACCTTGCGCATCAATGATCGCCAGGTCACAGTCTCCGGCTCTGCGCGGGATTAAATCGCGATGCCCGCGGCCTTGGCCACCTTCCGGTACCCGGCCGCATGGTCCGCGACGCTGGCGTGGGCGTTGAGTCCGCTGGGGTTGTCGAGCACGGGCCTGACCCCCGGAAAGTAGACACGTCGGGGGTTAGCTATGCTGCTTGGGTCAGCGTAGCTGATGTGAGTGCTTCGAAGTCATTGGGGGCTAGAACGTTGCACCAGGAGTGCCGTCTGCGGGTGTTGTAGCGCATGCACCACCGGAAGACTTCTTGGCGACTGATGTCGAAGTGGTCGAATTTCGTGCGCGGTGAACCCGCCCGCCAGGAGGTGCTTGAAGTCGCCCTCGACTGGATCGCTCAGCGTGACGGCGTGAGTATCGACAACTACATGGCTAAGCACCGCGATGACGACGACTGCAATGAACTGCAGACGTACTTCACCACCGTCATCGACTGGGCCGCAAGCGTGTTCAAGATGACGGACAGTTCCATGCGTGGAATCGCATGGAACAAGCTCTATGAGCAGTACGGCGACAAGGGCTACGACGCAACAGAGATGACCGCCGAAGCACGCGAGTTGCTTTCCGACTCGCAGGTTCAGTCGAAGAAGGGTATCTACGAGTACCTTCTCGGCGGCAAGAAAGAGACGCGGCTGCTTAGCGTGCGTGTCTTCACTGAGGCCGTCAAAAAGCGCGTGTACAAGCGCCAGACAGACGCCGCCGAGAAGAACGGTGTCTCGAACTGCTCGTATTGCGCCCTCGGTCACGAGGGGGGCAAGGCGAAGATCTGGCCGCTCAAGGATATGGACGCCGATCACGTCGCCGCCTGGTCGAAGGGCGGCAAGACCGAGGAAAGCAACTGCGAGCTGCTCTGCAAGTCCCACAACCGTGCCAAAGGTAACGCATAGGAGCAGGTGACTAACCATGCTCATCGGTTACGCCCGCGTTTCCACCTCGAAGCAGGGGCAGTCACTCGACACCCAGCGCGACGCCCTGATCGACGCTGGTTGCGACCCTCAGCACATCTACTCAGACACCATCTCCGGCACGAAATGGCAACGGCCTGGCCTCGATGACGCGCTGGCGTACATGCGCCCCGACGACACGCTCGTTGTCACACGCTTGGACAGGCTCGGCCGCAGCCTCGCGGACACCGTGAACACCATCGCTGACCTCGCCGAGCGCGACATCAACGTCAAGGTGTTGGAGCCAGCGCTGGACACGTCGAAGCCCACCGACAAGGTGGTCATCAACGTCATGGCAAGTCTTGCCGAGTGGGAGCGTGACCTGCTTGTCCAGCGCACCCGTGAAGGCGTGGCGCACGCCCGCGCACAGGGCAGGGTCGCCGGCCCGAAGCCGAAGCTCAGCGCTGAGCAGGCCCAGATCGCTAAGGAGCTTATCGAGGGCGGCAAGTCCCTCAGCGCAGTAGGCAGGACATTCAACGTCTCGCGGCCGACGATCTATCGCGCTCTCAAGCGCATCGAAGCCGACGCTTAATCACAGGCTGCGTCGCTAGCGCTCGCACCCAGCGAGCGAGCATCAGGCTGCGCTAGCGACGCTCAGCACGCTTCAGGTGCGGTGGTGCCGTGGCAGGGCGCGACCGGCAGAGCCGGACCGAATACGGGATTGACCACGTACACCCCGTATTCGTGCAAAGGAGCACTGCAATGTCCACTCATTCCCACACGCTTGCATCCCACGGCGAGATCCTCGCGAACCTCCCCGGCATCCTCGGGTTCTACCCGAACAACTCGCTGATCCTCGCGTTCTTCGTCGACGACGAGGGCGTCGACACCGTTCGCCTCGGCCCGGTCGCACGGTTCGACCTGGACGAGGCCGTGGAGAAGCTCACCGAGAGCCGCGAGCGGTTCGCAGCGTGGGTCCACCACCTCGAACTCGACGCTGTTATCGCGTACATGATCAGCGATGACATTGCGCAACCGATCTTCGACGAAACCGCCACGTATCTCACCAGCGGGGCAGTGCACCTACCGCCGCTGCTCGGGGTGGTGCAGGTGCCCGAGATCGTCACCGGGGCTGCCTGGTGGTCTGTGTACCAGCATCCGCTCATCGACGAGCCGCGCCACGGCGTTGTCGGCGAGGTCGCCGCATCGGCGGCGCTTAAGCAGATGCTAGAGCACACCGGCGAGCTGCCGGAGCCGAGCAAAGACGACATCGAGGCACGGTTGAACAGCACCGATCACGGCATCGACGCTGCCGAGCACGCGGACATCATCGAAGACGCGCTGGCGTATATCCCGCCGATGTTCTCCGACATGCTGCAGCGTGAATACGAGCAGGCGGCGGCAGGGATCACCCAGCCGAGCACTCGCGCTGTTCGATCTGCGCTGAAATGCTTCACCACGCCGCGCTTGCGGGATACGCTGCTTGCCGCGCTGCTCGATGAACCGCAGGCGGGCCTTGCGTTCATAGAGCAGGTCATGCGCGCTGTCCCGACCAGCTGGCCAGGGATGCGGGCGCAGCTCACAGCCACTGTTGCAGTGCTTGCGCACGCCACAGGCCAGCCGGGGCTAGCTGGCGTGGCTGCGCAGCGAGCCACCGAGATCGGGCCAGACGAGAACTTCCCGTCGTTGGTAGCGAAGCTAACCGATATCGGCCAAGGTGAGCGGATGGTTGAACTCGTCCGCGAAGGCGCCGAGAAGACCCGCACGATCTTGTTTGCCGAGTAACACCGCATACCCCGTTGCAGCGATGCAACGGGGTTTCTTTTTTCTCGTCGGCCGTGGCTTGCGACGACAGACACCTCAACGAGGTAGGGGAGCGACCCCTAGACAGCAGAGCTGTCTCCAACAGACGGATTGACCACCAATCCGAACAAGGAGGCACGTGATGCGCGACATCACCCACACCGACCTGGAACTGCTCTACCAGCTCGCCGACGGCATCGACGGCGAGGACGCCGATCCGGGCGCAGCACAAGAACTGCGCGACCTAGATGTGATGTCCAGGGACGTTGTTCTGGCCCCCGCCCGTAATGACACCGTGCCGATTCAAGAAGTATCTGTCCAGACCGCTTGCCATTGAAGGCATGTTAGAGTTTGGGGCATGTCGAGTCCCGAATCAGACAGGTCAGGGGTTGTCGGTCACACCGCCAGCCCCTTGAACCACTAGTTACGACGCCCACGATCTGTGTGGGCGTATGTCTGGCGTACCCGGGGCGCTGGCCGTGGTGACAAGAAGAACCATTTCTTGATCTCACACCTCGGAGTACTCGATGCCTTTTGCCCTCTACATGCTTGCCCTGGCGGTCTTCGTCATGGGCACTTCAGAATTCATGCTCGCGGGATTGCTCCCCGCGATCGCGACCGAACTTGACGTCTCGGTCGGCACTGCGGGCCTGCTGACCTCCGCATTCGCAGTCGGTATGGTCGTCGGCGCGCCAGTGATGGCGGCATTCGCTCGCCGTTGGCCACCGCGGCTCACATTGATCGTTTGCCTTCTCGTGTTCGCGGGAAGCCACGTCATCGGAGCGATGACACCAGTGTTCTCTCTCCTGCTCATCACCCGGGTGCTCAGCGCTCTCGCAAACGCAGGATTCCTCGCCGTAGCACTGAGCACGGCCACTACCCTCGTGCCAGCGAACCAGAAGGGGCGTGCACTGTCGATCCTGCTCTCCGGCACGACGATCGCAACCGTCGTGGGCGTCCCCGCCGGGGCACTGCTCGGCACAGCGCTGGGCTGGCGAACGACGTTCTGGGCGATCGCCATCCTCTGTATTCCCGCGGCCGTTGGAGTCATTCGTGGCGTCACGAACAATGTTGGTCGGAGCGAGACTAGCGCGACCTCACCAAGGCTCCGTGTCGAGCTCAGCCAGTTGGCGACGCCGCGGCTCATCCTGGCCATGGCACTCGGAGCGCTGATCAACGGAGGGACCTTTGCGGCATTCACCTTCCTGGCACCCATCGTGACCGAGACCGCGGGCTTGGCCGAAGCGTGGGTGTCCGTCGCGCTGGTGATGTTCGGCATCGGATCGTTCCTTGGCGTCACGATCGCAGGACGACTATCAGATCAACGACCTGGCCTCGTGCTCGCAGTCGGCGGACCGCTATTGCTGACAGGCTGGATCGTGTTGGCAGTGGTCGCATCTCATCCCGTTGCGCTTATCGTCCTCGTCCTCGTTCAGGGATTCCTGTCGTTCGGCGTCGGCAGTACTCTGATCACGCGTGTGCTGTATGCAGCATCGGGTGCGCCAACGATGGGCGGTTCGTACGCAACCGCAGCATTGAATATCGGAGCTGCAGCGGGGCCCGTGCTTGGTGCGCTCGGGCTCGCGACCGGGCTGGGGCTGCTCGCGCCGGTTTGGGTCGCTTCGGTGCTGACAGCGATCGCTCTCGTCATCATGCTTCTCACCAGACGCGCGCTTACGAAGACCGCGGCGGAGGCCAATTGATGACCCATCCGAACGCTCTTCTCACTCCTCGTGCCCGTCTCCGGTTAGCTCGGCTGATTGTCGAAGACGGCTATCCGGCCACGATCGCCGCAAAGATGGGGTCGTTTGCGGGAGAGGGCGAAATCCTACGCTAAGGCTTTGGCCAACGATATTCTCCGGTAAGATTGATGTGTTCCCAGGGGATAGGAGAAGTCGCTTGATATCTAGTATGACGTCTGTCGCACCTGCTTGATCGCGGCCGCGATAGCTAGATCGCGTTGCTCCTCTTCTCCATCCGCGTTCCAAGCTGCGGAAAGGCACCCATAAGCGTACGCCTGGTCGAGCAGGCGACGCGGATCGACGTCCAGCGCACGAGAGAATGCGTCCGCCATCTGTGCAATGCGTCTAGGATCGAGACAAAGGTCGTCTCTGTCAGCCGGATCGTAGAACATATTGGCGGCGCCAAAGCCCACTTCACCGACCAGACCGACGGGATCTATCACCAGCCAGCCGCGACTGGAGAACATGATGTTTTCATGATGCAGATCGCCATGTAGCCCACGCAGTTCCGAGGCATTGCTCATCATTTGATCGGCTATAATCGCCGCGTGGACGTAGTCAGTTTGACAACCTGCGTTTTGATCATCGCGCGCCCGCTGAAACAAAGCTGCAAAGCGATCCCGGATCGGGAGAAGGGCAGAAGGCAGGGGTTCCTCAGATGCGGCATACAGCTTCGCCATTAGTTCCGCTGCAATTTCGGTCGCCTGGTAGTCGCCGTGCTCGGCAACGATGTGAGAGAGCATTCGCTCCCCGGCATATTCGAGCAACATCAGATTGTTCTCACGACCGAGCAACCGGACTGCTCCCCTCCCATTGCGCCATACCAGATAGTCGGCCCCGCGCAGTTCATCAGCAATGTCTTCTATAGGTTTCAATCCCTTGACGATTGCAGGAGTCCCGTCTGGCAATGAAACTTTCCAAACGAGGCTGGAAAAGGTGTCCGCAATGAGAACAGGTTGCGAAACGTGCCAATGAGCAGGAAAAACAGGCGGCATGAACATCAACCCCAAGTCAGAGGGTCCAATCGCAGATAGAAGGCAAGGCGTTCGCGGTCGGGGGCTTCGATCCCCAATACATTGAATAGGACAGCGAAGGCGCGCTCTGCTTCATCTGGCGCTGCCCAGTTCTCTTCGGCGTTAGCAATCATGAGTGCCAAATCGGCATAGCGATCTGCTGTTCCGAGCCGCCCAAGGTCGATCAGACCCGTGCATTGAAGAGTTTTAGGGTCCACCATGAAGTTCGGCATGCAGGGATCACCATGGCAAACAACCATATCGGTGCGCTCTTGGTCGAGCCGCACCGGTAGCTCTCGTTCGACACGAGCCAAAAGATCGAGCTGCGGCGTACTCTTGTCCTCGTCCGGTAAGAAGTCGGGATTGACGGCATTGCGGGACACCACATCAACGGCGCGTCCGAACATTCGCGACAGCCTGCGCTCAAACGGACATTGATCAACCGATAGGCTGTGAACAGCGCCAAGTTGCTGCCCCATTGACGGCCACGCTTTGAGCAAATCCGCTCCAGACAGATCAGCCGCCGGTACTCCCGGAATTGCCGTTATCACCAAGCATGCACCCTCCTGTTCCTCCTGCCAGTTGATCACCTCGGGGCAAGCCACACCTCGACCTTTGAGCCAAATGAGGCGGTCACGCTCTCCAGCGAGCTCACCGCGGCGGGAAGCAGGTGCGATTTTCGCGAAGGCATGCCCGTCACCACGTCGAAAAACAAAATCACCAGATTCTCCGCCTCTGACAGGCAACCAGTCAGAATGCGATTCACCAAAAAAAATATTAGTTCGATTCAATGGAGGTTCCTTCAGTTTTCTGATGAAGCGCGGAGGTGGCTCAACCTGCGAAAAGAAACGAGTTGCTACGTAAGTCCGAGAACATGCTTTCCATGGTCTCTGAGCTCGCCTTTGGGACCGACATATCGGTAGAGAGTGACGCGCTCGATGCCGAGTTCCTTGCAGAGATCGGAAACTGAAGTATCGCGCTGGGCCATGGCGGCTTGCGCGAGACGCACCTGAGCTTTGGTGAGCGCGAATTTTCGTCCGCCCTTGCGACCGCGCGCTCTCGCGGAGGCGAGACCCGCCATGGTGCGCTCTCGGATCAGATCCCGCTCGAACTCGGCCAAGGTGGCGAAGATTCCGAACACCATGCGACCGGACGCAGTCGTGGTGTCGATCTGAGCGGGCACTGTTGCAAAGTTAGCGATGAGGCAGCCTTTTGTCTTATTCAAAGGCCTTACATTTCAAAAACTCTGCTTACCAGGCGCATTTCGCCCAGGGGATCACCATAATAAAATGCTGAGGCCTGGCCTTTGCGTAGTGCACGCATCACCTCAATACCTTTGATGGTGGCGTAAGCCGTCTTCATGGATTTAAATCCCAGCGTGGCGTTGATTATCCGTTTCAGTTTGCCATGATCGCATTCAATCACGTTGTTCCGGTACTTAATCTGTCGGTGTTCAACGTCAGACGGGCACCGGCCTTCGCGTTTGAGCAGAGCAAGCGCGCGACCATAGGCGGGCGCTTTATCCGTGTTGATGAATCGTGGGATCTGCCACTTCTTCACGTTGTTGAGGATTTTACCCAGAAACCGGTATGCAGCTTTGCTGTTACGACGGGAGGAGAGATAAAAATCGACAGT
>NZ_JABFED010000004.1:0-206366 GCF_013601005.1 Corynebacterium wankanglinii
ACCTAACGTTGCAGCCGCATCCGGTACCGACATACCTGAAGCCACCAACGCCACCGCGTCGTCGATGAGCTGGTCGCGTGCACGTGCCAACGCCTTCATCGGTGGGAGCGCACCTGCTTGCTTGACCCATTCATAAACCGTGCCCTCTGCCACACCGGCATCACGAGCAATCTCGCCGACATCATCGCCTGCAACAAGCCGCGCCACAGAAGCAGCCTTCACATCCTTCGGAGTCCAACGGCCAGCCACAACAACCTCCAAGTCGAGGTGGCGCATTCACCCACTGACAACTCCCGGCTCAACCGAAGATATTCACCATTTGCCCTTCACCATTTGTGGCTACAACCGCCGCCCTAGCACTACTCCGCGAGCTTCTTCGCAATGAGCTGGTTGACCTGCCCCGGGTCGGCCTTACCCTGCGTCGCCTTCATCACGGCACCAACGATGGCACCGGTGACCTTTGTGTTGCCGGCCCGGTACTTCTCCACGATGTCCGGGTTGGCGGCCAGCGCCTCGTCGACGGCCTTCTCAATCGCGCCGTCATCGCGCACGACCTCCAGGCCGCGGGCGGCGACGACCTCGTCGACAGAGCCTTCGCCGGCGATGACGCCGTCGATTGCCTGGCGGCCTAGCTTGGTGGTCAGCTTGCCTTCCTTGACCAGCTCCACCACGCGGGCGACATCGGCCGGGGTGACGCCGAGGGCGTCGAGGTCCTTGCCGGCCTCGTTGGCCTTGCCGTTGATGTAGGAGACCCACCAGGCACGCGCCTCATCCGGGGTAGCACCGGCCTCGACGGTGTCCACGATGAGATCGAGCGCACCGGCGTTGACCAGGTCGCGGAACTCCTTTTCCGGCAGCTGCCACTCCTCCTGGATGCGAGCGCGGCGCACCCACGGCAGCTCCGGCAGGGTCGCACGGATTTCCTCGACCCACTCCGGCTTCGCAATCACCGGCGGCAGATCCGGGTCGTTGAAGTAGCGGTAGTCGGACGCCTCCTCCTTGGGGCGGCCCTTGGAGGTCGTGCCGTCCTTCTCCTGGTAGTGGCGGGTCTCCTGGACGATTTCCCCGCCGTCTTCCAAAACGGCGGCCTGGCGCTGCATCTCGAAGCGCACGGCCTGCTCGACGGACTTCAGCGAGTTGATGTTCTTCGTCTCGGTACGGGTGCCGAACTTCTCCTGGCCCACCGGGCGCAGGGACACGTTCGCGTCGCAACGCATGCTGCCCTGATCCATGCGCGCGTCGGAGACGCCGAGGGCCTTGACCAGCTCTCGCAGCGCACCGACATAAGCCTTGGCCACTTCAGGCGCGCGCTCGCCGGCGCCGATGATCGGCTTGGTCACGATCTCGATCAGCGGGATGCCTGCGCGGTTGCAGTCCACGAGCGATGCGGTCGCGCCGGTGATGCGGCCGGAGGCGGAGCCTAGGTGGGTGAGCTTGCCGGTGTCTTCCTCCATGTGCGCGCGCTCGATTTCCACGCGCCACTCGGTGCCGTCCTCGAGCACGACGTCGAGGTAGCCGTCGTAAGCGATCGGCTCGTCGTACTGCGAGATCTGGTAGTTCTTCGGCTGGTCCGGGTAGAAGTAGTTCTTGCGCGCAAACCGGGAGCTCTCGGCGATCTTGCAGTTCAGCGCCAGCCCGATCTTGATGGCCCACTCCACGCCCTTGGCGTTGACTACCGGCAGCGCGCCGGGAAGCCCGAGCGAGACCGGGTCGATGTTCGTGTTCGGCTCCGCGCCGAAGTGGGCGGAGGAGGTGGAGAACATCTTCGTCTCGGTGGCCAGCTCGACGTGCACCTCAAGGCCCATTACTGGGTCGTACTTTTTCAGTACTTCGTCGTAATCCATCAGGTCGTAGGCAGTCATGGTTGCTAAGTGTAGTGCCATCATTCCCGTACCCGACGTAGAGCTCTTTCTATCGTCCCGGCAGCTCCGGTATTCCCTGTGAACGACTATCGCGCGCATGGAATAAGAGCGCCAGGACAACACCGGAGATGTTGTGCCAAACGGAGAACACCGCGCCCGGGAGCACGGCGATCGGGCTTAGGTAACTGGCGGCAAGTGTGGCGGCCAGACCGGAGTTTTGCATGCCCACCCCCACGGCCATTGTGCGCGAAGTCGTCTCCGCCTGGCCCGTGGCGTGGCGACGCGCGCCAGCAGGCCGAGGTCGACGGGCAGAATCACCATTTTCACGATCGACCACGCCATTGGCCCTGCACTGACGTGCACGTGCTCACCGGCTAGCCAAAATGAAAGAAGCGGGGTGAAAATCGGAGCGACGAACGCTGAACGTTCCTCCGCATGTGCTGTTCGCGCGAGCTGCTGTGATTTCATATTGTGATCTGTAGTGCCCGCATGGCAATACGTAGCCCGCGGCGTACGGCGTTGATGCGCACGATGAGTAGCCGCCGGGGCCGGCCGGCTGGTCGTGCATTTTATCGGCTGAAACCGACTATTCAGCAGGCGTGCCGGACTACATTGGGTGTATGTGGGCCGATGAAGTGCGAAAACTGAAGCGCGAACGAAACGCCGTCATTCTGGCGCATAATTATCAGACCCCGGAGATCCAGGACATTGCCGACTTCACCGGCGATTCACTCGCGCTATCTCGTATCGCCGCCGATACCGATGCAGATGTGATTGTGTTTTGCGGTGTGCATTTTATGGCTGAAAGCGCCAAGATCCTCAGCCCCGACAAAACGGTGCTCATCCCGGACCAAAACGCTGGATGCTCGCTGGCGGACTCCATCACCGCTGAGCAGCTTCAGGGATGGAAGGACGAGCACCCTGACGCGGTCGTCGTCAGTTATGTGAACACCACCGCTGATGTCAAGGCCCTCACGGACGTCTGCTGCACCTCCTCAAACGCCGTTGAGGTGGTCAATTCCATCGATCCAGACCGCGAGATCCTCTTTTGCCCCGACCAGTTCCTCGGTGCCCACGTGAAGCGTCTGACCGGTCGCGAGAACATTCGTATCTGGGCGGGCGAATGCCACGTCCACGCAGGAATAAACGGCAAGGAACTAGCGGAGCAAGCGGCGGCGCACCCTGATGCACCGCTCTACATCCACCCAGAATGCGGTTGCGCGAATTCCGCGATTTTTCTTGCCGGCGAAGGAGTCATCCAGCCGGAGCGTGTGCACATGCTGTCCACCGGCGGGATGCTGGACCGAGCCGACCGCGACACCGAAGGAACAGTCCTCGTGGCCACCGAGGTGGGAATGCTGCACCAGCTGCGGAAGCGGTCTCCACTGGCGGACTTCCAGCCGGTGAACCCCCAGGCTAACTGCCGGTACATGAAAATGATTACTCCAGAAAAGCTGGTTCGCAGTCTGCGGGACGTCCGCGACGAGATAACCGTGCCCGAGGACGTCGCGGCGAAGGCGCGCCAGTCATTGGAGCGGATGATCGCCATCGGCACACCGGGAAGCGGTGAGTAGATACCGATGACAACGCCCGCTCAGCCGATTCACCCTCCGTTGAATAGAGAGGCCACGCTGCGGCTCATCCGTCTCGGTCTCGCGGAGGACTTCGCTCATGGAACCGACGCCACATCTCAGGCGGCGATCGACGAGGACGCGGTTCTTACTGCGCAGGTGGTTCCGCGCCAGGCTGGAACCGTCGCGGGACTCGACGTTTTGGGATGGACTATGCACGAGATTTCCCCCGCCGTCGACGTGTCGGTACACGCCGCCGACGGCGATCAAGTTACGGCCGGTGGCTGTCTTGCTACGGTGTCTGGCCCGGCGCGCGCCATTCTGTCAGCGGAGCGGACTGCTCTGAATCTGCTTACCTACGCCAGTGGCATCGCGACCGGGACGTATGCGTGGACGAAAGTTCTTTCCGGTACCCGGGCGCGGGTGAGGGATTCCCGTAAGACACTGCCCGGTTACCGCGATTTGGCGAAATATGCGGTGCGTTGCGGCGGCGGTGTCAACCACCGCATGAGTCTGGGTGACGCGGTACTGATCAAGGACAACCACGTCGCGAGTGTCGGCAGCGCAGCCGGCGCATATCGGCGCGCGACCAAAACGTTCCCGGACCTCCCCATCGAAGTCGAAGTGGATGACCTAGCTCAGCTTACGGAAGTTCTTGCATTGAAGCCGAATCTGGTCATGCTGGACAATTTCGGGGTGGAAGATACGCGGGAAGCCGTCGTCCGGCGAGATGCCCTGTCCCCAGCGACGCTGCTCGAGTCTTCCGGCGGCTTGTCGCTTAATCGCGCACGCGCATACGCGGACACAGGCGTTGACTTCCTCGCCGTCGGCGCGCTCACGCACTCGGTGACCATCCTGGATATCGGTCTCGACGCACTGCCGTGACCCGAGCCGGCGGATCAACCGTGCAGGCGGGCCTCAAGCGACGTCTTCGCCTCCGGCCATTCAATGTCCAGGATGGAGTAGACGCACGTGTCGCGCACGAGGCAGGCCGAGCGGCTGCAGAGTGACCCACTCATCGCTCAAGGCGGGGTTGTCGCAGAAATTCAACAGTGCCTCCGGAAATAGTGAACCACGGGCGAGGAGAGCGCCCTAGCTGTCAACCTAGGTGATCATCGCCTTCCACGTCGCATCAAATGGCGCACTTATAGGCACGCGCTGCACACGTCAGAGGTTGCCATTATGCTGCCGCGAGTGGAATATCCCGATTTTGCTGACAGAAATACCCGATCCGGGACCCTGGGAATCGTGGCCGCCGGAGCGATCATCTTGGCGGCCCCGTTCGCGGCCCAGGCGGTAGCCAAAACAGATGAGCCCGCCACCACGGAGGTCACAGCAGGAGGCATCACGCTTCACGACGCCAACGGCGATGCCCTGCAGTGCACCCAAACATCCGCCGACGATGGTCTGGGCGACGGCACCGGCACGTGGAGTTGGGACTGTGCGGACACAGACATCCAGATCCGCGCCGACTACACCATGACCGACGAGGCAGAGCGGGCCGACTCAGTCGCACGTATGTACTGGCAGTTCACCGGTGGGGAGCAGATACGCCCGGACGAAATCGAGCACCCGGCGCCAGGTGTGTATGTTGCGCACCTCAATGATGTGTCTGTCGCCGCTGCTGAGCGAGGGGATCTCACCGCGTACGTCGCGGCGAGCCACACGGCTGGCCGGGAGATCATCGACCGTTTTGTTGCAAAGGAGGCCCGGTAATGCCACGCACCCGCATTATGCAGATCGTCTGCAGCTTGATCATTCTCGCATGTGTGGGGCGCTACCTCTACGTGCTCGCCTCCTTGCCGTGGCGGCCCATATTCGGTGCTGCAGCAGCGGGGTTCACCCTTGCCGTCGCCGCTATCGCGTGGCTGCTATTGCGCCGTCACCCCGGGCGACCCGCCGCGCCGTGGTGGCTGCCTGCCGCCGCGCTCGCTGGGGTTGGCCTGTGCGGAGTTATCGCCCCCGTCAACACTGCCTATCTCAATGCCGCCGCTGAACTACCGGATGCCGTGACGTACCTGTTCTCCTCCTTCCCGGAGGAGACGGCCAAGCTGCTCGCCGCGCTATTTGTCATCGTGGTTTTCGCACCCGTACGCACTCCCGTCGAGGCCGCCGTGGTCGGCATGGCAGTCGGTGCCGGCTACACCATTGGGGAAACCGTGAATAACTCGGCGATCGCGGCAGTACGCGACCTTCAGTCGGACTACTTCGACGGCGTCGCGTCGATGATCGCGCTCATGGTTTTGTCCCCATTCGCGCACGCCGTGTACACCGGACTGGCGGCGTGGGGCCTTGGGGTCTTCCTCTGCCGCACGGACCAGCCGCTCGGCTGGCGTCTATCGCGGCTGTTCGGCTGGTTCCTTATAGCGGCCACCATCCACGGCGCGTTCAACGCCTCCCACGAGCTCCCCGGCGTCGCAAGCCTTGTCGCCTCAGCCGCGATGACGATCCTGCTGTGGGTGCTGCTGATCTGGCTCTACCGCCGCTCCCGTGCGATCGGCCGTCAGGAACCGGTCGCCTCCCACACCTCGCCGTAGCTCTCCGCCAGGGACGCCACCGATTCGTGCGCGTTCAGCCCGCTCGGGTTTCCCACCACCCACACCGGCACACCCTCGATGGTTTCGGGTTGGAGCCCGCGGGTTGCTTTGGGTCGTCGATACGCGTCGCGATATGCGCCGATACCTGCAAACATGAGCGCTTTGGGGCGATGCTTGACGACGACCCCACGCAGCCGTTCTCCCCCATCCCGCAGTTCCTCGCGGGTCAGGTCGGACGCACGCGGTGTCATCCGGTTCACCAGGTTGGTAAAACCGATGCCGAGATCGGCAAGCATGGTGGCGTCGTCGTCACGCAAGCCTTTGTCGGCGTGGACGCGGTGCGGAGTGATGCCGGCTGCCTCGAGCGCCGGCCAGAACCGGTTGCCCGGGTACGCGAATGGCGCGTCAACCTCTTCGGTGAGGCGGCCGGGGTTGATGCCGACGATAAGCAGGCGGCAGGGATTGGGGATTCGATCGCGCATGCACACGAGCCTAGCCACCCCTGCGGACGGAACGCTTGGGTTGTATCGTATGCGCCACTATGAGTGAGTTAAACGTTTCCCGGGCACCGGTCGTGCTCGGAGTTATTCTTTTTGTCTTTGTAACGATCGTCCTGGTCGTGCCGCGTGCCGTTGGCGATGCCACTGACCCATCGGGCGCGTCGGAACAGCCCGTCGAAATCGGCGGCCTCGCCATCCCGGACGGCGACGGCACGCTGAAGTGCGCGAGCTCGTCTAATTTCACGAGCCGCACCCGCGTCTGGGACTGCGCTGACACCCGGGTCATGGCCCGCACCGAGGCCACCCCGGACGACCAGGAAAACGCGATCGCCCGCGTCTACCGCGCCGCAAAGCTTGCGCCCTCGGTAGACCCCGACGGTGTCGAGAACCCACGCGACGGCGTATGGGTGAAACGCAGCGAGGAGACCGGGGAATACGCGCTTGTCGCTGTATCCGTCGCCGACGGCGCCTCCACCCGCTTTTTCACAATCGGCGGACCGGATGCCCACGATCTCGCCGCGCGGCTCGTTGATGCCGCCCCAGCTGAAAACTTGAAGGAGGCACAGTAACCATGAAATCCACACCCATACTGCGCCTTATCGCGGCGGCCCTTTTCCTCGCCGCCGCAGGATGGACGGCGTTCTACCTCTCCGACATGCCGTTCAACCCCACTACTGCAGGTATCAGCGCACTGATCGGCGCCTGCTGGTTGCTCATCGCCTGGCTCGCACTGCGCAACCACCCCGGCAGGATTGACAGCGCCACTCCAGCATTCATCTTCGCGGGCTTTTTCGCCGGCGCGGCACTGCTGTCCCCCACGGTTTTCGCAAACAACACCGTCAAAGTGTTGCAGAGCCGGCTCGGCTTCGACGACCTCGTTTTCGGGCTGCTCTCGCCGACCGCAGAGGAGCTACTGAAGTTCACCGCAGTCTTCGTACTGTGCACGATGGTATTCCGCATCCGTCGACCGATCGAGGCAGTCACCGTCGCTATCGCCGTCGGGTTCGGTTTCGCCGCAGCGGAAAACACGATCTACATCCTGCAAGGCGCGTTGGAACACCTCAACTCTGACGTCGAAGGTGCGCTCACCGCCATCGGCGTGCGCACCGCGGCCGCACCATGGGCACATGCGCTATACACCGGGTTAAGTGCGTGGGGCCTCGGCTGTTTCCTGTGCCGGCCGGACAAGCCCCTCCAATGGCGCGTAGGCCGGCTCGTCGGCTGGTACGTCGTCGGCTACGCTGCCCACGCCGCGTTCAACTCCGCGGCGGAGCTGCCCGGCGAGGTCGCTGCCGTCGTGGCCTTCTTCGCGGTTATCGCCTTTTCTTGGATAGGCGGCATTTGGCTGTACGCGCGCAGCCGAAAAATCGGACGCCGAGATTAAGTGAACATCGCCTTCGCGGTGGCGTAGCGGCCTTCCGGGACTGTCTTCAACTGCGCCACGGCGTCTTCAAGCTCGACAAGGTCGATGTTCTCGCCGTGCAGGGCGACGCAGCTGCCAAAGTTGCCCTCGTGCGCGGCGCGGGTGGCGTGCACCCCGTAGCGGGTGGCCAGCACGCGGTCGTAGGCGGTCGGCGTGCCGCCGCGCTGGGTGTGGCCGAGCACGGTGGTGCGTACGTCGTAGCCCAGGCGCTTTTTCACCTCGTCGCCGATGATCTGGCCCATGCCGTTGAAGGTGGTGTGGCCGAACTCGTCTTTCTCGCCGAGACCTGCGTCCATAGTGCCTTCCTTGGGTACGGCACCCTCGGCGACGACGATGATGCCGTACTTCTCCCCCATCTGGAAGCGGCGCTCCATGGCCTTACAGATTTCCGCAATGTCGAAGGGCTCCTCCGGTATCACGGTGTAGTGCGCTCCGCCAGCCATGCCCGCGTGCAACGCGATCCAGCCGACGTGGCGGCCCATCACCTCGACGATGAGGATGCGGTTGTGGGACTCGGCGGTGGTGTGGAGCCGGTCGATCGCGTCGGTGGCCACCGAGACGGCCGTGTCGAACCCGAAGGTGTAGTCGGTGGCGGCGACGTCGTTGTCGATGGTCTTGGGCACACCCACCACCGGGATACCGTTATCGGAGAGCCACTTCGCGCCCTTGAGTGTGCCCTCGCCGCCGATGGCGATGAGAGCATCCACCCCCGCGTCGTCGAGGTTGAACTTGATCTGGTCCAGGCCCGCCTTGAACTTGTCCGGGTGCAGCCGGCCGGTGCCCAGGATCGTGCCGCCGCGCAGCAGCAGGGAATCCATGTAGGCGTCGTCGTAAAGATCGACACGACGGTCTTCCATCAGGCCCACCCAGCCGTCGCGGTAGCCCACGACGGTAGAGCCGTACTCGGTGTTGGCCGTGCGGACGATGCCGCGGATGACGGCGTTGAGGCCGGGGCAGTCGCCGCCGGAGGTCAAAGTGGCAAGTCGCATGCCAGCCAGGCTACCCCCGAAGCCGCAGAGACGACACCGCCCCGAGCAACATCGCTCCGAGCGGCAAAGCGAGCGCCCAGCCCGCGGTGGATTCGATCGCGCCGGAGGCGAGCACCACGCCCACCAGCGCGACGCCGAGCACGCTGCCGACCTGGCGCGCCGTGTTGTACAACCCGGAGGCCGCACCGGTTTCGTGCTCGGCGATACCGCGCATGGTCACCGCCGCGTTGGGTGCCCACACGAATGCCCCGCCGATGCCCAGCAGCGACGTCACAGCCGTGAACCACCACACCCCGGCGCCGGAGTGGATGAGCCAGATGGCGAGCGCGAGCCCCACGCCGGAGACGGCGAATCCGGCGGCGCAGAGTCTGCCCGGGTCGCGCCTGTCCGTGAGGTACCCGGCAACCGGGGTAAGCACGAGGGCGAACACCGACATCGGCGCAGTGATGGCCCCGGAGGCGGTGGGCGTGGCGCCCCCGACCGCCTGCAGCCAGTACATCATCGGGATGAACATGGACGCCACCGTGAAACCCATCGCCGCCACACCGAGCGCACCAAGGGCGAACGAGCGGTCCGCCAGCAGATCCACGGGCAAAAAGCCGTCGTCCGTGCCGTTGCGGGCCGACAGCACCAACACGCCGATCAGCAGCGCGCCAAAGAGGATTGAGGGCCACTGCCCGAACTGGATGCCGTACACAAGCAGACCCAGCCCGCCGAAGGACAGCAGCACCGGCAGCAGACTGACCCGCTCGCCGCTGCGGGGCAGACGCGGCAGGGCTAACAGGCCGGCGAGCAGCGCCACCGCGCCAAGCGCGGCCTGAGCGAAAAACGCGGCGCGCCACCCGAAGTGCTGCGCCACTGCCCCGCCGACCACAGGTCCGATCAGCGAGGCGACGGAACCGATCACGCCCCACGCCGCGAAGGCGCGGCCCTGCTTGTCGTCGGCGAACACGCGCGGGATCAGTCCGAATGCCTGAGGCAAAAACACCGCCGCGCCCAGCCCCTGCAGGCCGCGGGCCACCACCAACGAGCCGAAGGACCAGGACGCACCCGCAAACACCAGGGCGGCGACGTAGATGGTGAGGCCGATGAGGAAAATGCGGCGTTGCCCGAATGCGTCGCCGAACTTGCCTGTCGCCGGCATGGGCGCGACCGTGCACAGCAGGTAGATGCTGGTGAGCCACACGGCGGAGCCGACGTCGAAAGGCAGCAGCGGCGTGATCACGGGCATAAAGCCCTGGTCGATCAGGACAAGAAAATACCCCGCAGCCAAAGCTGCGAGGGTATTCCAGGGGTTAACGGCCGGCTTCAAAAGCGGCACCCACGCGGTACAGCCGCGCATCCTCGAACGCCGGGGCGATCAGCTGCAGGCCCACCGGCAGGTTGGTGTCGGAGGCCTCGCCCGCCGGCACCGACATGCCGGGCAGACCAGCCAGGTTCAGCGGCAGGGTAAACAGGTCGAAGTTGTACATCGCCAGCGGGTCGTCCACCTTGTCGCCCAGCTTGAAGGCGGTCGTCGGCGTGGACGGCGCCGCGATGACGTCGCACGCCTCGAAAGCCTTGGCAAAGTCCTGCGCCACCAGGGTGCGCACGCGCTGAGCCTGCAGGTAGTACGCGTCGTAGTACCCCACGGACAGCGCGTAGGTGCCCAGGATGATGCGGCGTTTGACCTCGGCGCCGAAGCCCTCGCCGCGGGTAGCGGCCATAACCTCTTCGGCGGAACGCGTGCCGTCGTCGCCGGCGCGCTGGCCGTAGCGCATGCCGTCGAAGCGTGCGAGGTTGGAGCTCACCTCAGAGGTCTGGATGAGGTAGTACGCGCCCATAACATCCTCGAAGCTTGGGCAATCCACCTCGACGACAGTTGCGCCCTGGCGCTCCAGCTGCGCGTAGGCGGCGTCGATGGCTTCCTTCACGCCTTCTTGGGTGCCGGGGCGCTCGAACTGCTTCACGCGGCCGATTGTCACGCCTGCAAGGTCGCCGGAGGCCCCCTCGCGGGCGGCGTCGGCGCAGGACGCCACCTCGCGGTCCACGGAGGTGGCGTCGAATTCGTCGTGGCCGCCGATGATCTCGTGCAAAAGTGCAGTGTCCAGCACGTTGTTCGCGCAGGGGCCCACCTGATCCAGGGAGGACGCGCACGCGATCACGCCGTAGCGGGACACGCCACCGTAGGTCGGCTTCACGCCCACGGTGCCGGTCAGGGACGCCGGCTGGCGGATCGAGCCGCCGGTGTCAGTGCCGATGCCCAGCGGTGCCTCGCCGGACGCGAGCGCCGCCGCTGTGCCGCCGCCGGAGCCGCCCGGCACCCGCTCGAGGTCGTGCGGGTTCTTGGTCGGCTTGTACGCCGAATTTTCCGTCGAAGACCCCATGGCGAACTCGTCCAGGTTGGTCTTGCCCAGAATCGGGATGCCTGCTGCGCGCAGCTTCGACACCACCGTGGCGTCATAGGGGCTCATGTAGCCCTCGAGCATCTTGGACGCGGCCGTCGTCGGCGCATCGGTGGTGACCAGCAGATCCTTGAGCGCCAGCGGCACTCCCGCGAGCGCAGAGGCCGGCGTTTCGCCGTTCTTCACCTGCTCGTCGACCTTGTCCGCAGCCGCCAGCGCCTCCTCGGCACCGACGTGCAAGAAGGCGCCGAGCTCGCCGTCGACCTCAGCGATGCGGTCCAAAAACGCCTGCGTGACCTCGCGGGAGGTAACCTCGCCGGACTGGATCATGGCTGCGAGCTCGTGCGCTGGCTTTGCGACGAGACCTTCGGCCGGAATCGTGTACTGCGTCATGTCTGCTTAGTCTCCCTCTCCCAGAATCTGAGGCACCACGAAACGGTCGTCCTCCACAGCCGGCGCCTGGTCCAGCGCCTCAGCCTGCGTCAACGTTTTTTTCACCACGTCTTCGCGCATACCCGCGTCGATGGAGTGCGGGTGGCTCATCGGGGTCACACCCTCGGTGTCCACGCTCTGCACCTTCGAGACCGCGTCCACGATCGTGTCCAGCTGCTGGGCAATGTCGTCCAGCTCCTCGTCTTTCAGCGCAATCCGCGCCAGGCGTGCGATGCGCGACACCTCGTCGCGTGAAATCTCAGCCACAGTCCCATCCCTTCCGCATCACGTGGGCGTGTAACGCGGCTTATCTTACGTCACGCCGTGACACCGCCCGGCCACCCCCGGTTGCTATAAATAAGGCCATGTCGTACCTCATCCGCGTTTCCCTTCCGGACGTCCCTGGCAGCCTCGGTCAGCTCGCCGAGGCGTTCGGCATGGTCGACGCCGACATCAATTCGGTAGACATCGTCGAGACCTCCACCGACGGCACGGTGACCGACGACATCGTGGTCACCCTGCCCACCGGCGTGATGGTGGACACCCTGATCACAGCCGTGGCCTCCGTCGACGGCGCCGAGGTGGATTCGATCCGCCCGTTCACGGGGCGCGTCGACCGCCGCGGCCAGATAGAGATGCTGGCCAAGATCGCCGAGCATTCGGGCAACCTCTCGGACACGCTGGGGGAGCTCGTGCGCGTCATGCCGAGCGCGGTGACCTCCTCATGGGCGGTGGTGCTGCGCAATAACGACGACGGGCTGACCCGCGCCGCCGCCTCCCCCGCCGCGCCGGAAGACGATGGCTCCCACCCGCAGATGCCGCCGATTGACAGTGCGCGCATCCTCCAGCCCGACTTCGACGGTTGGGCTCCCGATGCATGGTTTCAGCTGGGTACCGCTTTGACCATGACGCCGCTGCACGGCACCGACATGGTGGTGGTGGTAGGCCGCGTGGGCGGGCCGGACTTTTTGGCCTCCGAGGTACGCGAGATCGGCGACCTGGGCTGCATCGTCGGCGCGATGCTGCGCTAGCTCGCACCCCCAATGACGGATCTTCCCTGCCCCGTGCGACATCCGTCATTCTCCCCAGGTCGCGCTCGCACCCCCTGCGTGATCTGTCAGAGCGCGTCGGGGCCGCCCTCGAGCAGCCGCACAAACTGCTCCTCGTTGAGGATCGGCCGGCCCAACTCCTCCGCCTTCGCGGCCTTGGAGCCGGCGTTGTCGCCCACCACCACGTAGTCGGTCTTCTTCGACACCGACCCGGCCGCTTTGCCGCCGCGCGACAGGATCGCCTCCTTCACCTCGTCGCGGCTGAAGCCCTCAAGCGTGCCGGTGGCGACGATGGTTAGCCCCTCTAGGGTCTGCGGTGCCCGGTCTTCCTCGGCGGACTCCATGGTCACGCCGGCTTTGGCCCAGCTATCCACGATGTTTTTGTGCCAGTCCACGGTGAACCACTCTTTGAAGCTCTCGGCGATCACGTCACCGACGCCGTCGGTTTCGGCGAGGGCGGCCGTAGGTGCGTCGATAAGCGCCTGCATGGAGTGGAAGCGCGACGCGAGCGCGCGGGCCGCGGTGGGGCCGACATGGCGGATGGATAGCGCGGTGATCACGCGCCACAGATCGGCTTGCCGGGCAGTTTCAAGGTTGGCCAGCAGCTTCGTACCCGCGGCGTTGACCTGCCCGTCCTTGCGCGTGTAAGCGGAAGACTTTTTCAGGTCGTCCTCGGTGAGGTCGAACAGGCACGCCTCGTCCTCGAGCACGCCGGATGCGATCAAGTCCTGCGCGCCCTTCTCGCCGAGCGCCTCGATGTCGAACACGCCGCGCGAAGCGATGTACTCCAACCGCGCCGACAACTGCGCGGGGCACGAGCGGGTGTTCGGGCAGCGCCAATCCGCGTCGCCCTCCTTGGCCGGTGCCAGCTTGGTGCCGCAGACCGGGCAGAGTTCTGGGTAGACGAACTCTCGCTCCGTGCCGTCGCGCAGGTCCGCAACAGGGCCGAGCACCTCTGGGATGATCTCGCCCGCCTTACGCACCACCACTGTGTCGCCGATCATCACGCCCTTTCGCTTGACTTCGTGCTGGTTATGCAGGGTGGCCATGGACACCGTGGACCCGGAGACGAACACTGGCTCCAACACAGCAAAGGGTGTGGCGCGGCCGGTGCGGCCCACGGAGACGGCGATGTCGTTGAGCTTGGTGGTGACCTCCTGAGGCGGGTACTTGTACGCGATCGCCCAGCGCGGCGCTCGGGAGGTGGCGCCAAGCTGACGCTGCTCAGCCACCGAATCGACCTTGACCACCAGGCCGTCCATCTCGTGGATAGCGTCGTTTCGGTGCTCACCCCAGTACTGCACGGCCTCGATGACATCGTCGGCAGTCTCCGCCCGGCGCGTGTACTCGCTGACCGGCAGCCCCCACTCGGCGAGCTTTTCGTAGGCTTCGTGCTGGCTCTTCGGGGCGAAGCCCTCGCGGGCGCCGATGCCGTGGCAGATCATGTGCAGCTTGCGCTTCTTCACGTCCTCCGGGTTCTTCTGCCGCAGGCCTCCGGCGGCAGTGTTGCGCGGGTTCGCGAACGGTTTGCCGCCCTCTTTCTGGCGCAGCTCGTTGAGCTCCGGGAAGTCCTCGGGGCGGATGAACACCTCGCCGCGGACTTCCAGAAACGCCGGGGCGTCGCCGGTGAGCTTTTGCGGGATGTCCTCGATCACCCGAGCGTTGGCGGTGATGTCTTCGCCGGTGGTGCCGTCGCCACGCGTGGCGGCGCGTGTCAGCTCGCCGTTTTCGTAGACAAGGTCGATGGACAAACCATCGATCTTCAACTCGGTCAGGTACGGCCCCGGGGCTTTGGCCAACCACTCGCGCATCTCGTCTTCGTTGAAGACGTTGTCCAGGCTCATCATGCGCTCGGGGTGTGTGACGTCGGCGAACGCGGTGTCGGTGGCGGGGGTGCCGACTTCCTTCGTCGGCGAATCCGGCACTGCGAGCTCCGGGTGCTCCTCCTCCAGCGTTTGCAGGCGGCGGAACAGCTCGTCGAACTCTCCGTCAGTGATGACCGGTTGGCCGTTGTAGTAGAGGTCCCGGTGGCGGCGCACCTCGGCGGCTAGCTCGTCCCATTCGCGGTGCAGATCAGCGGAAATTTCACTCACGGGCACTGAGTCTAGTGTGGCGTCTAGCGCTCGTCGGGCCCGCGTCGGCTCGCTCATTACAATGTCCCGCATGGCCACTTTCGACGCCTCCCGCATGCTCTCTTTTGACTTGGAGACCACGTCCGCGAACCCGCGCGAGGCGCGAGTGGTCACGTCGGCGCTCGTGCGTATCGACGGCTCCGAGGTCGACGCCAAGGAGACTCTCGCCGACCCCGGGGTGGAGATCCCGGAAGAGGCGGCCAAGGTGCACGGCATCACCACCGAGAAGGCTCGTGCAGAGGGCCGCGACCACGACGAGGTGGTGCGCGAAACCGTCGAGGCGATCAAGCAGGGCTGGGAAGACGGCCTGACCCTGGTGGTGTTCAACGCCCCCTACGATCTGACCGTGTTGCGCCAGCTCACCGGCGACTTCACCGTCACGGGGCCGGTGTACGACCCACTGTTGATCGACCGCGCGAAGGACCGCTACCGCAAGGGCCCGCGCAACCTGACCTCCATGTGCGAGCACTACGGGGTGCGGCTGGACAACGCGCACGAGGCCACCGCCGACGCGTTTGCCGCTGCGCGCGTGGCGTGGATGCAGGTGCGCAAGCTCTACCCGGAGCTCGCCCAGATGGATGCGGGCGAGCTCATGGAGTACCAGGCCGTGGAGTACTTCACCCTGCAAGAAGACCGCAAGCGCTATTTCGAGTCCCAGGGCCGGGACGCCTCCAACGTGCTGCCCGGCTGGCCGATGCTGGGTTAGTTCTGGGCTAGTTGAGCGCCAGCTCCGCGCGCAGCTTTTCCGCGAAGTCCTGCAACCCCCGGTTGTCGCCTTCAGATTCGACCGAATAGCTCTCCCCCAACTCGGTCTTCACCACCATCGCGCCCGACTCACTGATGATCACGTCGGCGATGCTGGCGGCGTCGAGCTCTGTGGTTTCCTTCTTGTCCACGAGACGCAGTGTCTGCCCGTCAAAATCGGCCGCGCGTTTATCTGGCAAGAGCCCAAACGCGACGAAGAACGCAACGCCGATTCCGGCGCCGAGGAGCATGTCATCCATCATGAGGCCGAACACGACAAAGAACATCACACCGAAGACGATTCCCATAGAGAAGTCAGCCTTCTTTTTGTCCCAGTGCAGCGGCGTAGTCATACCTCCACTGTAAGCGCTTCGGCCATCTCCCGGGCCGCACGGTAGTTCGCCGCGGTTCCCACCAGTGTCGCGGCCGACTCGGTGTAGACGTCCACGGTCGTTTCGGCGGGGTCGATCTGCAACTCGTCGAACACCCGGTAGAGCTCGCGGGCCTGCATCGTCGGGATCGCGATGCGGGCACCCTGGTCGAGCAGTTTCGCCAGCGCGTCACGGTTGCAGGTGCGAGGGTCGCAGGTCAGCCACGGGGTGTCGTCGAGAAGCACTGACGTATTGAGCAGGTGCTCGCCGAAGCGTTCGAACGTTTCCTGCGGCTCCGAGATCGCCGCGATGGTTTCGTAATCGGTCGCGCCTTTGAGCGTGCCTGCGACAACCTCGGGTAGGCGCGGCTCGTCCAGCTGCAGCACACTTTTGCCAAATCGCTTCTCGACGTCCCTCCGGTGCCCCACGCACACCTCAAGCAGCGCGTCCGTGAGGTCACGCAGCGCGCCGGAGTCGGTGATCATGCGGTGGCCGTTGGGCATCTCGATCTCGGCCGCCAGCGTGAACGGGCCGACGAGCTGAACCTTGACGGTGTCCACTTTGCCGTGCCAGAGCTCCTCCAGCTGGTCGAGGTCGCGCTCCATCCGGTCGGCGTCCCTGCTCGCACGTGCCGCCACGCGCCAGCCGCGGGGACCGCGAGCGACGGGAATCTCCAGCATTGCGGCGGTGCGGCCGACGAGATCGGAGCCGACACCGCGGTCCGGCAGCTGCGGGATGTGCGGCAGCGGCGACTCGGACAGCACCACGTCGGCGGCGGCTGCGAGATCGGTACCGGGCAGCGGTCCGAGGCCGAAGGCAGTTGGCGCGATCATGCCGTCGCGCAGATGGTGCCGGAGCCGAGCACGATGTCGCCCTGCCCGTCCGGGTCCGGCAGGTAGAGCACGGCTGCCTGGCCGCGAGCGACGCCCTCGAGTGGCTCGTGGAGAGCGAGCGTCATCTGGTCGTCTTCGATGCGCGCGGTGCAGGCCACCACCCCGCCGTGGGCGCGGATCTGCACGTTGGCGGTGAGCTCGCCCTTCATCGCCGGGTGCAGCACCTTGAGCCGGTCCGCGGTGATCTCCGTGACGCGCAGCGCCTCGCGCGGGCCGACGGTGACCGTGCCGGTGGAGGTGTCCACGTCGGTGACGTAGCGCGGCTTGCCGTCTTCAGCAGGCACGCGGATGTTCAGTCCCTTGCGCTGGCCGATGGTGTACTGGAACGCGCCGTCGTGCTCCTTCAGCTCGCGGCCCTCGGTGTCCTTGATCATGCCTGGGCGCATGCCGATGGAGCGGCCCAGAAACGCCTGCGTATTGCCGTCGGGGATGAAGCAGATGTCGTAAGAATCCGGCTTGGACGCGGTGGCGAACCCGTGGCGGGCGGCCTCCTCGCGGATCTGCGGCTTTTCCGTGTCGCCGACCGGGAAAATGCAACGGTCGAGCTCGTCGCGGGTGAGCACGCCCAAGACGTAGGACTGGTCCTTCTTCGGGTCGGTGGAGCGGCGGAGGTTGCCGGCGTCGTCGATAATTGCGTAGTGCCCGGTGGCGATCGCGTCGAAGCCCAGGGTCACCGCCCGGTCCAGCAGCGCCGCGAACTTGATCTTCTCGTTGCAGCGCAGGCACGGGTTCGGGGTCTCGCCGTGCTCGTAGGACCAGACGAAATCGTCAATGACCTCTTCTTTGAAGCGGTCGGAGAAATCCCACACGTAAAACGGGATGCCCAGGTGATCACACACGCGGCGCGCGTCGGCGGAGTCCTCCAGGGAACAGCAGCCGCGGGCAGACTCGCGCGTCTGCTGCGCGTCCTTGCTCAGCGCAAGGTGCACACCGACGACGTCGTGCCCGGCTTCCACCAGGCGCGCGGCCGCGACAGAGGAGTCGACTCCCCCGCTCATGGCCGCCAATACTCGCATGTCGGCGCAGTGTAGTCCCGTGAGTGCGAAAGGTGAAACGTCAGGTCGTTCGGATCGGGACACCCTAGACATGTACCCCCCTGGGGTATTAACGTGGGGGATGGCCGTCGTGCTAGGCCCCGGCACGGCCGAACCGACCACAACGATGAACTGCAACGAGAGGACAGAACCATGAACGACAGACACGCCCACTCCGGCACCCAACCCGGTGGGCACGCCAGCCACCACGAACACGATACTCACGAGGCCCACGGCAGTCATGACCACGCAGGTCACACAGATCACGGTGGTCACGGTGGTCACGGTGGTCACGGTGGTCACGGTGGTCACGGTGGTCACGGTGGTCACGGTGGTCACGGTGGTCACGGTGGTCACGGTGGTCACGGGGACCACGTTGCCCAGTTCCGCAGGCTCTTCTGGATCATGCTGGTTCTCGCGATCCCGGTCGTCGGATTTAACGAAACCTTCGCCCATCTCATCGGCTACCAGCTGCCTGACGCGGAATGGGTCCGGTGGATCTCGCCGCTTTTGGGCACGGTCATCTACTTCTGGGGAGGTCGCCCGTTCTTGACGGGTGCTGTCTCCGAGATCCGCTCCCGCAAACCCGGCATGATGCTGCTGATCGCGCTCGCGATCACGGTCGCCTTCGTCTCCTCTTGGGGTGCGAGCCTGAACTTGCTGGACCACGGGCTGAATTTCTGGTGGGAACTGGCGCTGCTGGTGGTCATTATGCTGCTGGGGCACTGGATCGAGATGCGCTCCCTTGCGCAGACCACCTCCGCCCTGGACTCGCTCGCGGCACTCCTGCCCGACGAGGCGGAGAAGGTCGACGGCGACGAGGTTGTGAAGGTTACCCCGGCGGACCTCGAGGTCGGCGATGTCGTGATTGTGAGGCCCGGCGCGTCCGTGCCTGCCGACGGCACGATTGTCGACGGCAGCGCCAGCATGGACGAGTCGATGGTCACCGGTGAGTCGAAAACGGTGCGCCGCGGTGAAGGCGAGCACGTGGTCGCTGGCACCATCGCGGCAGACTCGGGTCTGCGCATCGAGGTCACGGCCACGGGTGGCGACACCGCGTTGGCCGGCATTCAAAAGCTCGTCACCGATGCGCAAGAATCGTCATCGCGGGCGCAGCGCCTCGCAGACAAGGCTGCCGCGTGGTTGTTCTGGTTCACCCTCGGCGCGGCCATTCTGACTGCCGTAGTCTGGACGATCGCCGGGGTACCGAACGACGCGGTCGTGCGTACCATCACCGTGCTCGTCATCGCCTGCCCCCACGCCTTAGGTCTCGCGATCCCGCTGGTTGTTTCAATCGCGACGGAACGCGCCGCCCGCGGCGGGGTGCTGATTAAGGACCGGCTCGCGCTTGAATCCATGCGCAACGTCGACGCCGTGCTGTTCGACAAGACCGGCACCCTCACCAAAGGCGAACCGACCGTCACCGCGATCGACCCCGTCAGCGGATATGAGGAAGCAGACGTGCTCGCGCTGGCAGCGGCCGCCGAGGCGGACAGTGAGCACCCACTCGCTCGCGCCATCACCGGTGCAGCGGAGACCCGTGACGTGGCTGTGCCGAGTGCCAGCGACTTCTCCTCGTCGCCAGCCGTGGGCGTGAAAGCGACGGTCGAGGCAAGAACGGTCGAAGTCGGCGGCCCCTACCTGCTTGAGCAGCACTCCGTAGACGAGCTTCCGGTCGCCGACCAGTGGCGCGAGGAAGGTGCGATCATCTTGCACGTTCTCGCCGACGGCGAGGTGATCGGAGCCTTGCGGCTTGCCGACGAGATCCGTCCCGAGTCCCGCGACGCCGTCGACGCACTGCACTCTGCGGGCGCCCAGGTCGTGATGATCACCGGCGATGCGCAGGCCGTCGCGGACACCGTAGCCAAGGACCTGGGCATTGACCGGGTCTTCGCGGGTGTGCGTCCCGAGCACAAAGCCGCGAAAGTCAAGGAACTGCAGGGCGAGGGCCACAAGGTCGCCATGGTCGGCGACGGCGTCAACGACGCCCCCGCGCTGGCCCAGGCCGATGTCGGCATCGCGATCGGTGCCGGCACAGACGTGGCCATCGGCTCGGCGGGCGTCGTCCTGGCAAGCTCCGACCCGCGTTCGGTGCTTTCGGTCATCGAGCTCTCCCGTGCGACCTACCGGAAGATGAAGCAGAACCTGTGGTGGGCGGCAGGCTACAACCTGCTGTCCGTGCCGCTGGCCGCCGGTATCCTCGCCCCAATCGGGTTCGTGATGCCGATGAGCGTCGGCGCAATCCTGATGTCGGCCTCGACCGTCGTCGTCGCCCTCAATGCGCAGTTGCTCCGCCGTCTCGACCTCACCCCACAGGGCAGCGCCGACCGTATGCTCAACCGATCCAAGTGACCCGACACCGCTCACACCATCCAGGAGGCCCATGATGAACGACCACGGCTACATCGGCGATAAAGACCGCTACCTCGCCCGGCTCAAACGTATCGAGGGGCAAACCCGCGGTATTCACCGCATGATCGACGAAAACGCCTACTGCATTGACATCCTCACCCAGATCAGTGCCGTAAACGCGGCGCTGAAGGGCGTGGCATTGGGTTTGTTGGAGGACCACTTGAGGCACTGCGTTGCCGGTGCGATCAGCGACGGGCAAGATGCTGACGCCAAGATCGAAGAGGCGTCCGCCGCTATCGCTCGACTGGTGAAATCCTAATCGTCATACCGCAGTACGACGCGGCTGCCCGCGGCGGCAAGTAGCGTGGACGGCCATGAACTTTTCCACTACCCGCGCAGTGCGGATCCGCAATGCGGGCATGGCAGCGTTCATGCTGGTCGCCTGCCTAGTTGGGCTGCTGCCGGATTCGCGGCAGTTGGTCGTCGGGCTCGCACTGCTGGCCTGCGCCGTTGCGGCCCCGTTTACCCGCTGGCGCTGGCCGCTGGAAACGTTCGCTGCGATCCTTACGGTGCTCATTCCCGCGGCGTTATGCAACACGCTCCCCGTCGGCGCAATCGCCGTGGCGCCGTTCGCCGCCTACATCGCCAGGCGCCACCTGCCCGCCCCGCACCGCGACATCGCCACGGGTGCACTGCTGCTTGGCGACGCCGCAGCCACCGCGTTCGTCATCCCCGCGCTTACCGCGCTCGAGCCTGCCGAGCGACTCCCCTACGTCTTCTGGAGCATCATTCTGCTGACCGTGGCGCTGCTGTTCGGCGAGCTGCGCCGCCGTGCCGAGGAGACCGCGGAGAAGGATCTGGCCCGACAGCGTGAGCAGTTCGAGCGCGATGCCCAGGAGCAGCGCGCCCACCTCGCGCGAGAGATCCACGACATTGTCACCCACTCGCTGACCGTCATCGTCGCGCAGGCCGACGGCGCGCGCTTTGCCGCCACCCCGGAGGCGAAGGACGAGGCGCTGCGCACCATCGGCAACGTCGGCCGCGACTCGCTGCGCCAGATGCGCGGCGTGGTGGAGCTGCTCCGCGACGCTGAACAGCGCCCCCTTGAACCAGCAACGCAACTGGACATCGACGGCCTGGTCGCCACCAGCCATGCGGGCGGGCTTAACGTCGCATACACCGCCGAGGGCACCCCTCCCGAGCACCTGGCCCCGGCCACCGCGCTTACCGTCCAGCGCATCGTGCAGGAGTCCCTGACCAACGCCATGAAGCACGGCACCGGCCGCGCCGACCTCGCGGTGCGCTGGGGCGCAGATAACGTCGTGGTAGAAACGACGAACCCGGTCGCTCCCGGCGCGACCACTCGTCCGGGCCACGGAGTGGAGGGCATGCGGCAGCGCGCGGCGCTTTCCAGCGGCACGGTGACCGCATCCGCCACCCCCGCCGGCACCTGGACCACAACGGCAAGGATCCCGCTGAACTCATGATCACTCTCGGACTCACAGACGACCAAGCGTTGTTTCTCCACGGCATCCGCAACGTGCTGGACTCCCAGCCGGACATGGAGGTCCGCTGGCTCGCCGCGAACGGCGAGGAGGCAGTGCAGGCGTGCGACAGCGATCCGGTGGGCATTGTGCTTATGGACGTGCAAATGCCCGTCCTCGACGGCATCGCCGCCACCCGGCGTATCACCCAGCACCATCCGGACACCAAGGTGATCGTGCTGACCACGTTCGACGACGAGGACTACGTGCTCGGCGGGATTGGCGCGGGCGCGAGCGGGTTCCTGCTCAAGGACACGGAACCGGAGGCGCTGCTGGACGCGATCCGCACGGTTGCAGGCGGTGACGCGGTGATTTCGCCGAGGGCGACGAACCAGATCGTCGCAAAGCTTGCTGCTCCGACAGAGGAGGCTGTAGCCCTGTCCCGCGCGGACCGCCTCGCGCTGGGTGAGCTCACCGAGCGCGAGCGCGAAGTACTCATCGCGATTGCCCGGGGCTGGAGCAACGGCGAGATCGCCGAGCGGATGTTCATCTCCATGCCCACGGTGAAGACCCACGTGGGCCGGGTGCTGGCGAAGACGCAGTCGCGCGACCGGGTGCACGCGGCACTTTTCGCGTACCGGACCGGGTTGGTCTCGCGCGCGGACCTGCTGGATTCCTAAGCCGCGTCATACCTGGGTATCACGCCCAAAATCGTGCCCCGCGCCGACGCGGAAGACCCGTGCTATGCGCGAACCTTGAACGCATGGAAACACCAATCATTTACACCCGGGGTCTGACCAAGACCTACGGAAACACAGACGTTGTCCACGACCTCAACCTCGAAGTCCAGCCGGGCGTGGTGCACGGGTTACTCGGGCCGAACGGCTCCGGCAAGTCCACCACCATGAAGATGCTGCTCGGGCTGATCGCGCCGACCGGCGGCGAGATCACGATGCTGGGCCAGCCGATCACCCGCGCCAACCGGGCGAAGGTGCTCTCCGGCGTCGGTTCGCTCATTGAGGCGCCGGCCGCCTACCCGCACCTGACCGGCGGGGAGAACATGCGCATCGTCACCCGCCTGCTCGGCGCCGACAAAGAACGGGCGCGCCGCGCGGTACGGCTTGTGCGCCTTGAAAACCACATGGATAAGCTGGTGAAGAACTACTCGCTGGGCATGAAGCAGCGTCTCGGCATCGCGATGGCGCTGGCACGTGACCCGCAGCTTCTGATCCTGGACGAGCCCACCAACGGCCTCGACCCTGCCGGCATCGAGGAGATCCGCGAGCTGATCATCAGCCTCGCCCGCGACCACGGCCGCACCGTGCTGGTGTCCAGCCACCTGTTGTCCGAGATTGAGAAGATGGCTTCGGATCTGACCATCATCAACCACGGCGAGCTGGTGTTTCAGGGCCCGCAGGACGAGCTCTACAGCGCGCAGCTGCCGGACGTGTTCATCCAAACCCCTCACCCGGATGCGGCCGCCGAGGTGCTGCGGGCGCTTCACCCCACCTTCGTCGAGGGCGGCCTGGAGCTTTCCGGGCTTAGCGACGCCCAGGTCGCCGAGACTTGCGCCCATCTCGTCTCCCACGGCGTGCCGCTGCACCAGGTGGTGCGCAAGCGGCGCACCCTGGAAGACGTCTTCATCGGCCTGACGGGCAAGGAGGCGATGGGCGCATGATGGTCGAGTTTGCCAAGCTCAAGCGCACCAAGATCGTCTGGCTGTGCCTGCTCATGTGCGCGGGCAACGTGCTGTTTTCCAACATGAACCTGTTCGCGGGCGATCCCATCGCAGATTTCCAGGCCGACCCGCACACCCAGTGGGCCAGCCACCTCGTCGGGCTGGGCATGGCCCTGGCGTTTCTTACTCCCCTGCTGCTGGCGCTGGTGGCCAGCCGCATTGTCGACGCGGAACACGCAAGCGGCGGGTGGCGGCTCAACGCCATTGCCGGCACGAGGCCGGGGACGCTGCTTTCCCGGAAGTTCGCCGTGGCCAGCCTGATCGTGGTCTTGTTCACCGCGCTCGAATTCGCCGCAGCCCTCGCCCTGCCCGTCGCTTTGGGCGCGCCCGCGCCTAGCGGGGCAATGGTTTCCACATGGCTGCGCTTCGGGCTCGGGGCCTTGGGCACCAGCATCGCCCTGTTGGCCGTGATGCTGCTGCTCGCGGCGGTGGTCGATTCACAGATCGTCGTGTTGGGCGTCGGCATCGTCGGCGGGTTCTTGGGCGTCGCCGCGCTGCTGTCCCCCGCCTGGCTCGCAGCGCTGAACCCCTTCGGCTACTACGCCGTGCTGCTGCCGTTCGGATTCACCGAGTCGGGCGTCGCTCCAACCCAGCCCGGCTGGTGGCTGTGGGCCGCATACCTTGTCCTCGCCGCCGCAGTGTTCATCGCAGGTTCGAGGGCCCTGAACCGGAAGGAAATCTAAACCATGCACCTGATCACAAACGACCTGCTGAAGTTCAAGCGCTCCCACATGTGGGCGGTGGTGGTCCTCGTGCCGCTTATCGCCGTCGGCATCGGCGCCGGCAACTACTCCGCCAATGCCGAGACACTGTCCGTGGGCTGGGACAGCTACTTCTCCCAGATCATGCTCTTCTACGGCATTCTGTTCTGCACCGCCGGCATCGCGGTGCTGGCCGCCTACGCCTGGCGCGTGGAGCACCGGGGACACAACTGGTTGACCATGCTCACCTCCACCCGCGGCACCGGCAGCCTGGTGGCCGCAAAGATTGCGGCGATCAGCATCGCGGCCGCGACGATGCACGCGGTGCTGGTGATCCTCGCGCTCGTTGCCGGTTTCGCCCTGGGCGTACCGGGCGCGTTACCCGTCCACCTCCTCGCCGCCGCTGCGCTGTCCCTGGCACCGATAGTGGCGGTGGCGGCCTGGCAGTCGCTTCTCTCCATGGTCATCCGCAGCTTCGCGGCCCCCATCGGCATTGCCGTGATGGCCAGTCTCATCTCCTTCGGCGCGCTCGCATCCGGCATGCCCGGCGTGCGGTTCGTCTCGGCGCCGGCGCTGCTGTCGGAAACGCTGTGGCTGGGCAGCACGGCCGTCGCCAATGCCGGCGCACTCGACTTCGGGACTGTCCTGAGCGTGATCCTCGCCTCGGCCGCGCTCACGACAGCCGCGTGGGCCGCCTCTGTGGCCTACCTGCGAGGGACCGACGCGCGCCTCTAGTACTCTCACCTGCCATGGCCGCAAAAAGCGAGTTTTACGAGATCGACACTGGTGTCGCCGAGATCCTCCACGAGCCGGACGGCTCCATGGTTCTCTTGATCAACGGTGTGCCCAGCTCCCACATCGTTCCCGGCGAGCCCACCCGTCTCGACTTCGAGTACATGCGGTGGATTGCGGACTTCCTCGATGCTTCCTACCCGGACGAGGCGAAGCCGAAGTCGCGCGTGACTCACCTCGGCGGCGGCGCATGCACGCTGGCGCGCTACTTCGCCGCGGCGTGGCCAGGCTCGCGCAGCACGGTCGTGGAGATCGATTCGGAGCTTGCCGTGCTTGCACGCGAGCTTTTCGACGTCCCAAGGTCCCCCACCGTCAAGATCCGCGTCGGCGACGCCCGGGAGGTCACCGATGGGTTCAAGCCGGGGACCCGCGACGTGATCATCCGGGACGTGTTTTCTTCGGCCACCACGCCGCGGAGCCTGACCACGGTGGAGTTTTATGCGGCTGCGTGGACGTCGCTAAGCGAAGGCGGCCTCTACGTGGCCAACTGCGGCTCGCACGCGGACCTGAAGGAGGCGAAAGACGAGCTTGCCGGCATGTGCAAGGTGTTTCCGCACGTCGCAGCCATCGCGGACCCGCCGATGCTCAAAGGCCGGCGATACGGCAACATCGTACTCATCGGCGCTGGAACTCCGCTTGAGGCGAGCGACGTGCTCACCCGCAACCTACTCATGGGTGCGGTGCCGGCGCAGTTTAAGGACGAGGTGTGGTGCCGGAAACTGGCTGCTCAGGCGTCGGCGCGTTTCGACGGCCCAGGAACTCCCTGACAACGGCCGCGGCGTCAGCGGCTTTCATGTCCGGCAGGTAGCAGTGCACCACCGCCAGGCCGATGGCGGGAAGTGCCAGCTCGTCGTCGTAGGCCAGGTACCAGCCGCGGTGCTCAGGGTGAAACTTGTACTTGCTGGCAGCCAGCGAGCGGAAACCGTAGAGCGGCTCGATCGTCGCCCCGGCTTTGTCCAGCAGGATCTCCAGAAAGTCGGTCGCTTCATCGCTGCGCGCCAAGGGTGCACCCGACAACGACACCCAGGAAAGGCCCTGCTCACTGGCGATCACCGCCGCCTCAGCCAGGAGAAACTCGATGACAGGGCGGAACCCGTCTGCATCCCGGCGCATGAAATCGAGCGTGTAGCCGACGAGCGTGCCGTCCTCGTAGACCGGCAGCCAGCTGGTCACCCCATGCAGGCGGCCGTCCTCGCCCACGGCGAGCAGGAGCTTGGTGTCGGGATCACGCAGCTCCTCGACGGTGCCTAACGTGAATCCCATCTCGGGTAAGGCTTTATCCGCCACCCAGTCCTCTGAAAGCGCCGCGATCTTCTCGCGGACGTCAAGGTCGGCCTCGGCCCAGCTCGTCCACACCGCCTGCACGCCTTCCTTCTCGGCGCGGTTGCGCGCGGTGCGGATGTTCTGGAATTTTTTGCCCCTAAACTCCACATTCTGCGCAGACAGCACAGACTCCTCGGCGACGTGGATGCGCTTGAAACCCGGGCGCTGGAATGAATCGTCCACCGAGTACCACGCAACGCGCCAGCCCTGCGTCGCGGCGAACTGCTCAAACGCCTCCGCGACAGCATCACACGACACGGGCCCGGCGTACACCGGCCCGCCCACGGTCACCGCGACACCCTGCGCAACGCGGTAGGCCACGTACCCTTCACCGCCTGGCACTTCAGTGAAAAAGTAGGAGTTGGCGTCCCACAGTCCCATCGCCGCGAGGTGGTCGCCGGTGCCGGAGTGAAAAATCCGCCGGGCACGCTCACGGTCGCGCTCGTGCGCCGCAGACGGGGCGGAAGTAAGGACCCGGACCGCCGCCCACAGGGCGACAGCCCAAAACACGATCCCGACCCACTCGTACAACGCCCATGCAGCGGCCGACTGCGGAAACACATGGTGCGTAAGCTGGACGGACACGGCAGGCGGCGCGTACCGGTACACAAGCTCGGCCAAGACCGCCGCGACAGTCGGCTCGGCCATGAACCCGTCGCGCAGTACAAACGCCCCGCCAATCCACGCCGCGGCAGTTGCCACAAAGGCGGCGATGAGCGGGCGGAGGCCCGGGCGCCAGGAGGACGCCACGGTGAACCGACGGCGGTTCCAGCCGAGCACCACCAACGCAACCGTCCAGGGCAGCACGATCAATGCGGTGTTGATGGCGAGGTTGGGGCTGACCGAAGGGGCGTCGAAAAGCGCCTGCCAGGCGATGACCGCGATGGACGCGGCCGAGAACACCACCGCAGCGCCCCAGGCCAACCTCCGGCCCCGAACGAGCCCGAACGCCAACACCAGCGCGAGCGCAAGCGGCACCAAGTTCAACAGCAACGGTCCCACGCCGTGCTGCTGGTTGACGGCAACCGCCTGGCGGCACGCAGTACTCGCCGGATCGACGCACGCTTGCGCAACTTCCCTGGCAGCCACCGCCGGCTCCCACATCAACGCGCTCACCCCGGCAAACGGGCCCTGCGCCCCCGGGTTCAATGCGGTCACAACGGGGCCGACGCAGACCGAGGTAAACAGCGCGGCAACAAGCACACGTGATTCACGCAGCGAGACCCTGCGGTTGGGACGGGTAAACCCGACGGCGAGGACACCGGCGAACCACCCCACCAGCACAGCAGTCAACGCGGCGACAGCCGATAACGTGCCGGCGTAGAGCACGAGCGTGGCGGACAGGGCAACCATGAGCAGGCGCAGGCGGCGGCGCCACAGCACGTTCATCATCGCGGTGGCAAACGACGCAGGGCCAAACACCCAGGCGGCCGGGGAAAGATACACCTCGTTGACCAAATCCGGGCCCCACAGGTTAAATCCAGCACGCTCCACCGCCGCGCCGAGAATGCACGCCGCCGGCATCACCACGCCCTGCGCTGCGGCGGCCGCGACGGCGAACCGGCGGGAGCCGAGCACGTGCTCGGCGGGCAGGGCAAACATCGCCGCGCCCACGGTAAACACCACGAGAGTCCACGGATGCGCGGCGGTGAGCCCGGCCGTGATGAAGTGCCACATGTGCGCGTCCGCAGGCAGGTTGTAGCCGAGCGCCTCACGCGGGTGCAATCCCGCCAACGCACACACCGCGTACCCGGCCCACATGGTGATGGTCAGCGCGATGGTTACCGGGAACCGTTTCACTGCAGCCCTCCACGTTTCGCCGCGAAAGCGAAGTTGTCGCGCAGCGCCGCACGCCACACCTGGTAGCTATGCGCGCCGGGCAGCGTGGAGTACTCCGTGCTCATACCCGCCTGCCTCGCCAGGAAGTTCAGGTGCGGCAGCGCCTTCGTCGCCATGGGGTCGCGCTCGCCGGAAACGAACCGCCCCGCAATGTCCGCGTACCTACCAGTGCCTACCGCCCTGGTCAACACCGACGCCGGGTTGACGGCGCGAAACGCTTCTTCGTCTCCGCCGAACAGCTCGTTGACGGTTTTGTCGTGGTTGCCAACGGAAGGCTCGGGCTCTCCAGAGAAATCGAGGAAGGTTCCGTAGGCGTCCGGCGCGTTGGCCACCACCTGCAGCGAGCAGGTGCCGCCGTAGCTCAACCCTCCGATCGTCCAGGAATGCTGGTCCGGGTTCACCCGAAATGTGTCCTTGAGCAGCGCCGGAATGTCTTCAGCCAGGTAGGTCTGCATCTGCAGCTGCGGTCCGTCCACGCATGCCGGGTTGCCGGTGGTGGAGCCTGTGCCGTCCACGCCGACGACGATGGGCGAGACCCCGCCGTGCTCAACTTGGTAGGCGTCTGCGGTCTCGTCCGCCTGCCCGTCGGTGAACCACCCCATGGGGTAGCCCGGACTGCCGCCCAGCAGCACCATCACCGGCAATGTGGCGCCGTGCCAGTAGGCGGGCGGGACGTAAGCGATGGCGTCGCGCATCGGTGGCGCCGGGACCGTCACCAGCGCGCCAACTTCACGCCCGTCCAACGTGGGCGCCTGATCGCTCTGCTGGAACTGCTCAAGTGTCATCGTCACTGCAACCGGTGTGCGTTTGAACGATCCCACCGTCGGATACTGCTGGTATTCCAGGTTGACGCAGAGGTATCCGAGCAGCACGGCCGGCGCCACGATCAGGGTGAGGGCCAAGTTGGCCCACCACGGCCGGCGCGGACCCAGCACGCGAAGCGGCAGCCACGCAAGTACGGCGCACAGCGCCACGAACACCGCGACACCTGTGCCTGCGTAGACGAACCACGGCACCACGTCCGGGAACGGCTTCGGCCACACTGTCAGGCCGAACACCGCAGCCGCCACAGCCACCGCCGCTAAGGCGACGGCCACAAGAATACGCCGGGCCCCACAGCGTATTCCCCCGAGCAGAAACACCGCCGCCGCGGTACAGGCGGCGAGGGCCACTGCGATGGCGATTGCAGCGGGCCCACCCACCACGGGCAACGACCAGATCATTTGCACAGGGAGTAGGTTTACTCCTCCCCTAACGTGCGCCCCACCCTCTTCGGCGTGTTATGCCCCGCCTCTCAGAGACTTTCCAGCTCCCGGCGGCGCTGGACGCTACCCCTTGTTCGCTTCCTTCGCGGCGTTGTCGAGCAGGATGAGCAGGTCACCGATTTGATAGTTGCCGATCATCATCTTGCGCAGGTCCTCAACGGGCAGCTCGCCTTGGCCTGCTAGCGCGCGGACCAGGCCCGAGATGTTGTCCGCATCAGTCGGGTCGAACCCGGCGAGACGGGCGGCGTCGATAAGCTGCTGCGCACCCATGCCGCCCGCGGCGAGCGCGAGGATGGCCACAATCAGCGCCGTATTGTCCTGCTCGAGCACCTTCAACTCGCCCGAGTCCGGGGCCTGGAACGCCTCGAGCACTCCGCCGCCGGCGCGCAGGTCGCCGGCCGCGAACTGGCCCAGCTGGCCGGCGTTGCCGTTGAAAATGTTCATGTCTACGGGCGTGTTGATGCCCACCACGCGGCCGGACTCGCTGCGCTGCCAGATGCTGATCTTGTCCCAGCCGCCCACCGGGGCCGGCGGCTGGTTCTGGTACGCCGCTAGCCACAGCGGGTACGAGGTGAACGCGTTGGTGTTGTTCATCCGTTCGTACCAGAAGTAGCGGTAGGTGTAGATCATCGGGCGCTTGCCGGTACGTGCCTCCACTTCGGAAAGGAAGGCCTGCGTCCACCCGGCCAGCTGCACTGGGCCAAGTCCTTCGTCCACCTCCAAGTCGAGCACCGGCGGAAGCTGGGTCGCCGGGCCCGCGTTGACCACGGAAGCGAAGTAGCGCGCCTGCGCGATCGGATCCTCCGCCGGACGGGCGTAGTGGTAGGCGCCCACCTTCAGACCCGCGTCTGCGGCGGTCTTGGCGTCCTCGTCGTAGAAGTCGTTTTTCCAGCCGTCGCCCTCAGAGGCTTTGACGAATGCGAAGTCCTGCCCGCCAATAGTGCGCACGGAGCGCCAGTCGATGGCGGCGCCGCCCGGGCGCTGGTGGCCCGCCACGTCCACACCGGACACAAGGCCGGGGAAGGACTGGGCGTCGGCGGGCTCAGACAGGGGGTTGACCGCGCTTAGCCCCAAGGCAATGGCGGTCACTGCGGCGGCAGCGGAACGAATGCGGCGGGAGATCTGCATGGCAGACACACTAAAGCACTCAAGTCACACAAACCACACGCGACACGCGCCTCACAGCGCGCCCGCCGCCCGAGCCCGCACCACCACTTCCGGGATCGCCGCGAGGAACGCATCCACGTCCGCGCGCGTATTGGTCCGCCCCACCGTCACGCGAAGCGCCCCCATCGCCTCGCGCTCGGAGTACCCCATCGCCTCCAGCACGTGGCTTAAGCGCACCACACCGCTTGCGCACGCGGACCCGGCCGAGACCTCAATTCCCTGCACGTCCAGCAGCATGATCAGAGCATCCGCGTTCGCGCCGGGAAACATGAAGTGCGCGTGCCCGGGCAAGCGGGGCTCCGGCTTCACGACGATCACCTCCGGCACCGCCGCCTCCACCCCCGCGATCACCGCATCGCGCAGGCCCCGGATCCGCGCCTGCTCCTGCCCCATCTCGGCGACGGCCTCCTCCAGCGCGGCCGCCGTTGCCGCCGCGCTGGCCACGTCCACCGTGCCGGAGCGGATGCCGCGCTCCTGCCCGCCGCCCAGGATCACCGGCTTGGGCGCGGGCGAGCGCCGGGCGAGGAGGATCCCCGTGCCGCGCGGCCCGCCGAACTTGTGCGCGCTGGCCGCAAGCGTTGCAGCCCCGAGTGCGTGAAAATCGACCGGCACGTGCCCCACCGCCTGCACGGCGTCGACGTGCACGGGTGTGCCGGCGGCACCCGCGCGCAACACCGCCTCGCGCACCGGCTGGATCGCGCCGGTTTCGTTGTTCGCCCACATCACGGCCGCCACCGCGGCCGGGGCATCCAGGGCGCTCAGGTCCTCCACGACACCGTCGCGCCCCACGGGCAGCCAACTAGTCTGGCCGAGAGACTTGACCACCTCCAGCACTGCCGGGTGCTCTATCGGGGTGGAGACGACGCGACCGCCTCCAGCGGCGTCCCACAACCCGCGCACACCGATGTTGTTCGCCTCCGTACCCGAGCCAGTAAACACAACCTCGACTGGATCGGCTCCCAGCGCCGAAGCGATGCGCTCGCGGGCATCGGCAAGCACCGCGTTGGCGCGGCGACCCGCCGCGTGTTGGCTGCCGGCGTTCAGTGCACCGGCGTGTTCGACCCATGCGTCGATGGCGCTTTGGCGCATGGGAGTGGTGGCTGCGTGATCGAGGTAGACCATGCAGGACAGGTTAGGCGTGCACGCGCGGGCCGCACACATGCGCCACCGCGTCGTTGCCGATGCGCGCGATGACCACACCCATCTGCCTGCTCCCTCGCAGCTTGAGCTTCTTGCGCAGCTGGTCCGGATCCACGTCCACGCCGCGAACGAGGATCTCCGCGCTGCCCGCCCCATGGGCGGCAAGCGCCCTCTTCAGTGCGCGTAGCGGCACCGCCTCGATGAACTCGAAGCCGCTGTAGCCCGCTGGAATTGCCTCGCCCGTGGTGTACGCGATGTGCTCGTCGAGCATGCTGAGGCTGTGCCGTGCCGCCCACTGCCGCACCAGCCCGGCGCGCACAACGGCCCCGTCCGGCTCGATGATCCACTGCCGTGGCGCGGTGACCTCTACCTCGTCGGGCTCGGTGTCGCTCACACGCTCCTCGACGTCCCTGAGCACGACCGCTTCCCTGCGCGTTCCGCCCGCCAGCCCCGGCGTGTACAGGCACGCCTCCTTCACGCCGCCGTCGACGGAGACAACGCTGACCAGGCCTTCCCACCCGGAGTAGTCGATGCCCGGCGCGCATTTGACTGCCAGCTCGCGGCCGCTGTGCGCCTCCAACACGTCCGGCAGCGGCGGCAGGAGTTTGGCGGGATCGGTGATGCGCTTGCCGCCCGCGCGTCTGGCGGGGTCCGCCACCACAACGCCGCCGGTGCTTACGGGCGCGAGCGCGTCGGCGCGCGCAAGCCACGCGGTGGGGCCTAGGTTGTGGCGCGCCATGATCAGCCGTGCCGCGTCTAGGTCGGATCCGAACCATTGCATGCCAGCGCGCAAAAATGCTGGCGCCTCCGAACCGATGGAGCAGGTCACGTCGTGGACGAACTCGGCCCCAGCGGCGGCGATGCGCTGAGCTCTTACGCGGGCAACGCGCGCAGGGGTGGCCTGCTGGGCGGCGTCGGCGTCGGTAAGCCAGTGGCCCGGGAATTTGCCGGCGGCCGCGCGCCGGGAGGCGATGAGGACGCTCACCGCGCGTGCGTAGTCGCCGAAGCGGCGGTCTAACACCGCCCGGTCAGCGAACACCGACGATGTGGTGAGCGCAATATCCGGGGCCACGTCCGCGATTTCGGCGGCGTGAGCGGACAAGAACCTCGCTTCCTCAACGCTAAATCCCACTGCGGCGTCCAATCCTGTCTACGGGGATGAAGGTGTAGAAGTCGCGGTAGCGCTCGTCGTCAACCGGGTCTCCCAGCACCGGCGACAGGATGGAGGTGTCCGCAGCTGCGAGTACTTCGGCAGTGTCTTCAAACCTCGTGATCTCCGAAAGTTGCGCCCACGTGGACGGGGCGAGACGAACCAGGCCGTGGCGCCAGCCGTCGAGAAGTAGCCGGGGTGGAAACCAGTTCGCGTCGTCGGCCTCGTCGGTGTCCGCGTCCGGCTCCTGTCCTTCAGGCTGGGCGGCGACGAAGGTGAAGGTGTCGAACCAGTTCCCGCTTTCAGAACGGCCCACCCACCGCGCGAAGGGCTTCAGTAGGTCGCCGCAGACATTGAGGTTGGATTCGCGGAGCACGTCGGTAAGCGACAGCTCGTGCGACTCCAACTGCAGCCTGCTGTCGTGGAACGGCCGCGCGTCGTCGAGCAGAACACAATCGTCGTCTACAGCGAGCAGCGTGCCGGTCTCCTCGAACAGCTCGCGCACCGCCGCGAACATCAGCGCGTGCGCCTTGTACTTAGTCACGCCCAGTTGGCGGGCCAGAGCAATCGCGGAGCGGCCCAGCCATAGCTCGCCGTCATCCCACGCCCGCGGTGGAAAGTCGCGGGAGTCCACCCCGCCGCCGGGAAACACCGTAATGCCCGGGTAGTTCGGCATGGAGAGCACCCGCTCTTGCATCCACACCTCGAGGCCGTCTGCGCCGTCGCGCAGCAGCATCACCGTCGCTGAGAGGCGGGCACCCTGGAACCCGCTCTGCTCACTGACGTCGATGCTGTCGGCGACGTCGTGCGTATGTACGCCCGGCGTGTTGTTCCTCTCCGTGGGCATGACGGCTCCCCCAGGCTTACGCCCGGTGCGCACCCCCGCGTGCGGCCCGAGCCCGGCGCGCGAAGTAGCGCCCGTCGTCGTTGGTGACCTCAATGGGCTGGTGGTAGGCGCGGGAGACGTTTTCGGAGGTCAGCACATCGTCGATGAGGCCCTGGGCGACCACTTCGCCCTCGTCCAACAGCATCGCGTGCGTGAAGCCTGCGGGGATCTCCTCCAAGTGGTGGGTGATCATGACAATGGCCGGGGCATCCGGGTCCATGGCCAAATCCCCCAGGTAACCCAGCAAGTCCTCGCGCCCGCCAAGATCCATGCCGGCGGCCGGCTCGTCCAGGATCAGCAGCTCCGGGTTGGTCATCACCGCGCGCGCGACGAGCACACGCTTCTTCTCGCCGTTGGACAAGGTGCCCCAGCGCCGGTCCATCAGGTGGATCGCGCCGACCTGCTCCAGGACCTCGAGTGCCTGCTGGTAGTCCATCTCGTCGTAATCTTCACGCCAGCGGCCGAGAATGGCGTACCCAGCCGAGACAACTAGGTCGCCCACCTTCTCGTCTTCCGGCACCCGCTGGGCCACGGCTGAGGACGTCACGCCGATGGCTGCCCGCAGGTCCCGCATGTCGGTCGCTCCGACGCGCTCGCCGAGGATGAAGACGGTGCCCGCCGAGGGGAACTCTTGCGCCGAAGCCATGCGGATCAGGGTGGTCTTGCCGGCGCCGTTGGGGCCGATGACCACCCAGCGCTCATCCAGTTCCACCTGCCACGTCACGGGCCCCACCAAGGTGCGGCCTCCGCGGACAAACTCCACGTCGCGCATGTCCACCAGTAGGTCTGGGTCCGTGGTCGGCGGCGTCAATGGTTGAGCGTTTTCCTCGTTCGTGTTCACGCACCCCATCTTTACCTATTTCAGCCCGCGTGTGTGGGAGGCCCGCGCTACCCTGGCATACGGAATGCAGGCAGGTTGAGAGGGTCCGGAATAATGGTTGCTCGCTTTGGAATCGACGATGTGCGTCCTCAGGTCTCTGGCCGCACGTTGCCCGCAAAGGCGGTGGTCGGCGAGGTGGTGCCGGTCTCTGCGCTGGTGTGGCGCGAGGGCCACGACGCGGTTGCCGCCACGCTGGTGTTGGTTTCCCCTTCCGGCGAGCAGTTCGCGGTACCCATGCACCAGGAGGTCTACCGCCCGGACTACGTCCATGGCGTCTTCGTCCCCCACGAGCAGGGCCTGTGGCGCTACCGGGTGGATGCATGGAGCGACGTCATGGCGACCTGGCGCAACGCGGTGGAGAAGAAGCTCGCCGCGGGGCAGACGGAAGCCGAGTTGGCCAACGACATTGCCCATGGCGCGGACCTGTTCGCCGCAGCGATCGCCCAGACCCCGTCGCCGGAGGTGCTGGAGCAGGCTCGCACGGCGCTTCTCGACGACACGATTCCGCTCGCCGACCGCATCGCTGCGGGCGTCTCCCAGGACGTGCGAGACGTGCTGGAGCAGCACCCGCTGCGCGAACTCGTCACCCGCGGCCCGGTTGCCGACATCCTGGTGGAGCGCCGCGAAGCGCTGGTGAACTCCTGGTACGAACTGTTTCCCCGCTCCACCGGCGGCGTGGACGCGGACGGCAACCCTGTTCACGGCACCTGGGCCACCACCGCCGCCCAACTCGAGCGCGTCGCCGACATGGGCTTCGACACCGTCTATTTCCCACCTATCCACCCCATCGGCGAGGTCAACCGCAAAGGCCGCAACAACACTCTGACCCCAGAGGACGGGGACGTCGGCTCGCCGTGGGCAATCGGTTCGAAGCACGGCGGCCACGACGCCTTCGACCCCAACCTGGGCGGCGAGGACGAGTTCCTGGACATGATGGACCACGCCAACGAGCTAGGCCTGGAAATCGCCCTCGACTTTGCGCTGCAGGCTGCGCCCGACCACCCGTGGGCGAGCGAACACCCGGAGTTTTTCACCGTGCTGGCGGACGGCACCATCGCCTACGCGGAAAACCCGCCGAAGAAGTACCAGGACATTTACCCGCTGAACTTCGACAACGCCCCGGAGAAGCTCTACGCGGAGATTTACCGCGTGATCATGTACTGGGTTGACCTCGGCATTACGACGTTCCGCGTGGATAACCCCCACACGAAGCCGGTGGATTTCTGGCACTGGCTCATTGCCAAGGTGCATGAGACGGACCCGGACGTGATCTTCCTGGCCGAGGCGTTTACCCGCCCGCCGCGCATGTACGGCCTGTCTAAGGCGGGCTTTTCGCAGTCCTACACCCACTTCACGTGGAAGACCACCAAGGCGGAGCTGACGGACTTCGCCCAGCTCCTGGTGGACGTGGCCGACGTGTCCCGGCCCAACCTCTTCGTCAACACCCCCGACATCCTCCACGCGTCGCTGCAGCAGGGCGGCCCGGCAGCCTTCGCACTGCGCGCTACCCTCGCGGCCACGATGAGCCCGCTGTGGGGCGTGTACTCCGGCTACGAGCTCTACGAGGACCGCCCCGTTGCCGAGGGCAGCGAGGAGTACCACGACAGCGAGAAGTACCAGCTCCGCCACCGCGATTTCGCCGCGAAGCTGGAAAGCGGAGAGTCCCTCGAGCCGTACCTGACGCTGCTCAACACCATCCGACGAACCAACCCAGCGCTGCAACAGCTGCGCCAGATCCGCTTCCACGACATCGCCAACGACCAGATCATCGCCTACTCCAAGGTGGACGCGATTACCGGCAACGCCGTGCTGGTGGTCATCAACCTGGATCCCACGTCCACACAGGAGGGCATGCTGCGCTTCGACGCCTCCGCGGTGGGCCTGGGCGACGGCGCCGCCTTCGAGGTGCACGATCTCATCACGGGAGAGACTTACACCTGGACCGCCACCGAGACCGGTAACTTCATCCGGCTCGCGCCGGAGAAAAACGTGGCGCACATTTTCCGGTTGCCGGAGGTGCCGAGACAACGTCGAGAAGCACTTGCGTACCGTCAGATCTCAGACCACGATTACCGCCCTTAAAGGAACGCTATGAACACCGACCTGCTCATCCCAGACGGCGACCGCCAACGCCTCATCGAGTGCAAGCACCACGCGCCCCACGACTTTTACGGCTGGCACCGCGTGGAGACGGGGTCCGTGGTGCGCACCCGCTTCCTCGGCGCGGACAACGTCGAGCTGCTCATCCACAACGCCGCGCACCCCATGGAGCCCATCGGCGACGACATCTGGGTAATCGCGCTTGACGACGAGCATTCGCCCGACTACCGCCTCCGCGTCACCTACCCCGGCGCCGAGCCACGCATCGTGGCGGATGCGTACCACTTCCTTCCCACCCTCGGCTCCCTGGACCTGCACCTCATCGGAGAAGGCCGCCACGAGCGCCTCTGGGAGGTCCTCGGGGCGAACGTGCGCTCCTACGAAACTTCCCTCGGAGAAGTCCGCGGAACCTCCTTTGCCGTCTGGGCGCCCAACGCCCAAGGCGTGGCCGTCATCGGCGAGTTCTGCGGGTGGAACCCAAACCAGTACCCCATGCGCTCTCTCGGCGCGTCCGGCGTCTGGGAGATCTTCATCCCCGGCGTCGGCGACGGCGACGCGTACAAGTACGCCATCCAGACCCCCGACGGAGTGCGCGTGGACAAGGCTGACCCGCTAGCGAAGCGCACGCTCACCCCGCCGGAAACCGTGTCAGTGGTTGCAGCACCCAGCGAGTTCCAGTGGACCGACAACGAGTGGATCAGCGCCCGCGCCGGGCTCGACACCACCAATTCCGCGATGAGCGTCTACGAGTGCCACATCGGCTCCTGGAAACAGGGCTCCACCTACGCAACGCTCACCGAGGAACTCGTGCCGTACCTGGTGGACAACGGTTTCACACACGTGGAGTTCCTGCCCGTGGCTGAACACCCCTTTGGCGGCTCCTGGGGCTACCAAGTCACCGGCTACTACGCGCCCACCGCCCGGTGGGGCACGCCCGATGAGTTCCGCAAGCTTGTGGACACCCTCCACGCCAACGGCATCGGCGTGTTGGTGGACTGGGTGCCCGCCCACTTCCCCAAAGACGCCTTTGCCCTGGCCCGCTTCGACGGCACCGCCCTCTACGAGCACCCAGACTGGCGCCGCGGCGAGCAGAAAGACTGGGGCACCTACGTCTTCGACTTCGGTCGCCGCGAGGTGCGAAACTTCCTGGTTGCCAACGCGCTGTACTGGTGCGAGGAGTTCCACCTTGACGGCCTGCGCGTGGACGCCGTGGCCTCCATGCTCTACCTGGACTACTCCCGCGAGCCCGGCGAGTGGCTACCCAACCAGTACGGCGGCCGGGAGCACTGGGAAGCTGTACAGTTCCTCCAGGAAATGAACGCCACCGTGCACCGCGAGCACCCCGGCGTGCTCACCATCGCGGAGGAATCCACCGCCTGGCCGGGCGTGACCGCACAGACCGATGCGGACGGCCTGGGGTTCTCCCTGAAGTGGAACATGGGCTGGATGAACGACACGTTGGAGTACTTCTCCCTCGATCCCATCCACCGCTCCCACCACCACAACGAGATCACATTCTCCCTCGTATACGCCTTCTCCGAGCGCTACGTCCTGCCGTTTAGCCACGACGAGGTCGTCCACGGCAAGGGGTCGTTGTGGCAGCGCATGCCCGGCGACGACTGGAACAAGGCAGCCGGCCTGCGTGCCCTCTACGGCTACATGTTTTCCCACCCCGGCAAGCAGCTGCTATTCATGGGCTGCGAGTGGGGCCAGACCACCGAGTGGGACGAGGCGAATTCGGTGAATTGGGACAACCTCGCCGATAGCTGGGGGCACGATTACCACCGCGGCGTGCAGCGCCTTGTGCGCGATTTAAACCTGGTCTACCGGGAAACCCCCGCACTGTACTCCCAGGACAACACGCCCATGGGCTTTCAGTGGGTCAAGGGGGACGATTCCGCGAACAACATCCTCGCCTACGTCCGTTGGGGCGTAGACGCCACCCCGGTGCTCGCGGTGGTGAACCTCTCTGGCACCTCCCAGCCCAACTACCGCCTCGGCCTGCCCGAGGCCGGCGAGTGGGAGATGCTGATCAACACCGACGACGCCGTCTACGGCGGCGCCGGCAACGACCTGCCGCGTGTGCTACGCGCGGAGCCCACCGAGTGGGACCGCTTCGAGCAGTCCGTTGCACTGCACGTGCCCGCAATGAGCGCGCAGTACTACATCCTGCGCCGCTAGAACAGCGTGCTGGCCAGCCGGGTGCGCGCCGCGATCACCCGCGGGTCGCCCGGCTCCAGCAGCGACAGCAGCTCCAGTAGCCGCTCCTTGGCGCGCGGCTCGGCCTTGACCAGCCTGAGCAGCCGGTCGAACGCCGCCTCCGGGTCGTCCGCGACAAATTCCCTATCCGCGAGGTGCAGCTGCCTATCGACGTCATCCTCCGGCTCCCCCTGCCCCTGTACGCGCTTGAGCACAGCGACGGTGGCCTTCGCCTGTTTGATATCCGCATTTGCGGGATCGTCGGCGAGGATCTCGTCGTAGACCGCCGTAGCGCGGTCGAAGTCGCCGGCGTTGAGCGCCTCGGTGGCCTGATCCAGGCGGGGATCCTCGGCGGGTGCCTCCGGAACGCCGTCGTCAGGCAGGCCCTGCAGCTGCGGGCCTATCTGGCTGACCAGAGCGCCGACCCACTGCTCGAGCTCGTTCGCCGGCTGGTTGCCCTCAAAATTGGCCACCGGGCGCCCGCCCGCGAGGGCGACCACCGTGGGTAGCACTCGCACACCCATCGCCTGGGCAACCTGCGGGGCGGTGTCGGCGTCGAGGTAGGCCACCATGAACGATCGCTGGCCTGCAGAGAGCTTCTCAAACTGCGCCTTGAGCGACTCCGAATCCGTGCTGCGCGAGGTGCCAATCAGCATCACGACGGGTATTTGCATGGAGCGCTCAAACACCTGCTGCTCCACGCTTGCCTCATCCACGGAGATAAACGGCTCGAAACCGCTAGAGCCCTGCTCCTTGCCAGCGCTGCCCGCTCCGTTGCGGTCAACCAGAGCCCCGAGATCGATTGCGCCGCCGGTGAACTGCGGGTTCGTCATGTTCTACGCCTCCAAGTGCTTGTTCAAAGACTCCACCTTCTGGTGCAGCATATTCTCGTACCCCGGGCGAATATCCGCCTTGACTACCAAAGACACTCGCGGAGAGACCTCCTCCACCGCCTGGGTGGCCCGCTTGATCACGTCCATCACCTCGTCCCACTCCCCCTCAATGGTGGTGAACATCGCCGTGGTCTCGTGCGGAAGGCCCGACTCACGAACCACCTTCACAGCCCTAGCGACAATGTCGGACATCTCCGCATTGGAATTGTGTGTCATGGTCGGAGCCACAGAAAACGCTGCAATCATGCGACCAAGTCTAGCGCCGCTCCCAGCAGTGCTCGTGCCAGTGCCTGCGGTCGTCCGCGCCCCGCCCGGTATCGCGCGGCCAGGCCACGACGTGCGCCACACCCGGCGGGATGTTCTGGTTGCAGCCCGGGCACACGTAGTACTTCGTAGCCGCCGCGGACCCGATCTGGCGGACCTTAAAAATCTCGCCGTGGGTCCACCTCGGCCCTTCCATCTCCTGGGTGCCGATGAACGTTGAGCCGTCTCGCGGCAGCACGTAGCGAGGGGCTTGATACTGGCGCCGGTTCTTCCTGGGCATTAGAACAGCCGCAGCTCTGCCGACTCGATGCCGCGCAGCTCGTCGTAATCTAGCGTCACGCACTCGAAGCCGCGGTCCCCGGCCAGCGTGCGCGCCTGCGGCTTGATCTCCTGGGCGGCAAAGACCCCCCGCACAGGCCGCAGCAACTCGTCGCGGTTGAGCAGCTCCACATAGCGCGACAGCTGCTCAACGCCGTCGATACCGCCCCGCCGCTTCACCTCCACAGCAAGGGTTCCGCCTTCGGGGTCGCGGGCGAGGATATCGACCGGGCCGATGGCCGTGGGGTACTCGCGACGCACCAAGGTCACCCCCTCACCCAGGGTCGTGATGTGCTCAGCCAGCAGCTCCTGCAGGTGGGACTCCACACCATCTTTGACCAAGCCAGGGTCCACACCGAGTTCCCTCGTCTCATCCAGCAGCACCTCGGACAGCGTGATGCGTAGCTGCTCCCCCTTCGGGTTCTCCACGATCCACACCTGCTCGCCCGTGTCTTCCCCATCCACGTCCACCACATTTTCGACGCGAGTCGTGCACGGCGGGGTCATCCAGTTCAAGGGCTTATAGGCGCGGTCGTCCGCGTGGACAGACACCGAGCCGTCAGCTTTCACCATGATGAGGCGCATGGCTTCCGGCAGGTGCGCATCAAGGCGGCCGACGTAATCCACGGAGCAACGAGCAATGACGAGACGCATGCAGCTCAGGGTACAGCTGGGTTACCGCTGCCCGGAATCGCGCTGGGCGCGCTGGGCGAGCGAATGCACGTCGATACGCTCCTTGCGCGCATCGGGTGCGGCCTCCACCCAGGAGATCAGGCCCATCTCGCTGTGGCGATCAGCGGCGAACTCAAAATCGCCCATCGGGCCGGAGAAACGGAGGACGTGACCGATTTCTGGCATGAACTCGCTTTCATCCTCGGTCACGTTCCTAAAACCCTCGAATGCGACTCCCCGCCGATCAAGCTCGATGTCGTGATGGAACGTCAAAGATCGCAGCTTGAAAAACAGCAGCCGCTCCCCGTCGTAGCGCAAGACACCGTGGCGCCACCCATGGACCCCCTCCGCCGGTAGCTCGCGCATCATCGCCCGGGCACCAGAGTTACGCACCATCGCGAAGCGCCACGCCGCAGCCGCGGCGAGGACGACCAGGACGAGCGCTGCGCTGCTTGCCACCACAATCATCCCGGCCCAACCTCCTCGACCACGCTGGATAGACTTCGTGGATGATCATATCTCACGGAAGCAAAACACCCCCTCCCGATTTTCCGGGAGGGGGTGAATGCGTGGCGGTCGGCGTTTGTGCCTTCCCTACCAGACCGTTTACTGGCCCTTGCGGCGAACCGCGGCAAGCTGTGCCTCGGACCGCGCCTTGACGGTGCTGTCCTCGTCGTTGAGGTGGGACTCCGCGTCAGCAGTGTCCACCTCGTCGGCGAAGATGGCAAAGTCCGCCAGAATGGTCACCTTGTCGCCCACAACGGACAGGAAGCCACCCTGGACGGCGGCAACGATGCGCTCGCCGTCCACCGGGCGGATGGTCACCACACCGTTGTCCTTGAGCTGGCCAAGGAGCGGCTCGTGGCCAGGAAGGATGCCGATCTCACCCTCCGTGGTCTGGGCGGTGACGATGCTCGCTTGCCCTTTCCAGAGCATGCGGTCGACCGCGACCAGTTGAGCGGTAAGTTCAGCCATGTTCTACCCTCCTACGCCTGCAGCTTCTTGTACGCAGCCTCGACGTCGTCCAGACCGCCGAGACCATTGAAGGCCTGCTCCGGGTAGTGGTCGAACTCGCCCTCGCAGAGGCGATCGAACGCGTCGATCGTCTCCTCCAGCGGAACGTAGGAGCCCTCGTCGCCGGTGAACTTCTTCGCCACGAAGAAGTTCTGGCCCAGGAAGCGCTGGATCTTACGCGCGCGCTGCACGGTGATCTTGTCTTCCTCGGACAGCTCGTCCATACCAAGAATGGCGATGATGTCCTGCAGCTCCTTGTTCTTCTGCAGGATGCCGATGACCTTCTGCGCGACGGCGTAGTGGCGCTCGCCCACGATGCCCGGCTCGAGAATGCGGGACGTGGAAGTCAGCGGATCCACCGCCGGGTAAATACCCTTCGACGCGATCGAACGAGACAGCTCGGTGGTCGCATCCAGGTGGGCGAAGGTGGTCGCCGGGGCCGGGTCAGTGTAGTCGTCCGCCGGCACGTAGACAGCCTGCAGCGAGGTAATCGAGCGGCCCTTCGTCGAGGTAATGCGCTCCTGGAGCACACCCATCTCGTCCGCAAGGGTCGGCTGGTAACCCACGGCAGAAGGCATGCGGCCCAACAGGGTCGACACCTCAGAACCCGCCTGGGTGAAACGGAAGATGTTGTCGATGAACAGCAGCACGTCCTGGTTCTGCACATCGCGGAAGTACTCCGCCATGGTCAGGCCGGACAGGGCCACGCGCATGCGGACCCCCGGCGGCTCGTCCATCTGGCCGAAAACAAGCGCGGTATCGGGCAGCACGCCCATGTCTTCCATCTCGAGGAAGAGGTCGGTGCCCTCACGGGTACGCTCGCCGACGCCGGCAAAGACCGAGGTACCGGAGAACTCGCGAGCGATACGCGTAATCATCTCCTGGATCAGCACGGTCTTGCCCACACCAGCACCGCCGAACAGGCCGATCTTGCCGCCCTTCACGTACGGGGTGAGCAGGTCGATGACCTTGATACCGGTCTCCAGGATCTCGGTCTTACCCTCGAGGTCCTTGAACGCCGGCGGCTCGCGGTGGATGCCCCAGCGCTCACCGGTCTGGCCCACCGACGGGTCGTCAAGGCACTGGCCGAGCGCGTTGAACACGTGGCCCTTCACCTGGTCGCCCACTGGCACGGAGATCGGGTTGCCGGAGTCTGCCACCTTGGCGCCGCGGACGAGGCCGTCCGTCGGAGCCATGGCGATGGTGCGCACGAGGTTGTCGCCCAGGAACTGGGCGACCTCGAGCACGATGGTCTTGGACATTTCGCCGAGGTCGATGTCAACCTCGAGCGCGTTGTACAGAGCGGGCAGCTCGCCACGCGGGAACTCCACGTCGACGACTGCGCCAATGACGCGCACGACTCGGCCGTTCTCGGAACCGCGCGGGTTCTGAGTGTTCTCGGCCGGAGCAGCGGCCTGTGCGTCGGACTCGGTAAGCTCCGCACCCGCCAGCTCGTCGTTGCGCTCATCAAAAGAGTGAGCAGTTGTCATGATTTAGTCACTTTCTCCACTACCGGACAACGCACCAGCGCCGCCGATAATCTCGGTGATTTCCTGGGTGATCTTTGCCTGACGGGCTTGGTTAGCTTCACGGGACAGGTCGTTAGCCAGCTCCGTAGCGTTATCCGTCGCATTCTTCATGGCCGTGCGGCGCGAAGCCGACTCCGCGGCGGCAGACTCCAGGAAGATCGAGTAGAGCAACCTAGAGACGTACACCGGGAGCAACTCGTCCATCAGCGTGTCCGCGTCGGGCTCGAAGTTCATGTCCGGGGCCACCTCGCCGGAGGTGGTCAGCATGTCCTGCTGCTCGTACTTGAACTCCTCCAGAACCGGCTCAATGGGCAGAAGCTGGGTGACGCGGGCCTCCTGCGAGAGCATGGAGACGAACTCGGTGTAGACCACGTGCACGACGTCAAAACCGCGAACGGTGGCGCCTTCGGCTCCGTCAACGTGCAGCGGCACGGTGCCTTCGGAGCCAGCCATGTAGCCTTCGATGATCTGGTGGCGGACACCGTGGGTATCATCCCACGACGGCTGCTGCGAGAACCCGGTCCAAGCGCCAGCAACGTCCATGTCGCGGAACTTGAAGTGCGTGACACCCTTGTTGCCGGTGACGTAGCGAACTACCTCGTACCCGGCGTCGGTGAGCATGCGCTCCAGCTGCGCCGCCTTCTTCAAGACGTTGTGGTTGTAACCGCCGGCCATACCGCGGTCAGAAGTGACCACGAGGATTGCCGCGACCCGGCCGTTCTCACGCTCGTGGAGCATGGGGTGGGCCAGGGAGCTCGCGGACGCGAGGCGTTCCATGACTTCTTTCAGCTCGTCGGCGTACGGCTTGGCCGCCTCGACGCGCTGCTGGGCCTTGGTGATCTGCGCAGTAGCGATCAGTTCCTGGGCCTTAGTGATCTTCTTCGTTGAGTTGACGGACCGGATGCGGTCGCGCAATTCGCGAAGCGTTGCCATGGTGTTTCCTCCCTTCCTTTAAGTAGTAGTCCTAGAAGCGCTATCGCGATCTAGGAGCGGCTGACGTTGAGCTGGTTCTTGTCGACGGCCTTGGAATCCAGCGGCTCTGCCTCGGCCTCACGGACGATGCGCTCGCCCGACGAAGCCTGGAAGTTGCGAGCCAGATCCTCGTTGACGCGCAGGATCGCGGACTGCGACTCGTCGTCGAGCTGCTTGCCGCCCGCAATCTGGTCGTAGACCTGCGGTGCATTGGCACGGATGGACTCGTGCAGCTCGGTCTCGTAGCGGCGAACGTCCTCGACGGGAACGACGTCGAAGACGCCCTGGTTCGCGGCCCAGATCGAAATGATCTGGAACTCAACGGGCTGTGGCGCGTGCTCGGACTGCTTCAGCAGCTCGACCAGACGCTGGCCGCGCTCGAGCTGCTTCTTGGAAGCGGCGTCGAGGTCGGACGCGAAGGCGGCGAACGCCTCCAGGTCGCGGTACGCGGCGAGATCGAGACGGAGGTTACCGGCGACCTTCTTCATGCCCTTGGTCTGCGCGGCGCCACCGACGCGGGACACGGAGATACCTACGTCGATAGCCGGGCGGACACCCTGGTTGAAGAGGTCAGACTGCAGGAAAACCTGGCCGTCGGTAATCGAGATGACGTTGGTCGGAATGAAGGCACCCACGTCGTTCGCCTTCGTCTCGATGATCGGCAGAGCGGTCAGGGAGCCCGCACCGAGCTCGTCGTTGAGCTTCGCTGCGCGCTCGAGCAGGCGGGAGTGCAGGTAGAACACGTCGCCCGGGTAAGCCTCACGGCCCGGCGGGCGGCGAAGCAGCAGGGAGATGGCACGGTATGCCTCGGCCTGCTTGGTCAGGTCATCATAAATGACCAGGACGTGCTTGCCCTGGTACATCCAGTGCTGGCCAAGGGCTGCACCAGAGAACGGCGCCAGCCACTTGAAACCGGCGGAGTCAGACGCCGGCGCAGCCACGATGGTGGTGTACTCCAGCGCGCCGTTCTCCTCCAGTGTCTGGCGTACACCGGCGATGGTGGAGCCCTTCTGGCCGACGGCGACGTAGATGCAGCGGACCTGCTTCGACGGGTCACCGGTCTCCCAGTATTCCTTCTGGTTAAGGATGGTGTCGATGCAGACTGCGGTCTTACCGGTCTTGCGGTCGCCGATGATGAGCTGGCGCTGGCCGCGGCCGATCGGCGTCATGGCGTCGATCGCCTTCATACCGGTCTGCAGCGGCTCCTCGACCGGCTGGCGGTCGAGCACGCCTGCGGCCTGGAGCTCCAGGGCACGCTCTTCATTGGACTCGATGGGCCCCAGGCCGTCGATCGGCTGGCCCAGGGGGTTGATCACGCGGCCGAGGAAGTTCTCGCCGACCGGGATCGAGAGAACCTCGCCCGTCCGCTTGACTTCATCGCCCTCGGAAAGGGTCTCAAAATTACCCAGCACCACGACACCGATGGAATCGGTCTCGAGGTTTTGTGCGACGCCGATGACGCCGTTCGGGAACTCGAGCAGCTCGTTCGTCATGCAGCCTGGCAGCCCGGAAACCTGGGCAATACCATCTGCAGCCGAAGTCACCACGCCGACCTCCTCACGGGAGGCCTCCGCGGAGTAGCTCGAGGTGTAGTTCGCTATCGCGCTACGGATCTCATCGGAGGAGATCGTCAGCTCCGCCATGTTCTTCCTGCTCTCGGTAGTTTCTTCCAGCATGTTGTTTTCTATTTGGTCGCCTGAGCCGCCATGTCGGTGCGAAGGCGGTTAATCTTGCCGCGCGTCGAACCGTCGATGACTTCATCGCCCACACGGACAACCATTCCGCCGAGGAGGCTGGGGTCAACCTCAGAGTGGATGGCCATCTCGCGACCGTAAATCTGCTCCAGCTTGCGGGCCAATGCATCGCGCTGGGTATCGCTGAGAGCCTCAGCGACCTTCACGCGTGCGACAGCCTTACCACGCAGCTCCGCCACGCCAGCAGCCAACTCGGCCAAGTCGTCGACGGGGTTGTGGTTCGGGCGTCCGATGACCTGCAGGGCCAGTGCCTCGGTGAACATCGTCACCTTGCCGTAAATCACGCTAGCCAACAGTCCGCGCTTCTGCGCCGGGGTCGCGGTGCGGTCGGAGAGCAGCTGGGTAAGCTCCTTCTCCCCCTCCAGCAGTACGGAGAGCTCGTAGAGTTCGTCCTCCACCTGCTCCAGCTGACCCTGTTCCTTGGCTCCCAGCTCCAGTGCGTGCCGGCCGAGGTTGACCAAACCAGCGCGGAACTCGCGTGGGGTCGACCACTCCTGCTGCGCTGCAGCCGTCAGGATGTTCAAGGTGGGCTCCGCAACCTTGCTGCCAAAAACGTCGCGGATGATGCCTTCCCGCTGGGATGCTTCAAGCGACGTGTCAGCAACGGCGACTCGCAGTGCGCGCTCGGTGTCGAGCTGATCCACGATGAGGAACAGCTCGGTGCCGATCTGCGCAGCCACGGCGACGGAATTGTCGGCGTTCCGGATCAGCTCATCGAGCTTGCCCGTAACGTGCGACTGTGCTTCGCGACTAGCTGCCTTCATCTCGCCTACTTCCTCGTCGACACGTGGTCGAGTTCGCTCAGGAACTCGTCGATCGTGTTCGAGCGGCGGGTCGAATCCGACAGCTCGGTGCCCAGCAAACGCTCCGCAAGCGAGATGGAGTTCTGGCCCATCTCGTTGCGCAGTTCAGCGACAACCTGCTCGCGGGATGCCTGCAGCTGCTTCTCACCGGAGTCGATGATGCGGCGGGCCTCCTCCTCAGCGCGGGCACGAGACTCGGCCTCGATTTCCTTGCCGCGGGCGCGGGCAGCTTCACGGATCTCAGCGGCCTCGTGGCGCGCCTCCGCAAGCTCGGCGTTGTTCTTCTCCAGGGCAGCCTTGGCTTCCTTTTGGGCGACCTCAGCACGCTCGATGCCGCCCTTGATTCGGTCCTCGCGCTCCGCCAGCACTTCCTGGAACTTCGGAATGACATACTTCGCAAAAAGTAGGCCGACGATGATGAAAACGACAAGAGACCAAACCACGTCGTACGCGGCCGGCAGAAGAATGGAGGGTTCACTCTCCCCCGGCAGCGTCTCGTGGCCCTCAGCGGCCACGAGGAATGCAGTGACGTTAGTCATTGGATGCTCCTGATCTAAAAAATGTACGGGGTTAGTCGTTCTCGTTTTTAGAACAGGAAGCCGGCAACGAGGCCGATCAGGGCAAGTGCCTCAACGAAGGCGATACCCAGGAACATGGTGGTGCGCAGCTGACCAGCCATCTCCGGCTGGCGAGCCATGCCCTCGACGGTCTTGCCGACGAGCATGCCGATACCGATGCCCGGGCCGATGGTTGCGAGGCCGTAGCCGATGGTGCCGAGACCCTCGTAACGGTTCACGGTCTCCGCTGCCTGGGCAAGAATGATGTCGTTCATGTGAAAGTCGTTCCCTTTCTAGGCGCTCCCCCGCGGGCTGCGGGCGAGCAAGTGACAGATGGTGGGGTTATTCAGTTGGCCGTGTGGTCGCGCTTTGTTAGTGCGCATCCGCGTGCAGCGACAGCTCGATGTACACCGCAGTCAGCAGGGCGAAGATATACGCCTGCAGGAAGATGATGATCAACTCGTACGCGGTGAACAGCAACGCTGCGATGAGGGTCAGGCCACTCACTGCCGTCCATGCGTTCAGCTGCCAGAAGAAGAAGTTCGTGGCGGAGTACAGCAGGACGAGAATGATGTGGCCAGCCAGGAAGTTCGCCATAAGACGAAGAGCCAGGGTGACCGGACGCAGAATGAACGTCGAGAAGAACTCGATCGGCACCACCAGGAGGTGGAGCAGCGGCGGAAGGCCGGGAATCACCGTCGAGTGCTTGAAGTATGCGATGCCGTAACGCTTCACACCGGCGTAGATCATTGCGATATAGGCCGCAACCGCCATAACGATCGGCATACCGATGCGCGCGTTAGGCGAGATGTTCAGGCCCGGGATGATCGTGGCCACGTTCATGAACAGCGTGGTGAAGAAGATGGTGCACAGCAGCGGCAGGAACCGCTTGCCGTCCTTCTTCCCCAGCGTGTCCTCCGCGATTTGGACGCGGACGAAATCGACACCGATCTCGGCGACATTCTGCAGGCCCTTGGGAACCAGCTTCGGGTTCCGGAAGGCAATAACAAAGAGGAGCACCAGGATCGCCGCCATGAACAGGCGGACGAGCATGATGCGGTCGAGTGCGAACCATCCATTGGCAAAATCTTCACCAATGAGCTGGCCGAACGTCTGCCCCGGGAAAAATTCTGGACCAAGCGAAGGTGCGTGGAATTCACCCTTCATGGCCAAAGTTGTAACGCTCAGCGTTCTCTCCCGTTCTCGGGCCGCACGCCGGTTTGACCGGCGCGCGGTGCGATGGACGTTTTCAACATAGACTGCCTCCGCGGCGGACTCCGTCGCACATCTGCTTCCGCGGGGACAGGGGATGTCGTTCCCACGCCGGTTTCCCCTGCTTATCAGGGTTGATATCGACTCGGAACAAACCCAGCGGTTATCCTAACAGGCCATGCGAGCAAAGTAGGTTTTACCTGTGTGGTTGTCCCCCCGACATGCCACCCCAGCCCACTGGCTACCGCAACTACCCAGCTCCGGCGCATTTTCGGCTGGTTGTTAGGTCTGTCACAGAGAACGCGGACACCTAGTCCAGGTACGTGGTGCGGGTGGTGATTACGCCCCAGGTCTCCGCTGCCAGAGCGACCACCAGCGCGGCGATGGTGGTCACGCCAAACGCCTTGTGGTCGTAAAAGTTGAAGCCGCGAATCCACAGTAAAAACAGTACGAGCACACCCATCTTCAGAAGCCACCCGCCGAGCACGACGGCCATTGTGGCGCTGGGTGAGGAGTTCGAGGTAACCAGCACCGACACCGCCGTTAACAAGACAAAGCTGCCGCCCACCGCGACGCCCATCAGCACCGCCCAGATCCCGGGGATCTCTCGGGCTGCACCCCACGCCATCAGTGACACGACGGTGAGCGCGACGAGCGCCCAGCCCGCCACCTTCAGCGCACGGACAAGCGGTCGGCGGTGGTCAGACATCGAGGAGGTGTCGTTTACTTCAAGCGGTTTCACGCTGGCTCATACTAGCTTTTGCTTGGCGACGTCACACCTGACGGCCCAATCTTGCCTTTGGCAAGCGGCACGAGGGTGAGCAGGAACGCCAACACGAGCGCGGTCGCGCTGAGCGCCATAGCCACCTTCACGGGCACGATGGAGAAACTCACAGCGCCAAACGCGACGGCCGAGACCCACATATAGAGCACGAGCACGGTGCGCCGGTGCGTATGGCCGAGACGCAGAAGCCGGTGATGAATGTGGCCGGCATCGGCGGCGAATGGGCTCTGCCCCTTTGCTGTGCGCCGCACTACGGCCCACACCAAATCGAGCACTGGCAGGGCGATTGCCGCGAGCACGACGATGATCGGGCTGACCAGCGCCACAAGGTCTGCAGCACCGTAGAGGGACATGTTGATCTTGCCCGAGGCGGACACTGATGCGGCGGCCAGCAGCAGCCCGATCAGCATCGCCCCGGAGTCCCCCATGAAAATCCTCGCCGGTTCAAAGTTATGGGGGAGAAAGCCCGCACAGATGCCCACCAGGATGGCGCAGATGATTGCTGGCGGGTAGGCCGACACTGCCCCGCCTTGGTCGTGCAGCACCGCTAGCGAGTAGAGCAAGATTGCGGAACCGGCGATCATTCCCAGGCCAGCCGCTAATCCGTCGATGCCATCGACGAAGTTCACTGCGTTGATCAACAGCACCGTAAACAGCGCACTGAAGACCATGCCCTGGGCTTGATCCAGAATCAGCGTCGTGCCCTCGCCGAATGGCACGTAGAACACCGTGAATACGATGCCCAGCGCGGTCATCAGGATGGCGGCCGCAAACTGCCCGATCAATTTGGTCAAGGCCCGCAGCTCATAGAGGTCGTCTACCACCCCCACCAGCACAATAGCTAGGCCACCAACGAGCACTGCCGTCATCTCCGGTGTCACGGGCGCAAAGCCGCGTGTCAGCGCCGGCAGTTGCTGTGCTAGGGCGTACGCGGCAAGGAACCCGGTGAACATGGCTAATCCGCCTAGCGACGGGGTCGGCTGGGTGTGCACGTCCCGGGTGCGGATTTCCGCTACGCGGCCCGTACGCACGAGGAGGGATCGCACCGGGCCGGTGGCCAGATACGTCACCGCCGCAGCGACGAGGAGCACGAGGCCCAATTCTCGAAGGGGAACACCGGAGGCGTTCATCGGCGACTACTTCCTCCGCATACTCTCCGGGTCAAGTCCAAGGACTTCACCAATGCGCTCGGAGGGAATCGCCCCCTCGCGCAGAATCACAGGATTAGGACGGGATAAGTCGATGATCGTTGACGGCTCCCCCACCTCCGCAGTGCCCCCATCGAGGTAGATCCCCACGGCATCGCCGAACTGCTGACGAGCTTCGGTTGCAGTAGTTGCCGGCGGATTTCCTGAGATGTTGGCGGAAGACACCGCCATGGGCCCGGTCTCCTGCAAGAGCTCGAGTGCGAGTGGCTGGTTGGGCATGCGCAGCAAGACGGTGCCACGGGTGTCTCCGAGGTTCCATGGCAAGCTCGGCGCCTCCGGCACCACGATGGACAGGCCGCCCGGCCAGAACGCCTCCACGAGGGTCTTTGCTGTCTCAGTAAATTCCCGCACCAGACCCTGAATGGTCACCCAGGATCCGACAAGTACCGGCACCGGCATATCCGGACCCCGGTGTTTCGTGGCAAGCAGTGTCGCCACCGCGTCGTTGTTGAACGCGTCGCAGCCGATGCCGTACACCGTATCCGTGGGCAACACGACGCAGTGGCCAGCGCGAACCGCATCGGCGGCGGCGCGAATGCCGTCCTCGCGCCTCTGCGGGTCGAGGCAGTCGAACGTTTCCCTCATGATCGCTCCTTGCGGCAGGCTGGCAGTTACCGGGCTAGCTTACTCGCCGTGACAAACCTGGCCCGCCCCGCCAGATCCTCCTTCACTCGGACATCGCCAAATCCGGCGGACTTGAAAGCGTCCTGCACGGCCGCCGAGGTCGTGTCATCGTGTTCTACGCCGATCGCTCCCCCGCTGCGCAGCAACCGGTTCGCCACGGGCAGAAGGTCCCGAATCGCATCCATCCCATCCGCGCCCGAAAAGACTGCTTCGCGCGGATCTGCGTACACCTCCGCCTGCAGCGTTGGCGTCTCCGGCACGTAAGGCGGGTTTGTCACCACAAGGTCCACCGCCCCGTCGAGACCAGGCAGGAGTTTTGCGTCAGTCATGTCGCCCGGCACCACGGTTACCTGGGGGGCATACTTGGCCACGTTGCGGTCTAGGAAAGCGCGTGCGGCCGCGGATCGTTCGACAGCGTAAACAGAGGCAGCCGGTATCGCCCGGGCCACCGCAATGGCCAGGGCACCAGAACCGGATCCGAGATCGACAACGGTGGGGGCCGTAGGTGCGTCGTGAAGCAAACGCACCGCCCAATCTGCCAGCACCTCGGTTTCGGGCCTCGGGATGAACACACCCGGCCCGACGGCGAGGTCGACACCGTAAAACGGTGCGGAGCCGATGATGTGTTGCAGGGGCTCTCGCGTCGCGCGGCGGCTTACGAGTTCGTCGTAGTCCCGCTCGAAGCTCGCCGGTGCGTCCGCGAACATGAGCTCCATCGGCGCAACGCCGAGAAGCTGGGCCGCAAGGATTCGCGCGTCCACCTCCGGCGACGCGACACCCGCGCCGGCAAGGGTGTGCGCGGCGCGGGCGATGATGTCGCGGAGGCTACTCCGCTTCAAGGCGTTCCTGGCGCTCATGGGTCTGCAGCGCGGAGATCAGGTCATCCATGTTGCCGTCCAACACCGAATCAAGGTTGTTGGACTTGTAGTTGATGCGGTGGTCCGAGATGCGGTTTTCCGGCCAGTTGTACGTGCGGATGCGCTCCGAGCGGTCCATGGTACGCACTTGGGACGCGCGGCCTTCTGCCTCCTCGGCCTCCGCCTTCTCCCGCTCCAGCTGGTCCAGGCGGGCCTGCAGCACCTGCATAGCGCGGGCGCGGTTCTGAATTTGAGAACGCTCATTCTGGCAGGTCACCACAATACCGGTGGGCAGGTGCGTGATGCGCACGGCGGAGTCGGTGGTGTTCACACCCTGGCCGCCCTTACCGGAGGAACGGTAGACATCGACGCGCAGGTCCTTCTCGTCGATGTTGACGCTTTCGATCTCGTCCGCCTCCGGGAAGACGTAGACACCGGCCGCAGACGTTTGGATACGCCCCTGCGACTCGGTGACGGGGATACGCTGCACGCGGTGCACGCCACCCTCGAACTTCAGCTTCGACCACGCACCGTCACGCGACGGATTCTTGGACTTCACCGCCACAGTCATGTCCTTCACGCCGCCGAGATCAGACTCCGCAACGTCCAGGACCTCCCAGGTCAGCGAGTGCTTTTCGCAGTACTTCTGGTACATGCGGGCAAGGTCGCCGGCGAACAAGGCGGCCTCTTCGCCACCTGCACCGGCCTTGAGCTCCATGATCACGTCGTCGCCGTCGTGCTCGTCGCGGGGAGCGAGCAAATCTGCAAGCTCCTCCTCGAGGCGCACGATCTCGCCTTCAAGGCGCTGCGCCTCGTCGGCGAACTCCTTGTCCTCAGACGCCATCTCGGCTGCGGCCTCGTGGTCGTCCTGCGCCTGAGTCAGGTCGTTGTAGACGTTGATGATCGGCTGCAGCTCCGCGTAGCGCTTGGACAGCTTGCGGAACTGGTCCTGGTCGCCGGCGACTTCCGGGTCGCCCATCTGGGCCTGGATGCCCTGGTACTCGGCCACGTAGTCGTCGACAAGCGAAACCTGCGATTTCTCTGCCATTAGGAGTACTCCTCCTCGGTCTCGGTCTGCGCCATCGGCGCGGAGTTGGCCACGCCCATGAGGAACTCGCCGTTGGACTTCGTCTTCTTCAGCTGCTTGATCAGCATGTCGATGGATTGCTGCGGATCCAGCGCAGAGAGGATGCGGCGCAGCTTATGCATCACGCGCGCCTCCTCCGGGCTCATCAGCAGCTCGTCCTTTCGCGTGCCAGACGGGTTGACGTCCACGGCCGGGAACACGCGGCGCTCCGCTATCTTGCGGTCCAGCTTCAGCTCCGCGTTGCCGGTGCCCTTGAACTCCTCGAAGATCACGGTGTCGCCTGCCGAACCGGTCTCCACCATGGCGGTGGCGATGATGGTGAGCGAGCCGCCCTCCTCGATATTGCGTGCCGCACCCAAGAACCGCTTCGGCGGGTAGAGCGCGTTGGAGTCCACACCGCCGGAAAGAATGCGCCCCGACGCCGGCGACGAGTTGTTGTACGCGCGGCCCAGGCGGGTAATGGAATCGAGTAGGACCACCACATCCTGGCCCATTTCCACCAGACGCTTGGCGCGCTCGATGGCCAGCTCGGCCACCGCAGTGTGCTCTGACGGCGGGCGGTCGAACGTCGAGGCAATGACCTCGCCGTTGACACTGCGCTGCATGTCCGTGACTTCCTCAGGGCGCTCGTCCACAAGCACGACCATGAGGTAGCACTCCGGGTTGTTCGTGGCGATCGCGTTGGCGATGTTCTGCAGAATGGTCGTCTTGCCGGCCTTCGGCGGGGAGACAATCAGCGCGCGCTGGCCCTTACCAATCGGCATGACCAAGTCGATCACGCGGGTGGTCAGGATCTTCGGCTCCGTCTCCAAACGCAGGCGACGGTTCGGGTACAGCGGCGTGAGCTTGTGGAACTCTTTGCGCCCCTTCGCAGCCTCCGGCGTCTGGCCGTTGATGGAGTCCACCCGCACAACCTGGTTGTAGCTGCGGCGGTTGCGCCCGTTGCCCTGTTGGTGGGACTGGCCGTTTGCGCGAACTTGGCCCATCACCGCGTCACCGGAGCGCAGGCCGGACTGGCGCACCAGCTTCTGCGGCACGTACACGTCCGCGTTGGACTGGCGGTAGCCGGTCGTGCGGATGAACGCCGAGCCGTTGTCCTGCACGTCCGCGATGCCGGCGACCTCCTGTAGGTCTTCCGGGTCGAAGTGCTGGTCGTTGTTGTTACCGCCGTTGTTGTGGTTGTTATCCCGGTTCCGGTTCCTGTTCCGGCGCCCCCGACGTCCACGACGGCCGCCACCCTGACCGTCGTCATCGTGGTGGTGGTTGTTGTCGTGGTGCTGGTTGTCGCGGTTCTGGTTGCGCTGGCCGCCCCGGTTACGCCCACCTCGCTGCTCGTCGCCGCGCTCGCCATCACCCTGAGCGTCATCGCGACGCTCATCGTCCTGGCCTGCCTGCTCCGAGCGGTTGTGGTCGCGCTGCTGATCTTGCTCGTCGTGCTGCGAGCGTGCGCGGTTACGGCGTGCGCGCCGGGCCGCGGAGCGGGAGCCGCCGCGGGAATCCTCGTCATCGCCCGACTCGGCGGCCCCAGACTCCCCAGTCTCATCAGTCTTCTCAACCCTGCCCTCACCCTTGGCGTCGGCCGTTTGCTCGGCCTTCTGTGGGGCCGCCTGCTCGGCTCTTTGCTCGGGCGCAGCCTTACGCGGCACTTGCCCGGTGGTGATGGCCTGGATGAGTTCCCCCTTGCGGAGCCCAGAGATCCCCTTGAGTCCCTGCTCGGCGGCGAGCTTTCGCAGTTCCGGAAGCTTCATTTTGGCAAGGTCTGCCGTGGTGCCGGTATCGGTCACGTGTGTCCTTTCGTCGCTAAGCCAACGCTAAATCGCGCCCAACAGTGTGGTGGGTGCATACGCCGGTAGCGGTCGTGTGCGGTCTTTCGGGGTGGGCTGCAACGCCCGGCCGGATCTCGCGGGCCCGGGGAAACGATCCTCCCGGTTGCGCCGCCAGCACCCTCAACCGGAATCCCCGGGCGGGTGCAATTCGCACGATCCACGCAAAAGTGTAGCGCATACCAGGCCCTGTGCTAATCGGGGTCGCGCTAACGCCGCGCTAACATGGCCTGCATGCTTTCTACGATGCAGGAGGTGCCGTTCTCCGTCGCCAGAATTCTGGAGTTCGGTACCACCGCCCACGCCAACACCAAGTGCACGACGTGGCGCGCATCCGGCGCGGAGGAAACCACCTTTGCAGAGATCGGTGCCCGTGCTGCCGCCTTTGCCAACGCGCTGCACAACGACCTCGGCATCGACGGCGACCAGCGAGTTTCAACACTGCTATACAACTGCGCCGAACACATCGAGGTCATGTTTGCCGTCGCGGCCAAAGGCGCGGTGTTCAACCCCCTGAACGTCCAGCTCATGGCGGACCAGATCGCGTACGTGGTCAACCACGCGGAGTCCGAGGTCATTGTCGCCGATCCCCGTCTCGCCGAAAAGCTCGGCAAGATTTTGCCGTCGTGCCCCTCCGTGCGCGCGGTCGCATTCACGGGCGTCGCCCCGCTTGAAGACGTCGCTTCGCACCTGCCGCCCTCGGTGGAGGTGCACAGCTACGAGCAGCTTCTCGACGGGCGCCCCACGGCCTACCCCTGGCCCGAGCTGCCCGAAAACACTGCCGCCGCCTTGGTGTACTCCACCGCCACCACAGGCGCACCGAAAGGCGTGGCGTATTCGCACCGCTCCTTGTGGTTGGAGGCGACCGGTTTGCGCGCAACCGACTCGTTGGCCGTGGCCCACGGTGAGACATTCCTGTGCTGCATCCCCATATATCACGTGCTCAGCTGGGGCGTTCCCCTTGCCGCTTTCCTGGCCGGGACGCCATTGGTGCTGCCCGATTCCGACATGTCTGCCCCTACCCTGGCCAAACTGATCGCCAACACCCACCCGCGTGTGGCCCACGGCGTGCCTACGCTGTGGATTCAGCTGATGGTGCATTACCTGCACAATCCGCCGGAGCGGATGAGTTTGCAGGAGATCTTCGTGGGCGGCTCCCCCGCTCCACCCGCCTTGATCAAGGTCTGGGAGGAGCGCTACGGCGTCGACGTCGTGCACGTCTGGGGCATGACGGAGACGTCCACCGTGGGAACCGTCGCGAGGCCTCCGTCCGGCGCATCGGGTGAGGCACGCTGGGCGTACCGCATCTCCCAGGGTCGTTTTGCGCCCACGATCGAGTATCGCGTGGTCAACGACGGCCGGGTGATGGCCCCCAACGACCTCACCCAGGGCGAAATCCAGGTGCGCGGCAACATGGTGGCGGCCAGCTACTACCACTCACCAACCCAGGAACCGGGCGAGCTCGCCTCCTCGTTCCGCGGCGAGGACGTCGACGACGTCAGCGCCCACTTCACCGCCGACGGCTGGCTCCGTACCGGCGACGTGGGCACCGTGACCAACGCCGGCTTCCTCACCCTCTACGACCGTGCGCGCGACGTGATCCGGTCCGGTGGCGAGTGGATCTACTCGGCCCAGGTGGAAAACCTGATCATGGAATCCGACGACGTCATCGAATGCGCCGTCATCGGCATCCCCGACAAGAAGTGGGGGGAGCGCCCCCTCGCAGTTACCAAACTCACCGCCGATGTCGAGCCGACGAAGGAGACGGCCGCCCACCTCCGCGCCAGCTTGGCCGACGTCCTGCCCAAGTGGATGGCGCCGGAGTACTGGACGTTCGTAGACAGCATCGACAAGACCTCAGTGGGCAAGTTTGACAAGAAGGATTTGCGTAAGCACCTCGAGCGCGAAGAGTTCGACATCATTGCCCTGCCCGGCCCGGGCAGCCGACCGAGGAAGACGCCCTAACGCAACTTCACAGGCCCCGGTGACCCGAGTGCCGCAGGGCACGAGCTGCAACAATCAGTCGCGCACCAGCTCCGCGGTCGCGGGTCCTGCGACGTCGAGTTCAATGACGCGGAGGCCGGCCTCGCGGGCTTCGTCGAGAAGCGCCGGCTCAACCGCGCTGGTGGTCAGCACCAGCGCCGTCGGACCGGCACCGGAAAGGTACGCGGCGTGGCCGCGGTTGCGTAGGCGGTTGACCCACTCCGCGGTCACCGGCAGCACGTCGGCGCGGTACGGCTGGTGCAGGCGGTCGCGGGTGCCTTCGAACAGCAGCTCAGGATGGTGCTGGATGGCCGCCGTCATCACCGCGGTGCGCGAGACGTTGAAGCGCGCGTCCGTGTGCGTGACGTGGCTGGGCAGCACCTTGCGCACCGCATTGGTAGACGCGTGGAAATTCGGCACCAGGGCGACGGCCCTGATGGAATCGTCGACTGGAATGCGCACCGCGCGGTACGACGGCTTGGACTGGCCGTCGACTGGGATGTCCGTCCAGGACACCACTGCCCCGCCGAGGGCGGATGCGCCGGCGTTGTCGGGGTGCCCCTCGAACTCGGACGAGAGCTGCACGATCGCGTCGTGGTCCAGCGGAGAGCCGGCTAGCGCGTTAGCTGCGACAACACCCGCGACAGCTGCGGCTGCCGACGAGCCGAGGCCGCGAGACTGCGGGATGGAGTTGTGGCACACCACGCGCAGCCCTGGCGCGGAGACATCCGCGGCGGAGAGCCCGGAGTGGATAGCCTTGACCACCAGGTGGGAGCTGTCTCGAGGAAGGTCGTCTGCTCCTTCGCCGAAAATCTCCACCTCAAGGCCGGATTCAGTGACCTCGACCTCCACGGTGTCGTAGATGCTCAGCGCGAGACCGAGCGTGTCAAAGCCAGGACCGAGGTTCGCGGAAGATCCGGGGACGGTAACCTTGACCTTGAGGCCCGGTTGCAGATCGATTGCCATATCGCAGTCCTTTTAGGAATCCAGACGGATGACGGAATTGACGGTCTGCACGTCGTCGTGGCCCGTGAGCTGCTCCACAATCGCGTGCAAATCCTCTTCCCGGGCAGCGTGGGTGACAACGATGAGGTGGGCTTCGTCGCCGGACTCCTCCTGGCGCACCGCCGACAGGGAAATACCGGCCTTGGCAAAGCGGGCGGTGAGGTCGGCCAAAACACCCACGCGGTCGTTGACCGTCATATTGATGTGGTAGCGGGTATTCACCTCGTCGAAGGCGACGACCGGGTAGTCGGCGTACGGGTTCTCTGCCGGCGCACGTCCGCCGTGGACCTTGTTGCGGGCGGCACCGACGAGGTCGCCGAGCACCGCCGAGGCAGTCGGCGCGCCACCGGCACCGTTGCCGTAGAACATCAGACGGCCGGCAGCCTCGGCCTCAACGAAGATCGCGTTGTAGGACTTGTCCACCGTGGCCAGCGGGTGCTCGTTTGGCACGAGCGTCGGGTGGACCCGGGCGTTGACGCCGGTAGTGTTACCGGCCTCGTCCACCAGGCGCTCGCAGATGGCTAGCAACTTGATGGTCTGGTCGGACTGTTTAGCCGCCTCGATGTCGTCGGCGGTGACCTTAGTAATGCCCTCGCAATACACGTCGTCGAACGTCACGCGGGTATGGAAACCCATGGACGCGAGGATCGCAGCCTTTGAAGCGGCGTCGTGCCCTTCAACGTCGGCGGTTGGATCCGCCTCCGCGTAGCCGAGGCGAGTGGCCTCCGCCAAAGCCTCTTCATAGCTGGCTCCGGTGGTCGTCATCGCGTCGAGGATGAAGTTGGTGGTGCCGTTGACGATGCCGGAGATGCGCTGCACTTGGTCCCCGGCGAGGGAGCGGCGCAGCATGCCCACAACGGGGATTGCGGCGGCGACGGCAGCCTCGTAGTACAGGTCCACTCCGGCGGCGTTGGCGGCGTCTGCAAGCTCAGCGCTGTGCGCTGCCACGAGAGCCTTATTGGCGGTGACGACGGACTTGCCGGCGTTGAGGGCTTCAAGAACGAGCTCACGCGGGTAGTCGATTCCACCGATGAGCTCGACTACGATATCCACGTCGTCGCGGGTGACGAGCTCCCTGGCATTGTCGGTCAAGTACACACTCTGGATCTCAGGGGCGTCCTTGTGCTTATCGACGTCCGATACCGCAACCCCCCTCACTTCGATCGGGCCGCCGATTCGGTGCTCCAGACTCGATGAGAACTCAGCGATCAGGCGCAGCACCTCGGTGCCGACGGTGCCTTTGCCCAGCACCGCGACACCAACTGGGGTGCCGATGCCCTTGCCCGGGTAGTTGCCGTTGTACCCCTCGGCGGTGGCAGAAGTCATGTGCGTTGTGCTCCTTCGTCGTGCGTGGCGGGGATCTGTGGTGAACCGCTTTGTCTACTATTGCGTAGCGCTCCGCAGATGGTCAATTAATATTCGCGCGCGAGGAGATCCTCGACGGTCTCCCGGCGCACCATGGGCGTCACTTCCCCGCCGCGCACCGACACCACCGCCGGGCGGCCGAACGCGTTGTAGTTCGAGGCCATGGAGTAGCAGTACGCACCCGTGGCCGCCAAAGCGATGAGGTCTCCCGGCGCAATGTCGTCGGGCCACCTCGCATCTTCGACGAGGATGTCCCCGGACTCGCAGTGGGAGCCGACCAACCGGGTGTCCGTGGAGCTGCCGTCGGTAAACCGGTTGACTACCCGGGCGTCGTACAGCGCGCCGTAGAGCGAGGGGCGGATGTTGTCGCTCATGCCCCCGTCGACGGCGATGTAGCGCCGTGAGGTGGTAAACGATGTGTCCACGTCCTTGATCACGCCGGCGGTGTAGACGGTTACCGCGGACGGGCCGGCGATAGCTCTGCCCGGCTCGACCACTACTGTCGGCGCGGCGATCCCAAGATCGTCCGCAACCTCCTGCACCGCCGCCAGCAGGTCCGCGGCCACTGCGGCGACGTCCAGCGGCTTCTCCCCCGGCATATAGGCGATGCCGTAGCCTCCGCCGAGATCGAGATAGCCCAATGCGACGCCCTGCGTCTTCCAAATCTCCGCGTAGAGGCCTAGCACGCGCTCGGCGGCCAGCTTGAATCCCTCCGCGTCGAAGACCTGGGAGCCGACGTGGCAGTGCAAGCCGGTCAGTTCCAGTGATTCGGACTGGATCGCGGCCACAGCGGCCGCGAGCGCATCGCCCGTTGCCAGAGAGATGCCGAATTTCTGGTCCTCGTGGCTTGTGGCGATGAATTCGTGCGTGTGCGCGTCCACGCCGGGCTTAACGCGGACGAAGACGTCCTGCTTCACGCCTGCCTGCTTCGCGACGGCTTCCAGTTGCTCCAGCTCCTGATGCGAGTCGATGACCACGTGGCCGACCTCGGACTCCACGCACAGGCGCAAAAACGCGTCGGACTTGTTGTTGCCGTGCACTGTTATCCGCTGCGGCGGGAAGTTCGCCGCCAGCGCGATGCGCAACTCGTTCTCGCTGGCCACATCTAAGGCGAGACCTTCCTCGTCTACCCAGCGCGCCACCCGGCGGGTTAAAAACGCCTTGGACGCGTAATGCACGTTTTCCGGCGCGCGGAACGCATCGGCCATGTCGCGGCACCTGGAGCGGAAGTCGTCTTCGTCAATGACTACGACGGGCGTGCCATAGTCCGCGGCGATCTCCGGCAGGGGCACACCCGCGATGGTGACCACGCCGTCCTCCTCGCGCTTCGCGCAGCGGGGCCAGACGTGGGCGGGCAGTTCGTTGAAGTCGCCGCTGTCTTTCTCATACGGCGTGGAGATGAAGACGGTCATTACATCCGCTCCGGTGCGCTCACGCCGATCATGCCGAGCGCGTTCGCGACGACCTGACGGGACGCCATCGCCAGCGCCAAGCGGGCGGTGTGGATCGGCTCCGGCGTCTCCCCCGCCTTCGGCAGGATCTGGCAGGCGTCGTAAAACTTGTGGAAGGCGCTGGCCAACTCTTCGGTGTAGCGGGCGATGCGGTGGGGCTCCCGCAGCTCGGCTGCGGCCCGGACCACGGCCGGGAACTCTCCGAGAGTGCGGATCAAATCTCCCTCCCTGTCGTGGGTGAGCAGCGATAGGTCGATGTCGTCCGCCGCAGTATTGGGGCTCATGCCGGCGTCGATGGCCTTGCGCTCGATGGAGCACAGCCGCGCGTGTGCGTACTGCACGTAGTAGACGGGGTTGTCGGAGGACTGCTTCGTCCACAGATCAAGGTCGATGTCCAGCGTCGAGTCCACGGAGGAGCGCACCAGCGAGTAGCGGGCGCCGTCCACGCCGATGGCGTCTACGAGATCCTCGAGCGTAATCACCGTGCCGGCCCGCTTGGACATCTTCACAGCCTGGCCGTCGCGCACCAGATTGACCATCTGGCCGATGAGCACTTCCACGGCGTCGGCGTTGTAGCCCAACGCCTGCGCCGCCGCCCGCAGTCGCGCGATGTAGCCGTGGTGGTCGGCCCCGAGCATGTAGATCGCCAACGTGTGGCCACGGTCAAATTTGTCAGCTACGTATGCGATGTCGCCGGCGATGTAGGCGGCGTCACCGTCGGATTTCAGCACAACGCGGTCTTTGTCGTCGCCGAAGTCGGTGGAGCGCAGCCACCAAGCGCCTTCTGCCTCGTACAGGTTGCCGTTGTCCTTCAAAGTGGCAATGGCCTTGTCCACCGCGCCGGACTCGAACAGCGAGTTTTCGTGGAAGTAGACGTCGAAGTCCACTCCGAAGTCGTGCAGGGACGCCTTGATCTGCGCGAACATCATCTCCACACCGACCGCGCGGAACGTCTCCTGCACCTCCGCGTCCGTGCCCTCAAGGGCGTGCGGGTGCGTCTCAACGACGGCCTGCGCGATATCGCGGATGTAATCGCCGCCGTAGCCGTCTTCCGGGGTCGGCTCACCCTTCGCCGCAGCGACGAGCGAGCGCGAGAAGCGGTCGATCTGCCCACCGTGGTCGTTGAAGTAGTACTCGCGGGTGACCTCGGCGCCGGACGCCTCCAGCACCCGGCCAAGGGAGTCGCCTACCGCAGCCCAACGGGTGCCGCCGAGGTGGATCGGCCCGGTGGGGTTGGCGGAAACAAACTCGAGGTTGACCTTCTCGCCGGCATAAAGGTCCGAGTGGCCGAACTTCTCTCCCTCGGAAAGCACCTTTGCAACCAGCTGCCCCTGGGCGTCTGCCGCTAGGCGCAGGTTGATAAAGCCCGGGCCGGCGATTTCGGCGGACTCAATCGCGGGGTTCGCCGAAAGGTCGTCGCTAAGCCAGCCGGCAAGCTCACGCGGATTAGTACCTGCCTTCTTCGCCACCTGCAGCGCGATATTGGTGGCGTAGTCACCGTGCTCGGGGTTGCGGGGGCGCTCCACGGTGACTGTGTCGGGGACGACGGATGCGTCGAGGTCGTGGGCGGCGAGCACGCGCGTCGCGGCCTCTTTCACGGTGGTTGCGAGTTCAGCTGGCGTCATGGGGCACAAGTTTAAAACACCCGCCGACACGGCACGCAGCGTGCCCGCTACCAGCATAGTGCCATAGGTCACACCAAATTAAACTCCTCCGATTCGTCACCTATAGCCCCCTAGTGGCATATTGTTTTCCCAGTCATTGCCCGTTCCTGACTCGAAAGAGCCTTTCATGGACCAATACCAAGTCTTCACCGATGCGATCGGTGGCAGCGTGGGCCTCTCGGCACTGGTGTCTACCCTGCCGTTGCTCACATTCTTCATCATGCTGCTCGGCTTCAAGGCCCGCGCGCACACATCCGGAGCAGTCGCACTCGTTGTGGCCATCCTCGTCGCCATCCTGGGCTTTAACATGCCCACCGCCATGGCCATCTCCTCCGCATTCCGCGGCGGCCTGTTTGGCCTGTTCCCCATCGTCTTCGTGATCCTGACAGCCATCTGGTTCTACCAGATCACGGTGGCCTCCGGCCGCTTCGAGGACCTGCGCCTCGTCTTTGACAAGATGGGCAACGGCGACGTGCGCATCCAGGCCATGCTTATCGCATTCTGCTTCGGCGGCCTGCTCGAGGCGCTCGCAGGCTTTGGCGCGCCGGTGGCCATCACCGCCACCATGATCCTGGCGCTGGGCATCCCGCCGCTCAAGGCCGCAACCGTGGTCCTGCTTGCCAACACCGCTCCGGTTGCCTTCGGCGCCGTGGGCATCCCGATCACCACCGCCGGCGAGGTCGGCGGCCGCACGGTCGAGCAGACCGAAAACATCGCGGCGATCATTGGTAACCAGACCCCGATTCTGTCGTTCTTCGTGCCGTTCATCATCGCCCTGATCATCGACGGCAGGCGCGGCGTGCGCGAGACCGCCCCGGCGGCGTTCACTATCGGCCTCACCTTTGCGGTGGCCAAGTGGTGGACCTCCCACTACTTCGCCTACCAGCTCACCGACGTCGTCGCCTGCATCGTCGCACTGGGTGCGGCGTTCCTGCTGCTACGTTTCTGGCAGCCGAAGGGCATTGAAGAGATGCGCCGACGCCTTGAGCTGCCGGAGCGCACCGCGGATGCGGAGCTGCCTGGCCACCGTGTGTGGATGGCGCTCATGCCGTACGCGGTTGTGGTGGTCATCTTCGGCTTGGCCAACCTCGGCAGCACCATCCCTGAGTGGCTGAACAAGTTCAAGATCTCCTTCGCATGGCCGGGCTTGGAGGGCAAGCTTCTCGACGCCTCCGGCGAAGCCGTCAACAGCGACTACAGCTTCGCCTGGATCAACAACCCGGGCACGCTGCTGGTCATTTCCGCTTTGATCGTGTCCATCGCCTACATGGTGTTTAACGAAAACGGCCGCTACAGCCTCACCTGGGGTCAGGTGGGCAAGGAGTTCACGGACACGGTGTGGAAGATGCGCTGGTCCGCAGTGACCATCGTGCTGGTGCTGGCCCTGGCGTACGTGATGAACTACTCCGGCCAGACCGTGACCATCGGCGAGTTCTTCGCCAACCTCGGCCCGGCGTTCGCTTTCTTCTCCCCGGTACTCGGCTGGGTCGGCGTCGCAGTCACCGGCTCCGACACCTCCGCCAACGCCCTATTCGCAAACCTGCAGGTCACCGCCGCGAACAACCTAGGCCTCAACCCGGACCTCATGCTCGCTGCGAACACCACCGGCGGCGTCGTGGGCAAGATGATCTCCCCGCAGTCCCTCGCCATCGCCGCGACTGCGGTGAACATGGAGGGCAAGGAGTCCGAAATCTTCAAGAAGGTCGTCGGCTGGAGCTTCGGCTTCTTGATTGTGGTGTGCGTGATAGTCTTCCTTCAGTCGAACGTTCTAAGCGCGCTTGCGCCGGTCGTTCCGTAACTGACAACCGAATATTGGAGCCCTCGAGGTCAATCACAGCCTGCGAGGGCTTTTCGTTTTCCCTGTGATCACAGAATTTTAGGAGTCCGAACATGCGAGTAGCGCTGTTTTCTACTTGTATCGGCGACGCCCTCTTCCCTGACGCGCACAAGGCCTCGGCCATCGTGCTTTCCCGCCTGGGATACGACGTTGTCTTCCCCGACCAACAGACCTGCTGCGGCCAAATGCACGTGAATACCGGCTACAAAGAGCAGGCCATCCCGATCATCGAAACCTACGTTGACGCATTCTCGGACCCCTCGATCGACTACGTGGTCGCTCCCTCGGGTTCCTGCACCGGCGCCGTGCGCGAGCAGCACGTCGAGCTCGCGGAGCGCTTCGGCTCCAAGGCTCTGGTTGACGGCGCGAAGACCGCCGCAAAGAAGACCTACGACCTGTCTGAGTTCATCGTTGACGTCGCTGGCACCTACGACGTAGGCGCGTTCTTCCCGCACCGCGTGACCTACCACGCATCCTGCCACTCCAAGCGCTTCATCAAGGTGGGCGACCGTCCGACCGAGTTGCTGCGCCACGTCGAGGGCCTGGAGCTGGTGGATCTGGCCAACGTGGAAGAGTGCTGCGGATTCGGCGGCACCTTCTCCGTGAAGATGCCGGAGGTTTCCTCCGCGATGGTTTCCGACAAGGTCCGCCACATCAAGGACACCCAGGCCGAGTACGTCACTGCCGGTGACTCCTCCTGCCTGATGAATATCGGTGGCGCTCTCTCCCGCCAGCACCAGGGCATCCGCGCTGTGCACATGGCTGAGATCCTCGCCTCCACCAAGGAGCACCCGCTGACCCCGACGTCCGCAGCGTACAAGAAGGAGAAGATGCTGTGAAGGTTGCACTCGGCCAACCCACGATGCCGCCGTTCGCCAACGGCCCGTCCCACCTGCGCGGCAAGGAAAAGTTCCAGAAGGCTGCGCACCACGAGCTCTACGACGTAACCAAGCGCCGCAACTACCAGTACGCCACCACCACCATCCGCGTGAAGCGCCAGGCTGTGGTGGACGAGGTGGACGATTGGCAGGATCTGCGCGAGGCTGGCTCCACCATCAAGCGCGACGTCGCTGCCCGCATGCCTGAGCTGCTGGAGCAGTTTGAGCGAAACGTCACGGAGCGTGGCGGCCACGTTCACTGGGCGCGCGACTCCAAGGAAGCCAACGAGATCATCCAGGATCTGGTGAAGGCAACCGGCGAGGACAAAGTTGTCAAGATCAAGTCCATGGCCACCCAGGAAATCGCACTGAACGAAGAGCTGGAAAAGGCCGGTATCTTCGCACAGGAGACCGACCTGGCAGAGCTGATCGTGCAGCTCGGCGAGGACTTCCCTTCCCACATCCTCGTTCCGGCCATCCACCGCAACCGCGCGGAGATCCGCGACATCTTCGCTGCGAAGATGCCCAACACCGACGAGACCCTGACCCAGGATCCGGCTGAGCTCGCCGAGGCAGCCCGCAAGTTCCTGCGCCAGCAGTTCATGGAGGCCAAGGTCGCCATCTCCGGCTGCAACTTCGGTTGCGCTGACACTGGCACCGTCTCCATCGTCGAGTCTGAGGGCAACGGCCGTATGTGCCTGACACTGCCGGAGACCCTGATCACCGTCATGGGCATTGAGAAGCTGCTGCCCAGCTTTGACGACCTCGGCGTCTTCCTGCAGTTGCTGCCGCGCTCCTCCACCGGTGAGCGCATGAACCCGTACACCTCCCTGTGGTCCGGCGTGACCGAGGGCGACGGGCCGCAGAACTTCCACATCATCCTGTTGGACAACGGCCGCACTGCCGCCATGTCCAACGAGATTGGCCGTGAAGCCCTGAAGTGCATCCGCTGCTCCGCTTGCTTGAACGTCTGCCCGGTCTACGAGCGCGCCGGCGGTCACTCCTACGGCTCCACCTACCCGGGCCCGATCGGCGCAATCCTTTCCCCGCAGTTGACCGGCATCGAGTCCTCCGACGATCCCAACGGCTCCCTGCCGTACGCTTCATCCCTGTGCGGCCGCTGCAACGAGGTCTGCCCGGTGAAGATCCCGATCACCGACATCCTGCTCGAGCTGCGCTACCAGAAGGCCAAGAACGAGCCGAACCAGGTGGAGCGCACAGCTTTCGCTTCCCTGGCGCAGGTGTGGGGCCACAGCGGTGTCTGGGACAAGCTCGTCCGCATGGTCGCCCTAGGGCGAGTACTCGGCGGGTTCAACGGCAAGATCGAGACCATGCCGCCGCCGATCTCCGGCTGGACGGAGTACCGCGACGTGGCTGTGCCGCCAAAGAAGTCCTTCCGCCAGTGGTGGGGCTCCGAGGAAGCAGAGCGCTTGCTGGCAGAGGCCCGCGAGCAGGGCATCCCGCGCGACCAGAAGGTCGATGGCGAGCGTTTTGAGGAGGACAAGTAAATGACTACTCGTGTATCCGGTAACTCCGCACGCGACACCCGCAACGAGGACGCAAAGCGCGAGATTCTCAAGCGCATCCACGACGCGCAGCAGCTGTCCAACACCCCCGAGCACGTCGAGGTTGTGCGGAACTACCACACCTCCTCCGACATCAAGGGCGACAAGCTCCGTGAGATCCTCATCGACCGCCTGGTGGATTACAAGGCCGACGTAGTTGAAACCACGGAGGAGACGCTGGGCGAGGACATCCTCAAGGTGCTTGCAGACCGCAAGTGCAACGAGATCGTCTACGCACCCGGCCTCGACGCCTCGCTTTTCGACGGCTTCGCCGGCACCGCCCGCCCGGACTCCAACGACTCCGATCCGCGCGAGCTTGGCAACGTGGATGCGGTCATCACCGACTCTCACGTCACCTCCGCGCAGACCGGTACGATCGTGCTCGAGTCTGGCGACGTGTGCGGCCGCCGCGCCCTCTCCCTGGTTCCGGACCGCCACATCTGCATCGTGCGCCCGGACACCGTGGTCTACGGCGTGCCGGAGATGATCTCCCGCATCAACCCGGAGCGCCCGGCGACCATGATCTCTGGCCCGTCCGCTACCTCCGACATCGAGCTCGTGCGCGTCGAAGGCGTGCACGGCCCGCGCGACCTCATCGTGATGGTTGTGAAGTAGCCGCTTCCCTGGCGTAGCGAAACGGCCGGTCCCTTGCGGGGCCGGCCGTTTCGCTGTCATTGTTTCCCGTGTCACGCCGTTCCCGCGGCGCGCAAGGATCATTATGGGGCGAGGGGGTTGAGAAACCATGAAGCATGGCTGAGAGTCGGCCTAGGGTTTGGTCGTTGTCTTGTAAGGGCCTCCCCCACCCGGCTCAATTTCTACAGCCGCGGGCCCAAGTGCTAACCTTGTCGGCATTGTCTTCGTAGCTCAGTGGATTAGAGCATCGGTTTCCGGTACCGAAGGTCGCAGGTTCGAATCCTGTCGGGGACACCAAAGTTAAGGGGGGTTTCACGAAACTGTTCCAATCTTTTCACGAAACCTCCCGCCGGCCGAAGGAAAACGGCCGCGAACACAAAAATGACCCGCTCCGTTCGTTCGGAGGGGTCATTTTTCTTTGCGTGAGCGCCGTTTTGGGCCGAATTTCGGCACTCGCCCACGACCTCTAGGCCACGGGCTTCGTCCTCGTTGTTTTGAGGACCAGCCGGTGGCCTTGGTCGGTCTATGCCGCAAGCGGTGGCGCGTTGGGGAAGGCGTCAGCGCCAGTCTCGTCGCGGCCGCGGGTCTTGCGGCCGTCCGGAGGGGTCGTGGGAGGCGTGGGCTTCTTCGGGAAGCGCCAGCGAGACTCTGCCGAGAGCAGACCAATGTTGGCTGCGACGGCGGACATGACAGCCGAAATGGCTTGTGCTGCCCAGCCACGCATGAGGCGCATGGTGGGGTCGCCGTGGCCCTGGTGGCGCGACGACTTCACGCGGTCGTTGCGCGACTCAATGGTGTTGCGACGGTGGTACTGCTCCTGCCACTCCTTCGTGCCGTATGGAGCGCCCTGGTTGAGGAACTTCGCGCCGTCTTCGGGCGTGTTCTGCACGGTAATGGAGGCCTGCTTGCACACAGCACCGCACATGCCGGACGTGGGCACCTCGCTTTCCAGCAGAGGCTCCTTCGCGCGGTTCGGGTGCTTCTCCTGCGAGCGCTTCACCAGCGGGCAGGTGACCTTCGCGTTCTTGGAGCGTGCGGGGCACTGGAACCGCTGCTTGCCGTCGCCCTTGACGGGCTTGCCGAGCGGTGTCAACTGCAACTTCTTACGCTCGTCTAGCAGCGCGTAATACTCGTCCTCGTCAATGCGGCCGTTCTGGAAGTCTGCGGTGGCGTTGACCAGGCGCTGACGCGCTTTCATTACCGGGCAGTAGAGCTGCCCGTCCACCACGACAGCGCCAGAGGCGAGCTCGGTCTGGAGTCCCAGCTCGTTTTTCTTGTAGTCGCCAATGAGGTCGTAGCCGGCCTTACGCAGCGGAACCTGAAGGTTCTCCGCCTTCTGACCCGGCAGGTACAGGCGGTCGCCCAAGAAGCGTCCACGGGGCAGTTCAGGACGTGCAAATATGTTGGTCAGCGAGCGAAGCGCACGCTGCCACGGCCGCGCACCCGGGCGGTGGAAGGACATGCCGAGAATGAGCGACGGCAAGCCACCCTCCTTGCCGACTCCGTCGCCCTCCATAGTGGCGAAGGTGGCTTCGCCTGCCCACATGTTGTCGCCCTTCGAGGGCTTCGCGTCGCCGTTGTGGTCGTCCGCGCCCTTCGAGTAGTTGCCGAGCGTCGGCGTGGACGCAACCTTGCGGTGACCGGGCACCTTGCCCGCCAGCATGTCCTGCTTGTTCGGGTTGCCGTTGGCGGAGACCTTAAACGCGGTGCCGTCCACGGCCACGTCGCCGTTCCAGGTGCCGAGTTTGTCGCCGAACTTCTCGACCGTCGCCCACAGCAGGCGGTTGGAGAACTCGTCGCAGCGCGCCATGCGTTTTTCTGCGAGCAATTCTTCCTCGGTTGGCTCATAGCCCTTCTTGGAGGTTTTCTTCGAGTCCAGGCCAAAGAGGTCCATGAACTCAAGCCACTCGTCGACGGTGTGGCGGCCGTGACGGGAGACCTGCGGGTACGGCTCCATAGTCGCCCGCACGCGGTCAAGCCCACGCCAAATGCGGTGATACCAGTCGTTATTGTAGTTGAGACGCCCGTCGACGGTGGAGAGGTCAACGTCCTCGTTGACGAGCGAGAAGTAGTCGCGCATGTAGGGCTTCATGCCGAAGGCAACTACCTCGGACATGCGGGCGACCAGTTGCGCGCGCTTGGTCAGCGCCATGTGGACCCACAACACAATGGCGGTGCGAATGGTCACGTAAGGCGGGCGGCCACCGCGGCCTACTTGGAGCCCGTCCTCAATACGCCAGCGCTCTACCAGTTCAACCACACCGGAGGTGTCAACGAGGTCGGCGGCGTACTTGAGTTGGGAGAAGTTCTCTTGCGTTTTCGGGTACAGGTTCGCCATGTCGTTGTCACCTCCTCGTGTGGGTTGTTTTTGGCAATGAAAGGCCAGCCTGGTGTCGCCACCAGGGGAAATAGTGTTGGTTTAGAGTGCGCCCTGAATGAGGGTCAGTCCGCCGTGTGTTTCGCTTGCGCGGGTGCCGTGCAGTAGTGCTCGGACGTGGTCCTCACTGTGCTCCGGGGCGGAGATAAACCGCCTGTAATGCTGTAAGTCGTGAAGTCCTGCGGCCTGAAGCACCGCGGTCTCCGGCACGCCCTTGTGGATCTGGTTGACCACCCAGGTCGTTCTGGCCCGCGCCACGTCTACCGCTTCGGTTGGGTGGAACGAGCGCTTGGTAAAGGTTGCGACCGTGCCGTGACCCGCCGTCGTGCGCCGGGGACGAAAAAGCCAGGAGCCTTCGCCCGCAGCGTGCTCGACCGCCTCTGCAATGGTGTTTGCCCACTCGTGTTCGACGGGCACGACGCGCTCACTTGCGCCCCGGTAGCCGGAGGCCACGAGCGTGAGGCCCAGGTTGTCCTGGGACACGTCGCTTGCCGTCAGCCCCGCGACCTCGCAGGAGCGAAGCCCAGCACCGAGTGTGAGTGCCAGGAGCAGGTGCGCCTGCCGACGACGCTCCTCGGTGCGCTCCCCGTTCGCCCAGACGCGCAGTGCCGTGACCTCGCCCTCGGTGTACGGAGCCGAGCCAGAGTCGGAGCCGTATTCGGGGCGAAGACGCGGTGCGTCGAAGTCCGGGTTGTTGGCGAGACCGACCTTGCGAAGCACAGCGCGCGAGGAACCGCGGACGTGGGTGGTGTCGGAGGCCAGCTCGTTGTGCGAGAAGGCCGACACCATGTCGTCGGTAAAGACGGCCTCGACCGACAGGTCGCGGCCAGTGCGAAGGACGAAGTTGCAGAGTTTTGTCACCAGTCGCAGAGCGTTGCGGGTCCGGTCTGCGGTCCAAGTGTCCTCGACGGTGTTGCCGACAGCGGCACGGACGAAACCGGAGAGTTCACTCCAGCGCTCCTCAGTGACAACTTTGGGTGTATAGGCAGCAATGACCTCGAACGGGTCGGTGCGTTTCGTGGTGTTCATGTTCAATTTGCCCTGTCCGACCAGGCAGGTGGTGGTCGCCTGGTCTTGTTCCGTGGTGGTGGAATTGAACACAAGCCTGGGTCGACACCGTGAGGTCGTCAAGGTCCATACTGTCGCTACAGCGACAAGTCGGCGCCCATGGAAGCGCTTGCGACGCATGCGACGCGGCGCATAACCGCACGCCATGACACTCATTTCTTGCCTCCGTCGATAACTTCAAACATGGAACGTTGTTTCCGTGCCAGCTCGTCAGTTACACCCGAGCGGGGGTACTGTTCTTGCTGCTGAACAGGTACGTCGGTCGCATTCATGCGCTTGGCCTTGTCCCCAGAACCCGTTTTTTTCGCGACAGGCGCCGAGGGTGACGGGGTCGGTTGCCACCGCTGTCCCGCCCTCAGTTCCGGCCAGTCAGTGAACGGGTCAGTCAACTCCTCGACGTGGTCGCTTAGCGGGTCCGTGCGGTCGTAATTGGTGCGTAGGTGACGCTCGAAGAAGGCGACGTTGGCAACGCCAATGGCACTGACGGCGACCTCCCTTCGCACCGCAGCGCACACCGCAACGGCCCACGTCGCGCGGAGTCGGCTCGGAAGAACATGGAAGTCCCGCCCAACGTTGAGACCCTGGTGCCACACCGGTTTTTCTCCGCGGCCAAGCACGTATTCGTGCAGAGCTTTCCTGGCCGCGAGTTCTTCCACCACGTCCGAAAACACCGCCGACACCGGAACGGCATGCACCATGTCGTAGCGCTTCACCCACACCGTTCCGTTGTCGTCTCGGGTGACGTCCTCCGCACGGAGGTACGACGCGGCAGCACCGGTACAGCCCGCGCCGAGACAGAGCGCCAAAACCCCCTCGGCGTGCTCGCGCTGAAACTGGGTTGTCCGTGAGACCGCCCAGTGCTTGATCTTCGGGAAGTCTTTCGGCAGATACGGCTTGTCGTAAGTCTTTTCCACCTCGCGCGCCTTGGGACCCAGGCTTTCGCCGAGGAACATCTCCGCGGCCCTGACGAGCGACAGGCGTTTCGCGCCAGCGTCCTTGCCACGCTTCGGAGCCACAGCCTCGATGTTGTCCATGGTGAACACGGTTTCCGGCGTGAGGTCTCTACCCTGGAGGTAGGTGCGGTGTGCTGCCTGAATGACCGTTTTCGCCACGCCCGCTGTCGAGAGTGTGCCCTTGCCGGTGATCTTCTCGTCGCTTTTACCGCGCATGGCTTCCGTCACGACGTCGGTGACGAACGGCGCTAAGGAGTCCGAAGCGGGGTGCGGGACGAGGGCATCCAGTTGCTCCCTCACAACGTCTGCCACGAAGGGCTCGAATACTTCTCGCTTCACTTGGACCTCCCACCCTGTACCGGAGAGGCAGACGAGGTGCTACCCCCGGAGTGCTTCGCAAGCGCAGAGCCAGTAGCGTCGACCCTGTGGCTTTCCCACTTGCACCTAGAGACGCTTTCCCCGACTGGCCGGACATTGACCCCACCGGCCTGCCGGAGGCCTATGCGCGTGCATGGACGCTGCGAGACAACCTGGCGAGGACTATTGAGCGGTTCATTGCTAACGGCTGGGCGAGCTCGCAAAGCGACTTCGCGAACAGGTGCGGTGTGTCGCACTCGGCGCTGAGCACATGGCTGTCCGGTTCGAAGTGGCCGGCGACGTGGCTCGTGCAGCGCGTCGAATACGCCACCCAAGCGCCACTGTGGCCGCGGCAGGTTGCCGCGAAGACCGACCGCAGGCCGCTTGGAGGCGACTACGACTTCCCACCGTTGGAGCACGAACGGGGGTAATTGCGGGTGTTGATTTGCGTTTGTTTCCATGGCTAAAAATGGTGGCATACCCCGAAAAGGAGGGGTCTAGGGTGGAAACGTTCCGATAGGTCGAGGCTATTGCGTCGACGCTATGACCATGGCGGCGTGTTAGGGTGGTCGACATGTCGACGGGTGGCGAAATTGGACCAACTTTTGACTGACCACCGAATTGGGTAACCGAAAGTTTGGTTGCTGGGGTTTTGTAAAGCTCGTGTGACGCGTTTCACACTTCTAGACGGTGCTCTAGAGAGGCTTTCTAGGCGTTATAGGCGACAACAATAACGCTCGGACCCTACATTTCGCATTGCCCCCGTCTCGGTAACCGCCTCGTAGCAGAGAGTGTGTGCGACCAGGTAACACAAAGACGCGACCCCGCAGGAGCGCTTGGGGGTGGGTTTAGCGCTGCAACCGCGGGGCCGCTCGGGGGCGTCCCAACCCTCGGGGGGGGGGGGGTGTTGGGCGGGACATGCTCATTATGGCCTAGAGGTGACAGGCGTGCAGCGTAAAACGAGCAAATGTCCACTTTAGTGGACACCGGACCCCAAACGTGCTGGTTACAGCGCCTCACGCCGTCGCTGCAACTCGTATTGGTAGACCTTCTCCGCATGCACCGCCATGATGAGCCCCGAAGCGTCCTGAAATGGGTCATCTCCCATTTCGTCAGCGCGCTTCTTGGCTTTCGCCCGCAGTTCTTCCAGAGGCACGTCGCGGGCAGCGAGGAGTTCTTCTTCGGTGGGCTCGGAGGGGTCGAACATGGTGCCCAGTGTATTCGCTGGAAATCATGGTCGTTTTCGTCGGCTCGGGGTCCGTTTCAACCCGCTAGACCCCAACTACCGCAGTTACCGAAAGTCGGGAAAAGTTGACTTTCCCAATGGGTTTGGGGTTCCGGTTCGGCACTCTTATCAGTTTGTGTGCGCCGTCGATCCGTCTGGCAACCTCGTCGACTACGACGTGGACGTTTACTAGAAATTCTTCCTAAACGGTGGCGCTAGATCCCCCGGAACTGCGTGTCGTAGCGAGTAGCCATGCGCATGATCATCGTCGCGTAATGGAACGGTGCTCCAGGTGCGGGTGCAGGCGGGTCGTTCACGATTTCCACCGGGGTTCCGTCATTGACCATCTTGAGCACCGTGACACCGAGCGCGTCGAAACCGACACCTGAACTATCAGCTCGGGTGCGGAGCTGTGACAGTTTGTTCATCATCGACAGTGTGTCGGCAGGCTGCTTGTGGATGCTCACGTCCGGTTCAAGACCGCGGGTCATCAAGCCGACGTTCTTGGGATTCGAGGAAATGAACTGGTCCGAAACGTTCACCTGCACATATCCGATGGCCAGTGCGGTCTGGCTCTCGCCGTGGATACACAAGTGGGAGCTACTCAACTCGTCGTAGAGACGTGGCTGTGCCTTGCCGTGCGCGGTCATCGCGGCCTTCGCCTCCATTGCCACCAGTACCGACCCCACGGGGCCGACCGTCAATTCGGGTAGCGACTGTAGCGCGTCGGCTTCCTCGGGCAAAAGTTCAATGCCGTACTTATCCACCAAGGACACCAGCGTCTGCGGGTTTGCATCCTCAATCGGGCCTGCGGGCCTGGCGATCACCAGGTCAAGGTCTTTGCTTCGTTTCGAAACGAAGTCGGACATCGTGTGGTTAATACCGAGGACCACCTTGTCCTGCTTGGCATGCTCGCGCAGCAGGCTGCTGGCAAGCATGAGATCAAACGCGACACCCCAGCTCGCGACCTTACTGTGGCGGTCCGAGCGCGAGTGGTATTGCCAGCGCAGACCGCCAGAGGTTGGCGGACCGTATTCGGAGAGCGTTCTGGCGAGGATTGCCGGTCCGAACATTACTTATTCACCTTGCCTAAAGCGTTGCCGAGCAGGTGCGCATCTTCGGCCTGAGCCACCGCCTCGCGGAAACCCGGGTGCCAGCCCAAATTGCCCTGTTGGAGGCGCGAGTGGAACCCGGCTATCGCCCTCGCGCTCAAGTTCGGGGCAGTCGAGACATCAATGTGTTCAAGCAGGTGCTCGTAAGGTGCCAGCACCGGGAACTCGCTCGCTTCGATGCGCTCCCTGGTGCCGTCGAAGCCGGCAGCGGCGTTCGGCCAGCGCTTGGCTTGCCCCCAGTCGACCGTCGGACACACCACGTCACCGGGGTTACCAATCCGGCCAGCGACCCACGCCGCGACTCGGGTGGTGACAGCGTTTCCGACCATTTTTCCTCTTGCCCCACGAGTGCGAGCCGGGGGCAGTCCATAGTCGAAATCGGTCCAGCCCCGCGGAAACCCCTGCAACGACTCCATGTCACTGACCGTGGGGGTCACAAACGCGCGTACCGGGTCTTCCTCGCTGGGAACCCACACCGCTGGAGGCGAAGCAATGCCGAGCCCCGAGCCACCCTTAAGCGTAGGTACGGCATCAGGTGCCCACCCAAGGCCTCCCCTGCCCTCCGTCCAATAAAAACCGAAGGCGTCCATTGCGTAGTCGGAGTCGCTGCGTCCGCCCGTTTCGTCGGCGAAGAGCACCCGCTTCGGGTCGAGCTCGTTCGATGCCACGAGGATCACGCGACGGCGCCGCTGCGGGACACCGGTGAAACGCGAGTCCACGACCCTGTATGCCCAGGCATAGCCCAACGACTCAAGCTCGCTGGTGAGAAAGTGCATGGCCGTGCCCTTGTCGAGCGACAGCATGTTCGGGACGTTCTCGATAATCAGCGTCGGCAGCGTTAGGCCTTTGTCCCGGTGCTGGTTAAGCAGTTTGAACAGGTGGACTACCAACCCTGACTGCTCTCCGGTAATGCCTGCGGTTCGCCCTGCCTGTGAAAGGTCCGTGCAAGGGAAGCCCGCCGACAGAATGTCCACGTTGCCCGGGAGACTCGGGAGGTCTGTGACATCCGAGTGCAGCTCGGCGTTCGGGAACTGTCGGCGCAGCACTGTCTGGGCTTCAGGCCAGTTCTCGCAGAGCAGATCTGTTTCGATGTTGTCGCCCAAGCCCTGCTTAAAGCCGAGTTCGATACCTCCGATTCCGGCGAAAAGACCGGTCATCCGCATCGTCATGTCACTACCTCTATCGCATTGGTTCTACGCCGAATGTATTGCCTAACTCTAAACGGTTTACCTGCTCCACTGTGAGTCCGGCCCGCCCAGAGCGGCTCCGGTTAGGTGGCACGGGGTAGATCGTCGGTGCCCCGGCTTCGCGAGAATCTTGAACCCCCGCTGTAGCGGTGCATGAATCTGGACGGCACAATGCCCGCCCATGACTGCACAACGACATGAAAACAGCGGTCGCGGGCGTAGTTCGGCGTGGTCGCAGGAGGCCGCCCCGGACACGTTCTACGCCAAGAAAATGCACTCGGCTTCCGACACGTACCCATACACCGCTGTCCGAGTCGAGGTGCGAGACGGGGACTTCACACTGCTGTCCGTCCACTGGTCGGCGGCGCTGGCGCTCAAGGAAGTCGGCGAGCGTCTCGCCCGCGGTGAACAGGCCGCGGCATACCTTGCCCGCTGGGACCGTATTGAGTCCGAGGGCGACCCGCGGCTGAAGGAGACGTCCTAACCTGCACCGAACTGCCTGCCCCTGGACTAGCGGGTGCCGGCGAGAGGTAGGCAGGCTACCTTCCATGCCCCACCACAACGCAAAAGCAGCGACACCACACCGCTGTACCGAAGAAAAGAAAACTACGACCCCACGCGCGCAGAAGGAGGTGTTGCTCTCGCTTGACGTGTTCTTCAACCGGGACGAACTGGTCACAATGAACCGGTTCCTCCGCCGCCACCCCGACAGCGTCCGCGTTGTCGGAGCTGACGGTGAGCACGTTCACCTCGACGTGTTCCAGGCCATGAAGTTTCTGACCACGCTGGTCAAATACTCCGACCAGGACAACGGCATGCTCACACTGGAGGCCGACGCAAACCCGCGTCACCTGACGTACTACGAGCGGGACAACCTCGTGCCCGCCGACCAGTTCGACCAGAAAGAGCTGGCGGCCGACGACGTACCGAAAGAGGACGCGCCCCGCGAGCTCCTGGACGCAATGTTTTGTCAGGACACCTGGGAAGTCTGGACCGCGGAAGGCATAGAATTCCTGGCCCGTTGCAACGACTTTGAGGAGGCTAGGCGCATAACCCAGTCCTTCCGGGACGAAGGAGTGCCGGCGCAGTTAAGCAGGACGGTCCGAACCGTCTACCCGGTCTAGTTGGTAAACACAAAGCCCGTCTAGGTGAACGAGGAGTGAGTTCACCTAGACGGGCTCTTTTATGTAGTTGTCCACCAGGGCGCGGAGGAGTGTGAAAACGCGCCCTGGAGGTTCTTTTACTGGATCGCTGTCTTGCGGCGGCTCACCACAGCCAACGCGACCAGAGCCGCGAGGACCGCGCCCAGGCCAGCCAGTGCGTACGAGTTCGCGCCAGTGGTGGCGAGCGTCTGGCGCACGGTCTCAACCGGGGTGGCAGGCTTGCCTTCCTCGACCGGAGCTGGCGCGTCCTCTCGGACGAAGCCCCAGTCATTGCCGGTGTCTTCTTGGCCGGCAACCACGGTGGCCGCCTTGTCCTCGAAGAACAGCTCGCCGCCGTCGGGACCGTAGACGGCAATGCCGTACTCACCGGGCTCAAGCCCGTCGAACTTGTAGAAGCCGTTCTCGTCCGTAGTGGTGCGGGCAATTTCCTTGCCGTCCTTGTAGGCCACAACGGTCAGGCCCGGAATACGCTCGTCGCCGTCATTGACGTGCTTGGATCGGTCCTCGTCCCAGACCACGGTGCCGGAGAAGGCTCCCGGAATGACCGGGGTGTTCGGGGTGTCAACGACCGGAGCGTTCGGGGTCGGCTGCTCAACGACGGCCGGCACGTCCGGGGTCTCGGTTACGGTCTCGCGGACGGTGGTCGGCTCACCCGGCTTGGTCTCAACCACAGTGGTCTTTTCGCCCGGGATCTTGACGGTCTCGGTGACCTTCTCCGGAGTGGCAGTTACCGTGGTCGGTTCCTGCTTCTCGGTTGTGGTCACAGTCACTGGCGGGACCTTGACGGTCTCCGTCTTGTTCTCGACCACGGTGGTCGGAACCTGTTGGGTCACGGTCTTCTGCGGCAACGTAGTGGTCTCAGTGACCTGCTTCGGGGTCTCCGTGACCGTCACTTGCGGAGCAGTCACCGTCGAGGTCTTGGTGGACGCCTTCGGCGTCTCCGTCACGGTTTCCTTGTCCGGGGTGTGGGTGACCGTCTCGGTCTTCGGAGTTTCGGTCACCGTCTCCTTCTGCGGGGTCTCCGTTACAGTCTCAGTCTCCTTTTCAGGAGTGAGCGTGACCGTCTCACGCTGCGGGGTTTCCGTGACGGTTTCAGTAGTCGGGCTCTGCGTCACGGTAGTCGTTGCGGACTCCGTAGTTGTCGCCGTCGTGGTCTCCGTCTTCGGGGTTTCCGTTACCGTCGTAGCCGGAGGGGTGACGGTGGTGGTCACGGTAGACGGCAGGGTGACAGTTGTTGTCGGCGGCGTGACGGTGGTCGTTGACGGCTCAGGCGTTTCGGTTACCGTTTCGGTGACGGTTGTCGGCTCGGGGATTTTGCAGTTAACCGCGGCTTTCAATGAGTAGATAGACTGAAAACCTCCGCCTTCAACCTCGCTACCATCTGAGTAATAATAGTAAGTTGGATATGGTTTCCCGCTGTACGATTTTTCAGGTATCACGAAGTCGTTTCGCATCTTTCCAAAAGGAGTGTCAGCGAGCGGGTTATCGCCTTTCTCTTCCCAGTCGATAGTCTGGAAGTTGTTGCGACTTGGCCGATAGTAGTTTCCGGGGGCAAAACGCCTGTCCGCGACTGGGGTGAATCGCCCTTCGAGTTGCGTAAATTTTACGTTTGCGTCCTCGCGCAACACGTAGGTCGGATCACTCTCCGGACCTGTGACTTCGTACTCTTCCACGGAAGAGAAATCCATATGTGTAGGTGAATTGCCACAGCTAGTGTAGCCGTCGGGGGTCTTCGCCTCAGTGAGGCGAACGTTCCAACCAGGTCCCGCCCCCTCGTAAGGGAATATGAACGCAAAATGTCCTGGACGAGGGTCCATATCCTCGAAAATAAACCTTCCGCTCTCGCGGTCGATAAACCGGCCTTCGTACAAATCAGATTTCCAATAGTCAAACTCCGGCAGACCGCCCTGGCCGTTACTCCGGGGACTCCAGTTGTCGATAATCCGCATTTTTTCCAACGTCGCGGCTTTCTCCTCGGCCGAGAGGGAGCCATAGGAAAGGTTCTCAGCAAGTTTCTCACGCGACGGTGTGACGAATTCTAGCTCCCACTCAGAGCCTCCAATGTGCTGACCGCTCTCATCGACCTTTTCGAAGTAGACCAGAGTATCTGAGAAGGCCGCCTCCGCCAGCGGCATCCCCGCAACCGCCGCGCCACCCGCAACGGCTACCGCAGCGAGCATCGCCGCGGACTTCTTTGCGACATCGTTTCGTCGACCATCTGTTTCATTACGGCCTTTTCGACCAAAGAGAAAACCCATCAGGTTTCACACTCCTCATACTGTTCAGATTGGACCAGTCCTGGACTTCTGACCAGGCGGTTTCTTTCAGACTAAGTCGACGAGACCAAAAACAGCGACAAAAATATTGAACTTAAAGTTTTTGTACACCCGGCCGTGTTTGCGCAGGCCACTCCGCATATACGGCCAGTTCATTCAACTCAACCCTCGAACCGACCTTTTAGGAGGTTTGTTCTAGTCCCCTGCCCCCGTGTCGGCCCGTCATGCACACTGGGCCCATGACCACACCTCACGAGCACGACGAAACCCCCGACCAGCCAGACGACAACAACCACCCCGAGAACTCCGGCGACGGCACCGACGAAAGCACCCCCGAGCCCGACTTCCTCGACCGTCCCATATCCGACTTCAAGGACGGTGAACTCGATGACCTCTGGCGCAAACACGACCCTGAGGGTTACGCCAAGTTCCAAGAGAATGCCCGCAAAGCGCTCGGCTCACTGTTCAAGAAGATCGACATGCCGCCTTTTCACCACGTCATTGACACCTCGAAGTTCGCCTCCGCGTTGACAGCCGACGCATGGAAGTCGCTCGCAGGTCTTGAAACGCCCCGCCTTACTCCGCTGCTGCAACCAGAAGTCGCCAAGACGTTCACCGGCATACACCTCGACCCGTCGAACCCGGCCACCCTTGGCCTTCGCCAACACGCCGTAGACGCGGCCGCGGCGTTCGCACCAACCGTGGACATGAAAAAGTTCTACGGCCCGGTCATAGACGCCCAAAAGCTGCTTGCGTTCAACGGCGCGCTCAAACTGGGAGAGCAATTCCAGCGCTCACTCGACAAGACCTACGCAGACATTGCGAAGTCTCTTGCCGGCCTTGGCGTTGTGGACACCTCGGCCCTCAAAGAAGCACAGCAAGTTTCCAAACAGTACGCCGACCTCGTTGCACCGCTTGGCACCAAAGAAGACCCGCTGCCGTACTTGGAGCAGTTCCACAACGACTTCCTCGTCTTGTACGCCTCGCTCGTGCTCGCGGCCGGCCGTCTCGAAAACCTCGTCGCTGACCTGTGCGAAATACACCTCGGCAAGAAGCACCTCCACGGCGCCAGCGTTGCCGCCCAGCAGCGAGTAGGAAACATGCGACAAACCCTAGAGGACCAGAAGAAATGCGCCACTTGCAGCGAGCTCGCTAAAGAGGCCAAAGACCCTTTGGACCGTCGCAACCTCCTTGTTCACGGCGACTGGCTGGTTGGAGAAGAAATTGCTTCCGACGAGCTGAAAGAGCGTCACGCCTGGTACTGGCGGATCTCGCGCACGTCTCGGGTCACGAAACGGAAGCCTATGAACAACGACGAAATGCAAGCGCTGGCCGCCGAATGGGACGCGGGCAAGACGAAAACGCTAGGCGACCTGTTCCACTCGGAGGTGGTCTCGCTCGGCTTGGTGACCGCTTACGTCAACAAATTCGCTGAGCTCAACGAGAAGTTGGAGAAGGAGCTCGAACGGCATGAGAACGAGCGAGAAAAACGTGAAGCGAACGCCTAGCCCGGACAACGCAGAGCACAAGGAGAATGACCAAACCATGAAGAAGATCTACTACCGAAACCACAACGCCCTTCCGAAAGCAGTCCTGGCAAGCCAGAACGAAAACGGCTCCTGGACCGTCGAAAAGCAAGCCGTCGCGGGGTCCATTCCGCTTAACGAGGACGGTTTCCGTTACGAATACCGCGACGAGCCCCGAGACGGGGACAGTTGGACCACCGGCCACCAAGACTTTGGTGGAGCCAAAGGAATTGCGGAAGCCATTGCAGACGGTGCCGAACCGCGGTGGCTCACCACGAAAGAAGAAGTTCAGCAGTGGGCGGAAAAGCACCCTGAAGCCTGGTTCCTCGACCTAAACATTCTGGGCGTGTTCAAGAGGGAGGACTTGCCCTGGGGCACGGTGCGAGACATTGAGGAGAAGTTCACGCTCGACTGGGACCGGGACGATGACTGGGCGTTGCCGCTTGTTGTGCTCGTGCCCGCCGAGGAAGCCGCTGGACGACAGGGTTAGTGGTCATGTGTCGTGTAACCGGAGGCGAAACCCGGTGTAACCGGGGTGCAACCGCGGACCTGATATAACTGGTCAAGAGGTTTCGTGAAAGCCCCTTAAGGGGGGTTTCGGTTAACTTTTCCGTTCAATTCAGGAAACTCCTTCCAGGTTAAACCCGGTTTTCAAAATTCGGTAACTTTGTCAGAACCTATCCCCGACAACGCGAAAACCAGCCGGTTTTTGAGCCTTACAAGGCTTTGCCGGCCGGTTTTTTGTGTTGAAACTGGTGTTGCTGCACGACCTGTAGGCCACTCGGCGTGAAGTCCTCGAAAACTCCAGCCGGTGGCCTGTGGTTGTTACGCCGCCTTCGGTGGCGCGTTGTCGCCCAACTTCCACTGCTCAATGTCGTCAGCGTCAGGCTTGCGGCCACCCCGTGGCGGTGGCGGAGTCGGCTTCTGGGACGTATTTGTACGCGACCAGGCAGCAGCGTCGAGCATGGCAAGGTTCACCCCACTGCGGCCATGGCCATGCACAGCATTTGTGCTGCCCAACCGCGCATAAGACGGGTCGTCACGTCTCCGGCACCCTGGTAGGAACCGTTCTTGAGCATGGCGTTGCGAGACTCAATGGTGTTGCGGCGGCCGTACCCTGATTGAAAGGGAACGTGAGTGAAGTGTGTTGGCCACAAGAGGTTGCGCTGGATAGAACGTGGCACCACCATCCCCATTCCTTTAACTTGGAACGGTGCCAGGGAGACTTTACAGGGGAGTCCAAATAAGGAGGCTCTAATGAAATTGTTAAAAACCCCACTCTGGAACCTAGAGGGTGGCGAACCGGTAGACGTTGACCATCATGTTGTTCGGATTAAGCTGTACAAAGATGAAGTCGTTGCGGAGTTTACGATTTCAGAGCTATGCAGCTTTTTTGGCCTTAAGGATCTGCATTGTTTGCGGCTACAATTTGAGGTCTGGCATGAATTGGCATCGTTCGAATGGGACTCTGAGGAATGTGTGCATCTTGAGCAAAAGCCGTTCACGGACTACCTTCACGCTTCAAAGATTTCCCATTGCTACGCTCCCCCCTCTCCTGATGCTGATCGTGGGGGATGGGAATGGGGGATGAAAAAGCTGTGAACATTAGGTTAAGTTCTCGGGGTGTGAACCAGAACGGGACATCATCCCACCATTAATTTTGTTAACTTTTCGGCTATCTTGCGAAGCATAAGTAAATGCTCCCGTGCTAGCGCACGGGGAACCGTATATTGCTTACAGCCTGTCCAGTTTCTTGGCCCGCCCGCGTGGCAGAATGATTCCCGCGCGAGGATCGGTAGGGGTTTCGCTTCGAGACTCGGGGGGTTTCCGGAACGGGGGTCGTTGCGGGGTGTGTAAGGAAGCGGTGGAAAACGTGTAAGCCGCCGCGGAAGCGGCGGCGAGTCTAGAGGTTGGGGAGTTTACTGAATGTCCCTTAAGGGGGGTTTCACGAAACTGTTCCAATCTTTTCACGAAACCTCTTGCCGGCCGAAGGAAAACGGCCGCGAACACAAAAATGACCCGCTCCGCTCGCTCGGAGGGGTCATTTTTCTTTGTCTAAACGCGGTTTTAGGCCGAATTTCGGCTCTCGACAACGAGCTCTAGGCCACGGGCTTCGTTCTCGTTTGAGAACCAGCCGGTGGCCTTGGTCGGGCTACGCCGCAAGCGGTGGCGCGTTGGGGAAAGCGTCGGTGCTAGTCTCATTGCGTCCGCGGGTGAAATTGCGTAGCCGAAAGTTTAATTGCTGGGATTCTGTAAACTCTGTGTGATTAGATTCACACGCCCCGACAGCGCTTCAAAAAGGCCTTCCAGGCGTTATAGGAGCCACCGATAACGCCCGGTCGGGGCCGTTTGGAACGCTGCCGCTACGTCAGAGCCCGAAGGCTCCGCCGCTGACGAGGATCACGATGCCGAGGCCGATGAGAACGATGGGAAAGAGGATGTGCTCAAAGCGTTCGAGCACTTCCGCGATCGGGGGGCGGGTTGCGACGAACTTTGCCAGGGCCACCAGGACCGCAACGAGCACGAGGAAGATAACGCAGTAGGCGACTACTGCGAGAGGTTCCACGCTGAGGAATACAGGGGTGTAGACGCCGATATTGTCGCCACCGTTGGCAAAGGTGACGCCTGCGACCGTCCCCACGCCGACCTTCTTGCCGGCAACCTTAGCCTCGTCATCGTCGTCATCGTCTCCGCGCCAGGCCTCCCATGCGGCCCAGAGGCCGATGCCCAGAGGGATGAGACCAAAGTATGGAATGGCTGCCGGGGGCAGAAATGCTCCGGCGCCGATGGTCACAAGGATCGCGGCGACGAGGATGCCGGCAAATCCGAGGTACTGGCCGGCCAGAATACGCGCGGTGGTGCCACTCTGGCCTGCCCCTCGCGCGAAGAAGAGGGCGAGCACGATGATGTCGTCGATGTTGGTAGCTGCGAACAGGCCTATCGCCTGCAAGACCGTGGTGAGCATTACGCACCCTCCCCAGCTGCGTAGCACCCGGGAAGCGTGCAGGCGGGATCCATGCACGGGGCGTCTTCGTCTACTGCCAGGGTTGCATCGACCAGTGCCGCCAGTGCCTGTGCCAGGTGCGGATCGGCGATCTCGTATCGTGTCCGACGCCCCTCGGGCTCGGAGACGACAATCCCACAATCGCGCAGGCATGCCAGGTGGTTGGACACGTTCGGGCGTGTCAGGTCCAGATCTCGGGATAGTTCCGCCGGGTAGGCGGGATGATCGAGCAGGGTCAAGATGATCCGGGATCGAGTGGGGTCGGCCAGTGCACGACCCAGGCGGTTCATCACGTCGAGACGCGAAGCAATAGTCAGCATGCACTGAACTATACAGCGAGCACTGAACTAGTCAAGTTCCGGGTAGCGGTGCAGCTGTGTGCGCTGCTCAAGAGACAGTGAAAGTAGCAGAGATGGCGCAGATTCCGGCAAAGTTGCGAAAACAGCTGAACCACGCTCGTTTCTGATGATCGGCCCATGTGCGATTTGTGCCGTGCCGCAGGCAACCGAATTGGCTCGAAGTTCCGTAGCGTTGAAAGTTTCCGCTCGAACCATAAGTCACCGGAGGTGCTCACCTTTGACGAACTTGTCGAACGTTCACTGTGGAGCGTGGAGCTTGCCGAGAGGCAGGAAAAGTCGGAAGCGGAATTTCCTGACTTCCCGTTCTCAAGAGCGCTCCTGCTCACGTCATAAATTTACTACTGTCGTGTAACCGGAGGCGGAACCCGGTGTAACCGGGGTATAGCCGAGGACCTGATATAGCTGGTCAGGAGGTTTCATGAAAGCCCCTAAAGTCTCGAGACATCGTTCCTACGGTGTCTCGAGACTTTATATTTGTGTGCCGACCAGGGGCTTTACGACTTCAGTACGACCTTGATGCAGCCGTCTTCCTTCTTCTGGAACTTCTCGTACATCTCGGGAGCCTCGTCGAGCGACGCGGTGTGCGTCTTCAGGTCGAGTACGCCGAGCGGGTCGGACGGGTCGTCGACCAGCGGGAGGATATCGTCGGTCCAGTTGCGCACGTTGCACTGGCCCATCCGCATCTGCACCTGCTTGTCAAACAACGTCATCATCGGCATCGGGTCCTTCATACCGCCGTAGATGCCGCTCAGCGAGATGGTTCCACCGCGCCGCACAGCATCAATGGCGGTGTAGAGCGCGCTCATGCGGTCAATACCCGCGTTTTGCATGGCGGCGCGGCCGAGCGGGGACGGCAGCAGACCCGTAGCAGCCTGCCTCCGGCACCGTGCGCACGGCAAGCGTCGACACCAACAACGAGGACCGCGACGCCCACGTACGCGGTGAAGACTTCTTCGCGGTAGATCAGTACCCGGAGATGACGTTCGCCTCTACCAGCTTCGATATCGACGAGGCCGGCAACGGCACGGTGACGGGCGACTTGACCATCAAGTCCACCACCAAGCCCGTCACGTTCGAGGCGGAGACCTTCGGCGTAGAGGAAGACCCGTTCGGCAACACCCGCATCGGCTTCGAAGCGCGCACCACGATCAACCGCCTCGACTTCGGCATCGACTTCCAGGCACCGCTGAACTCCGGCGACATGCTGGTCAGCGAGAAGGTTGCCATTGAGATCGAGGGTTCCGCAATCAAGCAGTAGCGGCTGCGTTCTCCAACGCACCTCTAGACGAACACTCAGCTGCACGTCACCCTCTTCAAACGTGCGCGTCCCATACTTGTCTTGCACGCCAAGGAGGGGCGTGACACGGGAAACAATGACAGCGAAGCGGCCGACCCTCGACAGGGGGCCGGCCGCTTCGTGGATGAAACGGCAACGCGACCTATACCGTCGGTGAGTGTCTCATCGCGGCTGCCGGCGCTGATTGCCAACGCGGGATGTGTTGTCACCCCTGTTGTTTCACCGTCCGCCAGCCGAACAGTGCGGCTCCCGCTTTCCCCGGGCGCGCATGCACCGGTTCAGCACTACACTGACGGAGCATGCTGAACAGGAGATCTTTCATGTCCGTCGCCGCTGCGGCGGGCGTGTCTGCGCTGGCTGGGTGCGCGTCTTCGCGCGAGACAGCAGTGACGGAGACCGCCACCATCACCTCCACCTCCCGCGAAACAGTTACGGCCTACGCCGGCCCCGAACGGTATGCCGGGCGGGCGCCTGTTTTGTTCGGCTCGTCGTTGCCCGGCATTGTGGAAACAGTGCCTACCGTTCCGGGCAGGCGCACCATCGCGCTGACATTTGACGCCTGCGGTGGACCCCACGGATCCGGAGTAGACCAACAACTGGTGGACACGCTTCGGCAGCATTCAGTGGCCGCGACGCTGTTCCTCAGCGCGAGTTGGATGAGAGCGAACCCCGATGTGACACGGCGCTTGGCGGCCGATCCCCTGTTCCGGTTAGAAAACCACGGCACGCGCCATCTGCCGCTGACAATCAACGGGGCTGCGGCGTACGGCATCCCTGGCACGGCAAGCCCGGCAGAGGCCATCGGGGAGATAGACGGCAACCGGGCGTTATTGGCCGAATACGGGGTTGAATCCAACTGGTTCCGCGCGGGGACTGCGCACTATGACGACGTAGCCGTGGAAATAGCCCGAGGGCGCGATGTGCGCATCGCGGGCTACACCGTCAACGCCGACTTTGGTGCGACGGCCACCCCATCCCAAGTAGCAACCTCAATCGTGGATGCGCCCGACGGGGCGATCGTGCTCGCGCACATGAACCACCCCCATTCGGGCACAGCTGATGGGGTGCGCCGAGCGCTCGAACACCTGCGGGGAGAAGCCGTGCGCTTTACGTTCCTGGACGGAACGTTGCCCTAATATTCGGCGGGCATGATCATCCAGGCGATGCCGTAAGCCAGAAGGCCGGGCCAGATACCGGCAAGAGCCAGAAGCACGAAAATAACGCGTACGACAGTGGCATCGACATTAAGGTACTTGGCCACTCCACCACACACGCCGGCGATGTATTTGTCGGACATGGAACGCTCAAGGCGCTTCGGGGAGTTATCCGGGGTGAAGTTCTGCGGGGTGTACGGGCTAGACATTGCACAATCCTTTCGTTGTTAGGACTCGTGGTGCCAATCAAACCCCTGTAAGCACTGTCCTGCAAGGCTGCCTACCCCGGTGGAGCCCGTCTAGCGCTGGTCAGGATGCGATACGTCCGCCTCGAGGACGTCGGTGAAGAACCCGCGGAGCTGTGCGGACCGGTCCTCGTCCAGGTGATCGAAAACGAGGCGGCGCACTGTCTCCACATGGTCGGGCACGGCGTCTTGGAGCCGCCGCATCCCCTCCTCGGTCAGCGCTATCAGCACACCACGAGCGTCCCCAGGGCATTTTTCCTTCGCGAGCAACCCCCGCTTCGCCATGCGGGTGACTTGGTGCGAGGCCCGGGACCGGTCCCAGCCCAATTCCGCGCACAGCTCACGCAGGCGCAGCGTGCGCTCCTGCGCTTCTGAAAGCACAACGAGCACCGCGTACTCCGACGACGACAGATCGCTTCCTGCCTGCAGCCGGTCGTCGATGGTGCGGGAGATGGCGGTGAAACCGGAAATCATCAACCGCCAGAGCTCCTGCTCGTCCTCTTCAAGCCATTGCGGTTGTGTAGTCATACCAAGCGATGTTAGTTGATCGTTGACTGCGGAGCTTTCAGTTCGTCCATCGAATATGTCCGCGCGGCAGCGACGCGGTCGAAGCGTTGCGGAAAACACGTCAACACAATCACCTGGGCGGTTTTACCCACCTGCGTGAACAAGGAGTTCATGCGAGCAAGACGGTCGGGATCGGTGGCCCCCAGCGCGTCGTCCACCACCACCGGCACCGGCGAGGTCGAGCCGCTGGCGGTGACCAGATCCGCGATGGCGAAACGGGTGAGAATGGCCAGCTGCTCCTTGGTGCCGCCGGAAAGCTGATCCAGAGGCACGCTCACTCCGTCGACGGTGCGTTCGCTGACCGTGAGATCGTCCGTCAGGTTGAAATCCACGGTCGGGCCGAAGAGCACGCGGGCACGGGCGCGGATCGCGTCGTTGAACGGGGCGGAATAACGGGCGCGGGCGGCATCGCGGTACTCATACATGGTTTCTCGCAGCAGCTTGACGGCGTCGGCGCGGCGGGTAGTTCGGGCCAGCTCGGTCTCCGCAGCGTCCAACACTGCGGCGGCCCGGTCGGCCTGTTCAGCGGCGCCAGCAGCGATCTCGATGCGGCCAGTCAGTTCGGTAATACGGTTTCTGGCTTCACTGCGGCGCTTTTCCAGGTTGTCCACCCTGACTTGAGCGCCCTCGAGCATGTGCTGCGCTGTCTCCGGATCCGCAGCAGCGAGCTCCGCTGCAAGCGCTGCGTGCGTGTCTTTGGCGGCACGCTCCTGTTCACGAGAGTGTTCGACGGCACGGTCCAGGGTCTCTTTCGGGGCGGCCTGCTCCGCCTGCTCCAGCTCGGCGGCGGCGTGGCTTGCTTCGGACTGTTTGGACTCGAGCCTGGTTTGCACGATGGTCAGTTCGCTGGCTGCGCTGCGGTCTGCGTACGGTTTCAACGCCGCTTCGGCCGCATCTACGTCTTTTTCGGCACGGTCGAGGGCTTTTTGAGCACCTTTGACGGCGAGCTCCGCCTCGTGTTCGTTTTCGGGGAGCTCAAGGCTATCGACGGCAAGCTCCTCCACCTGCCCCGCCAAACGGACGCATTCGGCTTCCAGCTCGTCCGCATCGGTGCCCGCCAGCGCGTCATCGCGGCGCTGGCGGGCGGATTTCACGTCGGCCTCGTGCGCCTTGCACGCATCGCGGGCGGCGCGCGCCGCGTCTACATCCGCGCAGCCGAGCTTCTCCAACGCGCGCTCCAACGCGTCCTCGGCTTGCTCCACGGCCCGGTGCGGATCCTCAGCACCTTGGGCTGCGCGAAAAACCATGTCGAAGTCGCCCAGGGCAATCTGCGTACCCTCGAACACCGCGATGGCTTCGGTGCCGTCCACCGCGATCTCTTCGCCGTCGACTTGAATCGTCTTGCCGGCGGCGGTGATCTCCAGCTTGGCGGACGCGGCCTCACGCAGGCGGCGCTGCAGAGTCAATTCGCCCTCCGCCTTTTCAAGCGCTCGGACGTCGGCGTCCGTGACCACTGGGGTCGGAGCCGTTTTGAGCAGGCCTGCGTACGCCTCCTCCGCCTCGCGGATGAGTTTGAGCTGATCGGTGACGGCCGTCAGGCGCCGAGAAGCACGCACCGCATCACGAGCGTGTTCGGCCTGGCGGAGGCCCGCGCGGAGCTCTGCAACGCGGGCCTTCGCCGCGTCGATATCTTCGGTGATCTGCGAAATCTTCGCACGTTCGGCGTCGCGCGCCTCTTGGGCGGGAGCGAGCTTGCCACGCAGAGTACGCTCCTCGTCGCGCAACGCCTCCACTCGCTCGGTGAGGGCGGATCGCTCCGCGCAATCCTGTTCCGCTCGCTGGCGGGCCACGGTGGCCCGGTCCAGCTCCTCGGACGCGGAGGTGGCCTTGTCCTGCAATTGGCTCGCCTGCGCATAAGCCTCCTCCCGCTCAGCGAGCTCCTCATGTGCCTGCGGAAGCTCCGCATCAACGGCGCGGATCTCGTCTTCACGGCGGGCAACCTCGTCCACGTAGGCGGAGAGATGCTCCACCTCCGCCTCAGCGGCGCGCAGCGCCTCGCGGGCCGCATCCACAGCGTCAGATTTCGCGGCGAAAGAGGCCTTTTTCTTGGGCGGGGACGCAGCCGTCCAGTACCGGGAGTACTCCGCCTCAATCACCTGCATGAGCTCGGTGTCTTCCTCGCCTGAGTGCCCGGTTCCGGACTCCGTGTCTAGAGCCTGCGAGATCGACGGGATACCGGCAGCCGCGATGCCGGGCTCCAAATCCCCCTGGCGCAGAAACAGCGTTTTAGCCAAGCTACCGTCTATTTCCCCGGCGATGATGCGCGCCAGCTCGTCGTCGGCCTGGCGCCCGGTGAAGTTCTTGTGCACCGGCGAGGAAATCTCCAGCTCCGAAAGCTTGCCCTTGAGCCATCGCTTGCGGATGGTAAACCTGGTCTCCCCCACCGTCGCAGTCATGGTGACCTCGGGTGATGCGTCGCGGCCAACGGGCGCAAAAACCTTGATTTTCTTGCCTCCGGCAGAGTGGCGTTCTTGCAACACGGTGTCGATGGCGTCCAGGATGGTGGACTTGCCTGCCTCGTTCTGGCCATGAATGACAATGACGCCGGTGTCCGGCAGGTCGTGCAGCTCCAGGTGCTCGATGGCGCGGAAGTTATCGATGACAAGGTCGTGGATGCGCATGGCCTAGTCCACCTCCCTGGACAGGCGGAACAGCAGGTTCACGGCATCACGCGCTGTCGCCCGCTGCGCGTCGGACGCCGCACTGTCGCCCGCAGCTTGCCCCACGAGCTCGCGCATCGCCTCTTTGGCAAACCCGGTAAGGGGCAAGTTTTCCATCTCTTCGTCTCCGGGTTCAAGGTGCAAGCTCATCAACCGCTCCCGCGGGTACAGCGCCGCAAACACAGGCTCCAAATCCGCCAACTCGCGCTCGAGCGTGCGGGTGTCTTCCAAACCGAGCGTTCCAGTCAGCGCGTATTTAATTACCGTGCGGTCTTTTTCCGGGTACGCCTTAAGGTCCGCAACGACATCCGCCACGTCGTCTGCACCAGTTACCTCCCAAGACCGGGCCTCAAACGTCCACGTGCCGACAGGGACCTTTTCCACCTCGACCTGTGCGTGCAAACCGTCCTTGTCCACCGTGACCAGCAAGGCGTTGCCGGAGTCCACCTCGCCGCCAGCTACGCCTGGGGTGCGGTCAAAGTAATCGGTGGTCTCGGGCGCACCAGAGAACCAGACGCGTTTCGAGGCGGACAGTGACGCAGTGGAGTGGGTGTCGCCGAGCGCGACGTAGTCAATCACCCCCTGTTCGATGGCGGCGTCGAGGTGCACCACGTCGATGAGCGCCTGTGCGTCCTCTTCCCCGAAACCTTCAACCGCGCCGTGGCCGACGAGGATGCGGATTGCCTCCGTGGGTTCGAGGCCGCGGATCGCCTTCGCGCACAGATCTTCGGAAGCGTGCTTGGTCAGCAGCGGGGCACCGACGATCTCCACGCCTTGGCGCACCACTACCGGCTCAGAGTCTGCCAACACCGTGACCCCCTCAATCCCCTCGGTGCGATGGAAGATGCTGTCTGCCACTAGTGGGTCGTGGTTGCCCGGCAGCAGGTAGACCGGCACCGGCAGCTTACGCAGCACCTCAAGCGCGCGGCCGACGGTGGTCGGTTCAAGGGAGTTGTGTTCGAAGACATCGCCGGCGACGACGATGAACTCCGCGCCGCGCTCTTGAGCGAGCTCGCCGAGGCGGGTGACGGAGCGCAACCGTGCGTCGTCGAAACGCGACTGCGCTTCCGGCGAGAGGAACTTTCTGCGCATGCCCAACTGCAAGTCTGAGGTGTGGATGAACGTGGTCCGCGTCATGTCATATACACCTACCACCCCTGCCGACACCCGGCACGATATATTCGAACATGCGTGCTATCGCGTCAGCTCGTCGTAAAGATCCTCAATGTCCGCCACCGCTCGCAGCTGGTCGATGTTGGTGAAAGAAACGGTCTGCATCGCGCGGTGGAGCAGGTCAAGGTCGGAGTCCTCGATCATCGGCGCAACTTTCGGCCGCGGCAGCTCCGGCATGTCGCGGCCGGACCAGAAGTACTGAGAGCCCGGCGCCGCGTTCTCCCGCGCGAGGTCGTCGGCCTGGTTGCGTTTGCGATTCTCCAGCTCATCCAGCGTGAGCCCCCGCATGGCAAAGACGACCGCCGGGTCGGAATCGATCAGCTCCGCGGCGCGTTGCGCGAGCGCGACGGCGTGCTTGCACACATCTGCCCCGTCGGGGCAATCGCAAGAGAAGGTGACCTCCGCCGGGGCGTCGCAAAGCAACACGTCCAAGACGTCCTCGGCGATGGTGCCGGCTTTAGCCGCGGCGATGGAACCGGGCGAGCGAACGAGGGTGCTGGTTGCGCTGCGAATCGCCTCACTTGAGCGCTGCGGGAGATACATGGCCACCCGAAACGGCTCGTTCTGGCTCCCCACGACCTCCCCGCGAACCCCTTGCATCACCGCACGCAGCGCCACAACGTGGCCGCGGGCCGCGTATTCCGCCCCACGTCTGGCGCGGCCGATGTCGGTTTGGCGCACCGCCGCGTTGTACACGCGCATCGCCGCAGGCGACAGCGCGCGTGTCGGGGACGGTTGCAGCGCATCCCCGCCCGTCTCCGCGGCGCTGGACACTCGTTTTCGGGCACCAAAGTTGGCGTAGATGACGTTGTCTTTTTTCGGTCGCTGGCTCACTTCTGCCCCCTGTAGCTGATCAGTTGCGCGAGTTCGTCGGTGCCAAGCTCGGTAATCCAGCCCTCACCCTGGCCCACTACTGCCCCAGCGAGTTGGGTTTTGCCGTCCAAGATGTCCTGGATGGACTCCTCCATCGTGCCGCGGGTGATGATCTTGTAGACGGTGACGTTCTTGTCTTGGCCGATGCGGAAGGCGCGGTCAGTGGCCTGGTTTTCCACTGCGGGGTTCCACCAGCGGTCCAGGTGGATCACCATCGACGCGGCGGTGAGGTTCAGCCCCGTGCCGCCCGCTTTCAGGCTGAGGATCATCGCGCGCGGACCGTCCGGTTGCTGGAAGCGCTCCACCATCGCGTCGCGCGCCGCCTTCCCAACGCCGCCGTGCAGGAACGGCACGTCCTCGCCCAGGCGGTCGCTCAAATACGGCTTCAAGATGTCTCCGAACGCCTTGTACTGGGTAAAGATGAGCACGCGCTGGTCGGTGCGCGCGGCTTCCTCAAGCAGCTCCATGAGCTTTTCCACCTTGCCGGAGCGGTGGCGACCCTTGTCAGTCACCGGAGAACCGTCGCCTAGGAAGTGAGCAGGGTGGTTGCAGATCTGCTTAATGCGGGTGATCGTGGCCAGCACCAGCCCCTTACGCGCGATACCCTTGCGCTGCTCGAGTTCGGCCTGCATGCCGTCCACCAACGCCTTGTATAGCGCCGCCTGCTCTGGAGTCATATCAACGGCGATCACGTGCTCGGCCTTTTCCGGCAGATCCGAGATGATCGCGGTGTCCGTTTTCAGCCTGCGCAAAATGAACGGCGCGGTAAGGCGCTGGAGGCGCTCCCCCATCTCGTCCGCCATCTCCGGGTCCCGGCGCGACTCGATGGCTTTGGCGAAGTGGTTGCGAAAGAACGATTGCGATCCGAGCATGCCGGGGTTGACAAAGTCCAGGATGCTGCGCAGCTCAGAGAGCTTGTTTTCAATCGGTGTGCCGGTGAGCGCGATGCGGTGGCGGGCGGGGATCGCGCGCACGCTTTTCGACGCCTGCGTGCCCGCGTTCTTGATCGCCTGCGCCTCATCCAGCACCACGTGGTCCCACTGCACCGCTGCCAAGTCCTTGGCGTCGCGTGCAACCGTGCCGTAGGAGGTGACAACGATGTCGGCGCCGTCCGCTGCTTCGAAGAGCTCGTCGCCTTTGAGCCTGCCACTGCCGTGGTGGACTCGCACCCGCATGTCGGGCACGAAGCGGGCAGCCTCGCGCGCCCAGTTGCCCACCACCGAGGTCGGCGCGACGATAAGCGTGGGCCCACGCCGGACGCCTTGGGCCTGTTCCACCGCGAGCAGCGTCAGTAGCTGCAGCGTCTTGCCCAGGCCCATGTCGTCCGCCAGGACAGCGCCGAGGTTGTTGCGGGACATGAAGTAGAGCCAGTCCACCCCGCGCCGCTGGTATTCGCGCAGATCGGCGGTGACGGTTTCTGGCACCTCCACTCGTTCGGGCGCGGGGCGGTCTGTGCCCCCGACGAGCGAGGTGAACCACGGCGAACCTGTGAACTCGATCGGGCTGTCCGCTCCCGCTTCCAGGGCGAGCTGGCGTAGCTCCGCGGCGGAGACGACACCCTCTCCTTCGGCCGCCTTGAGGCGCTCGTACTCCTCCTGGGCCGACTGGGCTATGGCCTGCAGCTCTTCGGCATCGTCGGAGCCTGCGGCCTGTGCGATCCGGGCGCGTTTGATCGCGGCCTCCGCCTCGCGCTTGGCGTTGTCCACTGAGGTGTCGTGCAGCGACTCTAGGTACTTCGCCGTTTTTGCAACCTCGCGTGTGTCCGCCAGCACCCACTCGCCGCGCAGCTTCACCAGCCCCGACTTGGACTTCACCAGCTGCGCCATTTCCTCATCCGTGAGTTCCACGCCGCCCACAGACAAGCGCCAGTCGTACTTGACCAGAGTGTCGAAGCCCATCATGGTCACCGTGGACGAATCGTGGGGATCCTTGTGCTCGCTCACCTTCAGCTTCGAGGCTGTCTCCGCTGTCGCCCACGCCCGTGGGAGCATCACCACAAACCCCTTCGCGCGCAGCAGCGGCGCGGCCTCGCGCACGAAGGTGACAATCTCCTCGCCGCGCAGGTACAAGTCCCAATCGCCCGCGTCCGGGTCCACGCCGTAGTCCACCACGGAGCGGAACCTGCCGCGCTCCGCCGGATCCACAAGAGACGTCACCTGAATCGCGCGGTTGAGTTGCTTGCGCAAAGCGTCCGCGGTGGCCGAATCGAACTCGCCCAGCCGCACGGGACGGGGCGAATCCGTCGTCGAGCGCACCTGCACGCGGACGGGCCACTGGGTGTTGTCCCCGGATTCGTCCGCCTGGTCCGGCGACTCCGCAATAAAAACCAGTTGCAGGTTGACGGCGGTGATCGTGCCGTTCCAGTCCCCCACCTGCCGGGCAAGGCTGGCTCCGCCGCGGCGCAGGGGAAGGCTGTGCAGCAGGGACTTCACAAAGTCGTGCCACGGGTAGGGCCTCGTCGCCGATTTCGCCACCGCGCCCTGCAAGCGCGACGAAGCTATCCAGTGCGTAAACGTCTGGGCACAGTCCTCGCTCAAATTCGGGTTGTTCACCGTGAGTACCCCGGGAGACGCCGCGACCATTTCAGCCAACCAACTGCGCTCCTCCACGCCGGTGCCCAACTGCCATTGCGCGTACCACTGCCCGTCCTTGTACGGAACATGGATGCTCACCCGCCCGGCGCGGACGAACTGCGTCAAGCCGTTATACATGCGCAGCAGCCAGTACATGTCCGGGGCGATAGCGTCGCGCTGGGCCGGGGTGGCGGCAGGGGAGTCCCCGTCCAAGTGCGCCAGGTTTTCCAGGAAACGCACCGCGTCCTCCGGCGCGAACTTCGCCACAGGTGCCTTCAGCCACACTTGCCGCCCCTTTGGCGTTTGGACGCCGATGGTATGGCGGTGGCGGAACCGTTGGCCGTCGATAAGCGAATGCACGATCGGCGGGAACGTGCCGGGCGGCACGTCATCCATGGTCACAATCCGGTGGCCCTGTACGCGCTCAACCCACACCGTCAGCCCGGACTCTGCTAGCCACAGGCCGTGGAGGAGGTATTCAGGCATACCCACCCTTATACCACCCGCGCCGACACACCCCCGGCTCGTTTTCGTACAGCCCGTTTCGCCCTGCACACGGCGATTGGCGGAGTTGGCGATAGCTGTGTCGGGGCATGGTTTAAAGTGTGCGGGAGCTGACGAGAATGTGAGGGAGCTCATGTCCGACAATTTCTGGCTGGTCTTGGCTATTGTCCTGTACTTCGGGCTGATGGTCGCCATCGGTTTCTATTCGTGGCGCAAGACGGAGAAGTACGACGACTACGTGCTCGGCGACCGCGGTTTGAGCCCCCTCGTTGCAGGACTGTCCGCAGGTGCGTCCGACATGTCCGGCTGGCTGCTCATGGGCTTGCCCGGAGCCCTGTTCGTTGCCGGCATGAGCGAGCTGTGGATTGTCATCGGCCTCTTCGTCGGCACCTGGGCGAACTGGAAGTGGATTGCCCCGCGTCTGCGTGCGTATACGGAGGTGGCGAAGAACTCGATCACGCTGCCCAGCTTCTTTGAAAACCGCACCCACGACACCTCCCGCATGCTTCGGTTTACCGCGGCCGTGATCATCATTTTCTTCTTCACGTTTTACGTCTCCTCCGGCATGGTCTCCGGCGGGCGCTACTACGAGTCCACTTTCGGCGGGGATTACCTGCACGGCGTGCTCATCGTCGGTTCCATCACGGTGCTCTACACCTTCATCGGCGGCTTCCTCGCCGTCAGCTACACCGACGTGGTGCAGGGAGGGCTCATGTTTCTCGCACTCGTCACCGTGCCGCTGATGGCGCTGTTCGCGCTGGATAACCCCGCCGATATCTTCTCCTGGGCCACCTCAAACCCCTACGGACCGTGGGAAGAGGGCAACCCGACCTACTTCAACATGATCGCCGGGGTCTCCGCCGCCACCATCGTGGGCAACCTGGCGTGGGGCCTGGGGTACTTCGGCCGGCCGCACATTGTCACCCGGTTCATGGCGCTGCGCTCCCCGTCTGAGGCGAAGTCCGCCCGCCGCACCAGCACCGTCTGGGTGGCCATCTGCTACTTGGGTGCCATCTTCACCGCGCTGGTCGCCACCGTCTACTTCGGCCAAAAGTCCGCGTCCGTGACCGACCAAACCGGCTTTGAAACCGTCTTTTTGGACCTGGCACGCATCATGTTCCACCCGCTGATCGCCGGCATCGTGCTCACCGCGGTGCTCGCCGCGATCATGTCCACCATGTCCTCGCAGCTGTTGATCACCTCGTCGGCGCTGATCGAGGACCTCTACCGCATCTTCAACAAGAACCCGAACCACACCACGCTGCTGGTGCTCTCCCGCGCCATGGTGATTGCAGTCGCGCTCGTTGGCATGGCGCTGGCGATCAACCCGTCGGACACCATCCTTGGCCTCGTCGGTTTTGCCTGGGCTGGATTCGGCGCAGCGTTCGGGCCTGTGGTCGTCGCGTCGCTGTACTGGAAGCGGCTCACCGCTCCCGGCGCGATCGCGGGCATGATCGTCGGCGCCGTAACCGTGTTTGTCTGGGGTTCCGTGGACGCGCTTTCGGGTGCGATCTACGAGATTGTCCCTGGCGTCATCCTGGCCGGCCTGGCCATGGTCGTGGTCTCCCTGCTCACTCGTCCGAAGCCCGGCGTTGCCGAGGAATTCGACCGAGCCGCAGCCGCCACCGACTACGCCCTGGCCCACCCGGACGAGCCGTTCACCGAAGCGCTGCGGAACCGCGGAGGCGCATCCGCCGTCTAAGGGGGTATGCGCACCTACCTCACGCTCCTGACGGCACTGACCCTGCTCGTTGTGCCGTTTCCCACGGGGCGATTGCCTATCGACGTCCCTACGGTCGCCCACCGCACCACCATCCTCGGCTACAACAGGGCCGAGTTCGGCCCCGGCTGGGCCACCGGGCCGGACCGATGCGACACCCGCAGCCGTGTCATGGCCAGTGCCTTCAGTGCCTCCAGTGTCTCCAGCGCGGACTGCGCCCAGCCGTGGCCGCAGTGGGATGTTGAGGCCGTGCCCGATCCCTACACCGGCTCTCCCCTGCTGCCCCACGACGTTGAGATTGACCACATCCTGCCCGTCTCCGCTGCGTGGGACCTCGGCGCGCACCGCTGGGACGCCGCAACACGCGAGAGGTTTTACAACGACCCCGCCAACCTCATCGCAGTGTCCTCTGCCGCCAACCAGGCCAAGGGGGACAAACTGCCGTCGGAGTGGATGCCGGAAGCGAGGCGTTCACGCTGTGCGTATGGGCACCGGATGGTGAACGTGGCCAAACACTATGCGCTGCCGCTTCCCCGTGCGGACATGCGCGCGATCAGGAGGTCGTGCTCCGGTGTCGCGGGCCTTATCGCGCGCCGCGAGCTGTGAGGATTTTCCCACCATGCCGTAAGGTGAGCGCACATGACTACGTTCCTGATTTTCCTGCACGTCGCTGCAGCTATCCTGCTGCTCGGCCCAGTTGTCGTGTCCACCTCCATGTTCCCGCGCCAGGCCGCTGAGTCTCGCGCTGGCGGCGAGGAGGCCACTGGCCGCGCCTCGGTGCTCTACCGCATCACCAAGACCTACGGCATGCTGTCCCTGCTGGTGCCCCTTCTCGGTGCAGCTGTGCTGGCCTTCGACTGGGATGCGTACAAGTCCAACTACTGGTTCCACACCGCGATTGTGCTCTCCGTGATCGCATGGGCGCTGCTGCTGGCCATGGTGATCCCGCAGCAGCGCAAGATGATGGGCTCCCTGGGCGCCCTGCCTGCCTCCGACGCAGACCCGTCGGACTTGACCGAAAACTTCGAGAAGTCCAAGGCGAAGGCTACTGCCGGCGCTGGCATCTTCAACCTGCTCTGGATGCTCACCCTCATCCTGATGTTCTTGCCGTCCCCGGCGTAAGCGGCAAGTCCGGCTAGTTGGGCCCAGCTGTTGGCGATCTCCTCGCCATCAGCTGGACCTTACTCACTGAAAAGAAGCCCTCCTGATGCGTTCCCAGGGTTTGCGAAACGGGTGCCCAGCCACAAGCGAGCAAACAACGCGCACCCCCTCCACCTCAACCCCCTAGGAGTACCGCAGCGCCGATGGCCCCTGCACACCCAGGCTGGCAAAGAAGCGGAACACGCCGTCCACCACCACGCGCAGCGCCTCCGCCACGGGTCCGGTCAGGCCGTTGAACAGGGCGTTTTGGCCCCACACGCCCACTAGCCTAGCTTCGGGGACCGCTGGGCCGTCTTGGGGCACCATGCCGATTATGAAGTCCCCGCCGCGCAGAAACGGCAGGGGGTTCGATGTCCACATGCTGGACACCACGCCGATGAACCCGCGGCCCGGCACCCACATGGGGCCTCCGGAGTCGCCGGGGCGGCTCAGGGGCGCGTCGACGAAGAACGTGCCGTCGGCCGCACCAGAAAAGCGCCCGCAGGTCTGTGCGCCACGCGCCTGGGAAAAGTAGCAGACCGTCTCGCCGAGGCGGACGTCTCTTGGGTGGACCCGGGCGTCGCCGGTCAACCGGTTCCCGCCCACCCGCACGCCGGGGTCCCACTGGATGGCGGCCCAGTCGTTGCTCAAGTGCCCGTCGTATACCTTCGAGCGGTACAGCGTGCCAGCGCCGCCGCCACCAACGAGCTCCACTCGCGCGCCCTCCCGCCCGCAGTGCGCCGCGACCAGGCTACGCTGCCGGCCCGGTTCGTTGAACCCAACGGTGCAAATACCGGTGCCATGAACGTGTACCGCTGCCCCCTGCTCCACCGCTCGCATTTGCGCCTGCGCCGGCGCGGCCTGCAACCCCAGCGCCACGGCTGTGGCCAGGAAGGTACGGAAGATAACGTGCGCGCGGTGGGACAACATGCGGTTTAACCTACCCCGCTCGCAACTGGCGTTCGTACATAGGCGCGCGTTGGCCTATCGACGTCCAACGGTCACCCCTCAACAGCAAAAACAGCCGACGAATACGCCGGCTGTTCTCACGGAAACGCCCTAGTCGCGGTCGTAGCGTCCGCGTCCGCCGCGGTAGCCGCCACGTCCACCACGGCCACCCCGATCGTCCCTGTCGTCACGTCCGCGTCCGCCGCGGTAACCACCTCGGCCGCCGCGGTAACCACCGCGATCACCGCGCCCGCCACGTTCACGCGGCGGCGCACCGTGGTCGCGCTGGATGTTGATCAGCTGGCCGGAGATACGGGTGTCCTCCAGGCGGTCCAGCACGGCCCGGTCCAGGTTCTTCGGCAGCTCCACCAGCGTAAAGTCGCCGCCGATGGTGATGCGGCCGAAGTCCTTGGAGTTCAGGCCGCCCTCGTTGGCGAGCGCACCGACGATGGCGCCGGGGCGTACGTGATGGCGCTTGCCCACGTCCAGGCGGTAGGTGTCGAAGTTGCCGGAGTCGTCGAAGCGGCGTCCGCCCCGGCGATCCCCGCGGTCGTCCCGGTCAAAGCGGTCGCGGCCACGCCCGCCGCGGTCACGGCGGTCGTCCCGGTCGAAACGGTCGCGGCGGTCGCGCTTGTCTCGGGGCGGCTCCTTCATCAAGAACTCGTCGCCGGCAAGCGCCTGGGTGGCAAGTGCGGCGGCAATGTCGTCCATAGGCACATTGTTCGCCGCGCAGTACTCGCGCACCATGGTCTTGAACACCTGCAGGTCGGAGGCCTCGAGGGACTCGGTGATGGAGTCCATGAACTTGGACTTGCGCGACTCGTTGACCTCGTCCACAGTGGGCAGATCCATCTCTTCAATGGTCGCGTTGGTCACCCGCTCGATGGAGCGCAGCATGCGGCGCTCGCGCGGGGTGACAAACAGGATCGCCTCGCCGGTGCGGCCCGCGCGGCCGGTGCGGCCGATGCGGTGGACGTAGGACTCCGTGTCGTTCGGGATGTCGTAGTTGAGCACGTGGGAGATGCGCTCCACGTCCAGGCCGCGGGCGGCGACGTCGGTGGCCACGAGGATGTCCAGACGACCGTCGCGGAGCTGGTCCACGGTTCGCTCACGCTGCTGCTGGGCAATATCGCCGTTGATGGCGGCGGCGGAGAATCCGCGGGCGCGCAGCTTTTCGGCGATCTCTTCCGTCTCGTTCTTGGTGCGCACGAACACGATCATCGCCTCGAACTCCGTCACCTCGAGGATGCGGGTGATCGCGTCGAGCTTGTTGCGGTGCGCCGTAAACAGGTAGCGCTGCGTGATGTTGGTGTTGGTGCGGGTCTCCGACTTAACGGTGACCTCTTCCGGGTCGTTCAGGTAGTCGCGGGAGATGCGGCGGATCGCGTTCGGCATCGTCGCCGAGAACAGCGCCACCTGCTTGCTGTCCGGGGTGTCCTCCAGGATGCGCTCCACGTCTTCCTGGAAGCCCATGTTCAGCATCTCGTCCGCCTCGTCGAGCACGAGGAACTCCAGGTTGGAGATGTCCAGCGAGCCCTTCTCCAGGTGGTCGATCACACGCCCCGGGGTGCCCACGATCACCTGCGCGCCGCGGCGCAGGCCGGAGAGCTGGATGCCGTACGCCTGGCCACCGTAGATGGGCAGGATGTGCACGCCGCCTAGGTGGTCCGCGAAGGACTGGAACGAGTCCGACACCTGCAGCGCCAGCTCACGGGTGGGTGCGAGCACGAGCGCCTGCGGGTAGCGCTTGTTCGGGTCAATCTGAGAGAGCACCGGCAGCGCGAACGCCGCGGTCTTACCCGTACCCGTCTGGGCCAGGCCCACCACGTCGCGTCCCTGCATCAGCAGCGGGATGGTCTGTGCCTGAATCGGCGAGGGCTGCTCGAAGCCCACGCGCTTGACCGCCTCCACGACCTTGTCGGGCAGGCCGAGGGTTTCAAAGCCGTTTTCCGGCTTTTCCGGTTCAGATTCTTTTTCCGCGTCCTCGGCGTCTGCTTCAGTCTCGGGGTCGGCCGAAGGTTCGTCGCTAAGCTTCAGCACATCGTTGTCTTCTTCAATGGCCACGGTGTCCTCCGCGGCGCCGGTCTTGTCAGAAACGCCCGCATCCCTGGTGTCCTCTACTACGGCCTCAACGATCTCGGCCGCGACATCCTGCGGGTTATCCTGATTTTCCGACACATTCATGTCCGGCTCATTCTCGCCGCCGGTGGCGTTTTCGGAAATGCTCATCGCCTGCCAACCCTACGGCACACACCCCGTATTCTGCTATTTCAGGCATGTGCTTATCGACGAGCTCCGCAGCCCCACGCTTTTTGAATATTTTTCCCTGTTCCGCACACATCAAACGAAACAGCGTGTATGGTCAGCAACGTGATGAACAGCAACGCTCTCAACGCCTCGGCCGCTCAGGCCGAGCGTTTTGTGTTGCTGAATACCCAGCCGGCCCGCCTGCATCATCATCTGTAGCGCGGTGCCGGCTTTCCTTCGCCCCCTGCGCTAACAGCCTCTGCTGCTCCTAGCGCAGGGGGTTTTACGTTAGCGCCAGCTGGTCAGGCTCAGGTTGATCGCACCGCGCCCCCGGATCCGTCCGCGCGGTCGCACTCGGGCCAATCGCGACGGCAAACCGGGAAGACGCCGCCCGCACAGGGCATCACACCAATCCCCCTCTGCGCACCGATTCGCGCATCGCTTCCCGAAAGAGCACAGTTAATGTCCGTTATGACTGCACCCTCAGAAACCGCATCCCAGCCCACACCGAAACGCTCCGGCCTGAACGCCCGCCACATCCACTTCATCGCCCTCGGCTCCGCCATCGGCACCGGCCTGTTCTACGGCTCAGCCGGTGCGATCCAGGCGGCGGGCCCCTCCGTCCTGCTGGTGTACCTGCTCGGCGGCGCGGTGGTGTACTTCATGCTCCGCGCGCTGGGCGAGATGAGCGTGCGCAACCCCGTGCGCGGCTCGTTTGCCGTGTACTGCCGCAAGTACCTCGGCGGCTGGGGCGGCTACATCACCGGCTGGATGTTCGCGTTCGAGATGATGATCGTGTGTCTGGCGGACCTCACCGCGATTGGCATCTACATGAAGTTTTGGTTCCCGGACACCGCGGCATGGGTGTGGATTGCCGTGACCTTGCTGATCATCGGTGCGGCCAACTTGGCTACGGTGCGCTGGTTCGGCGAGCTGGAATTCGCGTTCACAATTATTAAGGTCACCGCAGTGGTGGCGATGATCGTTGGCGGCGCGGCGATTTTGATCTTCAACCTTGGGCAGCAGCCGGAGGTAGCGCAGGTGAGCAACCTGTGGAACGACGGCGGTTTCTTCCCCAACGGCGTCCAGGGCATGATCGCGTCATTCATCCTCGTGCTCTTCGCGTTCGGCGGCACCGAGATCATCGGCGTGGCAGGTGCGGAGGCCGAGGACCCGGAGCGCTCCATCCCCAACGCAGTCAACACCGTCCCGGCGCGCATCCTCATCTTCTACGTGCTGGCGATCTCGATCATCCTGATCCTCAACCCGTGGCGCACCATCACTGGCGAGGAATCCCCCTTCGTGCAGATCTTCAACACGCTCGGCGTGAACTGGGCCGCTGGTTTGCTCAACTTCGTGGTCATCACCGCGGCCCTGTCCGCGATCAACGCCGACCTGTTCGGCACCGGCCGGGTGCTCACCGGTCTGGCCAAGGAGAATCTCGCGCCCCGCAAGATGGCCAAGACCTACCGCGACGTGCCGGTGATGACCATTGTCACGCTGCTCGGCGTGTTGATCATCGGCGTGTTCCTCAACGCCCGCTACCCGGACGTCTTCGAAACCATCGCCGCGCTGGCCACCTTCGCCACCGTGTTTGTCTGGTTGATGATCCTGCTGGCGCAGGTTGCTATGCGCAAGCAGATGACCGCCGAGGAGCAGCGCGCGCTGAAGTTTGCCGTCCCCTTCTGGCCGTACGGACAGTACTTCGCCATCGCGTTCATCCTGTGCACCTTCGGCATCATGGCTTGGCTGCCGGACTTCCGCCTGGCCCTGGGAATCGGTGTGGCCTTCACGGTGATCATGACCGTGCTGTACTTCGCCACCGGCCGCCCACAGGTATTGGAGCAGGCCGACGAGGAGTACGCACAGCAGTAGCTCGCTCGCAGGTATCGCAGCCGCAGCTATCCCAGGCGCAGTTGCGCACCTAAAAAACGCCGCCCTCACAGGGGGCGGCGTTTCTCTGTTCCCACAACAGGCCACCCCACCGTGCGCGACTGCTTCCCCTCTGCCACACTTGTCCGCATGACCGTGACGCATGGCAACAAAGTTGTCCTCATCGGTGCTGGCGCAGTCGGCACCGCCTACGCATACGCAGTACTCAACCAGGGCTTGGCAGATCACCTGGCCATCATCGATCTCAACGAGGACCTCGTGTGGGCCCAAGTGGAGGACCTCAACCACGCCATCCCCTTTTCCGGCCAGCACATGGACGTCACGGCCGGCACGTACGAGGACTGCCGCGACGCCGCCCTCATCGTCAACTGCGCGGGCGTTGCCCAGCGCGACGGCGAGACGCGCATCGACCTGATCGCCCGCAACGCCAAGATCTTCGACTCCATCAACTCCCAAGTGATGGCCAACGGCTTCAACGGCATCTACCTGGTTGCCACCAACCCCGTAGATGTGCTGTCCTACATCACCTGGAAGCAGACCGGCCTACCATCGAGCCAGGTCATCGGCTCCGGCACCGTGCTCGACACCGCCCGCTGGCGCCACAACCTGGGCCAGTTTTTCGACATCGCCCCCTCCGCCGTCCACACCCACATCATCGGCGAGCACGGCGATACCGAGCTGCCCGTGCTCTCCACCGGCTCCGTCGGCGGTGTGCCGCTGCGCGCGATGCTCGAAACTGAGGCCGAGACCAACCCGGACATCTACGCCCAGATAGACGAGATGTTCGTCCGCACCCGCGACGCGGCTTACGACATCATTAAGCGCAAGGGCAACACCTCCTTCGGCGTCGGCAACGCACTCGCGCGTATCACCCGTGCGATCCTGCGCAACGAGGACGTGGTCCTGCCCGTCTCTTCCCTCCTCCAGGGCGAGTACGGCCTCAACGACCTCTACATCGGCACCCCCACCGTGCTCAACCGCCAGGGCGTGCGCAACGTAGTCGAGCTGCGCCTCGACACCGACGAGCTGGAAAAGTTCCGCCACTCAGCCGCTACCCTCCGCGACGTCATCGACCGCTCCGAGTTCTAGGCATCTGCTTATCGACGGCAGCTTCGCGGGGCTGCCGTTTAGGATATCTACATGACCAAAATCATCGATGTGGTGGGAGCAGTGATCCTAGATGGTGACCTGGTGTTCACCGCACAACGTGGGCCAGGCAGGTCGATGGGCGGCTTGTGGGAGTTTCCCGGCGGCAAAATCGAGTCCGGAGAAACACCGGAACAAGCGCTGAAGCGCGAACTCGTTGAAGAGCTCAGCATTGAGGTCGAGGTTCTCGACAAGATCGTGACAAGCAAGCACGATACCGGGTCTGCAGTCATCAACCTGACCACCTACTACTGCAAGCTACGCTCTGGCACTCCAACGCTCTTCGAGCATGAGCAAGTCCGCTGGGTGCCCAGGTCTGAGCTTGACGCGCTGGAGTGGGCGCCAGCGGACATCGAAACGGTCCAACGCGTGCGGCAAGATAAATGAAATCAGCGCTCTCATCGCTTCAACGTGATCTCGAATACGGGTTTATTGACGAAACCGTTCTGGCGAACAAGCTAGAAAACCCGGAGCTCATCACCAATAGCGACTCAAACTCGATGTACGAGGCGCTAAAAAACGAGCTTGAGTTCGCAGACAGCTACGTCTTTTCCGTCGCATTCGTAACAGCCGACGGCATTGGGGCATTAAAGCAGCAGCTCATTGAGTTCCAGGGCAGAGGAACAATCATCACGTCCTCCTACCAAGACTTTAATGAGCCAGCAGCGCTCAGAGAGCTGCTCACCCTGGAAAACGTTGATGCCTACGTCATGGCGGACTACGTGCACCACGCGAAGGGATACATTTTCAGTCACGGTGACCACGTCACTGCCCTCGTCGGGAGCTCGAATCTGACGCGATACGCATTAACGGAGAATCAAGAGTGGAACATTCGGGTTTCCTCGCACCGTAACGGCAACATCGCGATGCAGTTTCACGATGGGGTAGTCAAGCACATCGAGAAAGCTATTCCGCTGACCGAAGAGTGGATCCGCCAATACGAGCAGAGGCGCGCCACCCGCACAATTGTTTTCACTGAGACGCAGCCCCTCGAAGTCTCACCCGAGGGCGAGAAGATTCTGCCGAATCTGATGCAGGTAGAAGCCCTAGAACAGCTCCAACAAGTAGTTGATTCAGGAGAGAAACGTGCGCTGATCATCTCGGCTACCGGCACAGGTAAAACCATTCTCGCGGCTCTTGCAACGCGTCAACTGAAGCCGATGAGAACCCTGTTCATCGCGCACCGAGAACAGATTCTTAAGAAGGCCGCTGAGGAATTCTCTAGAGTCCTGGAAATTGATGAGTCTCAGATCGGTTTCTACGTAGGGCAACGTCGAGAAGTTCACAAGCCGCTCGTGTTTGCAACGATTCAATCACTCTCGCGAAAAGAGAACCTAGCGGAAATCTCTCCTCTGCAGTTCGACATGATCATCATTGATGAAGTGCACCGCTCAGGCGCTGAATCATATCGCTCTGTTTTAAATCACTTCCGCCCCCAGTTCGCGCTGGGGCTGACAGCTACACCCGAGAGAACTGACGGCTTTAACGTCTTCGAGCTTTTCGAATACAACGTTCCTTACGAGATTCGCCTCGAAGGCGCCCTAGAGAATCGAATGCTCGTGCCGTTCGATTACTACGGCATTGCCGATTACGAATCGGCGCAGGGGTCGATCGGTGATAAATCCAAACTCAAAGATCTGACCGCCGACAGTCGCGTCGACCATATTGCGGACGCTCTACAGAAGTATTCCTTCGCAGAGGGGACCAAAGGCCTCGTGTTCTGCAGCAGCAATGAGGAGTCTCGAATTCTCGCGGAGTCACTGTCGACACGCGAGGTGCACGGGCGGCGGTTGCGAACACGTAGCCTGTCCGGTGCAGACACGGTTGAGGAACGTGAAACGGTAGTAGCGCAGTTGGAAAACGGCGAACTGGACTACATCTTCACCGTGGATATTTTCAATGAGGGCATCGACATTCCATCCGTAAATGTGATTGTCCTGCTCCGCAGCACCGAATCCTCCATCATCTTTACGCAACAGTTGGGCAGGGGGCTACGGAAATCGGCTGGAAAACATTCCCTACGAGTGATCGACTTCATTGGCAATTACGCAAATAACTACCTGATCGCGATTGCATTAACAGGAAACAGGTCAGGGCATAAACCAAAAATTCTCGACGACGTGAACGATCCGCGGCCCAAAGCCGGCGCCTCAACAGTGAGCTTTGACAGGGTTTCTGCGAACAGAATTCTCGAATCTCTCCGCAAGGCTCGCATCACCGGCGTGAAGGCCAAGCGTGAATCGATCGCGGAGTTGAAGTATCGGCTTGGTCGAATTCCGCGGCTGATTGACTTCTTCCACCACGAACTCCTCGATCCAACGGTGCTCTGTGCGACAGACCAGTACACACGGAATTACTGGGCGTTGCTGCACAAGCTGAAAGAGGTAGACGTCGCTCCCTCGCCCGACGAGGATGGATTCCTCTCATTTATAGCCGCGGAGCTGCTGAATGGAAAACGGCCGCAGGAACTACTCCTGCTTAACGAGCTTTTAAAACGCGGCCCACAGGGGAAGGTTTCTGCCGACGAGTACAGCACGGCGCTCAACGAGTATTCCAGCAACCTCGATACCTCAAACACGGTGTTGCGCTCGGTGGAGCTCGTTTTGAATCTGCATTGGTTCCAGGACACGACTGCTGAGCGTTATGGCGGCAGACCTCTCGTCGTTCGCGTAGACGACATCTTCCGGCTTGGTAACCGGTTTGCGGAACTGTACTACTCCTACGATGCAGACCACCCGCATCCGGCCACCAGCTTTAGATCTCATGTTGACGATCTCATCGAAACCGGGCTGCATATTAACAGACGTCAGTACGCCAGGGCGGATAGCTTCGTCCGTGGAAAGACTTACACCCGCAAAGACGCTGCCCGTCTGCTCAACTGGCAACGCAACAGAGAATCCACCATTTACGGATACGCTGTCGACGCGGCGACTCACACCTGCCCAATCTTTGTTACTTACCACAAGGATGCAGACGTCGTAGCGAGCCACCGGTACGAGGACACCTTCATCGATCAATCCACAATGCAATGGTTCTCCAGGAACAATCGGACGCTCGAAAGCAAGGAACTCCAACCAATACTCAACGGTTCAGCAGAATTACATCTATTCGTAAAACGAGAGGACGCGGACGGTCTGGAGTTCTACTACCTCGGACAGGCTAAAGCGACGCACGCGAAGGAACGCCACATGCCGGGCAACAACAACGACCTGCTCGACGTCGTCGTCATGAATTTAACCTTGGATGAGCCGGTTGCACCACAGCTTTTTAAGGCGCTGACGGCCAACAAGCGTTCAAGCCTCGAGGATTCGACCAACGCTGAGAAGAATGCAGAGCTCCACCGATCCCCTGGCCACGTCGTCCGGAAGAACGCGAAGAAGGACTCAGAACTGCCGAAATAGAGGAAATGACCTCAGCTCCGAGTTACTCATCACCGCGTACTCCCCCACCTCCGCGGCGAAGGAGGTGTCGTGGCAGGTGAAGATCACAGCCTGTCCGCGATGTAGACCCGCGGCGATCAGCGCGTGCGCACGGTCGCGGGAGGGGGCGTCGAGGCCGACGTCGGGTTCGTCGAGAAGCACGAGCGGACGGTTTTGGGCGAACACCTGGGCGAGCTGAGCAAGGCGCAGGTGCGCGGCGGGCAGGTCGAGGGGGTGGGTCTCCGGGTCGAGGCCGAGGGCGGCTGCGGCATCCGCGTCGCCGACGAACTGCCCCACCGTGGACTCGGCGAGTTGGTCGGCGGCGCGCTGCAGGGCCAGTGAGACCGGCAGGCCGCGGGTCTGCTCCAGACCGGGGTTGCCGTCCAGGCCGGCCATGGCACGCAGGAGTGTGGTCTTGCCGGCGCCGTTGTCGCCGCGCAGCCACAATGCTGCGCCGGGCCGCACGGTCAAATGGATCGGACCAGCGGTGAAGGTGGGCTGCTCGGTGGCACGAAACTGCCACCACTTGCGGGGCGCGCCGCCGCGGGTGGCGGTAATTTCGCCGAGGTCGATGGGATCGCCGGACGCTTCCACGCGTGGGGGATGGCTGGGTTCGTGGGTGGGAAGGGGCGTGGGAGACAGGATGCCGTCGATAAGCGAGAGCTTGGCTGAGTCGAAACGGGGGCGATTGCCCAGGACCACGATGCGCGACGGAAGTGCGTCGAGGAGGCGGATAATGGAGCGTGCGGAGGTGGGATCGAGGCCGGCGAAGGGGTCGTCGAGAAGCAGCAGCTCCGGTTCTAAGACGGCGACGGACGCGATTGCTAATCGACGAGTCTGGCCGCCGGACAGTTGCGCGGGGTGACGCTCGGCGAGCGGGGCCAGGCCTGCGGCTTGCAGGACGGCTTCGCAGCGGCGCCGCATCTCGGGGACGGGCGTGCCGCGCTGTTCGAGGCCGAGCGCGACCTCTTCTATCACGGTGTCGCGAAGATAGGACACGTGCGCGGTTGCGTCTTGTTGCACCACGGCGGCACCGGGCCACTCGCGGTGGACCTGAGCGGCGAGCGTGGTCAGGCCCGCGCCAGAGTTGCCGATGACCTGGACCGTGCGGTGTTGCTCGAGCGTTGTGCGTAGCAGCGTTAGATCCATACGACCACCGCCAGGCAGGCAAGCGGGGTAAGGATGCGCGCGGCGCGTTGTGCCGAGCTGTCGTGCACCGGGCGCAGGACGGTGCGACGCCCGGTGAGGTCGTACCCCGCGGTCTCCAGCGCCTGGCCGCGGGCGCCCGCTTGGGTGAGCAATTCAGTGAGCACGGGCATGATGAGGTTCGGAACGACCGTTTTGGCCGTGATCGAACGCTGCTTCAGACGGTTCGCGTCCCGAGTGGCGCGGATGCGCTGGGCACCCTGCGGTCCGAGCTGGAGCGTGGTGCCCGCGATGTAGCCGATCCGGTTGCCGCCCCGGGTTGCTTGGAGCGCCTTGGCCAGGTCCGGCGTACGCATCCAGGCCACGGCGGCCATGAGGCAGGCGATGAGCGCGGTGAAGCGGGCGGTGAGGTGGGCGGCATCCGCGAGCCCGTCGGAGGTGAGCAGCGGGGCGATGCGGTGCTCACCATACGGGGCGTGGATGAGCAACATCGACGCAGCGACGGGCGCGGCGAGTAATGCGGTCGCTGCCACAAGAGATGGGTTGCGCGTACGCCAGGTGCCCGCGAGCAGGGCAATTACGAGCACGGTCAGCGATGCTGCAGGCGAGTTCAGCCCTAGCACGAGAATCCAGCCGGACGCGCCGATGACCAACGCGGTCAGCGGGTTCAGTCGCGGCTGGATGCGGGACACGGGTTACGCGGCGGTGGTGGGTGCGGTTGCCTTCGCCGCGTTGGCCTGGTTGGCCGTCTTCGGCGCGAAAGCGGCGACGGTGCGGTTCGGCAACGCCTTTACGGTGAAGTACGCCACCAGCATGACAATCACCTTGTCCACCGGGTCCGAGATGAACGCCTGGGTGGTCACGGACGCAATGAGCGAGCCGCCCATCTCGCGGAACAGGCTGACCAGCGCACCGGTGCCCACACCAGCGGTGCCGCCGTAGACATAGGCGGCCACAGGTGCGGCAACCATGCCGCCGACGATGCCCAAAACGATGCCGAAGCCGATCACGGTGGCCAAGTTGCGGAACGCGTTGAAGCGATGGATGAACACACCGGCGAGCCAACCCACGAGTGCGGCACCGGCCGCGAACGGCAGGGCCGCCGGGTTAAGCAGGCCCCACACCACGTTGTTGAGCGCGCCAGTGGCCATGCCGGCGACTGGCCCGGCGAGCGCGGCGACCAGCACTGTGCCCACGGAGTCCAGGTACAGCGGCAGGCCGATGGAGCCGACGATCTCCCCAACGACGGAGTTGATGATGATCGCGATCGGGATCAGCCCCAGCGTGCGCGCCGGCAGCACGGGGATCACGGCGGCGAGCAGCAGCGCGGTGCCGATGCCGTAACCGGCCAGCAGCGCAATACCGGCCCCGGAGCCGGTGACCTGGTCCCAGTCCGCCGGGTGAACGAGGACGAAGTACAGCCAGGTAGCGGCGATACATACGGCGCCCGCGATAGCGAGTGCGCGGCGGGCGGGGGTCCATTCGGCCTTCTGAAGGGCCGGGTTGGTGGTGTGCGACATAGGTGCTCCGAGTGGTGCGCGGGAAACAGGAAAATTCAGCCCGCGCCTATGTCACCTCGGCTGGGCTATCGGTTGGGCAGTGTAGCAGGCGGTGCGCTACCACCACGTCCTAGTCATCCGCGCGCAGGTGGCGCAGCTCCTCGATCTCGGCGTCGCCGGCGGCGACCTTCGCGTGCACGTCGCAGGCCCACCCGAAGCGTTCCCAGGCGGCCTCGACGTCAGCCTCGGTGACCAGGCACGCGTTGGGCTCGCGCTCCCAGATGCCGCGCAGGTCTGCCACGGACGTGCCGCGCATGAGTTCCGAATCAGCCTCGACGGCCACGGTGGTCTCCGTGGACTGGTAGTCCACCAAGTCCAAGGCGATGAGCACAGTGAGCAGGTCATGGATCTGCGCCTGGTACCCCTCCCCGACGTCCTGGTGAAACTCGAAGTAGAAGCGGGTGATCGCCTCCAAATGCTCGGCAACAGGCGAGCCGCCTAGCCTATCGACGAGCTCCGCCAACGCTTCCGGTTTAAGCACCATCTTCTCAGTCACACCCAGCGAGCACAGGGTGATCGGGGTGGGCGTCAGCGCGAACACGTCCGCAGCGGCGTGCGGGTCCACCCAGAAGTTCCACTCCGCACTCGGCGTGGTGTTACCCGGGTAGTGCACCGCCCCACCCATCACGGTGATGTGCTTGAGCTTGGCAAAGTGCTCCGGGTGGGTGTGCGCAAAGGCGGCCAGGCTGGTCAAAGGGCCGGTGACAATGAGGTGCAGGTCGTCGGTGCCGCGCGCGATGGAGTCGATCCACAGCGCGTCCCAGTCGTGCTCCACGTGCCGCTCGGGGGCGGTGGCATAGCCCAGGCCCGTGTCGCCGTGGGTTTCCGGCGTGGTGGTCAGATCCACCTCAAGCGGCTCCGGCACACCCGCGGCGAGCGGAATGATGGGCAGCCCGCACAGCCCCAGGACCCACGCTGCGTTGCGGGCGCATTGGTCGGCGGGGGCGTTGCCGGAGGTCGTCGTTACGCAATCGAGCTCGATCAGCCCTGCCTGTGCCGCGGCGGTGAGGAAGATGATGGCGTAGGTGTCGTCGATGCCCGGGTCGCAGTCCAAGATGACTCTCATAGCTTCGTTTCCTTCCCGGCGGTGAGCCAGACGATCAAGGCGGCGGCGCACACGGCCCCACACACGCCGAACGCGGCCTGGAAGCCTGCTGCCTCCGCAACCGCGCCGATGAGCAGCGGTGCGAGGATCGTACCGGCATCCTGGGTCATTTGGTAGGTGGACAGCACTGTACCGCCGGAGCGCTCGTTGCCGATGATATCCGCGAGTGAGGCCTGGGTGGCAGGGCTCATCAGACCAGAGCCGATGCCCGCTGCCACCGAGAGGATGATCAGCGGCCACACACTGGTGGCACTACCCAGCAGCGCGGTAAACACGCCGGAGGTGGCTAGGCCTGCGGCAACGAGCGGGCGGCGGCCGAGGCTGTCAGCGAGGCGGCCGGAGAACTGCAGCGTGACGGCCATTCCGAAGGCGAACGCGGTGAGCGCAAAGCCGGCGGCCGCGCCGCCGCGGGCAAAGACGGAGGCGGCGAACAGCGGCAGGATTGCCACGCGCGCGCCCATGTTGACGAAGCCGTTGGTGAAGCCAGCGACCAGCAGCGCCCGGTACGTAGGAGCGCGCCACGCCTGGCGCAGGTGCATCTTCGGCTTCGCGGCGGGGAGCGCTTCGCCGCCGGGTTTCGGCTGGGTGAGCACGCCGACGGCGACGGCGGCGGCCGCCACGGCCAGGCCGTAGATGACAAATGGCGCGCGGAAACCGAGGAAGGACAACGCGGCGCCGATGACGGGGCCGACAATGTTGCCCACCAAAAACGCGGAGGCGTACAACGCGTTGGCCCGGCCGCGGATGCTCGGGTGGGTTACGCGGACGATCAGGGCTTGGGCCGACAACGTGAACATGGTTGAGCCGAAACCGGCGATGAAGCGAAGCGTGAGAATCTGCCAGTAGGCCTGCGCGAACGCGACGAAGAAGGTGGACACCGCGACGATGAGCAAACCCGTGAGGTAGATCGGACGGGAGCCGAGCTTATCCACCAGCACACCAGCACCCGGCGCACCCAGAAGTCTGGCCAGCGCAAAGGCCGAGATCACCGCTCCCGCCGCGGCCATGGACACCCCGAAGCTTCCTGCGAACTGTGGAAGCACCGGGGCGATCAACCCATACCCTAGGGCGATGATGAATGCTGCGCCGACGAGCACCCAGATTGCGCGTGGAATCTTCGGCTCACTGTTCGGTTGTACTGCTGGTTGAGCTGGGGTGTCGGCGTTCATTGCTGGCCAGGGTACCTCCCCACCGGAGTGGCCTGTAAAGCGCCAGGCAGCGCACACCTATTCGTTTGTGTGTTCGAATGGGCGGGCGTTGGTGTCGGAGGGCTTCATAGTGTGAGCGCCATGAAGTTCACCACGAAGAATCCACTGCGCAGTGTCAGCCGCCACCCCCAGTCCTATCCCTCCACCCCGGAATCCCTGGCTCACGTAATTCGCGAGGAGCACCCGGAGGCCATCGCGTCCGTGCACGCTGTCATGCACCACCCGCGCTCGCTGTCGCGGCCGACGGCCGCCTGGCGTCCCCCGGTGCTCACCCTCCCACGCGTGGCCAACGGGCCGCAGCTCACCCTGGCTGTAACACGCAGGCGGGTCGGCCCGCGGGCTCGGGCGCGGATACAGGGGTATGGCGAAGAGCAGGTTCCGGCGTACCTGATTGAGGTCCGCATCGCCGACGCCACCGGCGCGGTCATGGATTCCGCGCTCACTGAGGCGTGGGTGCGGGCCCTCATTCCAGAGGATTGCACGCACGCGGTGCACGAACTGGCCGGCACCCACGCGGCGAACTACGTGTGGCTGGTGGACGGGACGTTCGCACCGATCGCGTCACCGTCCTCCATGTTCGAGGGACTCAGCGCGGCGTAACGCCAGGATGTGCGGCTAGCCCCGGGCGGCGTCGCTGCTGTCGTCCTCGTCAATGCCCGGCACGCCTTCGGTGCCGCCTTCGTTGCCGCCATCGTTACCGGCGGCGCTGGTGTCGGAGTTGGTGGCGGAGTTTGTGACGATGTCGTGTGCGAAGTCCTCGTCGCCGAAGTCATCCAAATTGTCGCCGTCGAACGAGGCCGCATCCGTATCGCCAGCGAGATCGAGGTTGAAGTCCTCGTCGTCCTCGCCCTCCTGGCCGTCCTCTTCATCGTCCTCATCGTCATCATCGTCTTCGTCGTCCTGGCCAAACAGGTCGTAGACCTCCGGCTCGTCGAAGTCGTCGTCGACGGGCAGGAGCTGCGATTCCCAGTCCTCGGCCTGGTCGGCGGCGAGCGAGAGCACGTCGAAAAGCCGGTCGAAGTCGGTGAAGCTGCCCAGCTCAAGCCGCTCGGCATCAGTGAGGGCCTCGTCGTGGATGACGTCGAAAAGCCGGGCCCGGTCCTCGTCCGTTAGCTCGGCATCGCCGTCGGATTCCCACAGTTCACCCTCGGCGTCGTCCAGCACGTCGTCGTAATCGTCCGGCAGGGCCACGAAGGTGACCTTGGCGCTCGGTGTGCCGTCCACGGTCTCGATCGTCACCTGCAGCTCGGCGTTCTCCCCCACCTCGGCGCGCACCTGCTGCGGGTTGAGGTGATCCTGGAAAAACTCCAGGTCGCCGATGCGCTCATCGGTGCCCTCGAGCAGATCGCGCAGCACGGTGATGACCTGGTCTGTGGCCATGTGCTCGGCCACCGCGGCCACTGCGTCCTCCAAGGAGAAGACCACCGCGACCAGCACGGCCTCGAAATCCTCGTCGTCTTCGTCCACGTCTGCGGCGGCGATGTAGACATTCGCGGCGGGCAAGTGCGGATCAATTTCCACGAACTGGATCTCCAGCTCCGCGGTCAAGGGCACAAACATGGTGTCGCCGCCTACGCGGGACTCGATGCCGTCGCGGTCCAACGCCGCAGCAATGTCTTCGAAAAAGCTCATGTCGGTGGTTCCTTCCACTTCGCGCCGTCGGGCTGTGTGTCCGCGCTCCGGGTGAGCTCGGCCACGACGCGCCCAAGCCTAGCTATGAATCCTCCCGCACGCGTGAGATTTAGCCGTCACCCCACGCCGGGTGCGCGGCGCCGAGCAGCGACGCCGCGGAGTCCATCAGATCCTGGCGGTGGGTGCCCCACTCGCGCATGTCAAAGCCCTCCCACGCCCTGCGTTGCGACGCCTTCGGGTCCCACTCCACATGCATACCGTTGTCGAACACAGCGGTCGCCCGCCCAGGCCTGTCGTCGGAACGGAACCCGTACACGGGCCACTCATCGCCCGGCGAACCCGTGTGGAAAAACCGGCCCCAGTGGTACTGCATGACGCGGCTGACTTCCTCGAAGGCCTCGGTCCCGCCGAAGACGTCCCAGCGGGAGGCCTTGGTGGAGTTCGGCTCGCCGAATACCGCCCCCAGGTCCGCGGTGTGCATCGCGCCGAGGCCAAGCCACCGCATGGCAGCGGAGGCGTAATCGAAGCGGTACATCCACGTGCGCGCCTTCCTGCGATGCGCGGTGGCCACAATAACCGTTGGGGCCCAGAAGACGGCATCGGCGATGAGGTCCGCGTAGTCCCCTCGCCCGCCCGCGTACCCGTAGGCGCGCAGGACCGCCTGGGCGTTGTCAGGATCGAAGGCCTCCAGCGCCCGGCGCGCGGCGCGTTGGCGGGACTTCGCCGTTTGGTAGATGGCTTTTGCGAAGCTGGCTTCGTCGGAGTTCGTGCCCACTATCAGCGGCACGGCGGCCTGCTCGCCGGCCTCGAACGTGTCAATCGGGTGCGCGGTGAGCGTTTCCCCGTCCACCGTGGGCATGAAGCTGGTGTTGAGCTGCACGAGCTCCTTGCTGTTAAGCAGCATCGACTGGCCTGCGCGGACTAGCTCCGCAGCGCTGGTGGCGCGCAAGTCCTCCACAGTAGTGGTGCGCGGAAGCCCCATCCGGGTGACTAACTCTCGCACCCACATGGCGGCTTGCAGGCGGGAGTGCACACTGGCGGGCGGCGGCGACTGGGCGACGGCGCCGTGGAACAGCCCACGCGCGCCGGGGGCGCACATCAGGTGCACCACGGCCGCCCCGCCGGCGGATTCACCCATGATGGTCACACGGTTGGGGTTGCCGCCGAAGTTTGCGATGTTGTCTCGCACCCACTCCAGCGCCAGGATCTGGTCCAGCAGCGCGGGCGTGGCCACGCAGTCGTGCCCGAGGGACCGGAAATCCAAATACCCCAACACGCCCAAGCGGAAGTTCACCGACACGTAGACCACGTCGGTGGCGCGGCTGAGCAGATGGCCTTGGAGCACTTTCTCGTGGCTTGCACCGGTGACGAAGGTGCCGCCGTGGAAGTAGACCACCACCGGTAGCTCGTCGTCGGTATCGGGGCGCACAATGTCCAGCGTCAGGCAGTCTTCGGTGCCGATCACCATGTCGCGCCAGCCGAAGGTGCCCTGCATGGCGGGCGGGGCGAAGCTTGAGGCGTCGTAAAGCCCCTGCCACCTCTCCGCAGGCTGGGGTGCGCGGAAGCGGCCGGTGCTGGCGGTGGAGGCGCCGAACGGCACTCCGCGCCACGTGCGCATACCGGAGCGCTCATCCACCACGCCGCGGACCGTGCCCGTGGTGGTGTCTGCGACAGGGTGCTCGGCAGCAGTCATGGCACCCAGCGTAGACGGATGAGCGCGCGACCCAACTATGCTGAACCGGCGTAAAAAACATCGACGAATTGTGTTAGCGAAAGTGGCAACCATGTTTGGCAAGAAGAAGAAAGACCAGGATCTCGCGGTCCGCCGAGAGATCGAGCAGGCGCTGCGCGAAGACCCGTCGCAGCTGGAAAAGGACGCTGGCCCGCTGGGCCACGCGTTCATCAACGCCGTGGATAAAGCGGTGCAGCTGCAGACCTCCACTATCCGCACCTATGTGAACTGGCTGCGCCGCCAGAATCCCGACGCGTCCCCCGCCGAGATCCAGCAGATCATGGATAAGCACCTGAAAAACACCGTCACCGGCACCGGTGCGGGTGTGGGCGCAACCGCCGCTGTGCCGGGCATCGGCCTGATCACCGGTGCTGCCGCGGTGGCCGGGGAATCCGTGCTGTTTTTGGATCTCGCGGCGTTCTACGCCGTGGCGTCGGCGTACCTGCGCGGCGAGGACGTCTCCGACCCGGAGCGCCGCCGCGCGCTCGTGCTGTCGCTGCTGATGGGCTCGAAGGGGCTGGCGATTGTGGACGCGATGCTGGGCGACGACGCAGGCAAGATCCCCGGCAAATCCACCCTGGCGAAGTTCTCCGGCCCCACGCTGGCCAACACCAACAACGTGTTGCAGCGCGTCGCGATGCGCTCCATGCAGAAGAGCCTTCGCCGTGCCTGGCTGGGCAAGCTCATGCCGCTGGGCATCGGTGCCGTCGCCGGCACCACCGCGAACCGTAAACTTGCCGACGGCGTGATCGACAACGTCCAGTCGGGCTTGGGCGCGGTACCGGCGGGGTTTGCTACCCCGCTGCCGGAGCCGGACGGCGAGGACGAAGACGGCAAGGGCCTGAGCCTGAACCCGAAGGAGTTCGCGGCCTGGATCCTCGGCGTGTTCAAGGACGGGGATAAAGACGGCGACAAGGGCGGCAGCGACAATTAACTCCCTGCTCACCCGATCCCTCGCCGCGAACCGCGCACCGGCGGCGGCAGCGTTTATCGCGGCGGCGCTTGCCGCAGTATTCCAGGTAGCCGTGCCGGCGCTGACCGGCCGTGCGGTGGACGTCGCCACCGGCAACGCCGAGGGGTCGGTGAGTTCGATTGCGTGGTGGATGGTCGCGGTCGCTGCGGCCACCTACGCGCTGAGCTTCATCCGCCGCGTGACAGCCGGGCGGCTCGGCACCACCTCGCAGCACTGGCTGCGCACAGAGATTCTGCGCACCCTGCACCGGCTGGACGGTCCAGGCCAAGACGAGATTGTCACCGGCCAGATCGTCTCCCGCTCCATCTCGGACCTCAACCAGTACCAGATGGTGCTGTCCAACCTGCCCATGCTGCTCACACGGGTGGTGCAGCTAATAGCCACCCTTGCGGTGATGGTGAGCATGGACGTGCCACTGACGGTGATGTCCCTGGCGCTGCTGCCGCTGATCCTGTGGGAGGCCAACCGCTCCCGCAAGACGCTGTACGCGGCGACGTGGGTGAACCAGCATGCCACCGCAGAGCTGGCGGAGCACGTGGAGCAAACCGTCTCCGGGGTGCGGGTGGTCAAGGCGTTCGGCCAAGAACAGCGCGAGATCGACCAGTTGGATCACCTCGGCCGCTACCTGTACGCGGTGAAGATGCGCGCCGCGAAGCTCACCGCGCGATTCCAACCGGTGCTTTCTCAGCTGCCGAAGGTGGCGCTGGTGGTGACCATCATCGCCGGCGGCACGCTGGCTATCCGCGGGCAAATCACCATCGGCCAGTTCGTGGCGTTTACCGCGTACCTGACCTCTATGACGTCGACGCTTTCCATGCTGACTAACCAGTACGTGCGCCTGCAGATGGGCATGAGTTCCTTCGACCGCTTGGACGAGGTGCTCAAACTCGCCCCAGAGGTTGCCGGCTCCCCTGCGCCGGCGCCCACCGGCCCGGTGGGCCTGCGCTTCAACGACGTCTCTTTTTCCTCCGGCGGCAACCTCGTCCTCGACGGCTTTTCCTTGACCGTCCGGCCGGGCGAGACGGTCGCGCTGGTCGGCCCGCCGGGGGCGGGCAAAACGATGGCGGTGCAGCTCGCCGGCGGCTTCTACGAGCCGGACACGGGCAGCGTCACGCTCCTCGGCGGCGCCCCAGGCGTCCACGCCCTTCGCGAACACGTTGTCTGTGTCTTCGACGACGCGTTTTTGTTCTCCTCCTCCGTGCGGGACAACATCGCCATGGGCTCGTCCCTGCCACCCGGGGAGCTCGACGCGGCGGTGCGCGAGGCGGCTCGTCTGGCCTGCGCCGACGAGTTCATCCAACGGTTGCCGGCCGGCTACGACACCGAGGTCGGCGAGCGCGGCCTGACGCTGTCCGGCGGTCAACGCCAGCGCATCGCACTCGCCCGCGCGCTCATGGCGCGGCCCAAGGTGCTCGTGCTTGACGACGCGACAAGCGCCATCGACGCCGTCACCGAATCCCAGATCCTGGCCAACCTGCGCGAGGCGCTGGCCGACATCGCGGTGCTGACCGTCGCGCACCGGCAATCCACCGTGGACCACGCGGATACGGTGGCCGTGGTGCGTGGCGGAGCCGTCGTGAAACATGGCCCCCGCGACGAGGTGACAGCGAGCGGCGAGTACCGCGCGACCATGTCCGCGGATGCGCCCGCGGAGCTCCCCGCAGCCCCGGCACAGGCGGACCTGTGGCCCGAGGTGACCGCGCCGGCGCAAGAGCGGGTGATCGTGCCCACCTCCGGGCGCGCGTCCACGGTCAACGCCACCCCGGAGTTGCTCGCGCGCGTGGACAGGCTCCCCGCCGCCACGGAGCAACCGGGGCTGAGCGAAGACCGCCTGAAGCAGCTGCGCACCCCGTCGAGCGCGTTCCACGTGCGCGACCTGTTCCGCGCGGTGCGCTGGCTCATCGCCGGCACGGTCGCGCTGCTGGTGGTGGGCGTGGTGGCGGACCTTGCGTTCCCCACCCTGGTGCGTGCCGCCGTGGACCGCGGTATCGCGCAATCGGACCAGGCCAGCCTGGTCCGCACCGGTCTCATCGCCCTGGCCGTGGTGGTTGTGGCGTGGGCGTCCATGGCCGCCATGACCGTGCTGTCTTCCCGCTCCGGCGAGCGGCTGCTCTACGGGCTGCGCCTGCGCTCCTACGCGCACCTGCAGCAGCTGGGTCTGAGATACTTCGAGTCGCGGTTGTCCGGCAAGATCATGACGCGCATGACCACCGACATCGATACGCTCTCCAGCTTCCTGCAAACGGGTCTCGCCCAGGCCATCGTCGCGGTCGGCTCCCTCGCGGGCGTGACCGTCATGCTGGTGGCCACCGACGGCGAGCTCGCGCTTGTCGCTTTCGCCGCGGTGCCTGTCATCGTTGCGGCAACGTGGGTGTTCCGGCACTTTTCCAAACGTTTCTACGCGGAGGCCCGCGCGCAGATCTCCGCCGTCAACGGCGAATTTGCGGAACTCATCGGCGGCATCCGCGTCACCCAGACCCATCTCGCGCAGGCCCACTTCGAGTCTCGGTTCACCGACATGAGCGACACGTACCGCCGCCTGCGCATGCGCTCCGCACGCCTGGTGGGCCTGTACTTCCCCGGCATGCAATTCGTCTCTCAGGTGATGACGGCGGTGATCATCGGCGTCGGCGCCTCCCGCGTCACAGACGGCACCCTGTCCGTCGGCGTGCTCGTTGCCTTCACCATGTACCTGGGCCAGCTCTACGGCCCCATCCAGCAGCTCGGGCAAATCTTCGACTCCTGGCAGCAGGCCACCGTCAGCTTCGACCGCATCCGCGAGCTGCTGGCCGAGCGCACCACCGTCCCCGACACCGGCACCCGCGCCGGTGCCTCCGAGGCGGCCGCCGGCGAGCTTTCGCTTATCGACGTCACCTTCGGCTACTCCCCCGATTCCCCCGTCGTCGCCGACATGGACCTCGTCCTCGAGCCGGGCTCCACCGTCGCGCTGGTGGGTCCGACCGGGGCGGGCAAGTCGACCGTCGTGAAGCTTTTGGCCCGCTTTTACGACCCTGTGGAAGGCGAAGTGCGCGCCTCGGGGACGAACATCGCCGAGTTCCCCCTCGCGCAGTGGCGCCGGGCACTCGCGCAGGTGCCGCAGGAGTCCTACCTCTTCCCCGGCACCGTCGCCGACAACATCGCCTACGGCACACCAGGCGCCACCGACGCGCAGGTGCAAGCGGCGGTGGAACGCATCGGCGCGCTCGGCGTAATCGCCACTATCCCCGGCGGGTTCAACGCCCGCGTGGGCGAGCGCGGGCGCGGCTTGAGCTCCGGACAGAGGCAGATCATCGCACTCGCCCGCGCCGAGATGCTCGAGCCGAGCGTGCTGCTTCTCGACGAAGCCACGGCCACCCTCGACCCCGCCACCGAACGCGCGGTGCTGGACGCCTCCGACCGCGCCATGGTTGGACGCACCTCCGTGGTGGTGGCGCACCGGCTGGCGACGGCAGCGCGCGCAGACCGCATACTCGTCGTGGATGAAGGACGTATCATAGAAGACGGCTGCCACGAGTCCCTCATCTCCGCAGGCGGAAGGTATGCCCATATGTGGACTGCCAACCGATAACGGGGGTGAATCACGGGGACCCCGTGGAGTGGAACAACCCAAGTTAGCGCGTTACCAGCGCCGACGATTACAGTCAAAGAGACGTTCCGCGAAATCAATGTAGAAGGAAGGCGAGAACCTGCCGTGAGCAGCGAAAACACGTTCGGCCAGAACAGCTGGCTGGTTGACGAGATGTTCCAGCAGTACAAGGACGACCCGAATTCGGTGGACGCCGAATGGCGCGAGCTTTTTGAGAACAAGGGCGCTCCGAAGACCGCGAAGGGCACCCCCACCGTCACCCCTTCCGACGAGGGCGCAAGCACTCCGAAGACCGACCCCAAGGTCGCCCGCACGACCGGCGCACCAAGCCAGGACGGCCGCGAGACCAAGGTCGACGAGGCCGCAGCGAAGGTCGACGCTAAGCCGAAGCGCTCCACCGCCCCCGCGAAGTCCTCCCCGCTGGACAAGATCGCCCAAGTGGAGACCGAGCCGGGCGAGGTCCAGCTCAAGGGCGCGTTCAAGGCCATCGCCAAGAACATGAACGAGTCCCTTGAGGTGCCCACCGCCACCACCGTGCGCGACATGCCGGTCAAGCTCATGTTTGAAAACCGCGCGCTGATCAACGACCACCTCAAGCGCACCCGCGGCGGCAAGGTCTCCTTCACCCACATCCTCGGCTACGCGATTGTCCAGGCCACGAAGCTGCACCCGGACATGAACAAGAACTACAAGGAGGACGGCAACAAGTCCTTCGCGGTGCAGCCGGAGCACATCAACCTCGGCCTCGCCATCGACCTGCCTGGCAAGAACGGTTCCCGGTCCCTGGTCGTCGCCGCGATCAAGGAGTGCGAGACCAAGACTTTTGCCGAGTTCGTTTCCGCGTACGAAGACATTGTGGCGCGCGCCCGCGACGGCAAGCTCACAATGGACGACTTCTCCGGCGTGACCATCCAGCTGACCAACCCGGGCGGCATCGGCACCCGTCACTCCATCCCCCGCCTGACCAAGGGCCAGGGCACCATCGTCGGTGTCGGCGCGATGGACTACCCGGCCGAGTTCGCCGGTGCTTCCGAGGACCGCCTCGCCGAACTGGGCGTGGGCAAGCTGGTCACCCTGACCTCCACGTACGATCACCGGGTGATCCAGGGCGCGGAGTCCGGCGAGTTCCTGCGCGACATCTCCCAGCTACTCATCGACGACAAGTTCTGGGACGAAATCTTCCGCTCCCTGGAGATCCCGTTCTCTCCGCTGCGTTGGGCGCAGGACGAGCCGAACACCGGCATCAACAAAGACACCCGCGTCATGCAGCTCATCGAGGCGTACCGCTCCCGCGGCCACCTCATCGCCGACACCAACCCGCTGCACTGGCACCAGCCGGGCCTGGCGAAGCCGGATTCCCGCGATCTGCTCATGGAAACCCACGGGCTGACCTTGTGGGACCTGGACCGCGTGTTCCACGTCGGCGGCTTCGGCGGCAAGGAGCAGATGACGCTGCGCGAGGTGATGTCGCGCCTGCGCGCCGCCTACACCCTGAAGGTGGGTACCGAGTACTCCCACATCATGGATCGCGACGAGCGCGAGTGGCTGCGCGACCGCGTCGAGGCCGGAATGCCCAAGCCGACCGGCCCCGAACAGAAGTACATTCTGCAGAAGCTCAACGCCGCTGAGGCCTTCGAGAACTTCCTGCAAACCAAGTACCTGGGCCAGAAGCGCTTCTCCCTCGAGGGCGCCGAGACGCTGATCCCGCTGATGGACGCCATCATCGACACCGCCGCGGGCCAGGGCCTGGAAGAGGTCGTCATCGGCATGCCGCACCGCGGCCGCCTCAACGTCTTGTTCAACATCGTGGGCAAGCCCGTTGCCACCATCTTCAACGAGTTTGAGGGCAACATGCGCGCGGCCCAGCAGGGCGGCTCCGGCGACGTGAAGTACCACCTCGGCTTCGAGGGCGAGCACATCCAGATGTTCGGCGACGGCGAGATCAAGGTCTCCCTTGCCGCCAACCCGTCCCACCTCGAGGCCGTCGACCCGGTGCTGGTAGGTATGGCGCGCGCCAAGGCCGACCAGATCAAGTTTGAGAAGGGCCGCGAAGACCACCCGGTCGTGCCGCTCATGCTCCATGGCGACGCCTCCTTTGCCGGCCTGGGCATTGTCCAGGAGACGCTGAACCTGTCCCGCCTGCCGGGCTACACCGTCGGCGGCACCATCCACATCGTGGTGAACAACCAGATCGGCTTCACCACCACGCCGGATTCCGGCCGTTCCTCCTTCTACGCCACCGACCTGGCCAAGGGCTTCGACTGCCCGGTATTCCACGTCAACGGCGACGACCCGGAGGCAGCCGCTTGGGTTGCCCAGCTGGCCACCGAATACCGTCGCGAGTTTGGCAAAGACGTCTTCATCGACCTCATTTGCTACCGCCTGCGCGGCCACAACGAGGCGGACGACCCGACGGTGACCCAGCCGGTCATGTACGACCGCATCCAGTCCCACCCGTCCGTGCGTACCCGCTACACCCAGGACCTCATCGGCCGCGGCGACATCACCGAGGAAGACGCGGAGAAGGCCGCACAGGACTTCCACGACCAGCTGGATTCCGTCTTCTCCGACGTCAAGGCGGAAAAGGGCAAGCCGAGCGAGCAGACCGGCATCACCGACTCGCAGAAGCTCACGCACGGTCTGGACACCTCCATTTCGGAGGAGCAGTTCAAGCGCCTCGCCGACGCGTACGCCAACCTGCCGGAGGACTTCACGCCGAACAAGCGCCTGAAATCCGTGCTGAAGAAGCGCGGCGGCTCGTTCACCGAGGGCGACATCGACTGGGGCTGGGGCGAACTCCTCGCGTTCGGCTCGCTGGCTGAGCAGGGCAAGTTTGTCCGCCTCGCCGGCGAGGACTCTCAGCGCGGCACCTTCACCCAGCGCCACGCGGTGCTGTACAACCCGGACAACGCCGAGCCGTACAACCCGCTGGACCACAACGCGCAGGAGAACGGCAGCGGCGGCCACTTCCAGGTGTTCAACTCCGCGCTGACCGAGTACGCGGGCATGGGCTTCGAGTACGGCTACACCCTGGGCAACAAGGACGCCGTGGTGGCCTGGGAGGCGCAGTTCGGCGACTTCGCCAACGGCGCCCAGACCGTCATCGACGAGTACCTGTCCTCCTCCGAGACCAAGTGGGGCGAGCTGTCGTCGCTGATCTCGCTGCTGCCGCACGGCTACGAGGGCCAGGGCCCGGACCACTCCTCCGCCCGCATCGAGCGCTACCTGCAGCTCGTGGCGGAGGGCTCCATGACCATCGCCCAGCCGTCCACCCCGGCTAACCACTTCCACCTGCTGCGCCGCCAGGCTCTCGGCGAGATGAAGCGCCCGCTGGTCGTGTTCACCCCGAAGTCCATGCTGCGCAACAAGGCGGCTGTGTCCCAGCCGGCTGACTTCATCGAGGTGGACCGCTTCCAGTCCGTCATCGACGACCCGAACTTCGTCGAGCGCGGCAACAAGGTCGTCGGCGACACCGACAAGGTGGAGACCATCCTGCTGTGCTCCGGCAAGATCTACTGGGAGCTGGCGAAGAAGAAGGAAGAGGACGGCCGCGACGACGTCGCCATCGTCCGCGTGGAGATGCTCCACCCCATCCCCTACAACCGCCTGTCCGACGCGTTCAAGAACTACCCGAACGCCAAGCAGATCCGTTGGGTCCAGGACGAGCCAGCAAACCAGGGCGCGTGGCCGTTCTACAACGAACACCTGCGCACCCTCATCCCGGACATGCCGGAGATGGTTCGGGTCTCCCGCCGCGCCCAGTCCACCACCGCAACCGGTGTGGCCAAGGTGCACCAGCAGGAAGAGAAGCAGCTGCTCGAGGACGCGTTTGCGAAGTAGCCTAGCGACGTCCTGACGGACGCCCCGCTACAGCGCCAGGGCCCCGGGAAACCCCGGGGCCCTTCTTCGTGTCCGCGGGTTCTAGCGCGCTCCGGCGCTATCCGCGGAATCCCCCGCCGCGGCGCCCTCATCGGGGTCGGCCAGCTCGTTGGCGTAGACGTCGATGTGTGCGTACTCCATCATCCACGCCGCCAGCGTGTCCTCCATGTCCGCGCCGTCTGCGACCTCCTCAGCCATCTCCCCGATCGCCTTGGTGGACATGACGCGGGTGATGAAGTTCAGGCGGTTGATCTCCCCACGGTCGAAGACTGACGCGGAAAACAGCGGAATGACGTTTTGCGGTAGTGCTCCCGCGCCCCCGCAGCCCTGCGCCGGGGAGGGGTCGACGGTGCGCACGCTGCCGGGCAGCGCGGCAACCGCGGCATCGTAAACCGTGTCCGACATCCCCTCCGCACCCGTCTTCGCTTCGCCGCCCAAGGCCTTCGCGGCGGCCGGGTCCGTCTCCTCGACCAGCTTGCCTGTGCACGTCACCACGAAATCAATCGGGGTTTCCTTCAGCACCCGAAGGGTGTCCCCGGCGGAGAAGTCGGTGGCGGTCACGCTCGTCGGCCGCCCGAGCTGCTGCAGAACGCGGCTATAAATCTCGCCCAGCACCAACTGCTCCGGGTCGTCGGCGTCGACCCCGATGGCCACCGGGTCTTTGCCGTTGCTCTGCAGGCCCGCTGGTGCGCAACCCGCCAGCGCAAGCGCCGACCCCGCCAGCACGGCCAGCGCGCGGTGGGTGTTACGCATCGGGGTTGGGGTGCGAAGCGCCGTCGATAGGCTGCTGCCCCGCGATGAGATCCCGCGCCCGCGGTGCCGCGTCCGCCTCGCACAAGACGTCGTAGTGGCCAGCCACGATCGTGGTAGCGGAAGAGAAATCGCGCTTGCCACCCGTGAACGCGTACGCGACCGCCGCGAACACGAGACCGAACACCGCACCGACAACCAGCGTGGTGGTGAACGTGACCCAGCCCGAGCCAGGCTCCGTGAACACCGACAGGATCAGGCCCAGAAACAGGCCCATCCACAGGCCGGACAACGCGCCGGTGCCAAGCACCTTGCCCCACGTCAGACGGCCGGTGATCTTCTCCACCTGCATGAGATCCACGCCGACGATGGAAAGCTTCTCCACCGGGAACTGCTGGTCCGACAGCGCATCCACGGCCCGCTGCGCCTCCGCATACGTTTTGAAGCTGCCGACAGGCCAGCCCGTGGGCACCTCGCGCGCAAGGCCGCGGCCAGTGTTGTTCATGGGATTTGTCATGCGCCCTAGTGTATCGGTATCCGCGCCGCGCCCCGTTATACTGCTGGGCGAGATGGCTATTGAACATGTGATTACAGAAGCGGACGTCCACGCCGCGCTCGCGCGCGTAGAGGATCCCGAGATTGGCAAGCCCATCACTGAGCTGGGCATGGTGGAATCCGTGCGCGTGAGCGGCGCAGACGTTGCGGTGGGCATCTACCTCACCATCGCGGGCTGCCCGATGCGAGACACCATCGAAGGCAACACGCGCGCGGTGCTCGAAGAGCTCGACGGTATCGGTAACGTCTCCGTCACCCTGCACACCATGAGCGACGAGCAGCGCCGGGCGCTGGCGCTGAAGCTGCGCGGCGAGCAGACCGGCCCCGTGATTCCTTTCGCGGACCCGGACACGCGCACGCGCATCTACGCCGTGGCGTCCGGCAAGGGTGGCGTGGGCAAGTCCTCCATGACGGTGAACCTGGCTACCGCACTCGCGGCACAAGGACTCACTGTGGGCATCGTTGACGCGGACATCTACGGCCACTCGGTGCCGGGGCTCATGGGCTCCGACGACAAGGGGCCAACTGTAGTAGACGAGATGATCATGCCCCCCATCGCAAACGGCGTGCGTCACATCTCCGTGGGGCAGTTCGTGGAGGGCAACGCGCCCATCGTGTGGCGCGGGCCCATGCTCACTCGCGCGATCCAGCAGTTCCTCGCCGACGTGTACTGGGGCGATCTTGACGTGCTGTTCATGGACCTTCCGCCCGGCACCGGCGACGTGGCCATCACCGTGGCCCAGCTGGTGCCCAACGCGGAGCTGCTCATCGTGACCACCCCGCAGGCCGCGGCCGCCGAGGTCGCTGAGCGCGCAGGCACCATCGCGCAGCAGACGGACCAGAAGATCGCCGGCGTGATTGAGAACATGGCCGGCATGACCATGCCCGACGGCACCGTGATGAACATCTTCGGCGAGGGCGGCGGCGAGCAGGTCGCAGAGCGGCTGACTCAGCTGACGGATTCGGACGTGAAGCTGCTCGGCTCCATCCCCCTGGACCCGAAGCTGCGCGAACACGGCGATAGCGGGACACCGGTGGTCATCTCCGAGCCGGACTCCCCCGCCGCCAAAGCCATCCAGGCGGTGGCGGACCAGCTCAAGGTGCGGCGCGATTCGCTCGCCGGCAAGAGCTTAAACCCGCAGGTTAAGTAATATCCTCCCAGGAAAAGCCCTTGCTTTGCGACGGCCGCTCCGCCCGCCCACCATCATCCGGCTTCGCACCGGCGACCTTGGTGGAACCGGTCTGCGGACGGGGCCCCGACTTCGCGGGTTCTGACGGGCCTGCGGGTGCGGGGCCGTCCACCGCCTCGTCTTCGAACAGCACCTTGGCCATGGCGCGGCGCGGCCCCATCGCGGCGTACTGGGAGACGGTGTCTATCGGCTTTTTAAACTCGTCAAAGCCCTCGAGCTCGCCGTTGAGCTCCGCCTTTGCGTTGTTGATCGCCTTTTTTGCCGCGTAGATCGCCGCACGCACATCCTCAACGACGGCGGGCAGGCGTTCGGGCCCGATCACGATGAGCCCGATGATCAGGAGGAAAAAGATCTCGCCCCAGCCGATGTTGGAAAACACCTACGTCACCCTACTCCCCGCGCCGCTTCAGCGCGCTCAGGGAGGACTGGACAGACGACTGCAGCGCATTGCCGAGCCTGCCTAGTTTCTCCCGCGCGGCCTCCCCACGGCGCGCGCTGTCCCCCTCGGCATCACCCGCGAGGTCGTCCGCACACAATCCGGCAAGCCGCTCCACGAGTGACGCTGGGGCGTGCACGCCGGAGTCGTCCACCACCCGCAGCCTGTTCGCGGCCTTGCGCTGGCAGTCCACCTCCGCGCGGCACTCGTCGCAGTCCGCCAAGTGCTTCGCCGCGCGGTGAAATGCGGAATCCGACAGCTCCCCGTCCACAAAGGCGGCGACCGCTTCGGGGTTGAGATGGTCGGTGGAGTTGAACTCGCGTCGGGCCATGCTGATCACGTCGCTTCTTAGCGGGCGCGGATGAGTTCCAGCGCGTTCGCGTCTTCAAGCGCTTGATGTTCGAGGGATTCGCGCAGCTGCGCACGGCCTCGGTGAATGCGGGAGCGCACGGTGCCCATTTTCAGCCCGAGGGTTTCTCCGATCTCCTCGTAGGTCATGCCCACCACGTCGCAGAGCACGACCGCAACACGGAAATCCGGGGCGAGGTCATCCAACGCGCGCTGCAGCGCCGGGTCGAGGTTGGCGACGTTGTACGCCTCCTCCGGGGTCATGTCAGTGCCCGGGACGCGCTCGTAATCTTCCGGCAGGGCCTCCATGCGGATCTTGGCGCGGCGCCGCACCATGTCCAAGAACAGGTTGGTGGTAATGCGGTGCAGCCAGCCCTCGAAGGTGCCGGGCTGGTAGCGCTTCACGCTGCGGAAGACACGCATGAACGTCTCCTGCGTGAGGTCTTCGGCGTCGTGCTGATTGCCGGAGAGGCGGTACGCGAGGCGGTAGACGCTGTCCGCGTGCTCCTGCACCAGCTCCGCCCATGTGGGCATGGCCCCCTCGCCCGCGTCGAACGCGGCGGTGCCGGACAGCGGGGTTTCCTCGACGGTCATGGGGGTCATTTTGGCAGACCGGGACCCCGTTTGCCAGCTGTGCACCTGGGAGCTGCCTGGGGATGCGGCACCCCGCTATGATTGCTCGTGTGAGTGAGACGGCTTTTTCTCAATTGAGCACCTACATCACCGCGCGCCGGGACCACATTCCGGAAGCGGTGGCCGACGCGCTGCGCCAGGCCCGCGAGGACGCGGAGGAAAACGGCGTGCCCACACCGAGCCCCATCGTGGGTGATCTGCTCACGGTGCTCGCGGCTGGCAGCCAGGCATCCCAGGGCGCCGTGGCCGTCACGCCCGCGGCGGGCGTCGCTGGCTTGCACATCCTTGTGGGCTTGCGAGAGAAAGCCACCCTGACCTGCATCGAGCCGGAAGCTGCGCTGCAGGCGGGCGCGAAAGAGGCGTTCCGCGCGGCAGGCTTCGCGCCCTCTCGCGTGCGTTTCCTCACCTCCCGCCCCCTGGAGGTCATGGGGCGGCTGGCAACCGGCGCGTACCAACTCATCTACGCCGACGTCGCGGCCGTACAGCTTCGGCCGCTCATCGACGCGGCGTGGCCCCTCCTCGCCCCCGGCGGCACGCTGGTCATTGCGGGCTCGCTTCTCGACGGCACCGTGGCCGACCCCACCCGCCGCGACCGTGAGACGGAAGCGGCGAGGGAGGCGGACGCTTTCGTCGATACGCTAGCGCTCGACGACGCGGCGGTGGCGCGCCTGCCTCTCGACGGCGGGCTGACGCTCATCACCAAACGGGGCTAAATCACCTCGCTCTTGCCCACGCAGACCACGCCGTTGTCGGAGACGGTGAAGCGCTGGCGGTCGCGCTCGGTGTCGACGCCGATGATCTCCCCGTCGGAGACGTAGACGTTCTTGTCCAAGATGCAGTGGCGTACCACCGCGCCCTTGCCCACACGCACGCCCGGCATGAGGACGGAGCCTTCCACGGTGGCCCCCTCTTCCACGCGGACGTCGGTAGACAGCACCGAGTTGCGCACCGTGGCGCCCGAGATGATGGAACCGGACGCGACGATGGACTCCTGCGCGATACCGCCCATGACGAACTTCGCCGGCGGCAAGTTGCCGTCCTCGGTGGCGTGGATCGGCCACGCCTTGTTGTAGAGGTTGAACACCGGGTGGGACGAGATGAGGTCCATGTGGGCCTCGTAGAACGAGTCGATCGTGCCCACGTCACGCCAGTAACCGTGGTCGCGCTCGGTGGCGCCGGGGACCTCGTTGCGGGAGAAGTCGTACACGTTCGCCTCGCCCTGGGCAACGAAGAACGGGATGATGTCGCCGCCCATGTCGTGGGCGGAGTCCTCGTTCTGTTCGTCCTCTAGAAGCGCCTTGATCAGCGCCTCGGTGGAGAAGCAGTAGTTGCCCATGGACGCGTAGGTCACGTCCGGGTCGTCCGGGGTACCTGGTGGGTCTGACGGCTTTTCCAGGAACTCGGTGATCGTGCCGTCGTCGTCCGCCTGGATGCAGCCGAACGCGTGCGCCTCCGAGCGCGGCACGCGGATGCCGGCCACTGTAGCGGCCTTGCCGGAGGCGATGTGGTCCTCCACCATCTGCGAGGGGTCCATGCGGTAGACGTGGTCCGCGCCCAGCACGAGGACGTAATCCGGCGCGTCGTCGTAGATGAGGTTCAACGACTGCACGATCGCGTCCGCCGAGCCCGAGTACCAGCGCTTGCCGCGGCGCTGCTGCGCCGGCACGGAGGCGATGTACTGCTGGGTGGGCCCGGAGACGTTCCATGCGGTGGCCACATGGCGGTCAAGCGAGTGGGACTTGTACTGCGTGAGCACCGCGATGCGCATGTAGCCCGCGTTGACAAGGTTAGACAGGACAAAGTCGATGAGGCGGTAGTTTCCGCCGAACGGCACGGCGGGTTTGGCGCGGTCGGCGGTGAGGGGGAACAGGCGCTTGCCCTCCCCGCCGGCCAAGACGATGGCGAGAACTCGTGGCTGGCTTTTCATAACCGTAAGGCTAATGAGAATTGTTCGCTCCTGCAGGGATTCGCGCGCGTCAGTAGGCTCGGCGGGCATGAAAGTCGGAATGTTCACCCGCGAATACCCGCCGGAGGTCTACGGTGGCGCCGGCGTGCACGTCACAGAGCTAACGCGCTTCATGCGCGAGATCGTCGACGTGGACGTGCACTGCATGGGCGCCCCCCGCAACGAGCAGGGCGTGTACGTCCACGGCGTCGACCCGGCCCTAGAGGATGCCAACGGCGCAATCAAAACGCTGTCCACCGGCCTGCGCATGGCGGACGCCGCCGGCGGGCTGGACGTGGTGCACTCCCACACCTGGTACGCAGGCTTGGGTGGCCACCTCGCCGGCCAGCTGCACGAGATCCCCCACGTCGTTACCGCCCACTCGCTGGAACCGGACCGCCCCTGGAAGCGCGAGCAGCTCGGCGGCGGCTACAACGTCTCCTCCTGGTCGGAGAAGAACGCATTCGAGTACGCGGACGCGGTCATCGCGGTCTCCGCGGGCATGAAGGAGGCGGTGCTGCGCGCCTACCCGCGTATCGACGACGCTAAAGTCCACACCGTCTTAAACGGCATCGACCCGCAGAAGTGGTACCCCGACACCGGGAATATCGGCGAAGAGCTGGGCGTGGACCCTGACAAACCCGTCGTGGCGTTCGTCGGCCGCATCACACGCCAAAAGGGGGTGCCACACCTGCTCAAGGCGGCCCAATCCTTCGACGAGGACATCCAGATCATTCTCTGCGCCGGCGCCCCGGACACCAAGGAGATTGCGGCGGAGACCGAAGGGCTCGTCGATAAGCTGAAGGCTCAGCGCGGCGGGATCTTCTGGGTGCAGGAAATGATGCCGCCGGAGAAGGTGCGCCAGGTGTACTCACTGGCCGACGTATTCGTGTGCCCCTCCATCTACGAGCCGCTGGGCATTGTGAACCTCGAGGCCATGGCGTGCGGCACCGCCGTGGTGGCCTCGCGCGTCGGCGGCATCCCCGAAGTTGTTGTGGACGGCGAAACAGGCGTGCTCGTGGACTACGACGCGGACGACGCGGACGGCTTCGAACAACGCCTCGCCGAAGCCGTCAACGCTGTCGCGGGCGATTCTGGCCGCGCCGCCGCCATGGGCGCCGCCGGGCTCGATCGTGCGAAAACCGAATTCTCCTGGGCAACTATTGCGCGGGACACCGTCGAAATCTACAAGGGGCTGATGTGATGACCGTCTACCGTCCGGAGCTGCACGTGACCGCCGAGCACGGCATCCTCGAAGGCCCCGCCGGCATTTACCGCACCGGCGCGGCGCAGGAGCGTATCTGGCACATGTTCTACCAGTACCGCCCCACCCCCGACGCCCCCAGCCGCTGGGGCCACGAGATGAGCGAGGGCGACCCGTTCAGCTGGCTCGACTGCAACGACGTGATCGTGCCCGTCGGTGGCGAAACCGCCGTGCGCGCCGGCACCCTCGCCTCCGCCGACGACGGGCTAGACCTCTTCTTCACCTCCGCCACCGCTGCCGGCAACACCATCCAGATCGCGCACGTGGCCCACGTTGACCACCTGTGCGCCGACTTGGACGAGGAGGAAGAACTGGAGGTGACCAAGGTCGCCACCCGTCTCGGCGCGGTAGTCGAGGACACCGCCGGCGCGGCCAACTTCCGCTCCCCCTGCGTCGTGCCAGACTGGGAGGCCGGCACCGACCGCGAGGACGCGCACGACGGCTGGCTGATGCTCGCCGTCTCCGGTCCGGAAACCACGCCCAGGCCGGTCGTCCTCACCTCCGACGACGGGCGCGACTGGAAACTGGAGGGGCCGCTCGAGTTCGACGGCGAAACCGGCATCGACCTGGATGCCTCCCTCGTCGCGCCGCGCATCATCCGCCTGCGCGACGAGGTTGACGGCGAGATCCGCGACGTTTTGTTCATCACCCTCGAACGCGACGGCAAAGACACCGCCGTCTACGCCGTGGGCGAGCTGCGGGGCACCGTATTCCGCGTAGACACCCCCTTCACCATCCTGGACCACGGGCACGACTTCACCCGCCCCCGCAACACCACCTACAGCTTGTCGGAAACCGCCAACCTGTACGAACGCGCCTACCTTTACGGGTTCATGACCAACACGGACCGCAACGGCGACCCCACCCGCGAGCCCAACTGGGACGCCGAGGGCTGGGCCAACGCGCTCACCCTCCCGCGCCGCGTCACGTTGCAAGGCGGGCGCCTGTACCAGGTGCCGGCCGTGGGGCTGCCGGACGCGGTGGACAGCACCGACCGAGCCCGCATGTGGGCGGGCTTGTGCGAGATCGCTCCGGGCTCGTCGGTCACAGTGGAGGTGCTCGACGGCAACGGTGAGCCGGGAGTGGTGATCACCCACTCCGGAGACAGGCTCACCCTGGACCGCTTGGACGGCACCCCCACCACCGCCGAGCTGCACGACGAGGACGAGGACAACATCACCGTCATCGTCGACGGCTCCACCATCGAGGTCTACGCCGGCGGCGGCAGCGTGGTCATGTCCTCGCGCGTGTGGCTGGAGGGCAACTGCTCCGGCATCCGCACCCGCGCCCACGACGGCGCAGAGATCCACAGCGAGTGGCGCCGCGGCTACGTGCGCTAGTCCGCCTCCCGACGACACGACGCTGCCGCCCCACCCACGCGCTGGTTGGGGCGGCAGCGTTTTCGGCGGTTAGGCCTTGCGCATGCGGATCAGCTGCGCGCGGGCGGTGACCTCCATCTGCTCGGGCAATTCCGCCAGGCGGGCCTGTAACACGTCCGCGTCGAGGTGGCGCGCCGACGGGCTCATACCTACCTGGGCGGCGATGGCGTCGCGGCCCAGCTGCATGGGGTACTCGATGAGTTCCGGGGCCGCCGCGGGCACCAAGTGTCCCTCGGATTGGGCAATGAGGCGTTCGATCTTGCCGTCCTCCACACCGAGGATGCCCAGCGGCTCGCGCAGCTCGTCGAGGTGGCCCTGGTCTGCGACGAGCATGACGGCCTCGCCGCCCTCAACGAGCACGCGCGCGAACTCGGCCGGGTTTCGCGGAGCGAACACCACGGCCAAGGCGTGGATGGAGCCGGTGCGTATTGGCAGCTGTTCCCACACGTCCGCCACCACGGCACCCACGCGCGGGTGCGACTTAGCCAGGTGCTTCGCCGCCGGGACGGACACGTCCAGCCCCACGCCGCGCGCCCCCTGAATCAGGTCCAAGGTATGGGCGAGGTAGTAGCCGGTGCCAGCGCCGGCCTCGAGGATGACGGGATCCGCATCCCCCGCCACGCCCTCCACAACGTCGGCGAGCGCGTCGGACACAGACTCCACGAACGGCGCAAAGTGGCCGTTGGACAGGAAGGTTTCACGGGAGTTGACCATCTCCAACGAGTCGCCCTCGTGGCCGATCCCCTTGCCTGCGGCGAGGGTGACGTAGCCCTGTTTGGCCACGTCATAAGAATGCCCCGATTCGGAGACGAGACGGGTGAAATCGTCTGCGCCCCGAAGCGGGGTGAGATCTGCCGGGTCGGCCAGCACGTCCACAATGTCGTTGAGCATGTGGCGATACTACCGCGTTAGGCTTCTGCGGCCTCCGTGAGCAACCGGCCGAGCTCGCCGGCCTCTTCCTTGGTCAGCTCCACGACGAGGCGGCCACCGCCGTCGGACGGGATGCGCATCACGATCTTGCGGGATTCCTCCACCGCTTCCATAGGCCCACTGCCGGTACGCGGCTTCATTGCTGCCATTCGTCTACGCTCCTTAAACTTCGTGATGGGGTTGTGCAGAAGATTCTACCTGAGCGCCACGCCTATCGACGGGCCCAAGGTTGTCACCCGCCAACTGCTCCAGCAGCGCATCCACCTGATCCATGCGGTACCCGCGGTGCACCACCTCGAGCTGGATGTCGCCGAAGTTGCCCTCCTCCACCGCGCGGCGGTTGGCCTCCTTGACCTCGCTGGTCGGCGGCATGGGGGGCAGCGCCTCCCCGCGGCCGAAGACGGAGGCGAACACGCGCACGCCGATGATGCTCAACAACGCGAGGATAAGGATGAGGATGATCCAGGAAAGCATGACGGCCAGTTTAACCGTCTACCCAGGCAGGCCGCTCGCGGACCTCGATGTCCGCCACCCCGGCGCGCGCGAGTATGGTGCGGGCGACCACGTCGGCCATGGGGGCCAGCTGCGTCAACGGGCGGTTGCGGTGCTCGCGGGGGCTCAGTTGGGCTTGTTGGATGGATGCGGGGGTGTGGGCGGATGCGACGTCGATAAGCAATCCTGCTTCCACGCCGTAGCCGGAAACGAACGGCAACCGCAGCGCGGTGGATCGGCGAATGGCGTATTCGCCCGCAAGCGGCTGACGTATGTGCGCGAGTTCCGGGAAACATGCGCGCAGCAAGGGCTTGGCGGTCAGCTCGGTGACGCGGCCGCCGGCGCGGGTGCGGTCGTAGGAGGCTTTGACTAGGTGGACGGTGCTGTCTTGCAGCGGAGTGGCAAGCGCGTCGACCCACCACGGTTGAAGCGAGGTCACATCCGCGTCCACAAACACCACCGCGTCGCCGCTGGCCGCCTTCACCCCGCGCCACAGCGCCTCGCCCTTGCCCTCCCAGGGCTCGCGCGGGTCCACCTCGCGCCACGGCACCACCCTTGCCCCCGCGGCGGCGGCACGCTCCGCGGTGGCGTCGGTGGAATCCGGGTCGACGACGAGCACCTCGTCGGCCGCGGACGCGAGGCACTGCTCCACCACGCCTGCGACCGTGTCCTGCTCGTTGAGCGCCGGGATGACCACGCTGACCTTCACGCCAGCCCCCGCACGGTGTGCATGGGGGCCATGTCGCCCTGGATGGCGGCGGTCATGCGGATCACGTCTACGGTGGCGGCGACCTCATGGGCGCGGAAGGCCGCCACCCCGCGTGCGGCGGCCCACGCGGTGGCGGCGAGGGTGCCGGGAACACGCTCGGTGATGTCCGCGCCGTACAGGCCACGGTGCAGTGTCTCCCCCACGAAGTCCTTATTCGACAGCGCCATCAGCACCGGCCAGCCGGTGTCCACGAGCTCGTCCACGCGGCGCAGCAGTTCGAGACCGTGGTAGGTGTTTTTGCCGAAGTCGTGGGTGGGGTCGATGAAGATCCGCTCCTCCGGCACGCCCGCGGCTACGGCGCGCTCCGCGAGTGCGGTGGTCTCCGCGATCACGTCGGCGACCACGTCGTCGTAGTGCACCCGGTGCGGGCGCGTGCGCGGGGTCACCCCGCCGGTATGCGAGCACACGTACCCCACGCGGTGATGCCCCGCCACCTCAACGAGCTCCGGGTCGAACCCCGCCCACGTATCGTTGATCAAGTCGGCCCCGGCGTCGATCGCGGCCTCGGCCACCTGCGCGCGCCATGTGTCCACGCTAATAGTCACATCGGGGTGCCGGGAGCGGGCGGCGGCGATGAGAGGAACGACGCGCTCCGTTTCCTCGGCAACCGTAACCTCGTCGCCGGGGCCTGCCTTGACGCCGCCGATGTCGATGATGGTGGCGCCGGCGGCCACGGCGTCGTCGATACGCAAAAGCGCTTTGTCCGCGGCGAACGTGGCGCCTTTGTCGTAGAAGGAATCGGGCGTGCGATTGACAATCGCCATGACCTGGGCGAGCGGCTTAGGCATTGTGCAGACGCTGATCCGTCATCACCCTGTGCGCCTCCACGATGTGGGCGACGGCCTCATCCACCGAGTCGGTGACCAGGTAAAGCTTCTCGTCGCCCGGCGAGATCAAGCCACGGGCGAGCAGCTGGTCTTCGATCCACGCCGCCAGGCCGGACCAGAACTCGGTGCCGATGAGCACGATCGGGAAGTTGGTCACCTTGCCCGTTTGCACCATGCACAGCACCTCGAAGACCTCGTCCATGGTGCCGAAGCCGCCCGGCAACGCGACGAAGGCCTGCGAGTACTTCAAAAACATGGTCTTGCGAGCGAAGAAGTAGCGGAAGTTCAGGCCGAGGTCGACCCAGTCGTTCAACCCCTGCTCAAAGGGCAGCTCGATGCCCAAGCCGACCGACAGGCCGCCCGCGTTGTGGGCGCCGCGGTTCGGCCCCTCCATCAGGCCCGGCCCGCCGCCGGTGATCACTGCGTACCCCGAGTCCGCCAGCGCGCGGCCGACCTCGTAGGCCTGCTCGTACTCCGGGGTACCCTCCCCCAGGCGGGCGGAACCAAAAACCGTCACGGCCTTGGGCATGTCGGACAGCGCATCGAAGCCAGCGACGAACTCGGACTGGATGCGCATCACGCGCCAGGGATCTTCGTGCTTCCACTGCCCGTCGGCGTGGCCGGCGGATTCAAGCAGTCGTTGGTCGTGGGTGGACGCCTGGTGGTCCTCGCCGCGTAGTGCGATGGGGCCACGTAACTTGCGGTCGCGGTCCGGGCGGGGAATGTTCAGCGGGGCCATGGGGTTTACTCGCTTTCAGCGCTGAGGTAATCCAGCAGTTGCGTTGACACTTGGCGGATCTGGTCGACCGGGCATTGCTCGTCCTTCTTGTGGGCGAACCCCGGGTCACCGGGCCCGAAATTCACCGCGGGCACACCCAGGCTGGAAAAACGCGACACGTCCGTCCACCCAAACTTCGCCCGGAAGTTCCCGCCCACAGCCTTGACCAAGCCGGCTGCAACCGGGTCGCCGAGCCCAGGAAGGGCGGCCGGGGAGATGTCGTCGTAGGTCAGCGTCAGCTCGTCGTCAAGCTGAAGCGCCTCCTCCAGGTGCGCCTTGGCATCTTCCACCGAGCGGTCCGGCGCGTACCGGAAGTTCACGATGAGCCGCGCGTGGTCGGGGATGGTGTTCGTGGCCACGAAGCCCTCCAGGCCCACCACGTTGAGGCCCTCGCGGTACTCGCAGCCGTCGATGACCACGCTCCGCGGCTCGTAGGCGGCGATGCGGGTGAGCACCCCGGCGAGGTCGTGCGCCGCGTTGTGGCCGAGCCAGCTGCGCGCGGAGTGAGCGCGGGTGCCGGACGCGTCCACGAAGACCCGGATGGAGCCCTGGCAACCGGCCTCGATGATCCCGCCGGACGGCTCGCCGAGCAGGGCGATGTCACCGGCCAGCAGCTCAGGGTGGTCGCGTTCCAGGTGGAACAAGCCGTTGTACTCCTGCGCCACCTCCTCGGCCTCGTAGGCAATGAGGGTGAGGTCGTGTGCGGTCTTGCCGGGCTGCGCAAGCCGCGCGAAGGCGTTGAGGTAGCACGCCATGCCGGATTTCATGTCCACGGAGCCGCAGCCGTGGAGAATGCCGTCGGCGAGCCGATGCGGCGTGTTATCGGCCAGCGGCACCGTGTCAATGTGGCCGGCGAGCACGACGCGGCTGTCCAGCCCGAAGGTCGTGCGGGCGACCACCGTGTTGCCGAAGCGCTGCACCTCGGCGTGCTCGAGGCCGCGCAGCGCCTCCTCAATGGCGTCCGCGATCGCCTCCTCGTGGTGCGAGGGCGACTCGATGTCCACGAGCGCCGCGGTCAGCTCGACAGGGTCAGCGAAGAGATCTAAGGAAGTCACACGGCGATCCTACGTTTACACTCCCAGGCATGTCTGCTGGAGCGCGCGCCGTCGGAATTGCCAACATCGCCATGGACGGGACTGTGCTGGACACCTGGTTCCCGTCGCCGGAGCTTGTGCCTATCGACGAACCTTCGGCCACCCACCGCGTCTCCGCCCACGAACTCTCCCCGAAGTTCCTCAAACTCATCGGATCGGACCACGACAGGTTGGTGGAGCTTGTGCCAGTGCGCACCACGATCGCTGATTTGAACGCGCCACCGGTGGACGCCCACGACGTCTTTTTGCGCCTGCACCTGCTGTCGCACCGCATGGTCGAGCCTCTCACCATCAACCTGGAGGGCGCGCTGGAGCTGCTGGTACCTGTGGTGTGGACGAACAAGGGACCGTGCCTGGCCGACAACTTCGAAACCGTGCGCATGAACTTGCGGGCGCGCGGGCTGATCCACGTCTACGGCATCGACCGCCTGCCGCGCATGGTGGACTACGTGGTGCCTTCGGGCGTAACGATCGCGGAGGCCGAGCGCGTGCGGCTGGGCGCCTACCTGGCCGAGGGAACCTCGGTGATGCGCGAGGGCTACGTGTCCTATAACGCGGGCTCACTTGGACCGGCGCGCATCGAGGGCCGGGTGTCCTCTGCGGTAGTAGTAGGCGGCGGCACAGACCTTTCGCTGTCCTCCACACTCATGGCCTCGCGGGTCAGCGAATTCGAGCGCCGTCCGATGCGGATGGGGCGGGATTGCCGGCTGCATCCCTCGGCGGGCGTGATCGGGGTGGATCTTGGCGACCGGTGCGAGATCGGCGTCGGTGTCATGCTCGAGCCGGAGACGATGGTCTTCGATGTGGAGTCCGGCACCCAAGTGCCCGCGAGCGCGATCGCTGGGCGCAGCGACCTGCGCATCGAGCACGAGCCGTTTTCCACCTCTCCCGTGGTGCGGCGGCGCGGAGAAAACGGCATATAATGCCGTCGGCCTAAAAGTGTGCGTTTAAGGTGTTGAGCATGTCAACACCTGTTTCCCCTGTCGCGGACTCCACGGCGCTCGCGCGCGGGCTGAAAACGCGCCACCTCACCATGATGGGCCTCGGCTCAGCCATCGGCGCGGGCCTGTTCCTGGGCACCGGCGTGGGCATCGCCGCAGCCGGTCCCGCAGTGCTGATCGCCTACGTGATCGCCGGGTTCATCACCGTCTGCTTCATGCAGATGCTCGCGGAGATGGTGGCCGCGCGGCCTTCTTCCGGCACGTTTTCCACCTACGCCGCGCAGGCGTTCGGGCCGTGGGCCGGGTTCACCATCGGCTGGCTGTACTGGTTCATGATGATCATGATCATGGCCGTGGAGATCACCGGTGCCTCCGCCATCGTGGCAGCTTGGTTCGGCATCTCGCCGTGGCTCCCCGCGTTAGCCGCAATCGTCATCTTTACGGTGATCAACTTCTCAGCAGTGAAGAATTTCGGCGAGTTCGAATTCTGGTTCGCCCTGATCAAGGTCGCCGTCATCATCGCATTCCTTGCCATCGGCGTGGCGCTGTGGCTCGGGCTGTTGCCCGCCGGCGGCTTCGTGGGTTTGCACAACGTCAACGAGGTCGGGTTCATGCCCAATGGCTGGTCCGGCGTCGCTACTGCCCTCCTCGCCGTCGCGTTCGCGTTCGGCGGCATCGAGCTGGTCACCGTCGCCGCCGCGGAATCCGAGGACCCGCAGGCGGGCGTGCACTCCGCCATCCGCTCCATCATCTGGCGCATCTCGGTGTTCTACATCGGCTCCGTGCTGCTGATCGTGCTGCTTTTGCCCTTCGACCAGATCGGCGGCGCCGACTCCGCGGCTGACTCGCCGTTTACGGCCGTGCTCGAAATGGCCAACATCCCGGGTGCCGTGGGCATCATGGAAGCCGTGATCGTGGTGGCCCTGCTTTCCGCCTGCAACACGCAAATCTACGGCTCATCGCGCTTCCTGCAGAACCTCGCAGTACGCGGCGACGCACCCGCCTCCTTCGCGCGCACCGACGCCCGCGGCGTGCCCGTGCGCGCCGTCATCGTCTCCGTCGTCTTCGGATTCGCCGCGGTGGCTCTGCAGTACTGGAACCCGCCCGGGCTACTCGCCTTCCTCCTCAACGCGGTCGGCGGCTGCCTGATCGTGCTGTGGATCGTGGTCGCGCTGTCCTTTGTGCGCATCCACCCCAAGCTGGTAGCCACCGGCGAGATCACGGAGGTGCGAATGTGGGCTCCGAACGTCCTGCCGTGGGTGATGATCGCGCTCGCCGGCGGCGTGATCGCGCTCATGCTCGCAAACCCCGACGGCCGGTTCCAGATGCTTGCTGTCGCCGTCGTTGTTGGAGTCATCGCACTCGCCAGTGCGGTGCATGGAAAGGGAAACAGGTAAATGGCCGAAGGAACGTCGATAAGCAGAGGCGATCTGGGCTCCGGCCTGAAATCGCGTCACCTCACACTCATGGGCTTGGGCACCGCAGTCGGTGCCGGCCTCTTCCTCGGCGTCGGCGTGGGCATCCGCGCAGCCGGGCCCGCGATCCTCATCGCGTACGTCATCGCCGGGCTGATCGTCATCGCCGTGATGCGCATGCTCGGCGAGATGGCCGCAGCGCACCCCTCATCCGGCTCATTCGCCACCTACGGACGCATGGCGTTCGGCCACTGGGCCGGATTCCTGCTCGGGTGGATCTACTACTTCCTCCTCATCATGGCGTGCGGCGCGGAGCTCACCGGCGCCTCCGCGATGATGGCCGGCTGGTTCGGCGTGCCCCAGTGGATCCCAGGGCTCATTGTCGTGGCCATCCTCACCGCCGTGAACCTCGCGCAAGTCAAGGGCTTCGGCGAGTTCGAGTACTGGTTCGCCATGATCAAAATCGCCGTGATTCTGGGCTTTTTGGTCATCGGCGTCCTGCTCTGGTCCGGTGTGCTGCCCGCGAGCGATTTTGTCGGCTTCGGCAACGTCCGCGAATCCGGGTTCGCCCCCAACGGCATCAGCGGTATCGCGGCGGGGCTGCTTGCCGTCGCGTTCGCGTTCGGCGGCATCGAAGTGGTCACCATCGCCGCGGCCGAGTCCGAAAACCCGTCGGAGAACGTCAAGCGCGCCGTGAACTCCATCATCTGGCGCATCGCCCTGTTCTACATCGGCTCCGTCGCGGTAATCATCCTCCTGCTGCCCTACGCCGCCATCGACGGCGCCGATTCCGCCGCAGACTCCCCCTTCACCGCCGTTTTGGAGATGGCCAACATCCCGGGCGCGGCCGGGCTCATGGAGGTGGTGATCGTGCTGGCGTTGCTCTCCGCCTTTAACGCGCAGATCTACGGCACCTCCCGCCTCGGCTACCAGCAGGCGCTGGAAGGCGACGCCCCGCGCTGGATGGCCACGACTAACGCCGCTGGCGTGCCGCGCAACTCCGTGCTCGTGTCGGTATTTTTCGCGTTTGTGGCCGTCGGCCTGCAGTGGTGGAACCCGCCGGGAATGATCGACTTCATCATGTCCGCAACAGGCGGCTGCCTCATCGTCACTTGGATCATGATCACGCTGAGCTTCATCAAGCTGCACCCGCGCATCCGCAGCTCCGCCGTGCGCGTGCGCGGCGCGTCGTGGGTGCCGTGGGTGACGCTTGCGGCACTGCTGGGGCTGACGGTGCTCATGCTTTTTGACGACGCTTCGCGCTCCCAAGTCATCAGCGTGACCATCCTCTCGCTGGTGCTGGTGGCGTGCTCGTTCCTCACCCGTAACCGGGGTGCCGTAAGGTAGCTCACATGACTTCCCCAACCTCCGCACACGCGCGTGGCGTAGCCACCATCACCCACGACGGCACCGTCCTCGACGTCTGGTACCCGGCACCGAAGATCGACGAGGCCACGGGGGAAACCGGGACGCGTCGGCTGGATGAGCCAGACGCACGCTTCGCGGAGCTCGTCGGGCCAGACGAAGCGCGCGGCGTCGCACGCGTGGCCGTGGAGACCACCATCGCCGACCTGTCGGAGCCAGCGGTTGACGCCTACGACGTTTACCTGCGCTTGCACCTGCTGTCGCACCGGCTGATCCGCCCGCACGGCGCGAACATGGACGGCGTCTTCGGCCTGTTGTCCAACGTGGTGTGGACGAACTATGGGCCGTGCGCGGTCGCTGATTTCCAGATGACGCGCGGCCGGCTCGCCGCCAAGGGCCCTGTGGTGGTGTTCTCCGTAGATAAGTTCCCGCGCATGGTGGACTACGTCGTACCGTCGGGAGTGCGCATCGGCGACGCGGACCGAATCCGCCTCGGCGCGCACCTCGCCGAGGGCACGACCGTCATGCACGAGGGGTTTGTGAACTTCAACGCTGGCACGCTCGGCGCTTCCATGGTCGAGGGCCGCATCTCCGCGGGTGTCGTGGTTGGTGACGGCACCGACATCGGCGGCGGCGCCTCCATCATGGGCACACTGTCCGGCGGCGGCAAGGAAGTCATCTCGCTCGGCGAGCGCTGCTTGCTCGGGGCGAACGCGGGCGTGGGCATCTCGCTTGGCGACGACTGCATTGTCGAAGCCGGCCTCTACGTCACCGCCGGCACCAAGGTTGTGCTGACCGCGCCGGTTGCCGAGGCCCTGGGCAAGGACGCCGGCACCGAAGTGAAGGCGCTTGAGCTGTCCGGTGCCAACGGGCTGCAGTTCCGCCGCAACTCCATCACCGGGGCGGTGGAAGCCGTGCCCGCGAAGGGCATTGCACTCAACGACGTCCTGCACGCCAACTAGCAGGGACCGTCACCCCTGACCCATCCTCGTTCGGCCACTCGGAGCTAAAGCGACAGCGTGAAGTTCTGGTCAATTCCGATGCCCAAACTAGGAAGTGCCGACCTCACCCTGCTCCCTTAGAGCGAGGTGAGCTCACCGCCCTGGGGTGCGGGAGGACCTCGTCGAATCCTACGCGGGCAACGTCGAGCTCCGCGCGGAGAACAGTCACCCCGCGGCGATCCTCGGGTACTCCACTGCCCCGTGGGCAAGCGCCGCGGTGAAAGCCGGCTACACCTACGACGGGCTCCTTCCCGAACCGGTAGACCCGCGCGGTCATCTGGACGAATTGGCCCGCTACGTGCGGTTCGCGGGAGACGCAGCTTCCCCGAAGAGCACCTCCATCGCGCCATAGGGATGGTAGGTGTTCGCCGCGGGGATCCCGTTGGGAGATACCCACACCGGGACGCCGTCGCGCCGCTGCACGCCGCCACGGGTGTTGGCGAACGTCGCGTCGTCGTGGTTGATTTGGTTGTGGTAGTGACACACCGGCGCTAGGTTGGCCAAATTGGTGGCACCGCCCTGGGACCAGGCTTGTATATGGTGGATCTCGCAGTTGTCGGATCCGTGGCGGCAGCCCGGCCACGGGCACACGGTGAGCGCCATTCGAGCAAGATCGCGCTGCTTGGTGTTGGCGTACCGCTGGGTTTGGTAGAGGTTCACTGCCCCCTCGGCCGGGTGGAAGAGCCCTATTTCTTCGATACCGGGATGCATCTCGAGGTATTGGGCTCCGGTGATGGTCGTGCCGTCTGTCAGCCCCAGAATAATGTCGTTGCCCTCGCCGCGAAGGATTTGTATGTGCTGGTCCAATCCCACTACCACGATGGGTCGTCGGATACTACTGGGTACGCTGCCGCTGCCGCGAATGAGGTCGAGGAAGCGGCGAAGCATCTGGGGCCCCGGTGGCTTGGACGGGTCGAGCCCCTCGCGCAGGTAGTGCTCGATGTCGGCGATGTCGTGCTCGTCGGCGGTGACCCTGAGAGCGCGGGTGCCGTGCACGGATTTCGATACCGTGACCTGCAGCTTCGGCCGGGTCCGCGCAGGTTTGACAATGAGCCGGTCCGCCTTGGCCTTCAGTGCCTGGTGGGTGGATGCAGTCTTGAGGAGTTTTCGTCGTACGCGCCAGCGTTCCGCTTCGTTGGGGATTTCTTTGAGCCGATCTTCGATGTAGACGAGCTGGCTCAAGGGGAATTCTTGGGCAGCCTCTAGGCCCAGACGTTGCTGCTTGGCCCACCGGGTGGCGCCGTAATAGACGTCGTGGACGGCCGCCCACTTGCTCGCCAAGTTCGGCATGATGCCGGCCGCTACTGCGGACCGTTTGTCAAAGCCAACGAGCACGTCGACGGACGGCTGGGTATCGAGAAACTGCTGGAATGGAGTCATGCCCTGCACGCTAGGGAGAAGCGCACACGCTGCATACCCGCTCGATAAAATCTGTGGATAACACCAGCGCCGGCTGCGCTCTATCCACAGCCTCAAGTTCACCGTCGAAAGAATCGGGCCACAACGCGCTAAAGTGAAGCGTTTGGCTGATCTTTGGCGACCGTTCTCGGTTTCCCGAAAGTCCAGAGCTTGTTGATGATGAAGTTCACAGGCATCGCTATAAACGTCGAGATAGCCTGCGCCCAGTAGGACTTGGTGCGCAGACCGGTAGAGTCGTCGAAGACACTGTCGGGCAGACCAACGGGCGTGGTGGGGTTCATCAGCAACGTCATGCAGGTCAGCGACACCGCAAAGGCGAGCAGGCCCGTGGCCAAAAACGGGAAAAACCCACGCAGCCAGGAGCGGGCATGCACACCGCGGAACGTCCACGAGCGGTTGAGCTGGTAGTTCCACGTGTTGGCCAAGAGGAACGCCAGGGTGGACATAACGTGGTACCAGCGTACGTTCCAGCGAGTGGATCCGAGTTGTGCGACCACGTCGTTTGCATGCAGGCCGAGGCCATTTTCGAGTGCCTTGTTGGCCAGGTAGAAGACAACGAAGTTGACAAGGACACCGGAGCCGCCGACGATGCCGAATTTTACGAACTGGCGCAGCCCTGTGGCGAGGCGGACCGCTGTGCTACCACCGTGCGACGGCACGGCGCTACCACCGTGCGACGGCACTGCGGCGGGCTGACTGTCAAGCACCAGTACCTCCTCGGGAAAAGACTGCAAACTTCCTAGAGTCTAGTCCCTGGGCCCCGGTATCTAAGAAACGAGGCGGCGGGCTGCTTCGTCGACGCGGTCGTCGGGAACGGTCAGCGAGATGCGCACGTGCCCTGCACCGGAAGGACCGTAGAAGTCCCCGGGGGCGGCGAGGATGCCGCGGTCTGCAAGCCAGGACAGCAGTTCGCGCGAGTCCAGACCGTCGCGGCGCACCCAGAGGTACAGGCCCGCCTCGGAGTCGTCGATAGTCAGCCCTGCGGCATCGAGGGCCTTCATCAGCTCCAAGCGCCGCATGGCGTAGGTGGCGCGCTGCATCTCTTCATGGGTGTCGTCCGCCAGCGCCGCGACCATGGCCGCCTGGATCGGGCCAGGGACGATGAGGCCCGCATGCTTGCGTACCAGCAGGAGCTCCTGGACAAGGGGTTCGTCGCCCGAGATGGTGCCTGCGCGGTAGGACGCGAGGTTCGACGTCTTCGACAGCGAATGCAAGGCCAGCAACCCGGTGTTGTCTCCGTCGGTGACGCGCGGGTGCAGGATGGAGACCGGCTCGGCGGACCAGCCGAGAGAAAGGTAGCACTCGTCGGAGGCGACGATGGCTCCGGTGTCGCGGGACCATTCGACCCAGCGACGCAGCTCGTCCACACCGAGCACCGCGCCGGTGGGATTCGACGGCGAGTTGACGAAGGCGAACGCCGCGCCGTCGACAGGCTCATCGGAGCGCACGACGTTGCACCCGGCTATGAGCGCGCCGACCTCGTAGGTTGGGTACGCCACCTCCGGGATGACAACGGTTTCGCCGCGCAGGCCAAGAAGCGTGGGCAGCCAGGCGACCGCTTCCTTCAACCCGATCACGGGAAGCACGGACTTCTCGGTCAGCCCGGCGATGCCGAAACGGCGCGAGAGCGCGGACACGATGGTCGTGCGCAGCTCCGGCGTGCCGGCGGTCTGCGGGTATCCGGGCGCGGCGGCGGCTTCGGTCAAGGCCAGCTGGATCGACGGCGCGATCGGATCGACGGGGCCGCCGACGGACAGGTCGATCAGCCCGCCCTCATGCGCTGCGGCGCGTTCGCGGACATCTGCGATCGTGTCCCACGGAAAATCGGGGAGCATAGAGCCGAGCGGGGTGCGTGCCAACTGCCTAGTCCTGGTTCTGCGGCGGCAGGGCGGCCACGAACGGGTGGTCGTAGTCCTGCGGGCCGGTCTTGGCGGCGCCGCCCGGGGAGCCGAGCTCGTCGAAGAAGCCGACGTTGACGTCGTAGTACTCGCTCCACTCGTCGGGGGTGTCGTCCTCGTAGAAGATGGCCTCGACCGGGCATGCCGGCTCGCAGGCGCCGCAGTCGACGCACTCGTCGGGGTGGATGTAGAGCATGCGCTTGCCCTCGTAGATGCAGTCAACGGGGCATTCTTCAACGCAGCTGCGGTCCATGATGTCGACGCACGGTTGAGCAATCACGTAAGTCATGGCACACAGTATGTCACTTCGCGCGCAACAGGGGCGAAACGCCACCCGCGACGCCGGCGAAGAGTAACGCCAACGACCAGCCTGTTGGCGGCAGAATCGCCAATGAAACGAAAAACGCGGCCGCCCAGACAACCAGTGGGGCGAAAGCGTAGCGCCGGGACCACAGCCGCGCGGTTTTAGTTAACACGGCGTTGAACAGCAGGGCTGCGATGACCCAGAACCAGTTCAGGTACACCGCTTCCAGCATGAGCGAGACGAGCGCGCCGACGCACAGCCACGCCAGCCCGGCGATTGCTTCGCCGCGGGAGAAGTCGTCCCGGACAACCGGGTGGCTCACAGGTCGATCCCGGTCAGCAGCGAAGCGGCGTCGTCAAGCGGCAAGCCCGCTCCTAGCTGGTAGTGCTCGACCCTCTGGATCGGTTGCACGATGAGGTTGGACAGCGCGTAGTAGACCACCGGCCCAGACGCCAGCGCGGCGTGCGGGTTAACGTCGGTTGTGCGCCCGTCGGCGATCCACAGCTGGGTGGCGTGCGCGCGCATGGCCTCGACTTTCGCGCTGTAGGCGGCTTCGTCGAGCTCGACGCGGATATCGGAAGCCTCCACGCCGTCGAGCTCGCCGTCCTGCGGAAGCCGCCATCCCGCGGGCGCCTCGGCTGGCATGAGCGAGGCGGTTTCGGTGGCGAGCCGCACCGCCCACAGGATGCGCGGGATGCCCACGCGCTTGGCCGCCGCGTGCGTGATCTCGTGGGCGCGGATGTGGTCGGGGTGGCCGTAGCCGCCGTCCGGGCCGTAGGTGAGCACGAGGTGCGGCCGCTCGGCTTCAAAGATGGCGGCAAGCGTATCGACACCAGCTTCGCCCGAATTCACAAACGCCCGGGGGTTCCGGCTGGCCGGGGAGCCCTCCATGCCGGAATCCCGGAACCTGCCTGCACCGCCGAGGAACTGGCCGCGCGCACCGAGCGCCGCAAGGGAGCGCTGCAGCTCCTGGATGCGGAACCCCCCGAGCTGATCCGCCTCGTCGACGACCAGGTGCTGGTAGGGCTCGCCGATGACCTCGCCCTCCTCCCCGAGCGTGCAGGTGACCACCAGCACGTCGGCGCCGCGCTTGGCAAGGTCGGCGATGGCGCCGCCGGTGGTGATCGCCTCGTCGTCGGGGTGGGCGTGCACGGCTACAACTCGGTAGCCTGCGAGATCTCGTGCGGTCATGGAACCTCCTGGGTTGTCGTTCGCTGCCCTACTGTATCGGCCAGCGTCCATGCGCCCGCCGAGGACAGGCCGCCGGGCCACTCCCCCGGCGCAGCGTGGGCCGCGCGGATCCCGCCTGCGGTTGCCGCCACCCGCGTTTCGTGCAGGAGCGGGACCCACAGCGCTTCGCGCGTCTCAATCTCTTCCACGCGCTCGGCCGCGACGGCAGCGGGGATATCCCCTGCGAGAATGCTGCGGGCCAGCTCCTCTCCGGCGACCGAGCAGTACCCGGAGAGGTTGCCGGACCGGCCAGACTCCGGCGGACAGGCGACGCGACTCGCCAGTGCTTCATTACCGCGGTTGTCGGTGCGCCAGTGCACCACGATGTCCACCTCCCCCGCGGGCAACCCGCGACCGGCGATTTCGGGCAGCTCATTCGACAGCACCTGCGCGGGCACGCCCGCGGAAGTCAGGATGTCCACAAGGGAACGGGCGGCGGCCGCTGCCGCCGGGTCCGCGGCATCGGCAGCGACGTGCAGGACCTTCCCCTCTGCAGCGCGCGCGTGCAACAGCGCGAGGGAGCCGGGAGTGGTCTGCGATGCAACATCGACGTCGGTGGTGCGCCGGGCGGCGATGTGGGCGAGCAGGGGTACGTCGATAAGCGAACGCACCTCCGCACGAGCCTGCGTCCCTAGGCCGCTGGTGGCGGACACGGTGACACCGAGGGTGCGGCCGCCGGGGAACACCCGAGTCTGCGCACCTGGGATGAGGCCGAGCACCTGCGCGGTGGTGGCCTGCGGCGCCATGTCCGCAAACGCAATCTGGCCGCTGCGCAACTGGTCGGCGACCTGCGTGGTGTCGCGGGCAGACACGAGGGTGAGGATGTCGATGAGGGCTGGATCTGGGCCCCAGAATCGGTCGTTACGGTTCAAGGTGACTGTGCCGTGAGCGCGGTCCACGCTGCGCACTAGATAGCGCCCCGCGGAGGCGGGAACCGTGTTGCGCAGCGCGTAGGAAAAGTCCGCGGCGTCCGCGGCGAGCAGGTGCGACGGCAACAGGTGGCGGAAAAGCACCCTCCAGTCCCCTACCGGCTGTGCGAAATCAACGTCCACCACCTTCCCGCCGGGCCCGCCGACGCGGATGCCTGCCACAGCCCGGTACGCGGCTGGGTCGACCACACCCGGGGTTTGGGTCATGCCACGCCAGAGGTACGTAAAGTCCGCTCCGGTGATGGGGGTGCCGTCGGACCATTGCGCGTTGGGTGAGATGACGTAACGCACGGTGAAGGCGGCCGGAGACGCCGCCAGGACGGAGGCACCGGCGAGTAGGTTGGAATCCTTCGTGCCGTCGGCGTGGAACGCGCTAGGCAGCACGAGGTCCGCGATGCCGCTCACCGTGGAGGATTCGTCCCCAACGAGGTGCGGGTTAAACCCCCCGCGCACCGGGTCCACGGCCACCTGCGCCTGGGGCCGGCCGGCGGGCTGCTCTGGCGCAGGGGCGGGGGCGGGGTCTGTGGCTGCGTCCGTCGCCTCGGTGTTCTGCGCGGTGGAGGTGCTCGGCCTATCCTCCGGCTCGACGAGGGGCGGGGGGCCGGGGTCCGCCGCGCACGAGGCAAGCAAGCACAGCGTCGAAAACGCCGCCACAGCACGGGTGGCTGGGCGGCGTGTTCTTTGAAGGGGCATGAAAGAACAGGCTAGCTGTTCTTCTGCTTTGCTCGGGAGCGGGCGCGGCCGCGCTCGGTGGCGTTGAGGATGATCTTGCGCACGCGCATGGCCTCAGGTGCGACCTCGACGCACTCGTCTTCGTCGCAGAACTCGATGGCCTCGTCGAGGGAGAGGGTGCGGGCCTTCTGCAGCGTGACGGTGGCATCCGCGGTGGCGGAGCGCATGTTGGTCAGCTTCTTTTCCTTGGTGATGTTGACGTCCATGTCCTCGTCGCGGGAGTTCGCGCCGACGACCATGCCCTCGTAGGCGTCCGCGCCCGGTTCGACGAAGAAGTCGCCGCGGTCTGCCAGCTGCTGCAGCGCGTACGCGGTGACCTGGCCGGAGCGGTCGGCAACAAGGGAGCCGGTCGGTCGACCCTTGATCTCGCCCGCCCACGGACGGTGCTCGATGGAGTACGAGTTGGCGATGCCCGCACCGCGGGTCTCGGTGAGAAAGGTGGTGCGGAAGCCGATCAGGCCACGCGACGGCACATCAAACTCCATGCGGACCCAGTCGCCGGAGCCGGTGTTGGACATCGACGTCATCTGGCCCTTGCGGTTCGCCATGAGCTGGGTGACGGCACCCTGGTGCTCGGCGGGGACGTCGATGACCATGTGGTCGTACGGTTCGTACCTCTTGCCGTCGACCTCCTTAGTCACCACCTGCGGTTTGCCCACGGTGAGCTCGAAACCTTCGCGGCGCATGGTCTCAATGAGCACGGTCAGCGCCATCTCGCCGCGGCCCTGCACTTCCCACGCATCCGGACGCTCGGTGGGCAGAACCTTGATGGAGACGTTACCGATGAGCTCCTGATCCAGGCGGGCCTTCACCATCCGGGCGGTAAGCTTGTCGCCGCCGTTGCGGCCCGCCATCGGGGAGGTGTTCACGCCGATGGTCATGGAAATGGCCGGATCGTCGATGGCGATGCGCGGCAGCGGCTCAATCTGCTCCGGGTCGCACAGGGTGTCGCCGATCATGATGTCGTCGACGCCGGAAATCGCGGCGATATCGCCTGCCACCACATCGCCGGTGGCGGGCACGCGGTCGAGGCCCTCAGTGACCAGCAGCTCGGCGATCTTGACGTTTTTGACCTGCTGGTTGCCGTCGGCGTCGTAGTGCACCCACGCGACGTTTTGGCCCTTCTTCACCGAGCCCTTGTAGACGCGGATCAGCGCGATACGGCCGAGGAAGGAGGAGGAGTCCAGGTTGGTCACCTGGGCCTGGAACGGCGCGTCGACCTCTGCGGACGGCTCCGGCAGCACGTCGTAGATGACGTCGAAGAGCGGCTGCAGGTCCTCGTTGTCTGGGAGGTTGCCGCTGCCCGGGTTCTCCAGGGAAGCGCGGCCTGCGCGACCGGAGGTGTAGAGCACTGGAAGCTCAAGCAGATTCTCGGCCGCCTCGGCTGCCTCCGGATCGTCCAGGCCGGCGCCGAGTTCAAGAAGAAGATCTTGCGCTTCCTCCACCACCTCGTCGATGCGGGCGTCCGGGCGGTCGGTCTTATTCACGCAGATGATGACCGGCTTTTTCGCCTCGAGCGCCTTGCCGAGGACGAAGCGGGTTTGCGGTAGCGGGCCTTCGGATGCGTCGATAAGCAGGACGACGCCGTCGACCATGGACAAACCGCGCTCCACCTCGCCGCCGAAGTCGGCGTGGCCCGGGGTGTCGATGACGTTGATGATCAAGTCCGAGCCGTCCTTGCCCTTTCCGGCGCGACGGATAGCGGTGTTCTTGGCCAGAATGGTGATGCCGCGCTCGGACTCAAGCTCACCGGAGTCCATCACGCGGTCGCCGTGCTCGCCGTGGTCGCCGAACACACCGGACTGCTCCAGCATGGCGTTGACCAGGGTGGTTTTACCGTGGTCGACGTGGGCGACGATGGCTACGTTGCGAAATTCAGGGTGCGACACTCGACAGATCCTTTAGGGGTTGGCGGAAAGAACGCCTAAACGATACTCCTGCGCTTGCCGGATCGCATTTTCCCGCTACCCGTCGAGCGACGCTTGGAGCTCCTCGAACGCTGCGGCGAAGAATTGGTCGGACTTACCGGTGGTGAATAGGGTGCCCTCTAGCCCGCGCTCCGACAGCTCGACGGTGGCGGTGCCGTCCCCGTTGTCGGCGGCTTCAACCCGGATCGGTGCTTGGTAATCCTGGGTGAGGTAGACCCCGAGGAAGCGGTATTTGAAGGCGTCGCCGACATTGACGGTGAGCTCTTCCTCCGTCTTCTCTTTGATCTTGAACTTTTCCAGCCCGGAGAGGCGGTCCTCGATTTCTTTCAGGCTGAGGTTGGTGGTGAACGTCTTGGCATCCATTGGGTCATCATTCCTTTCATTGTCTGATACAACGGATCACACGTTCTTGCGGGTCGAATTGTGACCTGCACCACCGAGAGTAGATGCACGCACCCGATATTTTGCCGGGAATTCACGCACAGTTCTTCCAGCGATCCCCCAGTTGCGCTTGACGTTGTTACGAATGTGACTAATGTGGCGCAGGTGCGCAAGTATCGTTCCCTCTTCCGCCCCGTCGTCGCCGCGGCGTGCGCTGCCGGATTGCTGGCAACCGGAGGCGTCGCTAAGCAAACCGCCCACGCACAATCGTCGTTCCTCGACCCGCTGGGGCGACCCACGCCGCAGACCGTCGCACGCGTGAACGCGTTCGCAGACCAGCCGTACGTTCCGCAGGAGGTCGGCAACGCGCTTCGCACCGCCGTACAGTTCTATGCCGGGACCGGGGAGCTCGGCGGCCCCCCGCTACCTGCAGACGCCCCACGATTTACCCAGTTCTACTGGCCGACCGTATCGGGTAATTGCATCGGCGAAGGGTTGCACTCCACTGCCTCCGCCATCGCCGTACCTGGACCCGCCTCCTCACCCGCGCCAGGTGCGGCGGCTGGCCAGACCACGTTCGTGTTCACCGCCCTCGGGACGCCGGCGGCCGCAAAGCAACAAGGGCAGTTGAACGTGTACTGGATCAACGTAAACAACTTCCGCACTGGCGTAACGCCGCTGGGCAACAACGGGATAAACCCCACAGGACCGGCCACCTTGTCTGCCACCGCCGATACGGGCTCCGGCAGGGTCCTGGCAGTCGTTGCCGGCAGCGTACGCACCGTCGACAGGGTCTGCCCGTTTGCACCAACAGCCGCATCTATAGACGTGAGGTAACTCATGGCCGCCGATCTGCACCCCGTCAAGCAGGAAGTCTTCGACACCGCAGCCAACATCAACACGGATCCGAAGGGCTTTCTGCGCGAAGTGGACACGTTCCGCGTCACCGACTTCGGTCTGTACATGGGCCGCGGCGCAGACCACCCGCAGTTCGGCTACCTCGAAAGCTGGCTCCTACCGGAGCTTGGGCTGCGCGCCAACATCTTTCACTACCGCGACGGCGAGGAGCGGGAGCAGGACTTCTACTTTGACGTCGCGGACATCGACGTCGACGGCGACGTTTGGCGCACCAGGGACTTGTATGTGGACCTGGTGTCGCTGACCGGCAGCCCGATCGATGTGGTGGACATCGACGAGCTCGCGGCCGCGACATCGGCCGGGTACATCACCGCCGAAGACGCCGAGAAGGCTATCGACGTCACACTTGCCGCCGTAGAAGGAATCACCCGCCACGGAGACGACGCGATGGAGTGGCTGCGCGCACAGGGCATCGAACTCACGTGGGCGGACGAAGTCGAGCTCACGCCCGCCGGGTAGTTCATCTGCTGTTTACCCCTCCCGCATTAATGGCGGGTGGGGTTTTGCGTTGCGCGGATAAAATTCAGATTTTCTATGGCTCATTCGCCTTACCAACCCCCGCGGGTGACGCATTCTGAACTGCCATAACCACGCACATATTGAACTTGCTGTGAATCCGCTGAACATAAAACGGAAAATACTTTGCTAAATGACGACGTCTTTGACAACCCCCCAGCACCCCTACACCAAGGCGCTGCTGTCGGCGATTCCCATCCCCGACCCGGATGCAGAACGCTCCAGGGTGCGCACGGTGTACAAGCCGGAGGAGGTCACACCCGCCTAACTTCCACGTCGACGGGCACGTCGGGCAAGAGTTTTTCCTGCTCCGCCCACATGTCCCACCACGGTGCGTAGCCCGGGTCCCGCGTCAGGGCCCGGGCTTTCCTCGTCTCCGCCGCCGCGATCACCCGCAGCGTGTCCACGTCCCCGCGCGCTTTAGCCTTGCCTATCGACGCCTCCGTCACCGCCCCCACCCCCTCAATCACGAGGTCAGCGCCTGGCACGAGCGGCACCCACTCCCCGCGCGTGTATTGCTCCCAGTTCCAGCGCCAGTACCCGGGGGTGGCCGGGTCAAGTACGTCGTCGGCCACCATCCGCGCGCCCTCTGCCAGTCCGCCCCAGCCCGGGTAGAAGTCGTCGAGGTGCACCACCTGGATGCCCAGGGCCTGGCCGATTTGGTTGGCCAGGGTGGTTTTGCCGGCGCCCGAAGGACCGTCGATAAGCAAGGTGTACGTCATCGCACCGCCCACACCGGGCGGAGGTCGCCGGTCGCCCACGCGAGGGCGAGGGCGCCGGCCGCGATGCCGACGCACACGGCCATGACCGCCCAGTCGCGGGAGCGCAGCTTGGACTCGCGGGCCCAGGTTCGCGTGCGCGGCCCGCCGAATCCGCGCGCCTCCATGGCGGTGGCGAGTTTGCCTGCGCGGCGCAGCGACATAACGAGCAAGCCGAACGAGAGGGAGAACCAGTATCTGATCCTGCCTTGGTCGGCGATGCCGCGGGCGCGGCGGGAGCGACGCATCGCGTCGAGATCGTCTTGCAGGAGGGTGAGCATGCGCAGCGCCGCGACCGTGCCGATGACGAAGCGCTCGGGCAGGCGCAACACTTGTGCGAGGCCGTCGCCGAGGTCTGTCGGGTCCACGTCTGCAGAGAGGAGCACCACGGGCAGCGCGATGGCGAGCACACGAAGGATCACCGCCCAGGCCAACGACAACGACAACTCGGTCACATGCACCAGGCCCCACTCGACGTAGGTCTCCCCTCCAGCTTGGCCGTACAGCGCCATTGGGATGCCGGCGAGCGGCGCGACGATGAGGATCGGCAGCGCCCGCTTGAAAAAGCGGCCGTAGCTCAGCCCGCACACCGGCACCATGAGCACGGTGATCGCGAGCACTACTGTGGCGGAGACCCAGTCGATGGTGAACATCAGCGGCGTGGTCAACAACAGCAGGCCGAGGATCCGGGTGACGGGGTTGATGCCTTGCAGCAGGTTCATCGGCCATCTTCCTCCGCGTCCGAGCGTGCGACGACGCGCTCGATGTGATCGCCCAGCGAGGCGATGAACGCCTCGTCGTGGGTGATGGAGATGACGGTCACGCCTTGCTGAGTCAACTCGCGGATCAGCCCGACGAGTTCAACAAAGGTCCGGTCGTCCTGGCCAAACGTGGGCTCGTCGAGGATGAGCAGCTGCGGCGCGTTGACCAGCGCGGTGGCCACCGACAGCCGGCGCTTCTCCCCTCCTGAGAGGGTGAACGGGTTAGCGTCCACGAGGTGCTCCAGGCGCAGGCGCTGCAGCAGCGCGTCGATACGCTCCTGCGGCGCGCCCGACAGCGCCATCTCCTCGCGCACGGTGGCGGTGACAAACTGGTGCTCCGGCTCCTGGAAGACGTAGCCGATGCGACTGGCCAGCTCCTTCGACGACCACTTGATGGACGGCCTTGTCAACCCCTGCGCGATGGTCTCCGAATACTCAACCCGCCCCCTTTCGGGCGGCGTCAGACCGGCAAGCACCTGCACGAGCGTAGTTTTGCCTGCGCCGTTTTCACCCGTGACCACGGTGGAGAACCCCTCTGGAGCGGCTACGGTGCGCGGCGGCCCGAAACGTGTGAGCAGCTCGTGCGTAGCGACGGCCACAGGTGCCCCCGGAGGCACGGTCTTCGCCGGCGGCAGCGCAGGCGCGTCCGGCAATTCGCTTGCGCTGATGCGCACCAGCCCGGCCGTCTCCAGGCGGTAGTACGTATCCACCACGTCCGCCCAGTGCTTCGGGCGGTGCTCCACCACGATCAAGGTCGCGCCGGTGAGCTGGCAGACCCGGTCCACCGCGGCGATGACTTCGTCGCGGCCGCGCGGATCCAGGTTGGCGGTGGGCTCGTCCAGGATGAGGATGTCCGCGCCCATGGCGATCACACCCGCGAGCGCGAGGCGCTGCTTTTGCCCGCCGGACAGGTGCGCAGTCTTGTGGCCCAGCGGCACGTCCAGCCCCACGGCGGCGAGGGCCTTTTCCACGCGCGGCCAAATTTCCCCGCGCGGCACGCTCAGGTTTTCGGCGCCGAAGGCGACGTCGTCACCCACCCGGGACAGGATGGTTTGCGCCTCGGGGTCCTGCAGGACCATGCCTACGGTGCCGTCGACGTTGAGGGTGCCGGTTCGGCTGCCGTCCTCGGAGTCGTCGATAAGCTTGGCAATCACCGCGAGCAACGTGGACTTGCCGGAGCCCGAATCGCCGGTGATAAGCACCCGCTCCCCGCGCGCGATATCCAGGTCGACGTGAGTGAACGCGGGCTGCGGGCGGGTGGCGTGCTGGTAAGTCAGCCCCCTCGCGTGGATAGCCAGCGACATTTACGCGGTGGTGTTGAAGCGCTCGCGGCCGGCGCCGAAGCGGTCGAGTGCGCCAGTCTGCGCCAGCGCCCTAACTAGGTAGTAGGCCACCACGCCGGCGAGGACCGCGCCGGAGATGATCAGGCAGGTCAGGTAGATCAGGTTGAACTGGAGGCTCATGGCCAGGTTGGCGGAGGTGAACAGCTCCAGGATGAACGCGCCGATGCCCGCGCCGATGCCGGACAGCGCCGCCACGGACAGGTTGAAGCGACGGTAGGCGAAGATGAGGAAGACCAGCTCCGCACCCAGGCCCTGCGCGAGGCCGGAGTACAGCGTCTCCGGGCCCCACTGGCTGCCCAGCACCGCGGAAACGGAGGCCGCGACGACCTCGACGAACAGCGCCGCACCCGGCTTGCGGATGATCAAACCGCCGAGCACGCCGCCGATGAGCCAGATACCCACGGCCAAACCGCCCAAGCCCGGGGTAAGTGCGTCCAGCGCCTTGAAACCGGCGTAGCCGATGCTGTTCCACACCCAAAACAGCAAGCCGCAAGCGACGCCCAGTACGGCCGCGGTGACAATGTCGATGACGCGCCAAGAATTGCTCTTCCCAGCGTTGGTTGCGGGCACGGTCATGTGCTCATTCCTTCCTATCGCCGGCATTACCCGGATCAGGTTCTACGGTTCACCGAGCGTTTCGGCGTCTCAGCCACCGCGTCTCCCGCGGCAGCACCCGTGTGTGGTTCAGTTATGCCCGAAAGATGCTACATCATGTGCAGGATTGACCATATGATGGTCGCGTTCACAGCTCTTATTGGAAGGACCCCACATGGCCGGTGGCCTACTTGCTCTGCTTGACGACGTCGCGCTGATCGCGCGCACCGCCGCAGCGAGCGTCGATGACGTCGCCGGCATGACCGCGAAAACTTCCGCGAAAGCCGCGGGCGTGGTCATCGACGACGCTGCGGTGACCCCCCAGTACGTCTCCGGGGTGACCCCGGCCCGAGAACTGCCGATGATCTGGCGTATTACCAAGGGCTCACTGCGCAACAAGCTGCTTTTCATCCTCCCGATCGCACTGCTGCTGAACGCGTTTGCGCCGTGGGCGCTCACGCCGATCCTCATGCTGGGTGGCACGTATCTCGCCTTTGAAGGGGCGGAGAAGATCGCGCAGAAGTTCTCGTCCAACGCCGATGAGGACGCCGAAGAGGCCGCCAACAAGTCCGAGGAGGACGAGGACCACCTGGTCAACAGCGCGATCCGCACGGATCTGATTTTGTCGGCGGAGATCATGATCATCTCGCTCGACGAGGTGAAGGACCAGCCTGTGTGGATGGAAGCCGCCGTGCTCGTGGCTGTGGGCATCTTCATCACTATCGCGGTGTACGGGGCGGTGGGTCTTTTGGTGAAGATCGACGACATCGGCCGTGGCATGATTGAGCGTGGCAACGCCCCCGGGTTCGGCCGCGCGCTGGTGAAGGGGATGCCGTACGTGCTCAATGCCATCGGCATCGTCGGCACCGTGGCCATGCTGTGGGTGGGCGGCCACTTGATCGTCCGCGGTCTGGACGAGGTTGTCGGCTGGCACTGGCCGCACGACATCATTGCCAGGGGCCAGGAAACCGTTGGCGGCGGCGCGCTCGGCTGGCTGGTGGAGACCGGGATTTCGCTCACATTCGGCTTGATTGCCGGATTTATTGTCCTCGGTGTGGTGCAGCTGGTGAAGAAGGTGCGGTAGCGCCTGCCTACAATTCGCCTCATGGCAGCCAAGCAGTACCCACTCGCCCCCTCGACGTGGGGCACCGGCGTGGAAGTCCCGGTGGACCACGTCTCGCAGGCCGCCCTATTCACGGACTTTGCGGGACGTAGAGGCACCACGTACGTCGATGTGGTGTTGGAGGCCAACCCGTTGAACCGCTCGTGGCGTGTGCGCCGCCGCGGTCTCGGCGACCTCCCCGGCCCCGTCCTCGGCGAGGTGGCGCCTGAATGGCGCGCCCACTTCGCGGAAGTCGAGCGAGTGCACTCGTCTTTCCTGCAGCCTGCCACCGTGGCGGAAGTGAAGCTCAACCCGGAATCCGGCCGCTTCAACGTCCATGTGGTCTTGCCCGAGCCGCAGCTGGCAGTGCCGCGCAACAACGCGCCAGAGGACGCGGCCGTTTTGCGCGTCGGCGACATGCTCGTGGTGGATACCTCCGTCGGTGAGTTCGGAGCAGCCGAGCTAGAGGCACGCTCCCCCGGTCAGTGGTTTGTGGGACTGGTGCCTATGGACGGCGCTGCGCTCGTCACCCTCGACGGCCGCGTACTCGGCGCGGTGGCTGGCGAAGACGGGGAGGCCGCCCTCGCGTGGCTCGGAGGCTTCGCCCAGGGCGGATTGTGGGCACGGGCGGTGCTGCTCGACGGCATGGCGGCATTAGACGCCGCCCCACCCGACGAAGGCACCGACACGGTACCCGCACTGGCCGAGGCGCCGCAGCGCCGCCCGGAGCCGTGGCAACTCATCGAGTTTCCCGGCGGCGGGTGGGCGGTTACCGTGCAGCGCGATTTCGCCACCGACCCCCAAGACGAGGTCAAGCCGAAGCACACCGCGCGGTACGTTTCTCTCGGCGGCGGGGCACGCCCGGAGGAGCTCGGTGCCCCGACCGAGATGTTCGGCCGGATCGGCGCCGAGCAAGATCGGCCTGAACGACCAACCACCACGCCTGTGGTGGCGCAGCACGCCGACGAAAGCTTTCTCACCGAGGTGGAGAAGGTGCAGCTGAGGCGAAGGAACCGGGGGCGGAAGCGGGGCGGACGCCACCGTCGATAAGCAAAAGCTCCTAGGCTGGGTGACGTAGGAATTCCGAAGCTGAAGGAGATGTGATGGCAGACAAGGGACCGAACCCGTACGTTGTAAATATCGAGCAGGCAACGCTGGACAACGAGGCGTTCCGCGACACGCTGTGGACCGGCCCGAACCTCCAGCTGACGGTGATGACCATTCCGGTTGGCGGGGAGATCGGCGCAGAGATCCACGATGACCACGACCAGTTCCTCCGCCTCGAAGAAGGCGAGCTGCACGCGAAGATCGGCCCGTCCGAGGACGACCTCGAGGTCGACGAAGTGATCGCTGCTGATTGGGCCGCGTTCGTGCCGGCTGGCAAGTGGCACAATTTTGTCAACGAATCCGACGCCCCGGCGAAGCTGTACTCCATCTACGCCCCGGCGGAGCACGAGCCGGGCACCCGCCACGAAACCAAGGCGGATGCAGACAACGACCCGAACGAGACTGACGCGGTCTAGAACGCGCCAAGCAGTGCGCAGACTGCCCGGGAACGCCACAAACGTTCCCGGGCCGTTTTTATGGCCCGCCAAGGGGAAACTCAGGTGCTAAAGTGCCTGGAGGTTCTGAATTGTCATATCAACACTTGTCTAGAAGGCGAACCCCATGCGCAACTTCCTTCCCCTCCTCGGCACGGGCCTTGCTGGCGCGCTCGCGCTTTCCGTGGTGGCAGTGCCCGTCGCTACCGCCGAATCCAGCCTGAGCAGCTCGTCATTGTCGTCCTCGTCCGGCACCCCAGCGACCAAAACCGAGAAGAAGCCGTGGGTGCACGTGGAGCCGCCGAAGAAAACCGCTTCCCAGCCGGTGCGCATGCTCAACGGCACCACGATCCAGATCATGGACGACGTGTTGGGCAAATACTCCGCCCACACCGGCTTCCGCTCCGGCGACCTTGGTGCGATGGCCCCCATCAACAACGACGGCGAGTTCGCGATGATCTTCGGCGACTCCTTCCGCTGGGATTTCGGGCAGGGATGGATGAGCCCGGTCGGCGTGGTGGCGAAGATGGACGAGGACGGCTTCATCAAAATAGTCCGCCCCATCGACAACACGTCTGAGGTCAGCGACATGATCTCCTACCACCGCGTCAACAACAAGACGCTAATTCCCTCTGATGTGATCAACGTCGGCGGCGTTTTGTACATGCACGGCACCTGGCACGTGCCGTTCGGCACCGTGGTGTCGTCTCAGGTTTGGAAATCCACCGACCAAGGCAAGACTTGGACCTCTGTCGGCTCAGCACCGGGCGACTATCTCGGCGGCATGACTCAGCTGCTCACTTGGGATAAGGGTCCGGACGGATACATCTACATCATGTCCACCAAGTTTGGGCGCGAATCGCCCGTGTTTATGTTCCGCGCAAAACCCGAGAACATCGCTGATCCCGGCAAGTGGGAGGGCTTCAGCTCTGAAGGGTGGGGGAAGAACGCCGTGGCCATCTTGGACAAGAGTGTGCAGGCCGGCGAACTCAACCTGCGCTACATCGACGGCCACTGGGTACTTGCCATGTTCAACGAGAAAACGCTTGCGGTGGAGGTGCGCATCTCCGACAAGCTGGAGACGTCCTGGGAGGACGTCCCCGTTGCCACGATTGCGAAGAACGGCCCGTGGGGGAGGCCCCAAAGCCCTCTGAACTGGTCGCAGCCCTACGGCGGCTACATCGTTCCGGGCTCCCACCTCGACAACATGGACATTGTCATCTCCCAGTGGAACACCACGGACAACAGCCGCTACACAGCCACCCAGTTCAACGTGAAGGGCCTGGACAAGTTCTACGGCATCGACGCAGACGCCGTGCGCGAAGACGCAGTGGTCGAGGTGCTTGCGACGACTCCCGAGAGCACGCCCGACATGGATGCAGAGGACAACCTGGTCAAGGACAAGCCTGAGCTGTTCATGTCGTCTAGCAGCAGCGAGGCCAACTCCACGGCGCGCACCGTGGGCATCGTGCTCGGTGTTCTCGCAGGCATCGGTCTGCTCGGCGCGGCGACGTTGCCGCTCTACCGGGACATGCTGCCGCCGCAGATTCAGGCGCTGCTGCCCTAGTAGGCGCTCGCGCCCAACGGTGCAAGCGGCGCCCAGTATCATCTGACCGGTGCAGCAAACTCAGACTCGCTCGCCGTGGCCAGCCCTCTGGTCGATGATGCTGGGCTTTTTCATGATCCTGGTGGACTCCACCATCGTCTCGGTGGCGATCCCCTCGATTTCGGAAGGCCTGGGGGCGTCGTACAACCAGGTCATCTGGATCAACTCCGCCTACCTGCTGGCGTATGCGGTGCCGCTGTTGATCACCGGGCGCTTGGGCGACCGCTTCGGACCCCGCACGGTGTACCTGGCAGGCCTCGCGCTGTTTACTGCCTCATCCCTCGCGTGTGGTCTGGCTGACAGCTCCGCGGAACTGATCGCCGCCCGCGCCTTCCAGGGACTGGGCGGCGCGATGGTGACGCCGCAGACGATGTCGGTGATGATCCGCACGTTTTCCCCCAAGGAGCGCGGCGGAGCGATGGGCGTCTGGGGCGCCACGGCCGGCCTGGCCACGGTGACCGGGCCGCTGTTGGGCGGCGTGCTTGTCGACGCCTCCGGCTGGCCCTGGATCTTTTTCGTCAACGTCCCGGTGGGCATCCTCGGGCTCATCCTCGCCTGGGTCTACGTCCCGCGCCTGGAAAAGACCAACCGCCATTTCGACTGGATCGGCGTTGGGCTGAGCTCGGTGAGCATGTTCTGTCTCGTCTTCGGCATCCAGGAAGCGCAGAACTTCGAATGGGACTGGCGCGTGTGGGCCCTGCTTGCCGCAGGTGCGGCCACGATGATCGCCTTCATTCGCTGGCAGGCAACGCAAGGCACCAACGCGCTCGTGCCGCTCGCGCTGTTCAGCGACCGTAACTTCTCCCTCGCCGGCGCAACCATTTCCACGGTGGGGTTTGCCATCTCTACGTACATCATTCCCTGGATGATTTACGTGCAAACTGTGCAGGGGTTGACCCCGACCCGTGCGGCCCTGCTAGTCCTGCCGTCCGGTGTCGTCTCCGGCGTGCTTTCGCCGTTCGTCGGCAAGCTCACCAACAATTACGACCCGAAGCCGTTCGCCATCGCTGGCCTGACGCTCGCGGCGGCGTCGATGGCGGCCTCCGCAGCCATCACCACCCCCGAGGTGGACCCGAGGTGGATGTACGCCATCGCCGCCGTCTACGGCGTGGCTAACTCCATGATGTGGGGGCCTTTATCCATGATTGCGACCCGCAACCTCGACCCCCGGCTGGCCGGCGCGGGCTCTAGTGTGTACAACACCACCCGCCAGATCGGCGCGGTGATCGGCTCCGCCGCAATCGCCGCCATGATGTCTTCACAGTTGGCGGGCAAGCTCGGCACAGGTGCCGGCGGTTTGGCGGCGCCTGGGCAGGCCAACGGCCCACTGCCGGAGGAGTTGCACGTGCCGTTTGCAGAGGCGATGAGCAACTCCATCTGGCTACCCTGCGCCGTTATTGCGGCCGGCGCCGTCGCCGCTTGCTGTTTCCGCCGCACACAGTCCTGGAACGCTTGAGCGGCCGTTTCTAGCCGGCCGCCATGATGCGGATGCGCTCCCATTCCCCGTGTTCATCGCGCTGGTATGCCAGCCGGTCCGAATGCATCCTGTCGTCCCACAGGTGGAAGAACTCGAAGTGTTCCGGCTCAACGCGCCACAGGTTGAACCGGTCCCCGTCCACGACGCGGTGTGCGGTTCCCTTTACCCGCACCGCCCGGCGCAGGGGCTGCCACCAGAAGTTCAGTGCTGCGGCCCACGCGGCCTCCAGCTGGTGGACCTTGGCCGTGTTGGTTGCGGTGCCGAAGTGGAATCCGTCGGAGTCGAGGTGGAGCAGGTCCACAATCCGCGCGTCGGGCATCCCCTGGTCGTCCACCGTCGCAACCGTGACCGCGGTGACGTCCCGAATGCCGGCGTCGACCGCCTCTTTGAACCATTCAGCGAACATCACGTTGGGGTCGCGCTGCAGCGAGGTGAAATCAACCTCACCCAGCGAGGGCTGAGACTTTTCCAGCCCCGCAACGTAGTCCTGCGACAGGTAGATCATGCCGTGATCATATCAACCCCACCCACCCCCGACAGTGACTTCGGGTGCGATACCGGCCACACAACAGGTATGCATATTTCCATGGAGCACCACCGCGAGCGGAAACCACGCACGCCGAAGAAGCGCATCGAGGGGTCCTACCCCATCAGCACCGGTACCGCCACTATCGTGGCCGATCCGGAACGGGACGGGGCGTACATATTGGAGGTCAACCGGGTCCCGTCCTCCTACGTTGTCCCCGGCGCGCCTGAGGTGCTGGAGTACGACTATATGCGGTGGATCGCAGAATACATCGCTGCTTCGCGGCTTCCGGAGCCCTTCACTGCGGTGCACCTTGGCGCGGCCGGGTGCGCGCTGCCGAGCTACGTGCAACACCGGTGGCGCAGCCGCAATATCGCGGTGGAGCTTGACCGCGGTTTGGCCCGTCTCGTGCGCGACGCCTTCGACCCTCCAGTGGAGATAGCAGTTGCGGAGGCCCGCGCGTTTACGCACGCGCTCGACTCCGGATCGGTCGACGTGATCGTGCGCGACGTGTTCGCCGGCCCCGACACGCCCCGCCCACTGACCACCGTGGAGTTTTTCCGCGCTGCCCGCCGGGCGTTATCCCCCCGCGGGCTGTTTGTGGCCAACGTCGGTGACCGCGAGGGCCTGCCGCAGACTCGCGCCGAGCTCGCCGGGCTCAGCCAGGTGTTTGCGCATACCGCTGTCACCTACGTCGGCCGCGGCTACGGCAACGTGGTCATCGCCGCATCCGACCGTCCCCTGGCGGCGGGGAGGCAGTTGCCTATCGACGGCGCTTCGCCCCTCCACGACTCACCCCGGCCAACCTCATAACTCCAGCTCGGTTCCCAGGCCTGGCTGGTAAAACGCCGCGCGCTGCGCAGTGATCTCCTTGAAATGCGGGGAGGTGACTTCCTGCAACGCCGCGATGTAGTCGGGCACCACCGCCTTTGGTAGCCGAAGCCCCATGGTCAGGTGGGGGATCCATCGCTCGCCCCGCCCGTCGGGATTTGCGACGCTGACGGCGCGGGCCGCCCGCTCCAGCGCCTCCGGGGCTTCGAGGAGCCAGGCCACGGTCTGCTTCGATTTGGTGCCGAAGACGGCGACACCGGAGCGTCGTAAAGCTACTGGCAGCAGAGGGGGCAGCAGGTCCGTCGCCCGGGCGATTGCGCGGCGGTGCATGGTGGGCGCGAACGTCACCGAAATGTGCGGGCGCTGGTGTTGTTGCGGAAAGCCGCGCGCAGCAAGGTCCGCGTAGATGTCCCGGACAGCCTGTTCCTCAGCGTCGGGGAGGCGCAGCAGAATGTTCTCGGGCGACATTGCAGCGAGCGTACCCGGCATTGGGCGTACCATCGTGGCACTTGCCCATTAACGAAAGGAAGCTTCGCATGCAGAACGATCCCGCTAAGCCCGACTACACCACCCAGGGCAGCACGAATAAGCCCGTCGACCACGATGAGGACCAGTTCGCGCAGGACACCGGCTCGGCGCTGGGGTACGGCGAGGAGGCCGACAACTCGGCCGAAGAAGCCCGGCTGGATTACGACATCTCCGAGCGCGACGAAGCGCAGGACCCCACGCTGGAGGATTAGCCCCTAGACCTCCCAGCGCACCTCGCTGGGGTCTTTGTCATCGCGCCAGCCTCGCCACGAGGCCTGGCGCACTTTTTTGTCTGCGGTAGCGCCCGCGAGCTGCACCTCGGCCACGTACTTCGGGGTGACCCACCAGGCGTCGGTCGCGTCGCGGGTGGGAACCTCCACCGGCGGGGTCTTTCGCTGCACCCGTCGCAGCTTCGTGCCGATGTCCGCGAGCTGCGCGTTGGAAAAGCCCGTGCCCACGCGGCCCGCGTAGCGCAGCTCGCCTTCGGCATCCGGGACCGCAACGAGGAGCGAGGCTATGCCCCGCTTGCCCGTGCGCACGCCGACTACGACTACTTCCTGGTGGAGGGCGCGTTTGATCTTGAGCCATGCGGTGCTGCGCTGCCCCGGCTCGTACGGCGAGTCGGTGCGCTTGGCCACCACGCCCTCGAGCCCCAGCTGCTCGGCCGCGCCCCAGGCGTGGTCGAAGGCACCGCGGTAGGCGGGCGGGATGGCCACGTGCTCGGTTGCATTAAGCTCCTCCAGCAACCTGCGGCGGGTCTCCCAGGTCTCGGCCGTGAGGTCTCGCTCCCCCAGGCGCAGCAGGTCGAACACCATGTAGCGCAGGTCCGCCTCGATGCCGTTTTCGTCGGCCTTGTGCAGTAGGGAGAAGTCCGGCCTGCCGTCGGGGCTGAGGGCGACGAGTTCCCCGTCGACGGTACCGCCGTCGTGAAGCACGTGCTCGAGCTCCCCGAGGTGCGGAAACAGGTGGGTGTAGTCCTTGCCGCTCCGGCTGCGCAGGCGGACCTTTCCGTCTACGTCCGCGAGGATGCGGTAGCCGTCCCACTTCATCTCGAATGCGAACGTGGCGCCATCCTGCTGCTCGAGGGCCACGTCGCCGCGGGTGGCCGTGGTGGGAAGCATGGGCGACAGTGACACAGGCGGCACGGTCGGCACGGACGGCACGGGCGCGCTCGGCTGGTCGCGTGTGAGTTTGAGCAGCCAGTTTCGCTCGTCGGTGCGGATCAGCGCGAAGCGGCGCGGGATGCCGCCTAAACCGCCGCCCTCGCGGCCGTGGAGCACGGCGATGATTTCCCGGTCGCGCCATTTCTCAATCTCGCAGGTGCCGATGTCCCAGATCTTTACCGTCCCCGCGCCGTACTGGCCTTTGGGAATGGTGCCCTCGAATTCGGCGTATTCGACTGGGTGGTCCTCGGTCTGCACTGCCAGACGGTTCACGTCCGTTTCCAGTGGCGGGCCCTTCGGTACCGCCCAGGACACCAGCACGCGATCGTGCTCGAGGCGGAAATCCCAGTGCAGGTGGGACGCGTCGTGCTCGCCGATGACGAAGATGGGCGCGCCTTCCCGCGGGCTTGGTGCGGCGTCCGGCACGGGCTCGCCGGTTTTGTCCTTGTCGCGCATCGAGCGGTAGGTGGCCAGCCGGTCCTCGCCCGGCGCGCCCAGCACGGCGATCGGGTCGAGGCCGCGCTCGACGCGGGCGATGACCTCCTCGAACTCGAGCTGGCGCAGCCCCGGGTCCTGGATTTCCTCCCACGTGCGCGGCGCGGCCACGGTAGGGCGTTCGCGGCCGCGCAGCGAGTAGGGGCAGATAGTGGTCTTCTTCCCGTTGTTTTGGCTCCAGTCCAAAAAGACCCTGCCCTTGCGCTCCGCTTTCGCCATGGTGGCGGTGACCCGGTCCGGGTGGGCCCGCTCCAGGTGCTGGGCCAGGGTTTTGGCCACTTTGGTCACCGCGTCGGCGTCGCTGGTGCCGTCCAGTCCCGCGTAGAGGTGGATACCCTTCGAGCCGGAGGTCACGGGCACACAGGTCAGCCCCATGTCTTCGAGGATTTCGCGGCACCACGCCGCCACCTCAGCGGTGGCTGCGAGCTCGACGCCGGGGCCTGGGTCCAGGTCCAGCACCAGGCGATCCGGGTGTTGGGGTTTGCCGTCCGCGCCGAAGCGCCACTGCGGGGTGTGCAGCTCTAAGGCCGCGACTTGGGCAAGCCACGCGAGGGTGGCGGAGCCGTCGATAAGCGGGTACGCGTTGACGCTGGTGGTGTGCTGGATGGTGGCCGTGGGGATCCACTCGGGCGCAAAATCCTCCAGGTCTTTGCGGAAGAAGCTTTGCTTCTCGACGCCTTCCGGCCACCGCTTCCTCGTCACCGGCCGCCGCTTTGCCTGTGGGACGAGCACGCCTGCCACCGCCTGGTAGTAGCGCACGACGTCGGCCTTTGTGGTGCCGGTGGCTGGGTAAATCACCTTGTCTAAGTTGCTCACGGTGAGCTCACGGCCGCCGACGCGGACCTTCTGGTCGTTCGCCATGGCCCCACAATAGAGGCGTGCGTAGAGTGTGGCGCATGCGCGCAATCTGGTCTGGCTCAGTCACCTTCGGCCTCGTCAACGTCCCCGTCAAGGCGTTCGGGGCGACCGAAGACCACGATTTGTCCTTCCACCAAGTCCACGACAAGGACGGCGGGCGGATCCACTACGAGCGGCGTTGCGAGGTCTGCGGGGAGAAAGTGGAGTACAAGCACATCGACAAAGCCTTCGAAGAAGACGGCGACACGGTGGTGCTCACAGACGACGACTTCGCCTCACTTCCCGAGGCCGACAACGACGAAATCGAGGTCGTCCAGTTCGTCCCCTCCGACCAGATCGACCCGCTCATGCTGGAGAAGTCCTACTACCTGGCGCCGGAGGGCAAGACGCCGAAGTCGTACTTGCTGCTGCGCCAAACGCTCGCAGACTCGGACCTGATCGCGGTGGTCCGTTTCGCGTTGCGGCAAAAGACCAGGTTGGGCGTGCTTCGGGTGGTGAACAAGGTCATCGTGCTGCAGGGGCTGATGTGGGCCGACGAGGTGCGTGAACTGGACTTCGACGGCGAGTTCAAGGGCACCAAGTCCCGCGCGAAAATTGGCGACAAAGAGCTGAAGCTGTCCAAACAGCTCGTGGAATCCTACGCCTCTGACTTCACGCCGGACGAGTTCCACGACGACTACCAGGCGGAACTGCGCAAGCTCATCGACGCCAAGTTCGAGCAGGGCGACACGCTGGACACCGACGCCACCTTCGGGGAGGAGGGCAACTCCGACGAGGACGGCGACGACGACAACGTGGTGGATCTCATGGAGGCGCTCAAGGCGTCGCTGGACAAGCGCGGCAAGAGCGCCTAGCTGGGTTTTAATTACCCGTGATCTTCTTCAGCCGGTCGATCTGCTCGGACGCCTCGGCTTTGGTCAGGTTCGCCGGGATCTGCTCCCCCGCCTGCTTGGCCAGGGCGTCGATGTAGGACTTCTGCGCCTCCGTCGCCGGATCATCGCCTGATACCCAGTCGGACGGGTCCTTCTCCAGGTTGCCGTCCTGGGCGTCGCCGGTCGCTCCGAGCATCTCCTGCCCGTCGACTTGCGGGGCCGGCTCGTTGGCGGGCGGCGCTTGGTCGTACTCTGGGTCGAACGGTGGCTCCTGCGCAACCTGGTTGCGGGGATCATTCTCTGGAGTGGTCATGGTTTCCTCCTTCTGTGTCGACGTCCGCGGGCGCGGGACGCGAAAGTGACGCCATCGTACCCAAAAACTGGGGCCGCCTTTCCGCCGATACACGCTGCTTGCGCCGTGGCTGCGCCACCCCCACCGCAACCCCTTCTTGACTACAGCTTAGGCTTACCTTACATTCGCAGTCAATCCTATAACTTAGCTCAGGCTAACTCGATGAATAAAGGGGAAAGTTGTGAAGCTTTCACACCGCATTGGCGTCTTCGGCGTCGCAGTTGCAACCGCGCTCGGTTTGACCGCGTGCGCTGACAACGGCGGCGATGCGGACACGACACACGTGAGCACCTCCGAAGCAGCGTCCTCGCAGTCCGGAACCTCGCAGACTCAGGCCGCAGACGGCGCCGTCACCGTGACCGACGCCGCTGGGCGCACGCTGCAGTTCGACGAGCTGCCGGAGCGCATCGTGCTGGCGGAGGGACGCGCCGCCTACGCTACTGCCCTGCTGCAGGACGAGCCGCTGCGCAACGTCGTGGCGTACGGCCAGGACTTGGAAAAGGCGGCCGGCGCGTTCCGCGACAAACTCTTCGAGCTGCAGCCCGAGGCCAAGGACATGCCCACCATCGGCATGATCCAAAAGGGCGACGTCACGGTTGAGAACCTGCTGGCACAACGGCCGGACGTAGTGATCATGACGCTGGACCAGAAAAAGGCGGTGGAGGAAAGCGGGTTCCTCTCCGACATGGACGCCGCCGGACTGAAGTACGCATTCATTGATTTCCGCCAGAAGCCGCTGGAAAACACCACGGTTTCCATGCAGCTCTTGGGCGACCTGCTGGGCCAGAGCGAGCGCGCAGAGCAATACAACGAGTTCTACAACGCAAAGGTCAAGGAGATCACCGACCGGGTCGCCGACACCACCGACCGGCCCAACGTGCTCATCTGGATGGCCGCTGGATTCAACGACTGCTGCGCCGTCGCGGGCGATTCCAACCTGGGCACGCTGGTCACCGCCGCCGGCGGACACAACCTCGGCCCTGAGGTGCTGGGCGCAGAGAACACGACGATCACGGCGGAAAAGCTCATCGAGCTCAACCCGGACAAGCTCATCGTCACCGGCGGCGAGTGGGCGCGCGACCCGAACCGCACAGATGCCATCCGCCACGTGGAGCTGGGATACCAGTCCAGCCCAGAGCTGGCGTTGCAGACCTGCGACGGCCCGCTCAGCCAGGCCGGCATGGATCAGCTCGACGCGACCAAGACCGGCAACTACTTCGCTGTCTACCACCAGTTCTACGACAACCCCTACAACGTCTTCGCGCTCGAAGCGTTTGCGAAGTGGATCCACCCGGAGCAGTTCGCAGACCTCAACCCCACCCAGGACTTCAAGGACTTTCACAAGGAATGGCTGCCCTTTGATTACAGCGGCGCATTCTTCATCGACCCGGCTAACCCGGAGGAAAGCTAAAACATGACGACAAAGGTATCCGCGGAACCTGGAGTGGCTGTGGATGTTCGCCAAGCCGCAATCGACAGCTACCGCCGGCGTGGGCGCAAGAAGGCGTTCGCGATCGTCGGGCTCACCGCCGCGGCTGCCGCAAGCTTTCTCATCGCCGTCATCGTCGGCCCACTCGACATCTCGGTAGCAGACGTTGTGAACGCTGTGTTCCGCCCGGAGCAGGTGGACGAAGAAACCCGCGTGGTGATCCGGAATCTGCGCCTCCCGGCGGCCGTCATGGCGGTGCTGTGCGGCGCGGCCCTTGGCCTGGCCGGCGGGCAAATGCAGACCATTTTGGACAACCCGCTGGCCGAGCCATTCACGCTCGGGATCTCCGCCGCCGCCGCATTCGGCGCGGCGGTGTCCATCGTCATGGGCTGGACGCTCATTGCAAACCCGCAATTCAACCTTGCGCTCATGGCCGCGCTGGCCGCATTGATCGCGGTAGGCATCGTCGCCAGCGCATCCGTATGGCGTGGCGCCACCGCGGAATCAATGATCCTGCTCGGCATCGCACTGTCCTTCTTCTTCCAGGCCCTGCTGTCGCTGCTGCAGTACGGCGCCAACGTGGAAGCCCTCCAGCAAATCGTCTTCTGGACTATGGGCTCCATGCAGCGCGCGAACTGGACCGCCAACATCATCCTGGCCATCGTGCTGGCTGCAGCGATCCCGTTCTGCGTCGCCAACGTATGGCGGCTCACCGCGTTGCGCCTTGGCGACGACCGCGCGGCCGCCCTCGGCATCGACGTCAAGCGCCTGCGTCTGTCTACCCTGCTGGTCGCGTCGTTCCTCGCCGCCGCCTCTGTGGCGTTCACCGGCATCATCGGGTTCATCGGGCTCGTCGGCCCCCACATCGCGCGAATGCTCGTCGGCGAGGATCAGAAGTTCTTCCTCCCCGCCGCCGCGGCCGCTGGAGCCATGCTGTTGAGTTTGGCCTACGCCGTGTCCCTGTCCATCATTCCCGGTGTAGCGATCCCGATCGGCATCGTCACCTCGCTGGTCGGCGTACCGTTTTTCGTCTTCCTCATCTTCACCCGGGCCCGCCGAAGGAGTGCGTAAACCGTGACGATTCGCGCCGATAACCTTACCGTTTCCTACGGCCGGGTCACCATCTTGCACTCGCTGTCGTTCGGACCCCTCGAGCCAGGAAACGTCGTCGGCCTCATCGGGCCGAACGCGGCCGGCAAGTCCACGCTGGTTAAAACCATTGCTGGGATTAAGGAGCCCGCTGAGGGGTCCGTGACGCTCAGCGTCGACGGCGCGGAGCTCGTCGGCAAGCAGAAAGTACAAGCCGTCGGCTACGTCCCCCAGGACCTGCTCAGCAGCGCGTCGCTGACCGCGTTCGAGTCCATCATGGTGTCCGCGCGCCGCCGAGGGGACGCGACGTGGAATCCGCTTGAACGCAGCGCCACCGTGATGGAGCGCCTGGGTATTACGCACCTCGCGGGCCGTCTCGTGTCCGACATGTCCGGCGGACAGCGCCAGCTCGTCGCCATGGCGCAGATGCTCGTACGCGAGCCCGACATCATGCTTCTCGACGAACCCACCTCCGCCCTCGACCTGCGCCACCAAGTGGAATTGCTGCAGATCATTCGCGATGAGGTGCGCGGCTCGAACCGGTTGGCCCTTGTTGCCATCCACGACCTGAACCTGGCCGCGCGCTACTGCGACGAGCTGCTCGTGCTCAAAGCGGGCCACGTGGTCGCCCACGACACCCCGCACGCGGTGCTGCAACCCGACCTGCTGGAGGAGGTCTACGGCATCCGTGCACGCGTGCTCGACGACGCAGGCGTACCGGTGGTGTGCCCGGTGTAGCTGCTGCGGGCGGAGGTTGGCGCTTCCCTAGCCCCACCGCGGGTTGTCCACGTCCACGCCCTCGGCCTTGGCGTGGGCCGTCACCAGCTCGAGCAGGTAGTCCTGCGCGCCGTTGTAAGCCTCGTGGAAGCGGGGGTCGCCGACGTACATTCGCGCGAGGATGAGTTGGCGGGCCGGAGTCACGTCGTACCACTGCGCGATGCTGGCACGGTGGCGCTCCACCAGCGCATCGGCGTCCTCGGAACCCGGAGCAACCCCGGCGTCGCGGGCGGCGACCAGGTCCGCGGCGAGCGACTCCTGTTCTTCCTGCAGGCGTTGAAATTCGCCCTCGCCCATCTGCGCGAGCTTCTCCTGGGACTGGGCCCACTCTGCTGGGTCGCCCCAGCGCAGCTCGGCTTCGTCCTGGTAGGCGGGCATGTCTTCGCCGAGGTACTTCTTCATTGCGTCCATGTCAATGGATCCTTTCGTTGCTTGTTGGATGAGGGCCTGAACAGATGCGAGTTGGGTGTCCAGCGTGCGACGTCGAGAAGCGAGGGCTTGCTGGTGGTGTGTGAGGGCGCGGGCGAGGGTGGCACCGGAGGCGTCGATAAGCGTGGCGATCTGCGCAAGAGGCACGCCTACGCCGCGGTAGAGCGCAATCGCCGCGCCGCGCTCGAGGTCCGCTTCCGTGTAGATGCGGTGATCCGCCCAGGTGCGGGCTGGTGCGATAAGGCCGAGCGCCTCCCAGTGGCGCAACGCCTTCGTGGACACGCCGAGGGCCTCGGCCGCCTCGCCGATCGTGTACTCGTTACCATCTGCCATGATTGCGATTGAACAGCTTGCCGCAAGGGCAAGCGCAAGTTGGGAGCAATAATGGACGAAATCCGCGTCGGCGACGCCGAGCGTTCGGACGCGCTGGACCGGCTGGGCACGCTGTTCGCGGACGGCTACCTGGATGTGGGAGAGTTCGAAGAACGCACAGGTCAGGCCGCGGTAGCGCGCACACGTGGGGAGCTTTCAGTGCTTTTCGACGACCTCCCGGCCGACCCCGTCGCGCTGGAGCAGCGCACCCCACCCGAGGTCGAGCTGGAGGAGAAACTCGCGGCCAAGAAGAAGATGGACCGGGCCCAGGTAATCACGGGTGTGGCGGGTGCGGCCGCGTTCTTTGTGCTGCAGATGGGGCTCGACCTCGATTACGCGTGGGTGGTGTGGCCCATAACCGGCCTGCTGATGATCGCCTGGTACGCCGTCTTCGACATCTCCGACGAGGAGGACGACGTGCTTGAGGAGCTGCTGGAGAAGGACAGGGCTGAGCGTGCGGAGCGTTTGAAGCTGGCTGCCGAGCGGCGCAAGGAGCTTGGGAAATAAGCGGGTGCCCGCCGCGCGGCGCAGTTAAAATTGGCCCATGACGTTGCGACGCGCGGTGGCGCTCTGTGTTGTTGGTTGTGTAAGCATGCTCGCTGGCTGCGCAGGGGGTGATGCGCGCGAGACCGTGGTGGTCACCTCGACGCAGTGGGTGGATCCGGATTCCGGAGAGGCCGTAGCGCAGGGGCCCGACGCGAATGATGAGGGAGATGCTGCGGGTGGCCAAGCGGAGCACGTCGATTGGCAAAGCGCCTACGAAGAGGTGCTCTCCCACCCCGGTGACTATCCGGTGAATTCCGCGGCGCAGTACACGCCCGACGGCACGTACCAATACGCGCTGGTGGAGGCTACCGGCGGCGGCGCGCCTGAGCTCCTCCTCGCGGTGGGAGGCAGCGACACCTCGCCCGTGATCGTGTTCACCGTGGAGGACGGGAAGGCGCGCGCGTCCACGGACGTGCTCATGATGGGCGCGCCCGGCAACGGCGCGGGGCGGTTGGCCGTGTGGGCGTCCGCTGGTGGCCGGGGTGTCTATCAGATCAGCGGCTCCGCGCGCAGCCCTGAATCGGTGTCTGAGCTGTTCACGTTGGACGGTACGTCGCTACGCGGCGGCGCGCAGGAGACGTTCCCGAGCGACGGCCAGCTGCCCGACCACCAGCTCATCGAGTGGATTCCGGTGAGCGACACACGGCCGCTTCACGACGGCACGCTCACGGTCCTCAACGTCTCCGGCGCCCGTGCTGGCGCGTCGGAAACACCCGCCGGCGCCGGGCAGGTTGAGTTCGTGGGCAATGTCGTGCGCAAGACCGGCGAAGAACTCATGGCGCCGCGCGGGCTGGGTATGCCAAATGGCCAGGACCCGCAGAGCGAATACTTTCTTCTCTGGTTGGACCAGCCAATGTCGGTGACGGGCAAGAAGGACATCAGCACCGAAACCAAGCAGATCGAGTACGTCACCCTCGGCAGCCGCGAGTACTGGCCGAGCGGTCCGCGCGAGACCCACGCTGAGTGGGAGCAGTACGTCGGCAAACGCATGAGGTTCGTGAAAGACAAGGATGACGTTTATTTTCCCTCCGACACGACCATGCCTCTCGGCTCCACATGGATGGGCGATGCGGCCACATTCGACGTGCTAAATTAGCCACTTTCGAACATTTGTTCCCCTCTTGACTGGCCGTGTCGGACGCGTTGTTAGATTGAGTTCATCACTTTCGAATAACCGCGCTTCATCGTGGAAGGAGGGGCTATGACCAGCGAGATCACCAAGTGTGTCGCCGAGATCTCTTCGGCGCTGCGGCGCTTGAGCGAGCTATTCACTGACCCCTCCACCCTCGCGTTCGAGGACGTGCGGCACGACATGGAGCGCTTGGAGGAGCAGTGTAAAAAGAAGGCGGCTATCGACGCAGCATTCGCCTTCATCGCCGACCGGGACGATGCCGGACGCGTCGTCGGAGCCAACTACCCGAACGCGTACCTGCAGCAGTGCCTGGACCTGTCCAAAGGTGAGGCGTACAACCGGCTCGAGCGCGGCCGGCTGCTCTACGGGCCGCCACCGGAGCCCACCCCTCCTTCCGAGGATGAGACCGAGGACCTGTTCGATGTGGCCGGGGATGATGCCGAGGCCGCTGCGGAGGCTGCAGCCGAGGAGGAACGCGCACGCCAGAGGAAGGCGCGTGAAAACTCCTCGAAGGTCAGCGCCGAGAAGCAAGATATTATCCGCCGTGAGCTGGACAAACTGCTCAAGGCAGCAACCAGCGAGCGCACCCGTATTTACGCCGAGGCCATGGAGGAAGCACTTAACCGCAGCCCCGAGGACTTGCGCCTGTTCGTGCGCAAGGCGGTGGACGCGGCAAACCGGAAGCACGCGCCCCACTCCAACCCGAATGCAGGGTTTGAGAAGAGGAGCGCGACCTTTGGCCGTCGAAAGGCAGACGGCACCGTGGACATCCACATCAACGCCACCGCCGGCCACGCCGCGTTGATGAAGGCGCACATGGACAAGGGTCTCGCACCGAACTCGAACCTGCCGGAGGAGCTGCAGGGCGAAGTGGATCCACGCACGCCGCAGCAGCGCCGCTTCGACCAGTTCTTCGCCATCTTCGAGCAGTACGAGCAGGAATGCCAGAAGGCGAACGGCGGGGCGGCGTCCGTCGTGCTCGCGCTGACACTGGACGACCTCGCAGACGGCGACGCGGCCATGCTCTATGACACGAACGCGGGCATCGAGGTGGACTGCTTCGACCTGGTGCGCCTGGGCATGAACGGAACGACCGACTTCTTGCTACAGGTCGACGGCGTCACCTCCGTGCCGTTGTGGATGGGGCGGACCAGCCGGCTGGCATCGGTGGAGCAGCGCATCGCCATGTTCGCGGTGCAAGGCGTGTGTTCCTGGCTCGGATGCACCGCGGCAATGTCGGAGTGCGAGGCCCACCACATCCTCGCGTGGATCAAGGGCGGCGCCACCGACATCGAGAACCTCACCGGGCTGTGCCGCGAGCATCACAGGTGCAACAACGACCACAGGGACGGCTCCTTTAACAAGGGGTACATGGATTTCGACCCACAAACAGGCAGGTCAGGGTTCCGAAGGCGCCCTGACGACCCGATGAAGTTCAACCAATCTGTCCCGGCGAAACATTCCGCCGTGAGCAGGATTTACGCGGCCAAGGGCAGGTGCGAATGCGCGAGACACCCCTGGCACGACCCTGCCTTTTACCCGCCCGACCATCCTCCGATGAAGGATTCCTGGAGCCCGATGCGGGTGTGACAACCCATGCTGTCCTGTCAGCTCGCGCTGTGCTGTGCCGCCGGCGCGTAGCGTCGTTTGCATGAGAATTTTTACCGTGGGCCACTCCAGCCTGGAATTTGACGACTTTGCGCAAATGATCAGCGCCGCCGGTGTGGAATCCATCGTGGATGTGCGGAAACTACCCGGGTCTAAGAAGTACCCCTGGTTCAACGACGACTACCTCGCCGCGCACCTGCCCGAGCACGGCATCGCGTACAGCCGAAACGAGGGGCTGACCGGGCGCCGCAACGTCTCGCGCACCGTGCCCTTCGAGGTCAACGGAAACTGGCGCAACCGCAGCTTCCACAACTACGCCGACCATGCCCTCGGCGAGGAGTTCGCCGACGCACTCGCCGAACTTCGCGACCACGCCGCCGAAACCCCCACCGCCGTCATGTGCTCCGAGGCGGTGTGGTGGCGCTGCCACCGGCGCATCATCGCCGACCACCTGCTGGCCCGCGGGGATGAGGTGTTGCATGTGATGGGGATGGGGGCCGAAGGTGCGTCGATAAGTGAGGCGACACTCAACGACGGCGCCGTGGTCGGCGACGACCTCCTTGTGCGCTACCCAGAAACATAAAATTCACCTGGACGAAACCTTGCGGCAAAACGGCCATTCTAAGGTTGCTCTCACATACCCCCCACAGAAAGGCCCGCCGTGTCCGCCCGCATCCGCCTGATCTCCGCCACCACCGCCATCGCCCTCGCGGCCGCCGCCGCCCCCGCGTCGATGGCGGCGGAGACCTCCGAGTTCACCATCTCCAACATCACCGACTTCCACGGCTACTGGGAGGAGACCAAGCGGGTGCCGGGCGCCGCCCACCTCAAGTGCGCCCTAGACAACGCCGCTGAGGGCAAGACCCACATCTTCACCTCCGCGGGCGACAACATCGGCGCCTCCCCCTTCGCCTCCAAGCTGCTCAACGACGCACCCACCCTAGAAATCCTGAACCTGATGAACCTCCAGGTCTCCGCGCTGGGCAACCACGAGCTGGATGAAGGCGCCGAGGAGTTTTCCACCAACGTGACGAAGGCCGCGAAGTTCGACTATCTCGCCGCCAACGCTGAAAGCGTGGCGAACACCAAGGACTACGTGGTCAAGGACTTAGACGGCGCGAAGGTGGCGTTTGTCGGCACCGTCACCGACGACATGCCGAACCTGGTCAACCCGAAGTCCATCGAGGGCATCACCTGGAACAACCCGGTGGAAACCACCAACAAGCTCGCAGACAAACTGAAGAAGGACGGCGAGGCGGACGTGGTGGTCGCCCTCGTGCACGAAGGCGGCATCAAGGCCGAGGAGTTCTCCGACGCCGTCGACGTAGCGTTCCTCGGCCACTCGCACCAGGTCATCGCCCCCGCCGGCGAGAAGCCGCTGCTTATCCAGGCCGGCTTCTACGGCAACACCCTCGCCAACGTGGACTTCAGCTTCGACCGCGCCACCAAGAAACTGACCGTGAGAAACACGGAACTCCTCGACGCCGACGCCATCCGCGCCTGCGACACCCCGCAGCCGGAGATCGACGCTGTGGTCAAGGACGCGCTGGAGAAGGCGGGCGCCGAGGGCAAGAAGGTCATCGGCCACGCGGGCGAAGACCTGTACAAGGCTGGCGACAAGGAGTCCCAGCTGAACAACTACATCGCCGAGGCGACGCGTCGGGGCGTGTCCAACAATTCGTCGGTCACCGCCGACATCGGCGTGATGAACGCCGGCGGCGTCCGCGCCGAGATCGAGTCCGGCGACGTGACGTACGAGCAGGCGTTTTCCGTGCAGCCCTTCGGCGGCGAGAACACCTACGTCGAGCTGAAGGGCTCCGACGTCGTGGCCGCGCTGGAGGAGCAGTGGCGCGACGACCCGGAGCGCCCCATGTTCCCGCTGGGCATCTCCGATAATGTCACCTACACCTACGACCCGAAGGCGCCGGTTGGCTCGAAGATCACTTCCGTGACCGTCGACGGCGTCCCGATCGACCCCGACAAAACCTATGTTGTGGCCGGCTCCACCTTCCTGCTCGGCGGCGGCGACAAGTTCAAGGCGTTCACCCGCGGCACCGCCCCGGCGAACCTGGGGTACGTGGACCTCAACGCGCTCGTCGAGGCGCTTAGCGCCGGCCAGAAGCCACGCCGCAGCCAGTCCAACGTCGGCGTGCACCTCACCGCACCCCTCAAGGCGGGCGAGGAGGCGACCATCGAGCTAAGTTCTCTGCTCTTCGACCGGGGCGAGTCCGCCACCACCGTCACCGCAACGCTTGGCGACGCTCAAGCCGACGCCCCCATCTCCCCCGACACCGCGGGCCTGACCGCTAACGAGTACGGCACCGCCACCGTGAAACTCACCGTCCCCGCCGACCTGTCCGGCACCCAAGAGCTGCGCATCACCACCGACGCCGGCACCGAAGCCACCGTCCCGGTCGAAGTGGCCCCCGCTGCGGAGCCCGAGCCAAGCGAGCCGAAGCCCGAAAATCCGGCCGCGCCGAACGAGCCGAAGCCCGCCCCCGCCGCGAACGGCTCGAGCACGGGCGGCCTCGCCTGGATCATTCCGGTGGCCATCGCCGGCGTGTTCGGCTTGGCCAACCTGCTCGCGCTGCTGTTCCCGTTTGCGGTGGACGGGGTGCTGGGGCCCGTGGCCAAGCTATAACCGTGCGGGAACGCAGCCGCCGCAAGCACTAGACCAGCGGCCAGGGAAACTGGTAGTGCGAGCGGGGCTCCGGCAGCCACGGCAGCCGCACGATCCGCGAGGCCCGCGCGCGCAACGCGGCAACCTCCGGCTCCGTAAGCAACGCCGCGACGCCGCCCGGCACCGCATCCACGAGGGGCTCCACCCTGTCAACGAGCTCCGCACCGACCGCCTCATGGGCAAAATCCCAGATCACGGTGCGTAGCTTCGGGTCCTGGTGGAAGCACAGCCCGTGGTCGATGCCCCAGACGTGCTCCGGGCCGGAAGGGCCCTCGCCAAGCACAACGTGCCCGGACTTGCGGTCCGTGTTGTTGACCAGCAGGTCGAATACGGCTAGGCGGAGGAATTGGGGGTGCAGGTCGGGGCGGGTTTCCATCAGCGGGAAGTAGTGAGAGCCGTCGTTGTCGATGTAGCGCTGCAGCGACCCGATCCCGAACGGCTCCACGGAGCGCACCACAGTGGGCGGGACGACCGACCAACCCAGCCACTGACTGAGCAGGTAGGCGGCGCGCTCCCGACGCCACAGGCCGGGCTCGAAGTCGTGGAGCGGCTGCTCGCCGGCCTCGGGTTTGAAGATGGCCCAGCAAGAATCGTCGTCGGCCAAAACCTCCACGAGGAACGCGGCGTTTGAGGATTCGGCCAGCTGGCCCAGCACGCGGACCTCGCCGCGATCGAGCACATCTTCCTGGTGCTTCACAACTCGATCCTCGTCACCGAGCCGGGCGCCGCCTTCGCCTGCTGGAACGCATCCAGAGGTTTTCCGGCGAAGTGCGTCAGCGCCGCCTTGATGGGGTCTGCGTGGGAGAAGCACACCACCGTTTGGCCCGGGTGGCGCCGCGCGATCCCCTCCAACGCGAGCACCACCCGGGCCTGCATTTCGGCGAAGGACTCCCCGCCCGGGAACCGGAACTGCGAGGGGCGCTTTTGCACCACCTGCCACTCGGGCAGCCTGGAGAGCTCCTGCAACGATGCGCCGGTCCAGGATCCGAAGTCGGCTTCCAGGATGCCGTCGCAAAGCATGGGCTCCAGCCCGAACTTCTCGCACAGAGGCGCGGCGGTCTCGCGGGTGCGCTCGAGCGGCGAGCAGTAGACCGCGTCTACGCGAGCGAATTGCGACGCAACCTGCCGGGCCTGTTCACAGCCGCGCTCGGACAGGTGCAGCCCCGGGGCACGGCCGGGCAGGATCTTGCCGGTCGTCGGCGTTTCGCCGTGACGGACGAGGTAGATGGCGGCTTGAACCATGCGGGCCATCCTACGTGCCCGCCACGCGTACCCTGGCGGCCATGACTCACGCCCCTGCAATTGCCACCCTCGGCGAGCTCAAGGCCGCCGGCTACGAATACAAGACGGTCCGCGAGGAGCTGCGCGACAACCTCCTGGCCAAGTTGAAAGCGGGCGAGAACCCATGGCCCGGCCTCCACGGCCTCGAGCACACCGTGCTGCCCCAAGTCGAGCGGGCCATCATCGCCGGCCACGACATCGTCCTGCTCGGCGAGCGCGGCCAGGGCAAAACCCGCCTGCTACGCACGCTGCCTCTGCTTCTCGACGACTTCGTGCCCGCCGTCGCAGGCTCGGAGCTGCGCGAGCACCCCCTGCACCCCATCCTCGATGCGACGAAACGCCGCATCGACGAAGAAGGCGACACCCTGCCCATCACCTGGATCCCGCGCGATGCCCGCTACTCGGAGAAGCTGGCCACCCCGGACACCTCGGTGGCGGACCTCATCGGCGACGTGGACCCGATGCGCGTGGCTGAGGGCCGCCGCCTGGGCGACCCGGAGACCATCCACTACGGGCTGATTCCCCGCTCGAACCGCGGCATCGTGGCCATCAACGAGCTGCCGGACCTGGCCGAGCGCATCCAGGTGGCCATGCTCAACGTCATGGAGGAGGCGGACATCCAAATCCGTGGCTACATGCTGCGCCTGCCCCTTGATGTGCTCGTGGTGGCGTCCGCGAACCCGGAGGATTACACGAACCGCGGGCGCATCATCACCCCGCTCAAGGACCGCTTCGGCGCGGAAGTGCGCACCCACTACCCCGTCGAGCTGGACGACGAGATCAGCGTAATCCGTCAAGAGTCCCAGCTCACCGCCGAGGTACCGGACGTGATCATGGAGATCTTGGCCCGCTTCACCAGAGCCCTGCGCGAGTCCGACGCGGTGAACCAGCGCGCCGGCGTGTCCGCCCGCTTCGCCATCGCCGGCGCCGAAACCGCCGCCGCTGCCGCCGCCCGCCGCGCCGCCGTGCGCGGCGAGGATCACGCGGTTGCCCGCCTGGTCGACGTGGAGGCAGCGGTGGACGTGCTGGGCGGCAAGGTCGAATTCGAGCACGGCGAGGAGGGCCGCGAGTGGGACATTCTGGAGTATCTCCTGCGCAACGCGGTCGCTCACTCCGTCCGCAGCCGAATCAAAGGGCTCGACTTCTCCCCGCTGATCGAGGTGCTGGACGGCACCACCACCATCACCGACGGCGCGAACGTCACCGCCAGAGAGTTCCTGGATGGCCTGCCCCCGCTCGAGGCCCCGCTCTATGACGACATCGCCCGCGCCTTCGGCGCTGACAGCGAGGGAGAGCGCGCCGCCGCAATCGAGCTGGCGGTCGAGGCGCTCTACCTCACCCAGAAGATTTCCAAGGACTCCGGAGAGGGCGAAACCATCTATGGTTAAACCCCGCTACCAGCACTATCGGAAATACACCCCGGGGCCTGACCCGCTTGCGCCCCCGCCGGATCTGTCCAAGGCGGTGCGCGCCATCGCGGACGACGTGATGTTCGGCTACTCCGCCGAGCAGGCGTTGCGCGAGTACCTGCGCAGGGGCACTGAGGGTTCCGAGGGATACGACCAGCTCGCCGCCCGCATTGCCGAGCGACGCCAGGAGCTGCTGCAGAAGGGCAACTTGCAGGGCACGCTGAACGAGGTGCGCAAGCTTCTCGACGCCGCGGTGCTCGCCGAGCGCGGCCAACTCGCACGCGACGTGGACATGGATGACCTGGACCGATCCATGCGGGAGATGACGCTGGAAAACCTGCCCAACTCCCCCGCCGCGGCGGTGACAGAACTGGGCGACTACGACTGGGCGTCGAACGAGGCGCGCGAGAAATACGACCAGATCCGGGACCTCATCGGGCGTGAGCTTTTGGACCAGCGCTTCGACGGCATGAAGAACCTGCTGGAAAACGCCACCGACGCCGACCGCGCCGCCGTGGCCGAGATGCTGCGCGATTTGAACGTGCTGCTTGGCAAACACCGCGCGGGCATGGCCACCGACGAGGATTTCCAACAGTTCATGTCGAAGCACGGCGACCAGTTCCCGGAAAACCCGCAGAGCATCGACGAGCTGGTGGAGTTGCTCGCCCAGCGCTCGGCGGCTGCCCAGCGCCTGCTCAATTCCATGACGCCGGAGCAGCGCGCCGAGCTCATGGCGCTGTCCGCCCAGGCCTTCGGCTCGGAGGAGCTGATGAACCTCATGGGCGAGCTGGACGCGAACCTGCGCGGGATCCGCCCGGACCTGGACTGGTACGGGTCCGAACCCTTCGAAGGTGACGGCGACGGCATGGGCCTGGGCGAGGCCACCCGCGCCATGCGCGACCTGGGCCGACTGGACGAGCTCGCGGAGGCGATGAACGCCGCCCGGCCCGATCTAGACCTCGACGAAGTTGCCGACCTGTTGGGCAAGGAGGCGGCCACCAGCGCGAAGACGCTGCGCGACCTGGAAAAAGCACTCCGGGAATCGGGCTTGCTGAACAAGGGCGAGCAGGGCAACCTGCAGCTGTCGCCCAAGGCGATGCGGATGCTGGGCAAGGAGCTGCTACGCGACGTCTCCACGCACCTGGCCTCCCCCGGCAGGCGCGATTCCCGCCTCGCGGGCCACACCGGCGAGCCCACCGGCAGCACCCGCCCGTGGGAGTTCGGGGACACCGCTGCCTGGGACACCACCCGCACCATCACCAACGCGATCCAGAGGAATGCAGCGCGTGGGGAGGCCGGAGGAACGTCGATAGCCATCCAGCTCAGCGACATTGAGGTGGTGGAAACCGAATCCCGCACGAGAAACGCGGTGGCGCTGTTGGTGGATACCAGTTTCTCCATGGCGATGGAGGGGCGTTGGGCGCCGATGAAGCAGACGGCGCTGGCTCTGCACCACCTCATTTCCACGCAGTTCCGGGGCGACGAACTGACGCTGATCGGGTTCGGGCTCTACGCGCAGACGATGACGATAGAGGAGCTCACCGCCCTGCCGCCGATCCAGGAAAAGGGCACCAACCTGCAGCACGCCCTGCTTCTGGCGGATCAGTTCTTCGCGCGTCACGTCAACCACGACCCCACCCTGCTGGTGGTCACGGACGGCGAACCGACCTCCATCATCACCGACTGGGGGCAGCCCTATTTCAACTGGCCCACCGACCGGATCACGCTTGCCAAGACGGTGCAGGCGCTCGACCAGGTGACCAAGCGGGGCGCGAGCCCGACGTTCTTCCGCCTGGGTGACGACCCCGGTCTGGTCAACCTGCTCAACGCGATGGCGAACCGCTCGGGCGGGCGCGTGGTGGCGCCGGACCTGGGCGAGCTTGGCGGCGCCGTCGTCGGCGAGTACCTGCGCGGGTGGTTCTAGCGCAGGCAGGCGCGAGCTACGCGCCTGCCTTGCGCCGGGTGGCCATGAACAACGCTGCCGCCACCAGCGCCAGCGCGCTTAGGCCGAGCGCCGCGTAGCGCACCGACGCGCTCGGCTTAGAGGACGCGGCGGCACCCGCGCCCGGCACGTCGGAGCCCGCCACCACGCCGCGGATCCACTCCACCTGCTCCGCCACCGGCGCCACCGCCACCGCGGCGTTGGAGGTCATCTCCTCCTCGGTGGGGTTTTCCGGGTCCTCGAACAGGCCGGCCGACATGATGCCGGCGACCTTGCCGCCGGCGAGGATGGCGCCGCCGGAGTCGCCGGGCTGAATGCGCGCGCCATGTTTCAGCGCGACGTCGAGGGCGGTGGGTGCGTCGAACAGTGCGAGCGGGGATTCGCCCCGCACCTCGGCCTCAGCGGAAGGCAGGCGGGTGGAGCCGCCGGAGCCGTCGGAGGACCAACCGTAGATGGTCACATCCCCGTCCGGCACCGAATCCGCCACGGAGGCGTACTTGTTCAGTCCCATGTCTTCTTCCGTGTGCAAAAGCGCGATGTCGCCGCGCGGGGCCACCTCGTGGCGGTCTACCTTGTACACCTTCTGGTTGTCGCCCTGGCCGGTGCGCACCGAGCCGCCCGCCTTGGCGGCCGCCTCCACGCAGTGGCGCGCGGTGATCACCCAGTGCGGGTCGATGGCGGTGCCGGTACATACGCCGTCGTCCGGGTCGGAGTCGTCCACGCGCACCGAGACCACGGGCTTCGCCTCCGCGACGTCGCCGGCGAACTGATCGGACTCCATCGCCCACGCGGGCTGCGCCGCCAAAGCAACACCAACTGCAACACAAATCGCCAACTTTTTCATGGTTTTTCCTTTCCTACCGCCGCCACCAGGCGACGGACAACATGTTCCAAAGGACCGCGCTCGAATACCGCAAGCCAGACGTACGCGATCAACGCCGCGCCAAACAGGCTCGGCCACAGCCCCGCCCACTGCGCGGTGAGCACGTGGAGGCAGTACAGCGTGAGCGTCATCCGCCCCAGCGGCGCGAGCCACCTCAGCCAGCGCCCGGCTAAGCAGCACAGGGAGCAGATGCCTATCGACGCCCCTCCGGTACCCACGACATCGACAAGGCCGCCGGTGTGGCCGGAGGCGTCGAGAAGCGCGGGCAGCGGGAACCACCACCGCAGCGCAACGTCGGCGGCGAACAGCGCCGGCCCCACCACCGCGCCGGAGCGCAGCGGCATGTGCCGGGCAAAGAGCATCCCGGCGGCCATGAGCGCCGCCCACATCAGCGGCGGGTAGGGCGAGGCGGAGGGCGCTAGCGCTGCCGATCCGAGCGTGAGTGCCGCGACGAGCCAGGCCAGCCAGGCCGAATCCAGCCTGGGTGTCCAGGCGAGTGCGATCATGCAGACCCCGATCGTGCCCAGCACCACCTCGATGGTCCCGGCGAACGGCACCAGCGCGATGTGCAGTGCAATCAGGCACGCCCCGCGCACCGCAAAGGCCGCCGGGCGGGCGCGCATGAGCTGCATGGACACCCCGGCGAGCAACGCGAAGAGCCCCGCGGGGAAGCCGAAGAGCAGCTGCGCCGCAATCCCGGTGGGTGCGGTGAGGTGGGCGACGATCATGGCGACAAGCGCCACCGCTCGGGCCGCGTCGATGCCTACGATTCTGGTCTGCATGGGCTCGAAGCTAGAAAGCCCCGTGTTGCGCCAGCATTAACGCGCGTGTTTACGCCGCCGCAACATCGCGGCGTTTACCATCGCCACCATGACAATCAGGGTGTTGATCGTGGATGACGAGGCCTTTTTGGCCGACGCCATCGCCACCGGGCTGGCGCGGGCCGGCATGCAAACCCGTGTCGCCTACGACGGCTACGAAGCGCTCGAGCGTATCGACGAGCTGCCGCCCGACGTCGTCGTCTTAGACCGCGACCTGCCCGGGGTGCACGGCGACGTGGTGTGCCGCAGGATTGTGGATTCGCAGCCCGCCACACGGGTGATCATGCTCACCGCCTCGGGCACCCTGGACGACCGCCTCGAGGGCTTCGACCTCGGCGCCGACGACTACCTGGCCAAACCGTTTGAGATGCCGGAGCTGGTCGCGCGCGTGCGGGCCCTGGCCAAGCGCAACGCGCCGGCGCGAGGCGAGGTGTACCGCTGCGGGGACGTGCGCCTGGACACCTTTCGGCGCGAGGTCACCCGCGGCGGCGAGCCGGTGAGCCTGAGCCCGAAGGAGTTCGCAGTGCTCAGGGTGCTCATGGAGGCAGGCGGTGGGGTGATCTCCGCCGAGGACCTGCTCGCGGAGGCGTGGGACGAAAACGCCGACCCTTTCACCAACTCCCCGCGCGTGACGGTGTCCCACCTGCGTAAGAAGCTGGGCGAGCCGCGCATCGTGCACACCGTAACCGGCGCCGGCTACTACGTCGCGGAGGATGCGCGATGAGGCTGAGTCTGCGCGCCCGCATCACGGTGATGTTCGTGGCCACCGTGCTCGGCGTCGGTTTGGCGCTCATCGGGCTGGTGTACGCGTACCTGAAGCTCACCCCGGTGCCGGTGGTGGCGTCGTTTCCCGGAACGGAAGACGGGGTGGTCATCGACGGCGCAGTGCCGGTGGCCGACGAGATCCTCGGCCGCGTCCTCACCGCCTCCCTGGTGGCGCTCGCGCTGCTCACCGCGCTCGCCGGGGTGGTGGGCTGGTTCGTGGCCGGGCTTGTAATCACCCCGCTGCGCTCGATCGCGGATGATGCCCGGGCTGTGACCCGCGGCGACCTTTCCGCCCGCATCGACTACCTCGGCCCACACGATGAAGTCGGCGAGCTGGCCGAGACCCTCAACGCCATGCTCGACGAGCTCGCCGACGCCGTGGAACGCCAGCGCCGCTTCGCCGCCAACGCTTCCCACGAGCTGAAGACCCCGATCGCTACCATCCAGACCGTCGCCGACGTCGCCCTGAGCGGCGAAGACGCAGACCTGCGCCCCGCCGTTACCCAGATCCGCGAGGTCAACGCGCGCAACGCCGCAACCGTGTCCTCGCTCCTGCAGCTGGCCAACGTGCAGGTCCGCGACCGCGACGCCGTCGACTTGGCCGCCCTGTGCCGCGAGGCGGGCGCAGCCCACGGCGTCCCCGTTGACGCCGAGCCGCTCACCGTGGTCGCCTCCCCCACCCTGGTCCGCCAGGCCGTGGACAACCTGGTGCGCAACGCCGTCGTCCACGGCGCGCCCGGCACCGCCAACCTCGCGTTGCGGCGCACCCCCGGCAGCGCCGAAATCACCGTTTCCTCCGGCGGCGACGTGTTGGACCCGGTCGAGGTGGCCACCTGGACCGAGCCATTTACCCGGGCCCGCCGGACCGCCGGAGCGGGACACGGGCTCGGCCTCGCGCTGGTGAAAGCCGTTGCAAAGGCCCACGGCGGCTCACTGCAGTTGGCGGCGCGGACCGAAGGTGGGCTCGTCGTCAGGCTACTGCTGCCCGCGTAGCGCCTCGTCGTAACGCGCCTTCGCGGCCGCGACGTCCTCGGCGTTGTGGGAGGTGGGCACGTCCGCGCGGTCCGGGAAGACGGCCTTGCCCTGCGGCAGGTTGATCGCAGGCTGGTTCGGCTCCCCGCCGCCCTCGGAACGCAGGTGCTCGTGGGCGTAGTCGGCGCAGTGGTCCAAAAACACACGCGGCGGGGCGAAGAAGTTGCAGCCCGTCAGCGCCTCGGAGAAGTCCAGGATGCGGTCGTAGTTGCCCTCCGGCTCCCCGATGAACATGCGCCGCAGCATCACCTCGGTCACGCGCGGGTCGCGGGCGTAGCTCATGAAGAAGGTGCCCTGCTTGCCCAGCGCGTCACCGAACGAGAGATTGTTGCGCACGATCTCCAGGCCGTTGCCGTCCTCGTCCTCGACTTGGTTGACGGCAACGTGGCTGTTCGGTGCCTTGTTGTCCAGCTCCAAGTCGGAGTGCTTGGTGCGGCCGATGACCTCCTGCTGCTCCTCAACCGTCATCTCGTTCCAGGACTTCAGGTTGTGGACGTACTTCTGCTCGACGATGTAGCTGCCACCCTCCCAGATGCCGTCGCGGATGATGGCCACCTCGACACCCTCGCGGCCGCGGGGGCTTTCGGTGCCGTCGACGAAGCCGAGCGGATCGCGGAAGTCCTGGTACTGGAAGGCGTGGACCTCGTCGTAGTAGTCGATGTCGTCCTCCACGATCGCGTTGATGCGGCGCGCCAGCTCGAAGGCGACGTCGTACTGGTCGGCGCGGATGTGGAAGAACACATCGCCCGGGGTGGACGGGGCGTGGTGCTTCGCGCCCTGCAGCTCCACGAACTCGTGCAGGTGCTCCGGCTTATCCAGCGCAAACAGGCGGTCCCACATCTTCGCGCCGATGCCGGCCACCGCGGTCAGGTGCGCCTCCGGGTAGCGGAACCCCACGCCGTTGGTGAGGCTGGACAGGCTAGAAAGCGCCTCCAGCGCCGCCTGCTCCCCGCCCTCCTTGAAGCCGAGGGTGAGAAAAAACGCGTCCTTCGACTGCGGAAGGATCACGGTCTGCGTTATTTCTGCCTGGTTCCTACTCGTCATGAGGGTTAAGTATTCCCTATCCCTGGGCGTCGTGCAGCTCCCTGATGTAGAGCAACATGCGCGAGCCCTGCTCGATGTTGGTAAACCCGTGGCGCTCGTAGAACCGCCGGGCATCGGCATCTACCTCGTCGACGTTGATCTGCATCTCCCCGGCACCCTCGATTTCCTCCAACGCGCGCCGCATCAGGGAGGTGCCGATCCCCTGGTTACGCTGCGCGGGCGCGACGTAGAGCTCCTCCAGCATGGCCACCGGGCCGTCGTAGTACGGGCTGGGCCGCAGCGTGAGGTAGGCGAACCCGACCTCGCCCGCGAGGACCACCATCACGTCCTCGCGCGCAAGCAATGCCGCGAATCTGCGCTCCAGGTTGTCAGGGACCGGGGTGTCGAACTCGGTGTTGAAGTCGCGCAATAGCTTTGCGACGAGCTCCGCATCCCCCACCGTTGCCTTGCGAATCACAGCACCACCCTTTCCAGCCCCGCCGCACCGGGCGCCCCTCGGCGGTGCGGAATTGTTTGGGGTGTGGGCCGAAGGGGCGTCGCAAAGCAACAGTACAACGAGGTCAGGCCGAGGCGGGCAAGTGCGACTGCGGCGTAGCCACGCGCCGCAACACCCCGATGACCACTGCAGTAGCTAGCGCCGACGCTGCAAAACTCGCCACGAGGACAGCGGCCGAGGTAGGCATCCCGAGCGCCTGGATCGAACCAAACGTGTTCCACGCCGCGTGCACCGCGACCGCGACCCAAATGCTGTTGAACGCCCACACCAGCAGCGCGTACAGCAGCGCGTCGAGGAAATAGTGCGCGAATGAGACCGGAGAGCCGTACGCCTGCGGGTGCATTGCAACGAATGGCAGCGCCGCGAGCAGCGCACCGGCGACCGGGCGCTTTGTCCACGCCGTGAACGCCTGAAGAAAGAGACCGCGAAACGCCATTTCTTCCGCGAGCGCGGCAAGCACAATTGCAACCATCTCCACCGGCAAATCGGTGCCGACCCCGCCGAAGACCTGGCCCCAGGACGCGCCGTACCCGAACACGCCGACCGCTCCCATGACAGCCGCGATGACCACGAACGCCAGCGCGTATGCGGCGAGCGGCACCCATGCTTTGGTGCCCGGGCGACCCGAACACACCGACGCCACCGGCCTGCGCCCGACGAACCGCACCGCGAGAATCACCGCCAAGATCTCGACCACGACCGACCCGTAACCGAAGTACTTGTCGGCGGCGCCGCCGGTGGTATCCACCCCCGCCGCCTGCAAAGACAAATCGATGACCGCTACAAACGCGACGGTGAGCACGGCGGCGACGATGATTTCCGCCAGCGGCCTCCACCACGCGTAGTTGGGCTGGTTCCTGGACGCGAAAAAATACTGTCCCGGGTGAGACATTGCGGCGAAAACTCCTTCGGCTGACTGCGATGACCGCGCCATGATAGATCAAGGACACGAGTGTCGCTCTCGCCCGCTTCGCTTCTGCACGCCCCGCGATAGACTTGCACGGCCCAGCAGCGCCGAAAAAGCAAAGCGAGCACAAGCGAACAAAGGAGGACCAGGTTGCACCACTTCAGCCCGCTGTTCCAGATGGGCCCCGCCCGGCGCGACCACATCCCCGCCTTCCGCACCGCGCTCGGCGTGGCGCTGCCCATGTTCGCCCTGCTTGCAATCGGGCGGCTGGATTTGGCCATCTACGCCAACTTCGGCGCGTTTACGGGCGTCTACGGCAGGCACACAACGCGCATGACCCGCCTGAGGCACCAAATCCTGGCGGGCGTCGCGCTGACGTTGTCGGTGACGCTGGGTGCGACCATGGCGTGGCTGGATGTCAGCCCGTGGGTGCTCATTGTGGTGTCCTCCCTTGTTTCTTCCGCATGGGCCACCACCGCGCTGGCCGCTGACATGAAGCCGACCGGGTCGGTGTTCGTCATCTTCTCGGTGGCGGCGGTCGGCTCCCTGAATAATCCGGTCCACCCGCTGCTCGCTTTCGCCATCGCCGGCAGCGCGGCGTTGCTCTGCCTGGGGCTGGGCCAGCTTTCACACCTCATCGGAGAAGGCCCAGGCGGCGACGCGAAGGAATCCGAGCACCCCAAGCGCGCCCCAGACGCGGGGCGCGTGCCGTGGCGACGCCTGCGAGTGGAGGCCCGCCGGTTCTTCTTCTCCCCGCTGCTCGCCGGTGTTTTAGGGCTGATTTCGGTGACGGTGTTCGACCCGTTGTCGCACTCCTACTGGGCCATGGTCGCCTCTGTCGCCCCGCTGGTGAACTCGCGGTTCAAAGTGCAGTACTACCGGGCCATCGAGCGTGTGCTTGGCACCCTCACCGGCATCGCGGTCGCCGGATTCCTGTTGTCCCACCCGATGCAGGGCTGGCAGATCGTGGTGTGGATTGTTATTTTGCAGTACCTCACCGAAATGTACGTCACCCGCAACTACACCATCGCCGCCAGCTTCATCACCCCGACCGCGCTGCTGATGATCCAGGTGGTCGACACCGCACCAGTCGGCCCGATGCTTTTGGCCCGCACCGCGGAAACCGTCATCGGCGCGGTGGCGGCGCTCGTGATCATCGCAATCGGCTACGTGCGCAAGTACCCCGAGGTTGTGCTGCCGCAGCGGTAGAGCGGTTTGCTTGGCGACGAGCTCCGCTCTACCCCGATCCAGCGGGTTCAGTGCAGACCACCCGCATACGTAAGGTGGGCGGCATGCAGGATCTGACCATCGCGCCCGGCCCGGGCATCCCCGGCGGCCTCGTTATCGCCGCCGTGGATCTGACGGAGCGGTTTGCGAAGGCGTCGGGCCCGGGCGGCCAGGGCGTCAACACCACCGACAGCAAGGTTCAGCTCTCCATTGACATCGCGGAATGCGCATCGCTTTCCGACGACCAACGCCGCCGCGCCCTCCACAACCTCGAACACCGCCTGGACGGCACCGTGCTCACCGTCAGCGTGTCGACGCAGCGCTCGCAGGTCCGCAACCGCGCCGAGGCGCGGGAACGCATGGCCGCCCTGTTGCGCGAGGCGCTCGCCCCGCCGCCTCCCCCGCGGCGGAAAACGAAGCCGACGCGCGGCTCAGTGCGGCGCCGTCTCGAAGCGAAGAAGCGGCGCTCGGAGTTGAAGTCGACGAGACGCCGGCCCCGGCTGTGATTTCGGTGGAACGTCACCAAAATTACTAGGGCCTGACAGGTTACCGCATTCAGCTAGCCCATTTGTGAAGCACACATTGAATTTGAGCTCCACCGAACGTCAGGCAAAACCCGTCTTCCTCTAGAAGTTCCATTGATTTCCGTATTACGATTAGTTTCTATGAAAACGATTAACGGTCAACCGGTGAGCGAGGCGCAAATTGACAGGTGGGTAACTGAAGCCGAAAACGGTTACGACGTGGAAACGCTGCGCCGACGAGGACGGAAGCCGCGTAACAACGACGCGGCAAAAGTGATTTCCATCCGACTCTCGCCCAAGGAGATTGCAAACCTCGACAAGTATGCCGCTGCCCGCGGTTGGTCACGGTCGCAGGCGATCCGTGAAGCTTTGAAGAACGCAATCTAAAAATGGAAGTCCGACGGAGCGCGACCAAGCACGGCATCGAGCCCGAAGATTCCATAGTCGCGGCGACCTCAGGCTGCGCCTTTCAGGCTCCGCTAGACGATGAAAATCCTCAACGAGAGCTCCGTCTTGGATTCGACACTTCGATGCGCTTACTTGAGCTCGTCGTTCTCCTTTGGGATGACGGAACGGAGACAATCATCCCTTCAATGAAGGCACGTAAGCAGTATCGGAGCCTGCTCGGCTGATCGGAATACAGGTTCGATACGAACTATGCGTGACACAGCCTCCGCTGTCAGCCAGATAAATTTCGGCTGCAACGATCCCTCTAAGCTCGCCGAATTCTGATCCGCCGCAACAGGATGCCAGATCGTCACCGACTACGGAGCCTTTGTCATGGCCGACTCCACCCCAGGCAACGAGTCTTACCTGGGCAGCCCCGACGCGTAGCTACACGTTGAACTTGAACTCGACGGAGTGTCGTCGATAAATAACTATTCGATGCGCAAAGTACAACGAAATACCGCTAGAAACAGACAACATATGGGGGTGCACAGAAACACATATAGGTTCTGCGGAAAACCTATAGGGTGCGTCGCTAAAAACCGCTGTGCGCGAAAAACATAAAGGGTTTACGGACCCGGTCCCAGACCCCTCAATACTCTGAGCCGGAAGAATGGAAAGTGGAAGGTTGATGTATCCCCACTATTTATTTTTTCCGTTTTTCGGAGTACATCGGGAGCTACAACTGCGGACCAGCTCTGTGTGAACTAGATGAGAAGGCGCAGCAGCGAATCATCGACGCTGGACAGTTGGTGCTGCGGGCACGCGAGCGGCACCCCCAGCGGTCACTCGCGGAGCACTACAACCCGTTATCGATGGACCCAATTCTGCTCAAGGCTCACAACAACTTGGACCAGGAAGTCGATAAGGCTTTCGATGTGGCACGCAAACTCACCAACGAGCGCCAGCGCCAGGAGCTACTGTTCGCCAGCTACGGGGAGTTGGCGAGGGGCTATGTCTCCTCGCTTTCATCAAAATCGAAACCACCAGCAGGGTCGTTCCCCGTGCGGGTGATTTTGATCGGTCCCGCTGCTGGGTGTAGAACCCTGTCGCTGGCAACGCCGGGAACTATGACTGTGCCCGACGAGAACACGTCACTGCCATAACGCGGCTCACGGTAGACGAACATGGGTCGTTCACTACTACTGGTGGATTTCGGTTTTGGTGGTGGGGGGATTACCGCCGCCGGCCTCGATTTTTCCGTTGAGGAGGGCGTTGACTACTTCCCGATTGTGAAATGGGCCGATGGCGCGGTGAAGAGGAACCAGTCACCTGGAAGAGATCGATCCAGTCGCTGGTGTGCAATCTGGGAGGTAGGGTTGCGGGGTCGATTCCTCGCGAGCGCAACCATGATTGTGTCTCTGAACGTGATGAAAACAACCCTGCCCTTCGGAGAATTTCCCCTATCCCGCGTCCCCGGGCGGTGAAAACGGTGTGCACCATCGCCTGAAAGGCTTTGCGTTGCTCTATCGGGATCTTCGGGTCACCCACCCGGCGGATCACTAAGATCCCCCCGTCAACGTTTGGCTGTGGCCGGAAAGCAGACCTTGGTACTCGGGAACCAAGGTGAAACGTGAACCATGGGGACCACTGAGCTGTCATCATCGTGCTTGCACCTACCCCGGCCCGGCGGCGAGCGACTTCCCACTGCATGAGGAGTACAGCGGCAGTCCATGCCGGCGCATGCAACAACTTTCGAAGAATGGCAGTGGTGAGGTGAAAGGGAATGTTTCCCACAATGACGCAGGGAGTGGCGGGTAACGGGAAGTTGAGGAAATCATCATGGACCACTTCGACCGACGCCGAGGCGGTCTTTTTTGTGAGTTTGGCAGCTAGTTTTGCGTCTACCTCAACTGCCGTTATTGCCCTCCCCAAGTGGGATATCGGGTGAGTGAGGGCACCGCTTCCTGGCCCGATCTCAATGATGGGGCCGGAGGTTTGTTTTACAAGATCGACGATGGAGTTGATGATCTTGTGGTCTGTGAGAAAATTTTGGCCATGTTCGTGACGGCCGTATCCGTATGTAGACATCAGGTGTGCTCCGTGGAGTTGAAACGGAGCCGGGCATGGCAAATGGCCGCCCGGCTAAAGGACCGGAGCGGTTTCTAACCTGCGGGAGGGAGAAAACCGCCTTAGCGGCTGGTGAGCGGCCGCATGAAAACGGAACCTGAAATCAACATGGGCCTATCGTATCCAATTAATTTCGCAGGGTCCAATACGGTGAGAAAGAAGACAACCGCACCGCAACAGTGCAAGACCTCTCTGGATTGGAATTTAATTGAACATGGGTTTGGGGTACGACGCGCCCTACTCGGAGTGGCACGGACACTACGGCTGCGCGCCCACACACAACAGTAAAGAGCTCGGCAATGCACAGACACGTAACGAGAGCGCCACAAATGTATGTACGTTTAAGTTACAGCATCGACACTGACGCTCCACATGGAGGGACGGCCGCAGCCCTGCAGCAAGCACACGGCAGGGTGTCTGCTTCGGGCGACGTGAAATTACGCAGAAAAATACGAAACACATCACCGCAGGTCACGGTAGGTATTTGCGGGTCATTTCGTAATCTCGTAAACGAAACGAACAAAACTACGAAACACAAAAACATACGTTGAGCAGCGTAAATGGTTTTCGTTTCGTAATTTTTCCACTTTTTGAAGAAAATCTAAATAAGAAGAGACACCTTGATTGCGATTGTGTCCCGTGTCACATAGCTGCAACCCCTGCAGCGTGCCCTCAACGAGGACGCTCTGTGTCGTAGACATGTGCCTGCAATGCGTGTCTGTGTCTCTCTCTTAAAAGGTTTGGGTCGAAATACCGCAAAATTACGAAACACCGCCGAAATGTGACGTGTCTATGCAGGTCACAGCGTTATCGCGTGTTTCGTAGTTTTGTTCTTTTCGTTTGCGGAAATCACGAAACCGCAGGTAGAGCGTTTCGTAATTTTTTCGTATTTTGATCGGCAAATTACGAAACGAGGTCAAAACTACGAAACGAGCGCGCTACAGACGTGTCACAGGTCATAAAAGGCGCGCCCCTTGCGTGTCACCGTGACGCAGCATCCCGGCCGTGTCACATAGCTACAACCCCTGCAGCGTGCCCTCAATGAGGACGGTCTATGTCGTAGACATGTGCCCGTAATGTGTGTCTGTGTCTCTCCCTTAAAAGGTTTGGGTCGAAATGCCGCAAAATTACGAAACATCCCCGAAATGTGACGTGTCTGTGCAGGTCACAGCGTTATCGCGTGTTTCGTAATTTGGTTTTCCGATTTTCGTAGTTCTACGAAACCGCAGGTAGAGCGTTTCGTAATTTTTTCGTATTTTGATCGGCAAATTACGAAACGAGGTCAAAACTACGAAACGAGCACACTATAGACGTGTCACAGGTCACAAAAAGGCGCGCCCCTTGCGTGTCACCATGCCGCCACACAACAGCTGCCCCACCACAACACCCCAGCCGTGCCACGTGGCGTGTAGAAACGTGCTCGGTTCGATTCGTAAAGATTAGGTCGCAGGCTATTGTGCGCGACGCATAAATTCCGTACGATGGCCCCCAGACCGTATGTGGCGTTTTAATTCGTTTTTGGTTTAGCCAGCCGCATACGGGGGATAACCCCGAGGATAATTCATAAAGAGACAGCCTCTCGACCGTGATAGGAGCGGTTCCTCCGACGAGATAGACCGGTCGGCAACGGCATTGCCAACCACAAAAGCGGTCAGGTAGGGAGTAAGCGCTCCCGTAAAGCGATGGGACGGCAGACCACCGTTCTAGCGAGTTGAGCACGGCACTCCAAGCCGCCTGAATAGCAAGCCGGTAAAGCACCCCGCTCCGGGACAGATCAATCTGCCCAGGAGCGTTTTTCTATGTCCGAAAAGGACACGACTACCGCCGTCGCGCCACGCTTTTACACGCTGCAGGAACTCGCCGATCTCGGCGTCGGCTCCGAGTCCACGTTGCGAAAAGCTATTAAAGAGGGCCGTCTTTCATTCCACCGTTTCGGCACCGCCTATCGGATTCGCCAAGACGATCTCGACGCCTACCTCGCGGCCGCACGCCGCCCTGCCCCGCAGCTATTCGACGGCTTCGTCGATGCCGTCGTGAATGCAGCGCCCCAACTGACAGATGAGCAGCGCCAGCAGCTCGTCACGGTGCTGGGCGGTGTGAAGCACTAATGCGGACAAACCCGCCTACGACGAGATCCCGCCGCTTAGCTCAGCTAGTCAGGCTGGGTCTTGAACTGAGTGCGAGGGCTGATGGGTGATGGCCGTGCTACTACACACGCGCGCTCCACCGTCGTGCCCCGAGTCCAAATAAACAGTTCATTCAACCAAGGAGAACAAACCATGTCTTTCAGAGACGATTACGCAGCAGCGCTGCGCGATGAGCAGCAAGCAAAAGATACCGTGAACGAGGCGCGCCGTGCACACAAAGCGACAAAGGAGCGCCTTGCGCAGTTGCGCAAGTATGCCGAAGAGTTCGAGGTGAATCTCGACGGTGACAAGTCCGCCAGCACCGAAGGGGACGGTGACAAGTCCGCCAGCACCGAAGGGGACAGCGATACACCTGAGAACGGTGACGGCGACACGCCTGAGAGCACCGAGGGCAGTAAGCCGAAGCGGCATCTAGAAGTTGTACCCGACTAACCCTTTAGCCGTACACGCAATCACCTCATGTGTGTACGGCCACGCGGCGTGACGACGTACAGCCGTCACGTTTGATGTCGCCACACACCCCGCTCGCAAGGGCGGGGTTTTCGCGTGTGTGCGGGTGGCTGCGGCACCGCTACACGTGACACTGTCACGATGCTTGCGCCGGTATCGGCGACGGGGCATATACACACCTGCCCCGTCGCCTGGATCATCCGCCACATGGCTGGCGGTGTGTCGCGCTGCTGTGATGCGCGGCCGCAGCAGGCATGGTGTCGTGCGCGACGAGATATGCCGATAGCTGTGGCCGTGGGTTGAGGGCGTGCAGCAGCGCGGACAGAGCAGATTTCAGCAACAGTCATGTTGCTGAAGTTGTGACCGCGACGGCAGATGGTATGCGGCGGACGCCGCATTATGCCGCGTCGGTAGAAACGCCAATATCCATCTCGGCAGGCTTGCCGTTATGGAGCGTTTCGTGATGACCCAAACACGACACATCGATGCTGGCATATCCGAATGTATATCAACAAGATATATCGGATTGCTAGCAGTGTCGTGATGCGGAGCATGGGTCATCACACAAGGTGCAGCGCCAGCTGCACTATTGGGCATCTTGACCGGAGCGCAAGCGGAGGGCAAGACAGCACCAGCCAGACCGAGCGAGCGAGGTCTGAGACTGGGGCTGTAAGGGGCGGCGCGCCAGCGCCGGGCACCGGGTTATGCGAGCGCCAGCGAGTAGTAATACCCGGTGCAGTGCCTCGGCTATGCCGAGCGCCGGAGCGCAGCGGAGGCGTCGCACCCCCTTATGCCCTTTTCCCCCTTCTACCCCTATAACGACAAATATATAGGGGTTTTGACACAGAAGGGGGCTGCGACCTGCGTGTTTCGGGTCTTTACGTGGTCTTCGACCCTTACCCGAAACGGCCCGTTGATGCGCGAAGCGCACATGGTGCCTACGCAAAACCTGCAGGTCGCCACGCTGTGCGCACCACATACGGCGTCAGTCGTTGTATGTCGGTCTTAAAGTAAGGGCCGATGACGGGTGGAAACGCCGCTTGCGGCGTCTTCCCGCGTCATCGAGACACCTGCAGCGAGCCTGCGAGCAAAAGGTGTCTAACCGAACGGCAAGACCGACATCGCCTACGTGGTGCGCACAGCTACACCCTGCACTCTGGCACCGCCGTCAGGCGGTTATTGCAGGGTGTTCCAAATCCCGCAGCGAGCTATCCGCCACAAGGCGGTGTTGATGCTGCTGCGGGGGTAACGACACGGGTCCGAGTAATACACTCCATATCGGCCCGTGCCACAAGCACACTATCGGTGCAGACGTATCACGCTCGCGGCGGCCATATGCGCGACAGCGCATGTGATGAGCACCGCCAGCGACGTGTGTTTCGCGAGCGCCCGCTCGCAGCAGATCCAGCGGCAGCTGTTGATGCAAATGTGTAGCGCCGCGACTCGATTGGTTCATCTTTGTGGCAGCGGCTGTACGGCCCTGTGGCGGCCGTAGACGCCTCGGATGGACGGAGTGCGCGTGCAGAAGAACAGTTTCAAGACGTCGCTGTTCGTCGTGTATCTGCCGAAGTCGATGTGCAAGGAGATCCCCGACTACTACACCAGTGAGGTGGACGGGCGCGAAGTGAAACGTCCGCGCTATGTCGCCCGCGACTACGAGGAAGCAAAGCAGTACCTCGAAGAGTCAATGCGCTGGCTTGCAGAAAACTTCATCCCCGGCGGTATCGACGCAGTCGCTGGCGGTGATATGAACTTTGACGAATCAACGCCACACATCCAGTTCCAGGCGGATACGTTCTCACCGAAGCCCGAAGATCCCGACAAGCTCCGTTGCCGCCCCGGCATCGCGTACAACACTGACACCTCAGTGCGGTACACATCCGGCCCGAAGAAGGGCAAGCAGATCTCGGGTAACCAGAAGTTCATCGACGCGCAACGGGGCCTGCGCGAACACATGCACTCGCTCGGCTATCCGGTGGAACTAGAAGTCTCCGAACGTCATGACGAGTCACTCAACCTCGACCGCTACACCGAGCAACAAGACCGGGAGCGCGATCTCGCCAAGCGCGAGGATGATGTGGAAGTCAAGAAGCGATCCGTGCAGCGCGACATGGACGCAATTGATCGTGACCGCGAGCAGGCTGCTAAGGAACTTGAACAGGCGCAAGAAGCCCGCGAAGCAGCCCAGCGCGTACAGGAGAATGCTGAAGCACAGGCTCGCGAGGTTGCCGAGCGTGTGCTCAAGGAAGCACGCGAGAAGGCCGAGCAAGAAGCCGAAGAGATCCGCAGCGAAGCACGCAAGGATGCTGAGCAGGAGTTGGGCCTGGCCGAAGCGCAAGCAGACGAGCTGCTCGAACGAGCCGAAGAGACTGCGCGGGCCAAGGCGGGCGATATTACAGCCGCAGCTCGCAGCGAAGCAGAGACGATCACTCGCAAGACCGACGAGGCCCGTAAGCAGGCTGAGCGCGACGCCGAGACGATCCGCAGCAAAGCACGAGATGAGGCCACGAGCATCCGCGACGAGGCCACACGCGACGCTGCAGTAACGCGCAAGGATGCCCGCGATGAGGCTGATCAGATCCGCCGCAACGCGCACACGGACGCCGAAGATGAAGCCGCCATCATCATCGAAGAAGCGGTGAAGTCAGGACAACAGTTGGAGCACTTGGATAAGAAGTTCCTGGTGCAAGAACTGCATCGCAGCCCAGAGTTGCTTGAGCGTTACACGCTGTTCAGGCAGTCGCAGACCTCAGGCAAGAAGGGCGGGGCGCAGCAGCGTGCACGCGAGCGCATCGAGAAGCGCCGCCAGCAGCAACAGCAGCGTGATCGTGATGGCGGTATGGAGTTGTAGCACTGCTCTCCCCTGCCCTGTACGGCCTTCTGCGGGCCTAATAGGGTGCCGTCGGCGTCGTAGGCCATCGGCTGCGGTTAAACCGCTGAGATTCGGCGAAAATCGAAGAAATCTCGGCTAAGCGGGGCCAAGTGTCACTACGCTGCGCAGCGAATTGACCTATTAAGTGGCGGAGATAGTGCGCAGCACGTCGGCGTGCACGACGGTGCATGTGCTGTGCAGAAGAGACGCCCGCAGAAGGGCCGGCAGAATGTCGTTGTCATTCTGTTGCGCAGTAAGGGTGTCAATAGACTGGCGAGCCACTTTATTGCCCAATTCGCGTGTCATTAAAGTGACAGGGCATTTGAGTGCGCAGTAAACGTGTCGATGAAATGGCTGCCCAATACACAGTGCAATCAACGTGTTAATGAAATGTCGCAGACACTACGCAGCGCAGTGAATTGCGCAGCAGAAGAGCCAGTCAATGTGCCACTGCACCGCACAACGAAACAGCACGGGTGATGTGCAACAAAGCGGCGTGTGAAATGCACCGTGAAATGTCAGTGCACCTAGAGCTGCACCACCGCTATTCCCCTACGACGTCCGAACGGCGCCTTGGTGCTGTTGCAAACTTCAGGCGGAGAGCCGTGACGACCCAGTCTTCATCCTTTGATGCTCGCTGCGGGTCGGCGTTCTCAGGCAGCCTCGAACACCCGGCTGACGATCACCGCATCCGGGTTCGGTTGCTCGTAGGCAAACATCGCGCCCTGGCCTTTCCGTAATGAGTGCATCGCTTCCATCCCTTTCAACGTCCGGTACGCCGAGGTCCGATTTTTGAACGCCCCCTTCGGTCCGAGGATCCGTTTCAGCCGCCCATGATCTCCTTCAATGACGTTATTGAGGTATTTCACCTGCCGGTGTTCCACGGTCTGCGGGCAGATTCCCTCTGACTTCAACTCGGCGATTGCCCTGGCCAGGGAGGGTGCTTTATCGGTGTTGATCACCCGCGGGAACCCGGTTATCGTGTTCGACCTCAGGGTCTTGGCCAGGAAACGCTTCGCTGCGGCGACGTTACGCTTTGGGGACAGGTAAAAATCCAGGGTCTGCCCACCGGCGGTAATAGCCCGGTAGAGATAGCACCACGTGCCGCCGACCCGAATATAGGTCTCATCCACCCGCCAGGACCGGGCCTGCCAGTCGGGTACCTGCCGGTACCACCGAGTGTGCTTATCCAACTCAGGGGCGTATTTCTGCACCCAGCGGTAGATCGTGGTGTGATCGACTGGCACACCCCGCTCGGTCATCATCTCTTCGAGATCGCGGTAGCTCACGCCGTAGCGGCAGTACCACCGCACCGCCCACAGGATGATTTCACGGGGGAAATGCCGACCGGAGAAGATGCCCATAGCTGTGATTATTTCACGCAGGTCTTCCTGTCGCCCGAACTTTGCAACAGCACCACTTCCCCCTTCCTTGCCGGTTCTTCATTTTGGCGTACACCTAGTTCAACGCTTTGATCTCTATTTTATTCCCGACCCGCCCCCAGGGGGTGGAGTGTTGCGTTTTCCCGAATGTCCCATTGGGTACACCGACCTCAACCGCGACATCGCCGCACAAACAGGGCAAACAGCCTTCGGCAAAAGCGTCGCTCCCAACTTTTGGGCGCTGTGGTGCGTGACCAGCTTCCCTCTCCTATCGGTGGTCTCACTCTGCCGGCGGCGAGCGACAACCCTCCCACATTCTCTAACTGCCGGGAAGCGCTTTCCTGGTTACGTTCGCAACCATCTGTCCTCCGTTTTGCACTAGCCATTTCCTGGCTTCTGGAGAAACTGCGGCCATGCCGGCCGCGCCAAATGCAATTCCAATTCCGAGGACTACCTCTTTGTTGACCTTCAACACTTCCAAGTTGAATCGTTTATTGTTCAACTCATGTTCAAATAGTTTGTCGTCGTACCGCTCTAGGCGGTTAAGTGCATCCTGGCGTTCCTGCTCAGAACTATTGGGGTTGTGAATAATTTGACGGAGTATTTCTTTTGACGTGTCTATTTGCGCGTAAAGATTGTCTGAACTCCGGTCATTGCTGGCAACAGCCTTTTGGACACTATCGTCCATCGCCTGGGCAAACTGGAACATCGTGTCGGGCGCGATAGATCGTAACGCCGTAAGGACCGCCTCGTTAACTCCCTCTTTCTGCACCATCTTGACGAGGTGAAGAACTTTGTCGCTACTCATTCGCCGCAAGTCCTCTACATTGAGAGCGACCTTAAGATCATCGACTGTCTCGATCACCGTTCCCCCTTAGTACGTGGAAGGCTCAATCTTACTCACCTTTAGCCTGCAAGGCTTTAGCTGAAAAGCGTAAATGGGTACACCCCAAGCGAACAATTTGTGAATGACAAAACTTCCTGTTCGCTAGGGTTAGTTCCAAGACTAACGGAACAGAACCGTCACTGCCTCTGGAGATCACTGAACAGTTGGGTGCGATCTCAGGACAAAAGGTGGGCTATGCCCGGGTGAGTTCGAAAGATCAGAACCTTGATCGTCAGATTGAACAACCCAAGGCAGAGAAGGTCTTCACCTAATACACGGATAAGGCCAGTGGTGGATCGCGTGAGCGCCCTGGACTTGATGAAGCAATGCGATATGTCCGTGCAGGAGATCAGCTTGTCGTCACGTCGATGGATCGGTGCGCGCGTTCACTGACGGATCTGTACGCCATTGTTGACGAGCTAGTCAGCAAAGGAGTGTCGGTGAAGTTCCTCAAGGAGGGACAGACCTACTCAAAAGACTCCACCCCGATCGCCAAGCTGATGCTAGGGCTGTTGGGTTTTGTTCAGTTGGGTAAGGCCGTGAAAGAGCTGGATCAACACCGTGAAATAGTTGAAAAAATAACCCCGCAGGTTTCCCTGCGGGGTGTCGTTGTTAGAACGGTGCTTCGTCGTTGTCGGCGTCAGCGCCAGCCAGGGCGGCGTTCGCCGCCTCGCCTCCGCGACGGGCTGCGCGCGCAGCGGACTCTTTCTTGGAGTCGATCAGCTGCACGGTGTCGATACGGGCGACCAGCGGGTACTGCTTCTGGCCGTCCTTGTCGGTGTAGACGTCGGTTTTCAGCGAGTAGCTCACCGCGACACGATCGCCGGAGCCGATGCAGCCGAATACGCCGGGGTTCTTAGCGTCCTGGACGTAGCCGGTCAGCTCCACGATCTCGCTTTCCACCTTGCCGGTGGCCTTGTTCTTGAAGGTGTTGCGCGCATAGACGCTGAGCTTCACCGTCGCACCACCGTTTGCGTGCTCGAACAGCTTCGGTGCGCGAGCTGCGTTGCCGACGATGGTGCCGTTGTTGAAGGGGTTGGACATGATGGTTCTCCTTATGTGAGTGAGTGTGATTTGCTGTGCAATTTGGGTACTTCAGCAGCGGCTTTGCTGCTGCGGGGGTTGCGCTGCCGTTACAGCACTGCCCAGGGCAGCGGTGTGCCTGCCGCCTCTAGGTGTGATGTCCAGGGACGTTGTTGAGTCGGTCGAAGGGTACGCCGCCAATCGCAGAGTGGTGTCGGTGGTGGTTGTAGAAGTGGAGCCAGCCGGGCAGCGCCAGGCGTCGTTCGGCCTCTGAACCGTAAAACCTGGCATAGGCCCAGCCGTCCCCGAGCGTGCGGTGGAATCGCTCGATCTTCCCGTTCGTCTGCGGCCGGTAGGGGCGTGTCCGCTTGTGTCGGATGCCGAGCCGAGCGCAGAAGTCCCTCCATGCGTGGGATCTGTATGCCGACCCGTTGTCGGATAGGACTCGCTCGACGGTCACGCCTCGTTCGGCGAACCAGGCCACGGCGCGTTCGAGAACTCCCACCGCTGTGCTCGCCTGCTCATCCGACCAGATTTCTGCGTATGCGACGCGGGAGTGGTCGTCGATGACTGTGTGAACGAACGCCGTCCCGGTGCGCGGCTTGTGATCTTTTCCTCGTGGTAATCCCGGAGTCGCGAGCTTGTTCCGTGCGCCTTGCTGCCGACCTACGTAACGATGTCCACCGCCGTCGGGGATGTTGCCGAACTTCGTGACATCGACATGAATCAACGATCCCGGATGAGGATGCTCATATCGCCGCAATGGCTCGCCAGTGACACGATCGATATGCGAGAGGCGGTTCACGCGGCAACGGACGAGGACCGCGTGAACAGTCGACGTCGAGAGACCAAGTCGCGCAGCGATCTGGGCTGGCCCCAGTCGAAGCCGCCAGCGCAGGTTGATGATCTTCTTCTTGACATGCTCGGGCGTCCTGCCTGGGATCCGGTGCGGCTTGCTGGAGCGATCCTGCATCCCAAACTCACCCTCTTCCCGGTAGCGGCCTGCCCATTTCCGGGCAGTGATCGGGGAGACCATGAACATCTTGGGGTCGTTTGCGGGAGGGGGCGGAATCCTACGCTAAGGCTTTGGCCAGCGATATTCTCCGGTGAGATTGATGTGTTCCCATCCGAGCGGCGAAACATGGGCCAAGAGATCGGGCGATAGCAGCTTTCCATCGCGTTTCTGGTTTGCAACGACCTCGCCGAGCTTCATGGTGTTCCAGAAGATGATGATGGCGGCGAGCAGATTCATGCCGGCGATGCGGTAATGCTGGCCTTCGGCGGAACGGTCGCGGATTTCACCGCGGCGGTGGAAGCTGATTGCCCGCTTCAGCGCATGATGAGCTTCGCCTTTGTTGAGCCCGATCTGGGCACGCCGTTGGAGTTCGGCATCCAGAATCCAGTCGATCATGAACAGGGTGCGCTCGACGCGACCGACTTCCCGCAGGGCTGTCGCGAGCTCGTTCTGCCGCGGATAGGAGGCGAGTTTCCGCAGAATCTGGCTTGGCGCGACGGTCCCGGCAGCAATGGTGGCGGCGATGCGCAGGATGTCGGGCCAATTGCGCTCGATCATGGCTTGGTTGACCTTTCCGCCGATCAACGCTCGCAGGTGCGCCGGGGCGGCCGACGGATTGAACGCGTAGAGCCGTTTGGATGGCAGGTCGCGGATGCGCGGAGCGAACCGGTAGCCGAGAATGGCACATGCGGCAAAGACGTGATCGGTGAAGCCGCCCGTGTCGGTGAACTGCTCGCGGATATGGCGTCCAGCATCGTTCATCAGCAGGCCATCGAGGATGTAAGGCGCTTCGCTTGCCGTTGCAGGAATCACCTGGGTTGCGAACGGCGCATATTGGTCGGAGACGTGGCTATAGGCTTTCAGGCCCGGGGTATTGCCATATTTCGCGTTGACCAGGTTCATGGCCTCACCTTGCTCTGTAGCGACGAAAAACTGTCCGTCGCTCGAAGCCGACGTGCCCATGCCCCAGAACCGGGCCATGGGTAACGCTGCCTGTGCCTCGACCACCATGGCCAGCGCCCGGTCATAGGCTTCGCCCTCGACATGCCACCGTCCAATGCGGATCAATTCCCAGAAGGTGTGGGTGTTTGTCGCATCCGCCATTTTGCGCAAGCCGAGGTTGATCCCTTCCGCCAAGATAACGTTCATTAGCCCGATCCGGTCAGCGCAGGGTGCTCCTGTGCGCAGATGGGTGAACGCTTCGGTGAAGCCGGTCGCCGCATCCACCTCCAGCAGGAGATCGGTGATGCGCGTGGGCGGGATCTGCTTGTAGAGATCGAGCACCAGATCTTCGGCGCCTGTCGGCGCGGCGGCTTCGAGTTTCTCGATATGCAGAACGCCGTTTTCAATCGACCCGCCCGGGATCGTGCCTGCGCGAGCGGCACGGCCAAGCTCGCGCAACCGCATGTCGAGGCGAGCTTGCCGGTCTGCCAGCCATTCCTCCGGCCGCAATGGCACAGCGAGACGACCGCCTTCCGCGATGGCTTGTGCCGGAACGAGTGCGTGTTTCAGATCGCCATAGCGCCGGGACCTAGTAAGCCAGACATCTCCGGAGCGGAACGCATCGCGCAGATGGAACAGCACCGCGATCTCCCATAGGCGAGCGTCGCCAGCCCTCTGGGCCCGAAGGTGGCGATGCCATTTCGAGCTGGGCCGCAAGAAGCTGGTCATCGCGGCATCGTTCAAACCGGTACGAAGGGCCGTCACCGCTTCCAGAAGCGGCAGTGCAACGGGCGCAGCTCGCAGATCGAGCAGGCGCAACATGCGTGGAGCGTATCGGCGGAAGCGGTGATAACCGTCGAGCACATGATTGAGCGGATCGTCGGCCATGGTGGCGGTCAGCCTGGTTGCCATTGCAACAAGGGTTTTTAAGCCGTCCCACCCTGACCCACTCGCGATGACATCGCCCAGCGGCTGGCCATCATCCTGTGCATCGACCAGGGCGCCCCCGATCTCGGCGAAGGATTTCAGGGTGTCACGCACCACCCCCGCTTCGTCTGCGACCTTTGCATGGCAAATACGCTCCGAAGCACGGTAGAGACGGCCGACGATCCGGTCGTGGGTTTCGACCACTGCGTCGGCCAACATCGCCTGCCATTCCGAGACGCAAACAGCCAAGATCGCAAGCCGCCTGTCCTCCGGGAGATCGCGCATGCCGTCGGCATAATACCGTTCACCCTGCCTGCGCAGACGAGTCACCCGATGGGCAGGAACGCCGGCAAGCAGATCCTCGGGGAGATCGACGCGTTGCAGATATTCGAGCCGGTCGAGCAGCCGGTTGGCCGACGAAGAGTTCGAGCCAGGCTCGAACTGGCGCAGCCACACAAAACGGGTCACCCGATCATCAGCCGTCTCCTCGAGCAATGCCAGCAACTGTTCTCGGATCGACATAGGCAGCCGACTGGCGATCCTCGTCTCGATGCGTCGCTCGGCATCGACGAGAGCCGCGGCACAAAGCCGCTCGATCGTGGATGTCGCGGGAAGGACAGTGCGGGTGCGTCGGCACTCGGCTACGAAGCGACGGGCGATATCCTCGTTCGACACCGCCATCTCGGCTTCTCGGAACAACCATTCCTTCAGCTCGCTCGCACCACGTCCGGAGAAGGTGCGGAAGCCGTAGAGCCCCCGTAACTCGGCAAGATGCTCGTGCCGTGTTTCCTCGCGGGCAGCATAGTCTACGAGATCGTCGGCACCCAGGCCAAGCTGCGCTCCGATAAATTCGATGACCTCTGCAGGGATCAGTTCGCCTGGAGCCAGCACCCGGCCGGGATAGCGCAGGACACACAATTGCAGGGCGAAGCCGAACCTGTTGTGAGCGCGCCGACGCAGCCTGATATGCCCAAAGTCTTCATCACTCAGCGTATAGTGCTTGAGCAAATCCGTCTGTGAAGTCGGCAAGCGCAACAGCGCGTCTTTCTGCCGATCGGTTAGAGTGACGCGACGCGGCATACATGTTCCTTTTTCAAAATCTGATAGCGTTCAAGACGCTTTGTTTATGAAGCTGGTTGAGATACATTTCCAGAGGTCAATGCAATCGTGGCCGAAGCGCCGCCTCAAACCAACGTTTGTGATACATGCTGATCGGATATGCCCGCGTCTCCAAAGCCGATGGCTCGCAGTCTCTCGACCTGCAGCACGACGCCTTGCGCGCCGCAGGTGTCGAACGGGACAATATCTATGATGATCTTGCTTCCGGCGGTCGTGATGATCGCCCTGGCTTGACTGCCTGCCTCAAGTCATTGCGTGACGGCGATGTGCTGGTGGTCTGGAAGCTCGATCGCCTCGGACGATCGCTTGCCCATCTGGTCAACACGGTGAAGGAGCTGTCAGACCGCAAGATCGGCCTGCGGGTTCTGACTGGAAAGGGCGCTCAGAGGCACTGTTGCAAAGTTAGCGATGAGGCAGCCTTTTGTCTTATTCAAAGGCCTTACATTTCAAAAACTCTGCTTACCAGGCGCATTTCGCCCAGGGGATCACCATAATAAAATGCTGAGGCCTGGCCTTTGCGTAGTGCACGCATCACCTCAATACCTTTGATGGTGGCGTAAGCCGTCTTCATGGATTTAAATCCCAGCGTGGCGCCGATTATCCGTTTCAGTTTGCCATGATCGCATTCAATCACGTTGTTCCGGTACTTAATCTGTCGGTGTTCAACGTCAGACGGGCACCGGCCTTCGCGTTTGAGCAGAGCAAGCGCGCGACCATAGGCGGGCGCTTTATCCGTGTTGATGAATCGCGGGATCTGCCACTTCTTCACGTTGTTGAGGATTTTACCCAGAAACCGGTATGCAGCTTTGCTGTTACGACGGGAGGAGAGATAAAAATCGACAGT
>NZ_JABFED010000005.1:0-188961 GCF_013601005.1 Corynebacterium wankanglinii
AGGTGTGTCGGTGGTTGATAGCGGCGGGGAAACGCCCGGTCCCATTCCGAACCCGGAAGCTAAGCCCGCCCGCGCCGATGGTACTGCCCCCGGGAGGGAGTGGGAGAGTAGGTTACCGCCGACCCAACAACTTCACACTTATGCACCCGCCCACACCACTTCTGGTGTGGGCGGGTGCTTTTACATTCCATTCAACCGGGTCACCCCGCAAGTAACCGGCGATGGGCTGCGTGTGCGGCGGCGCTGATTGTGTGGTGGTGGTCGAGTACCCCAGGTCGAGCACACGCGTGGTCCGGGCGGTACTCGACCACCACCGCCCGGCCACCGCCACGCGACGCGGCGGGGCCGCACCACCACCCTGCCTGCGCGCGATCTGACACTGGGCCCAGAATCAGGCCGTGTTCCCCCTAGTCGCCATTGGTGACATGTCACATCATGCGCACACCCCCCGGACAACCGCACTGGGCACACACCGGTTCGTGGTGGAGGTTGCGTACCCCACGTCGAACACACCCCCACCCCCGGGCCCTACTCGACAACCACAACCCGCACCACCACACCGCAATCAACAGCGGGGCTCTACCTATCGACAGGAGGCCACATACGCCGCGGTGGCAGTATCCGCACCCACGAAGGAGCCCACAGTGGCGAAAGTCGAGTACCCCAGGTCGAGCACACCCCCGTATAGCTACGGACTCGACCTCCACTACTCGACCAACTGCCAAACTACAACGACAACCACCCCGCCCGCGCACGATCTGACACTGGGCCCAGAATCAGGCCGTGTTCCCCCTGGTCGCCATTGGTGATATGTCAGATCATGCGCACACCACCCGGACAACCGCACGGCACACCCCCGGCATCAGCACCGCGCCGCCCGACCCAAACAGTCACATCTCCGACCCGTCATTGGTCGACGCGGACAAAGACGCAGACAAAGACGCAGACAAACAGGCCACGACAGGAACCCCGCGGTTGCATGGCAGCCCGACAGTCGGGGGATCTCACCCGGCGGGCCTACTAGGAATACGCTCCGAGATTGCGGGCTACAGAGAAGGCCAGTTTCCGCTAAGCCGAAACTCTCGCGGCGCGCCAGTGAGGGGATCGGTGAAGCCCAATAGGGTGCAGCGGAGCAGCATTGGCGTTGAGAAGTCTTCGCCGTGGGCGGGAAGAAGCTTCGGGTAGATACGGTCGCCGAGGATGGGGGCGGCCTCTTGCATCATTTGCACCCGGAGTTGGTGGGTGCGGCCGGTTTCCGGCTGCAGCGCGTAGCGGGCGAGTGGGCTGGATACGCCGTAACGGGCCTGTAACTCGGCCTCGGCGGTTCGGGGAAGGCGGGAGACGCCGGCGACGACGGTGCGGCTGTTGGGCTCGGCGTCTGGAACGACCCGGGCGGCGGGCTCGCCGGGCTGTTTGGTGAGGTGGTGGTGCCAGGGGGTGGCCGGAGGGACGTCGTGAAGCGGGGCGATCACCTCGTATTCTTTGCGCACCTCGCGCCGCGCGAAGAGCTCCTGGTAAGCGCCGCGAAGACCGCGGCGTTTGGTCAGGAGCAACAATCCCGAGGTGGCGCGGTCGAGGCGGTGCGCGGGAGTGAGTTCCTCGTTGCCGGTCGCACGGCGTAGGCGCACGGTGGCGGTTTCGGTGATGTGCGAGGCGCGCGGCATGGTGGCAAGGAACGGGGGCTTGTCCACGACGAGGATGTCATCGTCTTCGAAAACGGTGGTGATGGCGAACGGGACCGGCAGCTCGGGTGCGGGGCGCCGGTAGAAGTAGACGTCGGTGCCCGGTGCGAGCAGTGTTTCGGCGGTCAGCGCAGTGCCGTCGCGCTTAACGACGCCACCTTCGGCGAACCTCTGGAGCACCGCATCCACGGTGTCGTCGGGGTGGCGGTGGCGCTGAGTAGACACGAGGTGCCAGATGAAGTCGACGGCGGGGATACTCTCGCCGTCTGGGACGCGGGCGCGGGTGGCGCCGAGGCCGTTCCGGGGCGGGAGGGGGCCGGTCTTGTGGTTCTTTTTCCGTGCCATGCTGTGTAGTAGATTAGCCGCCATGGATCTCGGAGCGATGGTTGAGCCGCTGACGGCGTTTTTCTCTCAAGGTATCGGCAAAACGATCATGGATGTGCTGTCTTTCATTTACCAGGTGCTGTTCCCGGCGAACGCTCCGGCGGCGACGCCGCAGGAGCTGCCCCGCTAATTTCTGCGGCGGCACTAGACTGTGGGTATAACCAGCCGATCCTAGGAAAGGTGAGAGATATGACCCACGAAGACATTGTTGTTGTCGCCGTCGATGGCAGCCCCGCATCCGATAACGCAGTGCGCTGGGCCGCGAATACAGCCATGAAGCGCGACATCCCGTTGCGCCTTGCAGCGAGCTATTCCATGCCACAATTCTTGTACGCGGAGGGCATGGTGCCGCCGTCTGAGGTGTTCGACGAGATGCAGCGTGAGACGCTGCAGACGGTGGATCGAGCCCGAGAAATCGCGCTTGAAGTAGCGCCGGATCTGCGTATCGGACACGCGGTGGCGGAGGGCTCGCCGATTGACATGCTGTTGGAGATGTCGCGCGATTGCACCATGGTGGTCATGGGGTCACGTGGTCTCAGCGGCCTATCCGGGATGGTGCTGGGATCCGTCTCCGGCGCGGTGGTCTCCCACGCCTACTGTCCGGTGGTGGTTGTGCGGGAGGATAACGCCGTCACGGAGGCCACCAAATACGGCCCGGTGGTTGTCGGCGTGGACGGATCCGAGGTGTCGCGACGTGCTACCGAGGTCGCTTTCGAGGAGGCCGCTGCCCGCGGGGCAGAGCTAGTGGCCGTGCACACCTGGGTAGATACGCAGATCCAGGGCCCGGGCGCGGGCTATGCGGTCTCGGAGGACCACTGGAATGCGGTGCAGGCAGAGAAGGACGAGCTGCTGGGCACGTACCTCGGCGAGCTTTCGGACAAGTACCCGGACGTGGTTGTGAAGAAAACCATCACTCGCGACCGGCCGGTACGGGCGCTGGCAAGCACCGCCGAGGGTGCGCAGTTGCTGGTCACCGGCTCTCACGGCCGGGGTGGTTTCAAAGGCATGCTGCTGGGATCCACTTCCCGTGCTTTGCTGCAGCAGGCTCCGTGCCCCATGATGGTTGTGCGAACCCAAGATTCGTAGTGGAACTGTTACGCAACTGCATTGAATGCGTTGCACGCACAGTTCGTGATAGGGGGATAATGGCTCCCGTACTGATGAAATGATGAGAAGAGGTAAATAACTATGACTCCTACACTGGGTTTCCTTGGCTGGATTATTATCGGTGGCCTTGCTGGCTGGATCGGCTCCAAGATTCAGAACCGTGATGCGCAGATGGGCATCGGCCTGAACATTCTGGTCGGTATCATCGGCGGTCTGCTCGGCGGCTGGCTGCTGTCCGCTTTCGGCGTCGATGTCGCAGGCGGCGGCTTGTTCTTCAGCTTCCTCACCTGCCTGCTTGGCGCGGTGATTCTGCTGTGGATCATCAACATGGTCACCAGCAAGCGTCGCTAGACGCTGCGCACCTTCCCCCGGTAACCCCCGGGGGATTTTTGTTGCCCGGTGGAATATACGAACCGGTTTGTCTATATTGAGAAGCGATCACCGCACTAAGGAGTCCTTTTGGCAGCTACCAGCAAGAAGAAGCCAGCGACGCGTCGCCGCGACCGGCCGAGCCCTCGCCAGCGCCTGTTGGACGCCGCGACGAAACTCTTCACCGAGGAGGGTATCCGCGTCATCGGCATCGACCGGATCCTCCGCGAGGCGGACGTGGCGAAGGCCTCGCTGTACTCGCTGCTTGGTTCCAAGGACAACCTTGTCATCGCTTACCTTGAACAGCTCGATGAGCAGTACCGTGCCCGTTGGGGTGAGCGGGCTGCAAAAGCGCCGGACGCCGACGCGAAGATCCTCGCGTTCTTCGACATGGCTATCGACGAGGAACCGGAGAAGGATTTCCGCGGCTCGCCCTTCCTCAACGCCGCCGGTGAGTACCCGCGCCCCGAGGCGGAGTCGGAGGAACGCATCGTCGCCGCATGCGTGGCGCACCGTACCTGGATGCACGAGACCATCACCGCGCTGCTGACGGAAAAGAACGGCTACGAGTCCTCGGCGCTGACGGACGAGCTGCTCATATTCCTCGACGGTGGCCTGACCGGCGCCAGGATCCTCCACAGCGTTGAGCCGCTGCTCACCGCCCGCGCGTTGGCGAAGTCCAAGTTGGGCGCCCCGCCGCCGGATTACTCCATCTAGTTGGTCGGCGCTACGCTCGTCGCATGACCACAGCCCACATGCGTCCACCGGCGCCGCAGGCCCGTCGAGTCAGTGTCTCGCAGGTGATTGGCGAGCTGCTGCTCACGGCCGGTGTGCTGTTACTGCTCTTCGCTTTTTACGAGTCCTACTGGACCAACATCGCCTCCCACCGAATGCAGGACGAGGCACAAACGCGCCTGGAGGAACAGTGGGTCAACCCCCGCCAGGGCAAGACGACGCAGCTCGGCGACGCGTTTGCCAAGATGTACATTCCGGCCTTTGGGCAGGACTACCAGTTCGCCATCGTCGAGGGGGTGCAGGAGCAGCAACTGCTTACCGGCCCTGGCCACTACCCGGGTACGCAGCTGCCCGGCCAAGACGGAAACTTCGCGGTAGCGGGCCACCGGGTGGGCAAGGGCGCGCCGTTCAACGACCTGGGCGCACTGCAAACCTGCGACGCCGTGGTGGTGGAGACGCAAAACGAGTGGGTCACGTACCGCGTCATGCCGATGGCACAGGACCCGGCCGCGCGCCGCGGGGAGGGCGCAGGTTGCCTGCCAGCCCAGCTCAACGAGCGCGTCGCGGCTGGCGACTACGCGCGAGTGTTGGGCCGGCAGATCACGCTGCCCGGCGACATCGAGGTGGTCAACCCCATCCCCGGCAACCGGTCCACGAAGGTGGAGCCCGGCATGGAGGGGTTGATTACCCTGACCACGTGCCACCCGCAATTTTCTAACGCGGAGCGCATGATCATCCACGCGGTGCGCACGGAGGTTGTGCCGAAGGACCCGTCGGGCACCGTCCCGTCCGCAATGAAAGAGGTGCGTTAATTCATGTACGCCGCGTTATGGCGCAAGCTTCCCGGCCCCGCCCCGGTGAAGTGGCTGCTCACCCTGATTGTCCTCACAGGTGTGTTTTTCCTGCTCATGGAGGTTGTCTTCCCGTGGGTGTCGTCGCTAATGCCGTATAACGACGTCGCGGTCTAGCTACAGCCAGCGTGGCACCGGCGGCGCCCAGGCACGCAGCTTGGCCAGCAGTTCGTGCGGATCGTCGGCCACAACCATGTGGGCGCGGTCGGTCGGGCGCATAAACCCCTCGGCCACCATATGGTCCACCATCGCCACCAAGGGCGCCCAGAACGCGCTGCCTAGCAGGCCGATCGGCTTGTGGTGGAGGCCGAGTTGCTGGCTGGTCCATTCCTCAAACAGCTCGTCGAGGGTTCCGGCGCCGCCGGGGAGCGCCACAATCGCGTCGGCAAGCTCGCTCATGCGCGCCTTACGCTCGGCCATGGTCGCCACCACCTCGAGGCGCTCCAGCCCCTCGTACTGCAACTCGTAGTTGGCCAGGTGCTCGGTGAGTACGCCAATGCTTCTCGACGCCCCTTCGGCCACCTCACCCATCAGACCCAATTTCGACCCGCCGTAGACCAGCGTGATGCCGTTGTCAGCCAGCGCTTGGCCGAGGGAGCGGGCCAGTGCCGCGTTGGCGGGGTTGGTGCCCGGCCGCGCGCCGGCGTAGACGGCCACGGCGGTGATCTCGCGCGAGCGCAGGGCGGGGAAGATCTCGTCGCGAAGCAACGGCGCGAGTTGGCAATCAGGCGCGGCGGGGTCGACCCAGCGCGCCTCAGCGATCTCGGCGGCAGGTGCCGGTGCGATGCTCGTGCCGGGGTGCAAAAATACCGTGGACGTCACCGTGTGGCCGGGCTCGTTGGACGCCGGCGCGCTGAACCGCCCGAGGAAGCTCACGTGCTCCGGGTCAACCGTCACGCCCACTTCTTCGCGGGTTTCGCGCACCGCGGTTTCCACCAACGTCTCGGTGCCCTCCGGCTTGCCGCCGGGCAGCTGAAACCGGGGGCTGGTGTGCTTACGCACGCACAGCACGCGCCCGTTGTCGTCGGTGAACACGATTGCGGCTACAGAGATGATCGCGGGGTCAGTCACAGGGCCAGGTTAGCGATAACTTCCTTGGCCACCGTCTCGGCTTTCACGGACTCGTCCTGGTTGGTAAATACCGCCACCGCTGTCGTGCCTTTGGCCACCGCGAACGCGGCACCGATGCGGCCGGGCACGTCCCCGCCGCCGTGGCGCCCGCCCTCCCACCCGCCGGGAAGCGTGGCCGGTTGGGTCTGCGCCACCGGGGCGACGTAGTCCACCACCGCGCGGGCGTCTTCCACTGAGTCCATGTGGCGCACCAGCACGGTCAGCTGCGGCTCTTCCGGGTAGGACCAGAACTGGCAGGCAGGTGGGTCGAAGCGGGTGTCGGTGCCCACGCCCGTGACGCGCTGGCCGTTGGTCTGGGCCACCCACTCGGTGTTCAGGTAGGGGCACTCGGTCCAGCCGTCGCGCGGGGTCGCCGGCAAGGCCTCCACGGGCAGGGTTGCTTCGGGGGCGGGGGCGGCCGAAGGAGCGTCGATAGGCGAAGGCTGCTGCGAGCAGCCGGCGAGGGCGAGCAGGAGCATGGCGGTGGGTACTCTCAGACGCATGAGCTCCAGATTAGTGCTGTTGGAGCAGCATCCCGGCAAGACTGCGGACTACCGCGCGCTCGACGCCGGCATCACGGTGCTGGCGGTGTGCCTCATGCTCGTTTCCTTCGGCGCGCTGGCGCGGATGCCGCTGAACTCCGCGCTGCTGCACATCGTGATGACGGCTGCGTTCGCCTTCCTGCTGTTCTACGGGATGGTGGAGATGTATCGCTGGGGCGCGTGGGGGCGCGTGGCGTGGATGCTGGGGGCCACGGCGGTGTGGGTGGCGGACATGACCGTCTCGCCGGTGGCCGTGTACTGGGTGTTTGTGCTCTTCTTCGTGGCGTTGCGCGCCTTTGACAACTGGGTCGGCTATGCGTGGGTGGTGGCGTGCCTGGCCATCAGCATCGGGATGCAGATACCGGTGGGGCTCACGCTCGGCGGGGTGATGGGCCCCGCGCTGTCCGCGGTGGTTGTGGTGGCCATCAACTACGCGTTTGCCACCATCACCCGGGTGAGCCGCGAGCGGCAGCAGCTTATCGACGAACTGCTGGCCACCCGTGACCGCCTCGCCGAAACGGAGCGTGCCGCCGGCGTAGCGCAGGAGCGCGAGCGGCTGGCCCATGAGCTGCACGACACGGTGGCGCAGAACCTCTCATCGATCCAGATGCTGCTGCACTCGGCGGAGAAAGACGTCCGCGACAGCGGCATGCCGGAGGATGCTGCGCAACAACCGCTGCGCAAGATGGAAACGGCGCGCCGGGCCGCGTCCAACAACCTCGCGGAGACCCGCGCCATGATCGCGGCGCTGGCCCCGGCACCGTTGACGGAGTCGTCCCTGCGGGACGCGCTCGGGCGCGTGGCGGGGGACTTCGGCGCCGCAGGCGGGCTGGACATCGGGGTGGAGGTGGACGGCGATCCCGTGCCGCTTCCCATGCGGGTGGAGGCCGGTCTGCTGCGCATCGCGCAGGGCGCAGTGTCCAACGTGGTCAACCACGCTGAGGCGTCGGCCGCCAGGATCACCCTGACGTACGCGCCGGACGAGGTGCGCCTGGACGTGGTGGACAATGGGCGCGGCTTCGACGTGGACGCGCAGGCGCTCAAACCCAGCGGGCTGGGCCACCTGGGGCTGGATGCGATGCGCTCGCGGGCAGCCGAGCTCGGCGGACGTCTCGACATCGAGTCCGCGCCCGGCGGGCCGACAGCGCTCACGGTGGCGGTGCCGGTTACTATCAGCCACAAAAGCGACCCACACGAGGAGGCCGACGTTGATCCGGGTACTGCTGGCTGACGACCATGAGATTGTCCGCCTCGGCCTGCGCTCCGTACTGGAGGAGGCCGAGGACATCAAGGTGGTGGCCGAGGTCGCCACGGCCGAGGGAGCGATCGCTGCTGCGCAGGCCGGCGGCATCGACGTCATCCTCATGGACCTGCGCTTCGGCGCTGGGGCCGAGGGCCAGCGTGTGACCACCGGCGCCCAAGCCACCGCCGCGATCCGCGCGAACATGTCCAACCCGCCGAAGGTGCTGGTGGTGACGAATTACGACACCGACGCCGACATCCTCGGCGCCATCGAAGCCGGCGCCGTGGGCTACCTGCTCAAAGACGCCCCGCCGGAAGAACTCGTCGCCGCGGTGCGCTCCACCGCACGCGGGGACGCCACCATGTCCCCGGTCGTGCGCGACCGCCTGGAGTCGCGCGAGCGCACCCCGCGCTCGTCGCTGACCCCGCGCGAGCTGGAGGTACTCCAGCTCGTTGCCGCCGGCTCCTCCAACCGAGAGATCGGCCGCCAGCTCATGCTCTCAGAGGCTACGGTGAAATCGCACCTGGTGCACATCTACGACAAGCTGGGTGTGCGTTCGCGAACCTCCGCCGTGGCGTCGGCGCGCGAGCAGGGCGTGCTGTAAAGCCTCGTTCCTCGGCCTTACAGCAGGAAATCCTTACAGTAAGGGCTACTTCGACAGCTTCGCCTGCACGTCGGCGGCGAGCTTGTTCAGATCTTCCTCGACGGAGTTGTGAGCCAGGCGGCGCTGCTCCGGGTTAGCGTGCTCAGCGTTGCGCACGGCCTGCTCCAGCTCGTCCAAACGCACGCGCGCGTCGCCCCTGAACCCCTCGCCGAGGTTGTCGGACTGCTCGATGTTTTGCCGGACGGCGTCGATACGCGCTTTGAGCTCAGCGCCGCGGCCGGAGTGGCGGGCGAGATCCTGCGACGTCAGCCCTAGGCCCGCGGCGCGGTTGTTCACCTGGCTCTGCTGGAACGAGGTCAGCGCTTTGTACGCCAGCGGCAGCAGCACCGGCACCAGGACGCGCCCGGCGGACACCCACTGCTTGGCCTTTTTCTGGGTGATGCCGGACTCCTCGATGCGCTTCAGGTGGGCCTTGGCCAGGTCCTTTTCGTGCTTCTGCTTGCGCTTGAGCCCCTTCTTCTCTTCCTTGAGCAGGCGCTTTTCCGCTTTATCCAGCAGCTTCGCGGTACGCTGATCCGCCTTGGCCTCCTGCTTGGCCAGCTTGCGCGCGTGCACCTGCGCCGCTTTGACCTCGGCCTTCGTCTTCGCGCGGGACTTGCGGATGGCCTCGAAAACACCCATGGTCTGTTCTCCTCTAATCGTTCGCTCTAACGCCCATTCACTGTACCCGCCAGGGACCTGCCCCTGCCCGGGTATCGTTTGAGCATTGTGAGTTGTGAACCCGTGCGCGCCTCAGACCTCGTGGGCTGCCGCTTCCGCCTGCGGCAGCGCCGCGCGCACCCGGACGTGCCCGAGCTGCCGGAGGCGTTGCTGCGCCAGCCGCAGATCGACGCCGCCCGCGCCGCCGTGTTCGACCTGCTGCCGGTCAAGCGTGCGCTTGGCGACGGCGCCGGCAAAGCCTTCGTCCGCGTCGACATCGACCCCGGTTCAGATCGTGTCGCAGCCACGCAGGATGCTCTACGGCGTCGCGCCCACCTGATCACCAACGCCACCCTGGTTGGCGCGGTGGAAGGCGTGGAAGCCGAGGCCGACGTGGACATCCTCGTGCGCACCGACGCCGGGTACCTGCCCGTGGTGATTTCCAACCATCGCGTCGCCCGCTCGCATCCGAGTGCCGAGCTGGAGATGATCCCCACCGGGCGCCTGGGCCTGGGCCAGCCGCTGACGGTGCACGCGAAGGCGCGCCACCACACCGTGGACGGCTACCGCGTGGCGCTGGCGCACCTGCTGCTCGGCGAGCGCGCGGACGGCCGCGGGGCTGTGATCGGACAGGACCGCACGCGCGCCTACCTGTGCGAGCCAGAGCGCTACGTCGAGCCGCTGCTGCGCGCTCTGCTGGCGCCGCTTCCAGAAGAACCCAAACGGTTGAAACAGTGCGCCACCTGCAGGTTTTGGTCGTTGTGCGAGCCGCGCCTGGTCGAGCTCGATGACATCTCCCTGCTCCTGCCCGGCGGCCGCGGCGACATCTGGCGTGAGCGCGGCATCCACACCGTGCAGCAGCTTATCGACGAAGCTCCGCCCGAACCCGCCGCCCTCGCCCGTGCCTGGCGCGCCGGCATCCCCGTCCTGCGGCGACCCGGTTTTGCGCCCGTGCCCCGCGCCGACGTGGAGGTGGACGTGGACATGGAGGCCTACCTGGACCAAGGGGCGTATTTGTGGGGCACCTTCGACGGCACCGGCTACCGCGCGTTTGTCACCTGGGACGAGGTTGGCGGCGCCGCCGAGGAGGAAAATTTCGCCGCGTTCTGGTCCTGGCTGATGGCGCGCCGGGCCGAAGCGCATGCGGAGGGCAAGACGTTCCGCGCGTACTGCTACGCCGCGGGAGGGGAGAACCACTGGCTGCGCTCGTCGGCAAAGCGGTTCGCCTCCGTGGACGCCGGGGAAGTGGCCGCCTTCATCGCCTCCGACGAGTGGGTGGACGTATTCGCCCACGTGCGCCGCTGCCTGGTGGGCACCGAGGGGCTGGGGCTGAAGGTGCTCGGCCCGGTGGTCGGCTTCGAATGGGAGGACGACGACGTCGACGGCGAGCGCTCCGTGGCGCTGCGCCGTGCGGGCCGCCTCGGCGACCAGGCCGCCCGCGAGATGCTTTTGCGCTACAACGAGGACGACTGCCGCGCCACCCGCGCCGTACGCGACTTCCTGGACAACGGCGCGCCGGGCGTGCCGGAGCTCGGCGAGGTGTAAGCCCGCGAGTGGGGCTCCGTGCCTGCCGGATGGTATAGCGATCATGCTCGCGCTGCTATACCATCCGCCGGTAGCCTCTTCGTTTCCCCAGCTCGTACTGGAAGTGATGTTCAATAGCGTGCGGATGGTATAGCAGGACCTCCCGCGCTGCTATACCATCCGGCGGGGTGGCCGGGCAGGCCGCACGGGGCGTGCTGGAGCTCGGCGATGTGTAGGCGAATCGCTGGCCGGGCGCGGCCGGTTGTTCCCGCGACGTCACGCTGCGAGGGGGTTATTCCTGGGTTCGCGGCCGAGCTCGACCGCCCACGCAAGTAGTCGCCAAGTTTATCGAAGACAACCGGGGGAATTCGGGCTCGAGTCGATTATTCGCGCCCTTGCGGCAACCAACGCGGAAATCGAGCTGAGTATCTACTACATCGATCGTGCCGTGACGAGGTCGGTCCAAGGGCCGGAGCGTCGTTAAAAGACAGCCTCCTTAATTATGATGCCGGGCCACCTTTCGCAGATTTCCGCTTTGCCCACTTCCTGCAGACTGGACCCATCGGGAAACACTGTTCGCTCGTCAATCGTTGCTCCATCAAAGGTGTTCGCGTCGTAACTACACCCGTTTAAATTCGCTGCGACAAGAATCGCGCCTCGAAAATCGCACTCCTCTAATTTTGAATCCTCGAACAGGGACATGCTCAAATCGCACATCGTGAAGTCCGAACCGCGCATATCGGCTTGTTGAACGATCAATGCGTTGACGTGTGCATGGGAAAAAGTGCACCATTTCAGACTCCCACTGAACGTCGTCGAATCGAGGTACGCACCTTTGAAATTCCCCTCGTCCAACACGCAGTTGTTGAATTCGGCGTAATCCAGGCACGCACCCTGCCACATCAACCCCGATAGTCGGGCGCCGCGTACCCTCACGCCCCTCAGGTTGATATCCGAGAAATTCACCCGAACTTCCGCATTTCGCCTCCCCGGCCCGGGAGCCAGCGATGCCCAGCTGTAGTTGGGGGAAAACTCATCCCAACTCGCAGGTGTGGGTATGCCAGCCTGTTCGCCCTGCAACGGGGCTCTCAACCTCGCGGATAGACCCTCAAAAGCGGCGGTGCGGGCGCGCAAAGTCGGATCCTGGCGCTGTTGTTGAGGATCGCCTGAGTGAATGAAAGTGATCAAAACATCAACGATCTCCTGTAACCGACCCGCAACAGAGCCGGGGTCCAGCGCTGCCCATTCATCAGCGATATGAAGCAAATCAAACACTGACGCTAGACGTACGAGTGATGACCTTTCTTAAGAAGAGGTTAAGAGTAAGAAAGCTTTTATGAACATCGGTCGGGAAAGGTCTCAACCGTGATAGATTGCGGGTGTCCGATAAGGTTACGTAACAGATAAGAACTGAGGCGAACCATGAGGCAACCGCGCACTTTCTCGAGAATCATAACTTCCGTCGCTGCTAGTTTCCTGTTGGTGGGATCTATGCAATCTACGTCAGCCTTTGCTGACGAAATTGATCAGGTAGCCCTGGACAGAGCCGGTGCACCGCAAAGTACTGAAGAAACTGACAAGGAAATCGACCGCTATATCATTACTGACGACGATGGGGTGATGCGGTTCGATATGCAAACTGCCCAGCAAGAGGGTGCTTCAGAGACCGCACTGAGGGCGGGAACGTATATCAACGAGTTCACCTCCACAACTAGTACTAGAGGCATCATCGATAGCTTCATGAACAAGTGGCGTTATTGTGGACCAAATAACTCCCAGCCTGGCCCTCCGTACGCAGGGAAACCTGCTGACTCCGCTTGTCGAGACCATGACATTTGCCTCGCCCAGAACACGGACTTGAACGCCAAAAAAGCCTGCGATCAGGCGTTGATCAATGCAACGCAGCACGAGCTTGATGAGAACTCTGGTGCGTATTCGCTAGACGAGAGAGCATATTTACACGCGATGAAACGTGCCATAAGCTGGGCCCGCGATAACTGTCGCGTAGATTCCCCACCTGCAATTTGCAAAGGTAAGCTCCGTTAAGAATTATAAAGAGGAGCCTAGATGAAATTTTCTGACTCAATCTTCAGCTCAGTAACGCTTGTAGTTGCAATCATCGTTGCGGCTTATGTATGCGCGCAGCGAGATGGCGTTAATGACACTTTCCGAATAGTATCGGCTGCTGCTTTGGCCGTTGCAGCGATTCTGATTTTCGTTCGACAGCGCAAAGTGGCAGTACCGATTATGGCGCTGATCGCTCCGTGGACAGACATAATCATAATGAGCGTGGTCTTTCTGATTTGGGGCGGCTCCTTCGCTAACAGTTAAGAAGCCGCACGAGGAATGCTATCTGGAGTCGAGAGACCAGGATGTGCCGGCAATGAATCCCGCCCTATTTGGTTTGGAGATCAAAAGGTTAGACAGATTTCCAGTTGAAGTAAAGCTTGAAGTGAAGTCAGTATCCAAGTCACGTTAGTCCGAAATTCCTCCATACTACCTTCGTGACAATTCCCATCACAATGGCCTTCTTTATACTGAGGCGACATCCAAGAATCGCGTAAAGAGCCCTGCTTCTTCCGAAGCTTGCGCACGGACTGTTCTTGTTGTTCAAGCTGCTTTTCACACCACCTGATAAGCCTGGAAAGCATATCGACCCCTTGACAAGAACGGAAGAACCGCTCATCTAGCTGTCGACTTGTATCTAATTGCATAATCTAGTTATTCATTGCGGTTAGGCGGAAAATCGTCGTTAGATAAATGGGATTTTCGGCGTCGCGGCATCCCTGCTTCTTTTCAAATGTGTAGCTACGGCTGTCCCCACGTTACTCTGCTACCGCGCGCCCCTCCACAGCGCCGCGGAGACCACAACGAGCACACCGAGCAGCGCGGCGAGCACCGCGACGAACCCGGCCCACGGCAAACCCTCGTACGCCCAGCCGGTGGCGGCCCCCAGGATGGATGAGCCCATGTAGTAGCAGAACACGTACATGCTGGACGCTTCGGCGCGGTCGCGCTCGGCAATGAGCCCGACCCAGCCGGAGGCCGTCGAGTGGAGCGCGAAGAAGCTGGCGGTGAACACCAACAGGCCAGCCAGCGCGATCCACAGGCTCGGCCCTGCGACGGCCAATGCGCCCAACAACATCATCGTCGCGGAGGCGAGCACGACCACACCGCGCCCGTAGCGTCGTGAAAGTGCCCCGGCCCGCGCGCTGGACCAGGTGCCGGACAGGTACACCACGTACACCAGGCACGACAGTGCCGCGGGCAGCCCGTAGTCCAGCACTGCGCGGAAGCCGAAGAAGTTGTACATGGACACGAACACGCCCATGGCGATAAACGCGGTGGCATACAGCCCCACCAAACGCAGGTTTCTCAGGTGGCCCAGCATTGCGCGCAGCTCCACGCTGGGGCGTATCGACGCCTTCGGTACGAAGTTGCGCTGCTGCGGCAACGCCCACGCCGCCAGCGCCGCTAACGTGAACGCCACCAGTGCGCTGCCGAACATCGCCCAGCGCCAGGAGGTAACTTCTAAAAGTCCGGCGGGGATCAGGCGCCCGCTGAGGCCACCGATGGAGTTGCCAGCGATGTACAGGCCCATCGCGCCGGGCAGGTCGCCGGGGTCAAGTTCTTCTGACAGCCAGGTCATGGCCACCGCCGGGGTGCCGGCGATGAGCGCGCCTTGCGCCGCGCGAAGGGCGATGAGCTGCCCCGCCGTCTGCGCCAGCGGGAGCGCGAGGCCGAGCGCGGTCGCGCCCAGTGCGGAGACCACGAGCACCCGGCCGCGCCCGTACTTCTCGGACAGGATGGATGCCGGGACTACGCAAAGCGCGAGCGCGCCGGTCGCCGCGGAGACAGTCAGCGCGGCGGTCGACGGACTCACGGCTAGCTCCGAGGTGAGCGTGGGCAGCAGTGCTTGCGTGGCGTACAGGGCGTTGAAGATGGCCAGCCCGAACGCGAGCATGGCCCATGTTGCGCGTCTGTACTCCGGGCTGCCTTTCTGCATGCCCACCATGCTAGGAAAGAAAAACCCCGGCCGGGCACAAATGTGCGGGGCCGGGGAGGGGCGGCAGCTTGACGTCGTTAAGCGGATGCCTTTGCGTAGCGCTCGTTGACATCGTCCCAGTTGACAACGTTCCACCAAGCCTCGACGTAGTCAGCCTTGACGTTCTTGTACTGCAGGTAGAAGGCGTGCTCCCACATGTCCAGCATGAGCACCGGGGTGAAGTCCACGGAGACGTTGCCCTGCTGGTCGGTCAGCTGCTGGATGATCAGGCGGCCAGCGATGTGGTCGTAGCCCAGCACTGCCCAGCCGGAGCCCTGCAGGCCGGTGGCGACACCGGAGAACTGCTTCTTAAAGGCGTCGAAGGAGCCGAAGTCGCGGTCAATGGCCTCAGCGATCTCGCCGGTCGGGGTGCCGCCAGCGTTCGGTGCCATGTTCTTCCAGAAGATGGAGTGGTTGGTGTGGCCACCCAGATTGAACGCGAGGTTCTTGGACAGGGCGCGCAGGCGATCCGGGTTGGCCTCGCCGTTGCGCTCGGCCTCGAGGGCCTCGAGCGCGGCGTTCGCGCCAGCAACGTAGGTTGCGTGGTGCTTGTCGTGGTGCAGGGTCATAATCTCTTCGGAGATGTGCGGCTCCAGCGCGTCGTACGCGTAGGGAAGTTCCGGAAGCTCGTACACAGCCATGGTCGATTCCTTTCGTTTGCGAATCAGTTGCGGGCCCCATGGTAGAGAAAATTTGGGAACAGTGTTGTGGCCAAAGTCGTTGTGTAGGGTATGGGATTTCTTTTCGCACCTGAGCCAAAGCTTGTGGACGCAAGCTCCGCCCTCCCCGGACGCCCCGAGCCAATTCTTGCTAACCCGCGCGAGCACGCCGTGCTGGCCACGCCTATTACGGGGCCGTGGCGCGAGGGGCAGAAGCGCATCCTCGTCGGCATCGGCTGCTTTTGGGGTGTGGAGAAGATGTTCTGGCAGCGTGACGGTGTGGAGTCCACGTCCGTGGGCTACGCCGGCGGGGTCACCCCGAACCCCACCTACCGCGAGGTGTGCAGCGGTCAGACCAACCACGTCGAGGTGGTGGAGGTGGTCTACGACCCGCAGGTGATCAGCCTGAAAGAAATTGTGAAAACCGCGCTGGAGGCGCACGACCCCACCCAGGGCTACCGCCAGGGCAACGACGTGGGCACGCAATACCGCTCCGCCTTCTACACCGACACCGAAGAGGAGGCCGAGCAGATCCGCGGGTGGATCCGCCAGTACGAGGAGGATCTGCAAAGCGCGGGCTACGGCGACATCACCACTGAGGTGGCCTCCGTGGAAGCAGACGGCGTGCGCTACTACCTGGCAGAGGAAGAGCACCAGCAGTACCTGCACAAGGTGCCAAACGGCTACTGCCCGCACCACTCCACCGGCGTGGCCTGCGGGATCTAGTACCCGTGCTTTGAGGGGAACCCGCCCTTCGGCATGCGGGTCTTCGTGGCGTCGTTGTGGATCCAACGCGCCACACGCACAAGCTCGGGGCGGGTGAGCAAGCCCTCGCCGGCGCTATCGCCCTGTCCGTGGACCACCACGTTCCAGTAGGCAACCGTCTCGTCGTGGTAGTTGTGCCCGTGGGGGGAGGGGTACTCCTTGGACGGCAGCTGGTCGATGCCGATCTGCCAAAACGTCACCAGGGGCATCCACCGCATGGTGTCCAGAGCATCGAGGTGTTGCGCCCTCGGCGCGGGTACGCCGCGCGCGCCGGGCTCTTTCAGCCAGTCCGGAGCCCGCCACGCCAGGTTGGGCTCCCACCACACCACGGGGTCGGAGGCGTGCTGGGCGAAGACGAACCGGGGCGCTTCCCAGGCGTTGGCGTAATCATCGCCGCGGAAGTCGTGGCGGACGTGGGCGGGGTGGGCGGTGAAGCGGACGTGGCGGCCGCCGTCGATAAGCGGGAGGCGCTGCGGGGAGCCCTTGGCGCGGTGCTTCGTCAGCTCGCCGTGGTTGCGTGCGAAGCCGGGCGTGCCGGTGAACACGCCGCCTGAGGTGTGCTCGAGGAACTCGTCCACGTTCTCGAACGCGTCGGATACCCCGTACGCGCCCAAGGATTCGCCGCCCACGTACAGCTTGGGACGCTGGTCAGGACCGATCTTTTGCAGCTCGCGCCGGATCGCCTCAATGAGCACCCGGGAGGAGCGCACCGGGTTTGTACGGTCCGCCAGGTAGGAGTACGCCGACGGCAGGTAGGAGTACTGCATGGCCACGATGGCGCAGTCGCCGCGGGTGACAAACTCGAAGCCGGACGTGTGGAAATCGTTGATCCAGCCCGTGCCGGCGGCCGACATCACGGCGATGTGGCTGCGCTCGAAGGCGCCGGTGCGGTGCATCTCCCGCACCGCCACCGCGGCCATGTCTTCGAAATCCGGGTCTTCGTTCCGTTCTGTGTCCAAGCCCACGAAGACGCGGATCGGCTCCATCGCATCGCCGCCGACCAGACGCGCGATGTCTTCCTTGCGCGGCCCGCCGGCTACCACCGCGCGACCCTGCCGGCCCATCGTCTTCCAATCCACCTCAGACTCCGGCGACCCGGAGCGCCCCCGGCGCTGCGGCTGGTCGGCACCGCGCATGAACTCGCGGTCTAGCTCGAGCGCCTGGCGGCTGACCCGCTCAGCGAATCGACGCACCACCATTCGGTCGCCCACCACAATGAGCACGGCGCCGCCGCCCACGATGGCGAGCGGCCAAGACGCCACCGGCGGCAGCTTCTTGCCCAGCAGTTCGTTGATGGCATCGATGAACGTCTGGATGGCGTCGCCGACGATCAGCACCGCGCCGTAGCCGAGGGTGCCCAGCGTGATGCCCAGCGCCTGGGCGCTGATTTTGAACGTGTCGTCGCTTTCCACCAGCTTCTCCTGGCGCACGCGGCGGCGCATGGAGGTAGCGAACACGCTGAGCGTCACGCCCGTCATCGCAACGCGCACAGGGACAGGCAGAGAGGCGTTCGGCGAGTGGGAGGTGGCGGGGCGGAGGGCTTGCGAAGCTACCGTCGCAAAGCCATGTCCGATGCCCTGCAACACGCCGACATTCGCGGCGGTGGCCCACCAGCTGTGCGGCAGCAGCGAGGGTGACACCGCGCCCCACGTGGCCACCTCCGCGCCGACAAGGCCCGCGCCGAAATTCTGCGGCAAGCGGCGCAAACCCCGCATACGCACGCCGGGAGCGATATCGCCCAGCACCTCCAACGCCGCGATCGGTACCGCGAGCAGCCCGTCACTTTTCACCGAGTACCGGTTGCGGGCGCGCTCAAGCGCATCGGGGAGTTTGTTCAAAGCCGCGCGCGCGTCGCGGAAAAGCTGCAATGCCACGGCTGCGATTGTCCCAAATTTGCTCCGGTCGCGGGGAAAGTGGCGCGGGGGTAGCCTCGCAGCCGTGAGCGAGCAGATGTTGCGGCAAAGCGGGCCGAAGATTGTTGCCCACCGCGGTTTCTCCGGGAACCACCCGGAGCTGACGCGCCGGGCCTTCGAAGAGGCCCTGAAACTGCCCATCCACGGCATTGAATGCGATGTGCGTCTTAGCCGCGACGGCCGCGTGGTGGTGTTCCACGACGCATTGGTGTCCCGCACCACCGACGGCAACGGGCGCGTGGACTGCCTGGACTTCGCCGACCTGCGCGAGCTCAACTGCGGCACCGAAGACGAGCCGCAGCAGATCATGTGCTTGGAAGAACTGCTCGAGCTGATGCAGGACTACCCGGACAAGCACATCTACATCGAGACGAAGCACCCCACCATCTACGGCCCTGAGGTGGACGAGCAGACCTTGCGCACCCTGCGCTACGCCGGGCTGCACGAGTCGGAGAACGTGCACGTGATCTCCTTCTCCCACCGCGCGGTGCGCTACTTCACCGAGATGGCGCCCGAGCTGGAAACCTTCTACCTGTTCCGGTTGAAAGAAATGCGGTGGAACCGCAAGAGCCGCATGTTCTCCCGCCCCTACGGCGTAGGCCCTGCGCTGCAGCACCTGCAGCTGCGGCGCGAGCTTTTGGGCTACCGCGGCCTGAAAACTTACACGTGGACCGTGAATACCCCGCGCCAGATGCGCTGGTGCGCCGACAACAACGTCGACGTCATCGCCACCGACGTACCGGACGTGGCGTTGGCGACGCTGGGGCAGGTTCCGGACGTGGCGGTTGCGGGGAGGTAGGCCCATGACCGGCATCATCGCGCACCGCGGCTTCAACGGCCTGTATCCGGAGAACACGCGCCGCGCCTTCGAGGAGGCGCTCAAGCTGGACATCGTCGGCATCGAATGCGACGTGAATCTGACCAAGGACGGCCAGGTGGTGGTCATCCACGACCTCACAGTGGACCGCACGTCCGACGGCAGCGGCGAGGTGGCGCAGATGCTTCTCGACGAGCTCAAGCAGCTCAACGTCGGCACCGAGGACGACCCGCAGGAGATCATGCTGCTGGACGAGCTGTTGGACCTGCTGGATGCGTACCCCGGCAAGCACATCCTCATTGAAACGAAGCACCCGTCGCCGTTCGGTGCCGCGCTGGAGGAGGCGGTGGCCGGGGTGTTACGCTCCCGCGGCATGGAGGCGGATGGGCGCGTCCACCTGATTTCCTTCAACCCGGAGGCGATCGAACGCTTCCAACGGCTGCTACCCGCGATTGAGACGTTCCTGCTGGTGGACGGGCCGTTTACCCCTGTAGGGGCGTGCGGCGCCGGCCCGAGCGTGCGGGAGGCGAAAGCGCGTCCGGAGCTTCTCGACGGGCGATTCCGTACCTACGTGTGGACCGTGAACTTGCCCAGAGATATGGTGTGGCTGCAACGCCACGGGGCGTCCTTGATCGGCACCGACCTGCCCCACATCGCCTTAGAGACGCTGACCTAGGCGTTTTCACGCGCCGGCGTGCTGTAGATTTGCCCGCATGGTGCAACGCAAGCCGAAAAAGAAGAAGAACCGCGAGGAGCTGCCCGAGGGCATGTCCCGCCGCGAGGCCAAGCTGGCCGCCCGCGCCGCGGAGCGCGAGCAGCTGCAGAAGGATCCCCGCCCCTTCGGCGGCCTGGCCGCCGAGGCGGATCTGGTCGCATTGCAGGAGTTCGTGCCGTCTGCCAAGGCCACGTACGACGTTAAGGGCACTCCCGTCAACATCGTGACCGTGCTGCCGGGTGCGGGCGCGGCGCTGGTGCGCGAGGAATCCGAAGGCGGCGAGCGCTTCGTCGCGCTGCAGGTCACCTCCCACTCGCAGAACCCGGGCCGCGACCTGGCGTACGCGCTGAACTGGGTCGTTGACGCCAAGCCAGGTGAGACGCTGCAGTCCACCGTCGCGGACGGTTCGCAGCCGGAGCTCACGTCGCTTCTCGACGGCTCCGCCACCCCCACCATCACCACTTACCAGGACTTCTCCTGGTGGTTCCCCGAAGGCACACCCGTTCCGCCGCAGATCCAGCAGGCGCTGCGGCAGGCCAACGATGCGGTGCTTCCCTCCGAGAAGGTCGGCGAGGGGCTGCCGGGCGCGATCTGGTGGGTCAACCCGGGCGGCGGCAAGGCCCACATCCGCTGGGTGCGCACCGAGGACAACGAGGCGCAGATGCTCTCCGCACTGGCGCGCATCGCCGCACGTGGCGAGCTGAACCTCGGCGAGGGCACCAAGTTCGCCGGCGCGTTCCGCACCCACGGCCTGGTGGTGCCGGTGTTCGACCTCGAACCGTCCGCGAACGCGGGCTCCTATGAGGACGCGCTGGCGGCGCTGAACACGCAGATCGAGGCGGAGTACACCAACGACACTGCGCTGAACGCCGACGAGCGCAAGCAACTGGACAACATCAAGTCCCGCCAGGTGACCATCTAGCGCCGCCGCGGGGGCCCGGTGTCGCAGCGGGCACGATTCGTTCCGCGAACGTTTTCTTTAACACCACTCTAAGTTCACTGTAAGTTCATGGGACGGTTTTACTCTGCCGCCTATGACTGCGATGATCCCGGCCGTCTCCGTGGAGCCAGAAGTCTCCTCGGAGTACGCCGCCTCTCAGGGCAAGCGGCGCCAGAAAGTTGACTGGCGCCAGGTAGGACTTGCTGCGCTGCTGATCGGCCCGAATCTCCTGCTGCTGATCCTGTTCACCTACCGCCCACTGGTGGATAACATCCGGATCTCGTTCTACAACTGGAACATCTCCTCGCCGTCGATGACGTGGGTGGGCCTGCAAAACTACATCGACTGGTTCCAGGCCCCTGAGACCAAAACCGTCGTGTGGAACACGCTGGTCTTCACCTTCTGTGCGGTGGCGGGTTCCATGATCATCGGGCTTGCGCTCGCGGTGTTGCTGGACCAGAAACTCTTTGGACGCGCCGCGGTGCGCTCAATTGTCTTCGCCCCGTACGTCATCGCCGGTGCGGCGATCGGCGTGGCGTTCCAATTCGTGTTCGACCCCCGGTACGGCCTGATCCAGTTCTTCCTGAACGTGCTGCACATTCCGGTGCCGAACTTCTACCAGAACTCCGGCTGGGCACTGTTCATGATCACGGTGACCTACATCTGGAAGAACGTGGGCTACGTCTTTGTCATCTACCTCGCCGCACTACAAGGCCGGCGCCACGACCTAGACGAGGCGGCCGAGATCGACGGCACCCCGGCAGCACGCCACTTCTTCCGTGTAGTGCTGCCCCAGCTGCGGGGGACCACCTTCTTCTTGCTCATCACCGTGCTGCTCAATTCGTTCCAGGTCTTCGACGTCATCAACGCGATGACCAGGGGCGGACCGTTCACCTACGGCACCACCACCATGGTGTTCCAGGTCTACACCGAGACATTCGTCAATGGGCGTGCGGGTTATGGCGCCGCCGTTGCCACAGTGATGTTCCTTGTTGTCCTGGTCATCACAGTGTTCCAGATCAAGTTGCAGGAAAGGCTGGACAAGTAAATGTCGACGAAATTCTCAGCTGATCCCGGCAAAGCGAAGCCGACGTCGCAAAGCCCAGCTGCCATCGTGCGCGACGAGGATGCATTGCCGCCAGTACCGGGCAGCCAGGCGGCGGGGGAGCCGGTGATCACCGAGTCGCAGCGCAAGCGAAAGGGCGCGCCCGCGGAAACAAGCTCCAAGGGGATGAAAGCGCTCGGCTACATCGCGCTCGTGCTCACCGTCCTTTTGATCATGGTGCCGCTGTACTTCATCGTGATCACATCCTTTAAGACGTACCAGGACGTGTACTCGGACCCGATCACGTTCTGGCCGGACCCGCTCGTGCCGGAGAACTACGCGCGCGTGTGGGAGACGTCCGGGTTCCCGCAGTACCTGCGCAACTCCATCGGCATCACACTCATCCTCACCGTGGTGAAGGTGGTACTCGGCGTGCTGTCCGCGTACGCGTTCGCCTTCCTCCGGTTCCCGGGGCGCAACCTGTTGTTCCTCCTGGTAATCGCGGCGTTGATGGTGCCCAACCAGATCACCATCATCTCCAACTACGCCCTGGCCGCCTCCCTCGGCTGGCGCGACACGTGGACGGGCGTGATCGTGCCGTTGGCGGGCGTGGCGTTCGGCTGCTTCCTCATGCGCAACCACTTCCAGTCGCTGCCCACAGAAATCATGGAGGCAGCCGAGATGGACGGCGCCGGCTTCTTTACCAAGCTATTCAAGGTCGTGCTGCCCATGTCCTGGCCCACGCTTTCCGCCTTCCTGCTCATCACCGTGGTCAACGAGTGGAACGAGTACCTCTGGCCGTTCCTGATCACAGACACCCCGGCAGCGGCGACCCTGCCCGTCGGCCTGACCCGCCTGCAAGATGCAGAGGGCGTTACCAACTGGGCACCGGTGATGGCAGGCACCGTGCTCACCACCTTGCCCATGATCATCGTGTTCATCCTGCTGCAGAAACAGATGATCAAGGGCCTCACCGCGGGTGCCGTCAAGGGCTAACCCGCCTCAGATTTCCCACATCAACTCAAGAATGGAGAACCCCATGTCCACCAACTCTGTGACCAAGCGCCTTGGCGCCGCAGCCCTGGCTGCACTCACCGCCGTGTCCCTGACCGCCTGCGCCGGCGGCTCCACCAGCGACAGCGGCGACAAGGGCGGCAACTCGGCCGCCGGCGACGAGAACAAGATCGTGTTCTGGTCCAACCACCCGGGCAACTCCCGCGACCTGGAGCAGGAGCTCATCGATGCGTTTGAGAAGGAAAACCCGGATCTGACCGTCGAGCTGGTTGACGGCGGCGCGAACTACGAGGAGCTCGCGCAGAAGTTCAACGCCGCACTCGCCGGCTCCGACCTGCCGGATGTCATCGTCGCTTCCGACGTGACCTGGTTCAACTTCGCGCTGAACGACGCCACCACCCCGTTGGACGATTTGTGGGAGTCCGAGAACATCAACTCCGACTCCTACGTGGACACCCTGCGCGACGACTACCTCTACGACGGCAAGCACTACGGTGTGCCGTACTCCCGCTCCACCAACCTGATGTACTGGAACACCGACGACCTCGCAGCAGCTGGCCTGCCGACGGACCGCGGCCCGGAGACCTGGCAAGAGTTCGACGAGTGGGCGGGCAAGCTTAAGAATAAGACCGGCCACCCGGCGCTGGTGATCCCGGACGGCTCGAGCTACCTGGACTGGTACTTCCAGGGCATGGCGTGGGCGTTCGGCGGCGGCTACTCCAATCAGTGGGAGCCAACGTTCAGCGACCCGAAGACCATCGAAGCGGCGAAGTTCCTGCAGGACCAGGTGAAGAAGGGCCACATCGAGATCAGTACCGACCCGACCGTCGCATTCGGCAACGGCAACTCCTCCGCGCTGCTGGAATCCACCGGCTCCCTGGGTGGGCTCAAGGAGTCCGCAACCGTGCCGTTCATCACCACCTACCTGCCTGGCCCCGGCCCGTCGGCAGCCACCGGCGGTGCTGGTCTGGCTGTGCCGAACGGCATCTCGGACACCCGTAAGAAGAACGCGGTGAAGTTCATCGACTTCATCACCAACACCGAGAACACCATCAAATTCTCGCAGCAGACGGGCTACATGCCGGTGCGCAAGGACGCGCTGGACAACGCTGAGGAGCGTAAGTTCCTCGACGAGAACCCGAACGCGGAGACCGCGATCAAGCAGCTCAACGAGAACACGAAGCCGCAGGACTACGCACGCGTTTTCGTGCCCGGCGGCGGCAAGCGCATCGGCGGTGCCCTCGACCGCATCACCGTCGGCGGCGAGGACGTGGAGAAGGTCTTCGCTGATCTGGACAAAGAAACCCAGCAGGTCATCGACCGCGACATCACCCCGAAACTGAACAAGTAGCCCACCAGGCTCGAGCACACGAAGGAGCCGCACATGGCAACCGTTGAGTTCCGCCAAGCGTCCCGCATCTACGACCCGTCCCGCCCGCCGGCGGTCAGCCGCATCAACCTGGACATCGCCGACGGCGAATTCCTCGTCCTCGTCGGCCCGTCCGGCTGCGGCAAGTCCACGACGCTGCGCATGCTCGCTGGGTTGGAGCCCGTCGATGAAGGCCAGATCTTCATCGACGGAAAGGACGTAACGGAAACGCGCCCTCGTGACCGCGACGTTGCAATGGTGTTCCAGTCTTACGCGCTGTACCCGAACATGACGGCGCGCCAGAACATGGCGTTCGCGCTGGAGAACGCCAAGGTGGACAAGGCGACCATCAAGCAGCGCGTGGACTTCGCGGCGAAGATGCTCGAGCTCGAGGATCTCATTGACAAAAAACCTTCGGCCATGTCGGGCGGGCAACGCCAGCGCGTAGCCATGGGCCGCGCCATCGTGCGCGAACCCAAGGTGTTTCTCATGGACGAACCGCTGTCCAACCTCGACGCGAAGCTGCGCGTATCAACCCGCGCGCAGATCCTCCAGCTGCAGCGCCGACTGCGCACCACCACGGTCTACGTCACCCACGACCAGACCGAGGCCATGATCATGGGCGACCGTGTCTGCGTGCTGAAGAAGGGTATTCTCCAGCAGGTGGATGCCCCGGCAAACCTCTACAACAACCCGGGCAACACGTTCGTGGCCACGTTCATCGGCTCGCCAGCCATGACGCTGATTGAAAACGTGCCGTTCATCGACGGCCACGTCGTCGGCGGCAAGGGCCACGCGCTGGACTACTACATCCCGCGCGAACTGGCGGCGAAGGTGGAATCCGAACGCGTGATCGTGGGTGTACGCCCCGAAAACTGGGAGATCGTGGGTGTGAACCAGCCCGGCGAGCACTACGGTTTGCCCGTGCAGGTGGACATCGTGGAGCACCTCGGCTCCGAGCTGTACGTCTACGGCCACCGGCAGGAGCGGGCGGACGATGTCATCGCCGTGCGCGGCGACCGGATCACCGTAAAGGTGCCGCGCGGCATCGAGGTCGACCACGGAGACACCGTTTACCTGCGGCCGATGGAAGGCGGGGTCGTCTTCTTCGACCCGAAGACCGAGATCAACTACGACTACCTCTAGCGCCACCGCGGCAGCCGAGGCGAGATCCAGCTACCAGGAGCCCGCTATCCGTTGGTTTTTCAACGGATAGCGGGCTCTTACTAGCTGGTTTTGCGGGTAATCGGGGCGGTAGAGTGCCCCGGCGCAAAAGCAGGGCGCGCAGCGCAGCCCCTAGCCGTATACCTTTTGGCCTGCGACCCAGGTCTGCCAGGTGATCGGCATGCCCGGGCGGTACGCGAGGTTGATGGCGTTTTCCGCGTCGAGGATGTGCAGGTCAGCGGCCGCGCCGGGGACCAGGGTGCCCTTCGCCGGGCGGCCCTGCGGGTCCTTACCGTCGCCGACATTGTGGCGCCGCAAGGCTTTGGCTCCTCCGGTGGTTGCGGCCTCGATGGCCTCGTCGAGGGTGAGGCGCTGCTGCAACACCGCAGTGGTGACGCAGAAGTTCATCGAGGACGTAAAGCTCGTGCCCGGGTTGAGGTTGGAGGCGATGGCGACGGTGGCGCCAGCGTCGATGAGCTTGCGGCCGGGGGCCAGCTCCTCGCGGGTGGACAGGTCGCAGGCGGGCAGCAGCGTGGCCACTGTCTCCGAGTCCGCCAGCAGCGTGATGTCCTCGTCCGACAAGTAGTTCACGTGGTCGACGCTGGCGGCGCCCATTTCCACGGCGAGTTTGACACCCGGGCCCTCGCCGAGCTGGTTGCCGTGCACGCGCACGCCAAGGCCCGCCTTCTTGCCCGCTTCGAGGACGCGGCGGGACTGCTCCTCGTTGAACGCGCCGCGCTCGCAGAACACGTCGATCCACTGAACGTGGTCCTTCACCGCGTCGAGCATCGGGCCGACGACCTGCTCGACGTACTCCTCCGCGTCCGCTCCCGGCGGCACGAGGTGGGCGCCGAGGAAGGTGACCTCGTCTACGTGGCGGGAGGCCACGCGCGCGGCTTCCGCCTCGGATTCGACGTTGAGACCGTAGCCGGTCTTGGTTTCGAAGGTGGTAGTGCCTAGCGCGTGGCCTGCGGCGACGCGTTCGGCGACAAGCTTGTCCAGGCGCTCCTCGCCTGCGGAGCGGGTGGCCTCCATAGTCACGGCGATGCCGCCGGCGGCGTAGGATTCGCCAGCCATGCGCGCCTCGAACTCCTCGGCGCGGTTGCCGTCGAAAACCATATGGGTGTGTGAGTCCACCCAGCCAGGCAGCACGGCTCGCTTCTCGACGTCTACAGTTTCCGCCGCATGCTTCGCCTCCTCGGGCGCCTGGTCGGCGGGGCCGACCCAGGCGATCACGCCGTCTTGGATAAGCATCGCGGCGTCTTTGATGGTGCCGAGCTCGGAGACGGTGCGCAGCTCGGAGATGCCGGTGATGAAGGTGCTCATAAGTGCCTTTCTTCGGGGGATTTGCAGGGCCCAGGGTAATGAAAAGCGCTGACGCGCCCACGAGGGGAAACGTCAGCGCATGAGTAGGGGGCTAGTCGCGCGCCTTGAACTCCATTGGGATGCGCACGCCGCGCTCCTTGGCCACCTCGTTGGCGCGGGTGTAGCCGGCGTCGACGTGGCGGATGACACCCATGCCCGGGTCGTTGGTGAGTACGGCCTTGAGCTTCGCCTCGGCGAGCTCCGTTCCGTCAGCCACGGTGACCTGGCCGGTATGGATGGAGCGGCCCATGCCCACGCCACCTCCGTGGTGGATGGACACCCAGGTAGCGCCGCCGGAAACGGCGGTCATGGCGTTGAGCAGCGGCCAGTCCGCCACAGCGTCGGTGCCGTCGATCATGGACTCGGTCTCGCGGTACGGGGATGCCACAGAGCCGGAGTCCAGGTGGTCGCGGCCGATGACGATCGGGGCCTTAACCTTGCCTTCCTTGACCAGGTTGTTGAAGATTACGCCGGCCTTGGCGCGCTCGCCGTAGCCGAGCCAGCAGATACGCGCCGGCAGGCCCTCGAACTCCACGTACTCCTCAGCCGCGTCGAGCCAACGGTGCAGGTGCTCGTTGTCCGGGAAGGCCTCCTTGATGGCTTGGTCGGTCACCTTGATGTCCTCCGGGTCGCCGGAGAGCGCAACCCAGCGGAACGGGCCGAGACCCTCGCAGAACAGCGGGCGAATGTAGGCCGGGACGAAGCCCGGGAACTCGAAGGCGCGGTTGTAGCCGGCCTTGCGGGCCTCGTCGCGGATGGAGTTGCCGTAGTCGAACACCTCCGCGCCCTCGTCCTGGAACTCGACCATGGCCTGCACCTGGGTAGCCATGGACTCGCGGGCCTTCTTGGTAAAGGTGGTCGGGTCCGAATCCGCCTCATTGTCCCAGTCCTCGAACGGGATCTCGGTGGGCAGGTAGGACAGCGGGTCGTGCGCGGAGGTCTGGTCGGTGACAATGTCCACAGTGAACTCGCCGGCGCGGTGGCGGCGCAGCATCTCCGGGAAGACCTCCGCGGCGTTGCCCACCAGGCCCACGGACAACGCGCGCTTCTCGTCCTTGGCCTCGGTGACCAGCTTGATTGCTTCCTCGAGGTCGGTGGTGACCTCGTCGAGGTAGCGCTTGCCCTGGCGACGCTTCAGGCGGCCCTCGTCAACGTCCACGATCAGGCAGGCGCCGCCGTTGAGAGTGACGGACAGCGGCTGTGCGCCGCCCATGCCGCCGCAGCCACCGGTCAGGGTCAGGGTGCCGGCCAGGGTGCCGTCGAAACGCTTCTTCGCCACAGCTGCGAAGGTCTCGTAGGTGCCCTGCAGGATGCCCTGGGTAGCGATGTAGATCCAGGAGCCGGCCGTCATCTGGCCGTACATCATCAGGCCCTCGTCCTCGAGTTTGCGGAAGTGCTCCCAGTTCGCCCAGTCGCCCACGAGGTTGGAGTTGGCAATGAGCACGCGCGGCGCCCACTCGTTGGTCTTCCACACACCGACCGGCTTACCGGACTGGACCAGCAAGGTCTCGTCGGACTCCAGGTCTTTGAGGGTTTCCACGATCGCGTCGAACGCCTCCCAGCTGCGGGCCGCGCGGCCGGTGCCGCCGTAGACGACGAGGTCGTCCGGGCGCTCTGCAACCTCCGGGTCGAGGTTGTTCTGCAGCATGCGCAGCGGCGCCTCGGTCTGCCAAGACTTCGCGGAAATCTCCGTGCCGCGCGGGGCGCGGACCTCGCGTGCGCCTTCGAACCAGTTCTTCGCCATGTGGGTGTCCTTTCTTGTTGCCCAAACGTGCTAACGGCTAGAGAGTAACGCCAGTCACACGTTCAGCAAAGAGTGTTTTACGGTGGTGTGTCTTGTATGCGAGACAAGGTGGGGTGATGGCCCCACTAATTTCGGATATTTAGGTCTCTTGTTTCCCGCATAAGAAGTCCGGTCGCGATCAGTACGACGGCCATCCCGACGAGGTAGTACTGGAAGACTTGTGGGTGGCCGTGCTCGGCCAACCACGCGTTTAGGTAGGGTGCCGTACCGCCGAAAATCACGGCGGCCAAGGACAAGGTTGTCGCCACACCCTTAGCTCTGAATCGGGTAGGTAGTGCTTCTGTCCAGATCGCGTCGTTTACTCCGAAAAGGAAAGCCAACGATGCGCGTATCTAGCGGGTCGGTGCCGCGAGGTGTTGTCATGCGGACCCCTCCAACCCTGCCTGAGCATCCGCGTCGGATCCGGGGACGCGCATCTCAAACTTCTCAGTGACCACCGTGTAGTCGAAGTACCCCATGCGGGCGATCGGCTTTATCTTTAACACGTCTAGCTTGCCGTCCGCGTCGAGGAAGTCTTCGTTGATGTGAATCGTCATCACGTCCGCCACGACGAGGTCGATGGTGCCAACCGGCGAATCGCCCGGGATGCGCAAGGTGGTCTTGTACTTGCATTCAAACTTGACCGGGCTTTCGGCCACCATGGGGATGGGGTGGTTGTCGGCGTAGATCTTGGTTACCCCCTGGTTTTCCAGGTGAGTCCACTCGCTTTCGTTGTGGTCGAGCGCCATCGCCGAGATGTTGACCGCCTCGCGGAGGTCGTAGGTGGCCATGTTCCACACGAACCAACCCGTTTGTTCGGCATTCAAGACGGTGTCTTTCCGGCGCCCGTCCGGGTATTGGTTTGCGGAGAACATGACCATCGGAGGGTCAAACGTGAGGTTTTGCCACTGGCTGTAGGGGGCGATGTTCTCTCGGCCATCGGGATCCACGCTGGAGAGCCAACCGATAGGGCGCGGGATGGTGCTGGACTTGAACGGGGAGTACGGCAGCGGATTTTTCTCATCCTGGGGATGCCACTTCATGGGTGCGAACCTTTCTTGGGTTGTGACGTAAAACCACTACGCTAACGAATTGTGTGCCTTGTACGGGTCGGCTTCAGGGAAACTTGTCTGGGATACGAGGTTGGCGGGGAATTGCCGCCGCCGGTCGGTCGAGGGCAACAGTAAACCCCGAGAAGCAAACCCCGAGATCTCGCCCGCCCGTCCTCAACTGCCAGGGCGCCAATGCCTACCTAAGTAGTCGTGCTTGTTATGGGCGCGATAGTAGACCAGCAACATGTTTGCGATCACACCATGCCGAAGAATTGGCCCCGAACGCTTTGGGCCGCCTCCGTTAAAGCCGCAACCAGTCGCTGCGTGTCTGCGGTGCCAACCGCGAACGTCACCGCCAGCGCGGCCGCGGGGCGGGCGAGGTGGTCCAACACCGCCACCGCCACGGACTCCTGTCCGCGGGTGACGGCTTCGCGCTCGGTGGCAAACCCTTGGCGTCGATAGGCGGCGAGCTCATCCTTGACCTCGCGGTAGCGGCGGCGCTCCCCGGATGCGTTATACGCCGCACGCAGCTCCGCCTCCGGCAGCTGCGCCAGCATGATGCGCCCAGAAGCAGTCACAAGCGATGGCAGGCGCACGCCTACCTCCGTGACCAGCGACACCGCCCCAGGTGCGCGCACCTCGTGGAGGTACACAATCTCCGAGCCGGCTAGGCGGGTGAGATGCGCCGAGCCGCCGGCGAGTTCAGCTATGTGCGCGAGCGGTTTGGTGGCGAGGCGCACCAGCGGCTGCTGTGTGGTGTACGCCTGGGCCATGCGGTAAGACGCGAGCCCCAGGCCATAGGTGCCGGACGAGCTCAGGTGCACTACGAACCCCGAATCCTCCAGCTCGCGCAGCAAGTGGTAGGTGGTAGAGCGAGGCAGGCCCAGCTCTCTTTGAATGCGGGTGGCGGAAATCGGTGCGTCCGTGGTGGACAGTAGCGCCAGAATGCGCAGAACGTTATGTGCGGCGGGGACCTGGGGCTTGTTCATCGCTCTCAGTATGCCCACGGGGCTACGCTCGGAAGACATGAACACCGTCACTGCACCACTTTTCACCCCCGCATCCGCCTGGTCCGGCCGCAACGACGGCCCCGGCCCCGAGCACGCCCGCTGGCACAGCGTCGTGGACACCTCCGCCGAGCCGACCGAAGGTGCGGTCCACCTCATTGGCTTCGCCTCCGACGAGGGCGTGGAGCGCAACGGCGGCCGTCCGGGCGCGGCGAAGGGCCCTGAGGCGTTGCGCGCCGCACTCGGCTCGCTCGCGGTGCACGAGAGCACTTCGCTTATCGACGCCGGTACCGTCACCACCCAAAACGACGACCTCGAGGGCTCTCAGCGCGAGCTGTCCGACCGGGTGCGCGACCTCGTCGGTGCCCAGGGCGCTGAAGGCATGACCGTCGTGCTCGGCGGCGGGCACGAAACCTCCTTCGCCACCCACCGCGGCGCCTACGAAGCCATCGGCCCGATGCAGGTGATCAACTTCGACGCCCACTTCGACCTGCGCACCGAAACGCGCCCCACCTCCGGCACCCCGTTCAAGCAGATCGCCGGCCTGGTGGGCGAGGACTTCGACTACTCCGTGTTCGGCATTTCCAAGCCCAACAACACCAAGGTGCTCTTCGACACCGCCGACGAGCTCCGCGTGACCACTGTGCTCGACACCGAGCTGGCGGAGATGACCGTGCGCGAGGCCGCCGAGCGCGCCCTCGCCGCCGTACAGGGTGACCTGCCCATCCACCTCTCCATCGACTTGGACGTTCTGCCCGCGGCTGTCGCGCCGGGCGTGTCCGCCCCGGCCGGCTTCGGCGTGGAGTACGCCGCGTTGCGGGCCATGGTGGCCGCGGTGGCGGCCACCGGGCGTGTGGCGCTGCTGGACGTGGTGGAGCTCAATCCCGACTTCGATGTAGATAACCGCACCGCCAAGGCCGCCGCGCGGCTGATTGACGATGCGGTTGTGGGGGCGAAGCTGCGTCGATAAGCAAACGCGCCCTAGAACAGCAGGTGGGCGACCGGCACCGTGATCAACACCGTGAGCACGACGCGAATGAACCAGATCTGCACCATCTTCCAAATGCTCAACGGAATGTCGGTGGCCAGCACCGCGGGCACCATCGCAGAGAAGAAGAAGATCTGGCTCACGCACACCACGGCGATGGTGAACTTCAACACCATGTCGCCCGAACCGGCCACAAGGGTGGCGGGCAGGAACATCTCCGCCAAACCGGTGGCCAGCGCGCCCGAGGTCGCCCACGGATCCGGCAGCTGCAGCGCCCACACCAGTGGGTAAAACACGATGCCCGCCACCTTGAACACGGGGGTGTAGGTAGCCAACACCAGGCCGATCGTGCCCACCGCCATGATGCCCGGGGTGACCTGGACTGCCATGACCAACCCGTCGCGGAAGTTCGTCCACAGCACCCTGCCAAGCGAGTCCGCGCGGTTGAGCTCCAGCTTCGCCTCGCGCCAAGCCGCCTTAAACCGGTTGCCGGTGATCTCCTTCTCGGGGTGCGGGGTGGCGCCCGGGTAGTAGTCCTCCGGGATGCGCGACGTCGGAGGGATGCGCACCGTGATCGCGGTGACGATGAACGTGATGATAAAGGCGATGAAGAAGTACGCCGTCCAGTGCTCCATCATGTCCAGCGTCTTGGCCACGATCACCATGAACGTCGCGGACACCGTGGAAAAGCCCGACGCGACAATCGCCGCCTCACGGCCGTTGTAGCTGCCGTTTTTGTACATGCGGTCCGTGATGAGCAAGCCGAGCGAGTACGAACCGAGGAAGGACGCCACCGCGTCGACAGCGGACTTGCCTGGGGTGTGGAACACGGGGCGCATGATCGGCTGCACCATCACACCGATGAACTCCATCAGGCCGAAGCCCACGAGCAGTCCGAGGAAGATTGCGCCGACCGGGATGAGCAGGCCGACGGAGATGACTAGCTTGTCCAGGATGAACGGGCCGATGTCCGGGTTGAACAGCCATGCCGGCCCGAAGCCGAAGGTGAGCATCGCGCACAAGACGATGGCCAACACTGACAGCGCGGCGAACGCCATGCGCGCGTAATCCTCCTTCCAGCGCCCCGAAACGAATTGGTAGATCGTACCGGCGATAATCGCGAAAAGGGCCAGGAAGCGGGTGTTTTCGCCGAGGGTGGAGGTGATCCAGGTGACGATGTGGTCTAGCAGAATCGTGGACTTGGAGCCGTTGATGGAAAACGGAACGAAGAACGCGAAGATACCGATGGCGCTGTAGACGAAGAACCGCCACACAGCCTTTGGCTGGGGGTCTGCCTCCGGCGTGGTGGGGGTGGCGGTCGGTCCCTCCACCAGCACACTTGAACCCGCTGGCAAGTCCTTCACCGGCCATGCGGGAGTGAACCTGCGCCGGGTATCGGGGCGCTGAGCGGAATTTTCCATATGAGTCCCTCCTCGGTTATCTCAGTCGAGCGCTTCAGGTGTCGACGAATAAGTTTTACACGAAAAGTGACCCGTCGCACATGCCGATGGCCTAGATTTTCTAACTACTGCGAGGTATCCCTGCAAAAACCCAGCGCATCTCACATAAGGAGGGCACCGTGGAAGGTTTTATCGACACCCTCAACGGCGTCATTTGGTCCAATTGGCTCGTGTACCTGTGCCTCGGTGCGGGTGCCTACTTCACCCTCGTCACCCTGTTCCTGCAGATCCGGTGCATCCCGGACATGATTACCCAGCTCAAGTCCGGCGAAAGCTCCGAGCAGGGCATCTCGTCGTTCCAATCGCTCATGATCTCCCTGGCCGGCCGCGTCGGCGTGGGCAACATCGCCGGCGTCGCCACCGCCATCGCGTTCGGCGGCCCCGGTGCGGTGTTCTGGATGTGGCTCGTGGCACTGCTCGGTTCCGCGACGTCGTTTGTGGAGTGCTGCCTCGCGCAGATCTACAAGGAGCCGGACCGTGATACAGGCGAGTACCGCGGCGGGCCCGCCTACTACATTGAAAAAACGTACAAGCACACCGCGGCCCGGCCGTTCATGCTGGTTTACGCCATCATCTTCGCAGTGTGCATGCTGCTGGCCACGTCCTACTTCCTCCCCGGCATCCAGGCCAACGGCGTCGCCGCAGCTGTGGAGAACGCGTGGGGTGTGGACGCCTGGATCTCCGCTGCCGCTATGGCTGTGCTCCTCGGCTTCATCATCATCGGTGGCGTCAAGCGCATCGCGAACTTCGCGTCCATGGTCGTGCCGTTTATGGCCGGGATCTACATCATCGTCGCCATCGTGGTCCTCTTCGTCAACGCCTCGGAGATCCCGCACGTCTTCGGCACCATCTTCCGCTCCGCCTTTGACCAGGAAGCAGCGTTCTCCGGCATGCTCGGCGCCGCCATCATGTGGGGTGTCAAGCGCGGCATCTACTCCAACGAGGCAGGCCAGGGCACCGGCCCGCAGTCCGCGGCAGCCGCCGAGGTCTCCCACCCGGCGAAGCAGGGCTTCGTCCAGGCATTCGCCGTCTACATCGACACCCTGTTCGTCTGCTCCGCCACCGCCTTCATCATCATCTCCACCGACATGTACAAGGTCTTCGAGGGTCAGTCCGAAGACGGTGCGGTGATCTACGAGGGCTCGCTTGCCGACGGCATCCCCGTCGGCCCCGGGTTCGTCCAAGAAGGCCTGAACTCCTTCTCTGCCGGCCTGGGCCCGTCGTTCATTGCACTGGCGATCATGTTCTTCGCCTTCACCACCGTGCTGGCGTACTACTACATGGCAGAGACCAACTTCACCTACCTGAACCGCTGGGTGAAGAACGAAGGCACACGCAAGGCCATCATCTGGATCCTGCGCGCCCTGATCCTCGTGGCCGTGTTCATCGGCGCAACGACCACCCCGGGCACCGCCTGGGCGCTCGGCGACATCGGCGTCGGCGCGACCGCATGGCTTAACATCGTGGCGATCATCTTCCTGCAGGTCCCGGCGCTGAAATGCCTGTGGGACTTCCGCCGCCAGAAGAAGGCCGGCATCGACCCGCACTTCGACCCCGAGGCGCTGGGTATCCGCAACGCCGACTTTTGGGTCGAGCGTAAGAACCGCATGATCGAGGCCGGCACCTGGCCGGGCGTTGAGGGCAAGGTTGTCACCACGACCCGCAACAACTAGCCGTAATCAATCCGGCTACCTAGGGCCTGGCTCCCGTTTAGTGGACACGCTGGCACTAGTCCAGACTGGACCGACGAAAGCAGAGACACTATCAGCGGACGGCGGTGGATGCCGGAGTAGGCGTGGTGTGTTCCTCCTTCGACTCGGTCGGAGCCAGGTGGGCCGGATCCAAATCAATGCGGCGCAACAGCTGGGCGTTCAGGGCCACCACGATGGTCGAGGCAGACATCAAGATCGCGCCCACGGCCGGGGACAGCACGAACCCGGTCGGGGTCGAGATGATGGGTAAAACTGATCAGGATAAGACGGTGTAACCGGCCTCTTCGATGGCCCGGCGAACCATCTCCGGAGGTACGGCACCGGTGACCGTGACGGTGGAAACACCACCAGCAGCGAGATCAATCTGGACGTCGTCGACCTGGGGGAGGGCCTGAAGGGCCTGGGTCACGCTTTTCACGCAGTGCCCGCAGGTCAGACCGGTGACCTGGTAGCTAGGGGAGGATCCTCCTGCTGACGAGTCGCTGGCGGCAGGGATGGAGGCGGTGTCGGCATGTGAGGCAGGTCCGCAACAGCTGCAGCCGTGGGAGGCCATCGGCAAGAGGTGGGGCGGGGGGTTGGTCATGGGAAAGCTCCTATGGGTCGGTGGGATACGGTAACGCTCGCTAGCATATACCCCCCGGGGGTACATTTTCAAGGGGTGGAGGGCACGGCCCTCACGCGGGGCAGGGTGTGGTCACCGAGCAGCCTCCTCACTGTCGGGAGGGGACAGTGGGAGGCGGAGGGCAAACACCGCTCCGCGACCGGGTCCGGGGGAGGTGGCGGTGAGAGTGCCGCCGTGGGCCTCGATCAATGCCTTGGAGATGGTCAGACCGATACCGGCCCCGCCGTTGTCCCGGCTGCGGGCGGCATCCCCCCGGTAGAAGCGTTCGAAGATGTGTCCGAGCTGGCCAGGTGGGATGCCCTCGCCGTCATCGGCGACGTGGATGAGCGCGGTGGACGCCCCCTGTCGGTGGACGCTGATCCGGACCTGCCCGCCGGCCGGGGTGTGCCGTAGCGCGTTCGACAGGAGATTGCTCATCACCTGGCCGAAGCGTTGCCGGTCCACGAGCACCTGGGCGGTGTCCGTAATGGTCTCGACCTGTAAATCGACGCCTTTGTCAGCATAAGCTTCCCCCGCGGCAGCAGCGGCGGTATGGAGCAGATCCCCGAGCCCTTCCTTCGTCAGGTCCAAATCGATCCGGTGTTCCTGGGCCCGGGAGACATCGTCGATGTCTTCCATCAACCGGGTCAGGCGGGTGAGTTGGTCAGCCATGATCGTGTGGGTGGCATTATTCCAGTCCACGGCCCCGTCCTGGAGACCATCGAGGTAGACCGTGAGCACCGATAAGGGGGTGCCCATTTCATGGGCCAGATCAGAGAGCATCTGGCGGCGGACCTGTTCGGTGTGTTCCAGCCGGTCGGCCATGGTGTTGAAGGCATGCGCCAGGGTGGTGACTTCGGGGCCTGCTTCTCCGGCGGGCACGCGGACACGGTAGTTGCCGGCCGTCAGGCTGGTAGCGGCGCGGGTGAGATCCTGCAGGGGGGTGCGCAGGCGACGCGATAACCACAGGCTGGCCAGCAGGGCGCTGATCAAGGCGGTGGGCAGGGCGACGGCCAGGGTGATCAGGTTGGCGTCCCGGTAGGCCTGCTCGGCATGGAACAGCTCCAGCGAGGGGTTCTCCCGGCCGCTCATCAACATATGATCATGGAACAGGGGCGGGCCCACCATCGTGGCCACGGTCGCGGCCACCAGCAGGCTAATCACCACGACCAACACCTGGGCGGCCAGGAAGCGGAAGGTCAGGCCGGGTCCGTGATTCATGGCTGCCCCACCCGGTAGCCCACGCCACGCACGGTGTCGATAAACCCCCGGCCCCGGGTGTCGGTGCCGAGCTTGCGACGCAAGTTGCCGATGTGGACATCGACGATGCGTTCATCACCGACCCAGGTGGTGTCCCAGACCTCGGTGACCAGGTCGTGGCGGGTCAGCACCTGGCCGGGGCGCAGGGCCAGGGCAACCAGCAGCTCGAACTCCGTGCGGGTGAGCTCCACGGTCGTCTCCCCCACCCGCACCTGATGGGCGACGGGGTCAAGGATGAGGTCACCAACGATCAAGGGGGTGGTCACCTGCGGTGGGGTGGTGCTGGTGCGCGGGCGGCGCAGCACCGCATGCACCCGGGTCACCAGTTCCCGGATGCTAAAAGGTTTGGTGATGTAGTCATCCGCCCCCAGGGTCAAACCGCTGATCTTGTCGTCCTCGCTGCCACGCGCGGTGAGCATGAGGATGTAGCAGTCCGAGAAGGTGCGGATCCGTCGGCATACCTCCAGGCCGTCGAGTTCGGGCAGCCCCAGATCCAGCACCACAACATCGGGGGGAAAGCGACGGGCCTCGTCCACGGCCTGGGTGCCGGTGTGTGCCTGGCGGGTATCGAAGCCGGCCCGGATGAGGTAGGAGGCCACCATCTGAGCCAGGGGTCTTTCATCATCGACGACCAGCACCCGCCCCGGGGGCGTGGCGGTGGTCGGTGTGTGGTCAGCCATAGACCCCAGTATCGCTCCGGGCAGGGGGAATACCACCTTCGCTCAGTGCCCGGCGGGAAATCTTCATCAAATCTTCAAACATCACCCTTCGACCGTCGTCACCCCTGTGCCCCACCCCGGGCCGGCGGCATCGCCTCCCCTGGTCGGTTCGGCAGGCGCCACCAGGGATTTCACTGCCTGCACCGCATACCCGGGGTGGGTGGAAGGACATCGCCCACGGCTGTGGGGTGGTGTTCCGGTGGTGACCCAGCCCACCGAATTCACTCCCTTTTCGCCCTGTTATAAGGCTTTGAGCAGGGTTTTTGAATTCTAGTCCGTTAGGCACCCGTGCTAGATAAAGGTATGGCATCGACCTTGAGGCGGTGTCTTCTCATGGCCCTACCACGATCCAAGGAGATTGACGTGAAACGAGCAGCGATCGCAGCCGCCGCCCTTGCCCTCGCCCTCACGGGGTGTTCGGCCGCCGACCCGGAACCCACCGCCGATGGGACGGTGTCCCAGGATGCATTCCTGACTACCCATGGCCTGGCCGACATGGACGCGGTGGAGATCATTGATCACCTCGACCGGCAGAAGGTCACTGAGCGTCCCACGGATCTGATCGCCTCAGTGCGTAACGATGAACTGCTGCTCTCGAGCGATGACCAGGAAGTTGCGCTCGATCTTCCCGACAATCAGACGTATGTCTCGATCGCACCCTATCTCACCTCCACCCACGACTGCTTCTACCACAGCCTCACGACCTGCCAGGGGGAACTCGACAATGAGGATATCCAGGTCACGATCACCGATGAGGCGACCGGTGAGGTGCTGGTGGACGAGGCGACAACCACCTTCGACAACGGGTTTATTGGCTTCTGGCTTCCCGATGATGTCACCGGCCTGATTGAGGTCAGCTACCAGGGGCGTACCGGCAACACGGAGTTTTCCACCACCGACGACGGTGCCACCTGTGTCACAGACCTGCGCCTGACGTGATGGCTCAGCAGGATCCTCACCTGCGCCTGTCTCCCGTGCCACTGAAATCTTGCACCAAGGAAGGTTAAATCATGACGAACGCGTTTTCCCGACGACAGTTTCTGCTCGGCGGGCTCGTCCTCGCCAGCACCGGGGCCGTGGCCGCCTGCACCAGCGACCCTGGACCCGCTGCCCCGGCACCAGGTCCCTCCCTTCGCCCCACTCCCACCCCCACTGCGCTCGGTGAGCCGACGGTGCGCCGGACACTAACCGCGCGGCCCCTCTCCCTGGATATCGGCGGCATCGAAGCCAAGACGTGGGGATACGTCTCTGACACCGGGGATGCGGCCATTGAGGCCACCGCCGGCGACGTCCTCCAGGTCGATATCACCAATGAACTGCCTGAGAGCACCTCCATCCACTGGCATGGCATCGCACTCCACAACGCAGCCGACGGTGTGCCCGGCATGACCCAGGACCCCATTGAACCTGGCGAGTCTTTCTCCTATGTTTTTGAAGTCCCCCACGGTGGCACCTACTTCTACCATTCCCACACCGGCCTGCAGCTTGATCGCAGCCTCCACGCTCCACTGATCATCCGTGACCCGCAAGACGCTGAGGACCAGGACGTCGAGTGGACCATCGTGCTCGACGACTGGGTCGATGGCATTCAGGGCACTCCCGACGATGAGCTCGACAAGCTCACCGGAATGGGTTCGGGCGACCATAACGGGAGGATGGGAATGGGAGGTCACGGCCAGATGATGCACGGCACCCCGGACCGGGTACTGGGCGGGGATGCCGGCGATGTGATGTATCCGCACTACCTCATCAACGGACGTATCCCCCGTGCTCACCGGACCTTCGAGGCTCGCCCGGGCGACAAGGCCCGCCTGCGGTTCATCAACGCGGGCGCTGACACCATCTTCAAGGTGGCCCTCGGTGGTCACCGCATGACCGTCACCCACACCGACGGCTTCCCTGTCCAGCCCCGGGAGACCGAATCGATCTACCTGTCGATGGGCGAGCGTGTCGACGTCGAGGTTATCCTCGGCGACGGCATCTTCCCGCTCACGGCTTTGGCGGTGGGTAAGGACGACCGCGCCTTCGCCGTCATCCGCACCGCCGGCGGCCAGGCCCCCCGCCCCGATGTCGACTTCCCCGAGTTGTCGTCCACCGGACTGCTTCTGTCCTCCCTGAAGCCAGCAGACCGTGCACTCCTGCCCGAGGGCACACCAGACCGAGAAGTCAGCATCGACCTGGGCGGGCAGATGATGCCATATGAATGGAGCATTCTCACCGACGGCCAATCCTCCTCCGCGACCGTGGAGGAGGGCCAGCGCCTGCGGATGGTCATGCGCAACAGGACCATGATGCCCCATCCCATGCACATCCACGGCCACACGTGGGCGCTACCCGGCAGCGACGGGCTACGCAAGGACACTGTCCTTCTCCGCCACGGTGAAACCATGATCGCCGACTTGATCGCCGACAACCCCGGTGAGTGGGCATTTCATTGCCACAACGCTTATCACCAGGAAACCGGGATGATGAGTTCCCTGCGGTACGCCTAACCCCACACCATGGTCGGTCGCTGGGGTGAGCTGGGACGCTGCAGACCACCCACCGCGCAGCACGATGACCTTCCTCGGTGTTGTGGTCCTCCGGGACAACCAGAACACCGTCTTCTTCCCCACCGCCCCGGAAAACCGAGATTATCTACGCAGAGGAGGAACGTGCCCCGCTGCCGGACTTCTCCGGCCCGTCGCTGATGGAGGAGGGTGAGGAGATCAGCCTGTCTGTTTTTGAAGGCGAGGTCGTCGTCCTCAACGCTTGGGGCCAGTGGTGTGCACCGTGTCGGGCGGAAGTCGATAACCTGCAGCTTGTCCACGCAGATCATGGAGATGTACTCGTACATATTTCCCAGCGGCTGCGTATCTGTGGCGCACTACGCTCTTGCTCTGCGCTGGCTCACCGACTTCAACACTGCCGGGTATGCTGCTGTTGTTGCCGTTCAGGCGCTACTGTTAATGCTGGTTGCCGCGGTATCGTCTAACGAGGCGGCTTTTCGCAGCCGCTGGTCGGGCTGGTGGCTGCTCACCCCTGCGGCCCTGGTGTTATTGGAGGCTGTGCAGCACCGGTTCCCGTTCGGCGGTTTCCCGTTGTCCGCTTTCGGATACAGCCAGACCGATGGTCCTTTCATGGCGGCAGCGCCCCTGGGAGGGACTCTCCTGGTGACCGCGTTGGCCACAGTTGCGGGGGCCGTTGTTACCGCTGTCATCTTCGGGCCGAGACGAGCCCGTGCAGCATCCGTGGTCGCAGTGGTCGTGGTACTCGCGGTACCGGCGTTCGCGTCAACGATCGTAGATGATACGGCAGAAGGCAGCCTTGACGTCGTGCTCGTGCAGGGTGGAGGCCCCGTGGGCTTCGCGCGGTCAATACCGATCCGTTTGATACGACCCGCCGGCACCTACAGGCTGCCGACGATATCACCGGGGACCCTGATCTGGTTCTGCTGCCCGAAAACGTCGTCAATATCGACGGCTCAATCGACGGGACGCGCGTTGATGCAGCTTTCGCTGAACTGGCCAGGCAACTCGACACGAACATCGTCGTCGGAATTACCGAATCTGAGGATCAACATTTCAGGAACGCATCCATAGTGTGGGGGCCGGACGGGACCCGGTTAGGACGCTATGAGAAGCATCATCGTGTGCCGTTCGGCGAGTACATCCCTATGCGCAATCTGATTGAACGACTCAGCGAGGACGCACGGTTCATCCCCCGCGACGCCATTGCCGGAGAGGGACCGGCGGTGCTCGATCCCAGCGGGACACCACGATTGGGGATCGTCATTTCTTATGAGGTCTTCTTCGCCGACCGGGTCGCCGATGCCGTTCGCAATGGTGGGCAGCTACTCCTCGCACCGACCAACGCCGTGTCTTTTGTGACCGAGGAAGTACCTGCAATTGAAGTGGCCGCATCCCGGATGCGTGCCCGCGAGTTTGGCCGCACCGTTCTCCAGGCTGCCCCCACCGGATACTCCGCAGTTATCCAGCCCGACGGCATAGTCTCACAACTCAGTGGCCTGGGCACGAACGAACTGCTGACGGCAACCGTTCCCCTTCATACTGGTTTGATGCCGTATGCGCGCATGGGGGATACACCCCTGTTGGTTCTCGCGATGCTGGCTCTTGCATGGCCTGCGGTTACCGGCCTCGTCAGCTGGCGCAGGAGAAGGCAGGTTACGGGAATATCCCACTAAACGTGGATTACGGCACCTGCTCCTCGTTGGCGGGACGCTCGCCGCCCCCATATATGACGAGCACGGACTGCCTCCCCTGTGCCCCGGTCTGGCCTGCCTGGAGAAGCTATCAAGTCCGGGCTGTGTCGGCGATGAGTGAGAAGCGTCTCTGCGGTCTGAGGCGGGTGCCTCACGCCCAGTCACTGTCGCCGGTTCCGGTGTCGGGGCCGGTCCTGGTGAGTGCGGGAAGGTTAGAAGGTGACGCCGTGCTCGGCGAACCAGGGCAACGGGTCGACCGCCCCGCTGCCAGTCGGGTAACGCTCGAGGTGCAGGTGAGAGCCGGTGGAAAACCCCCGGTTGCCCATGCCAGCGATCCTCTGACCAGCGGTGACGCGTTTTCCAACGGTCACGTCGAAAGTCTCCATATGACCGGAGACGGCAATCGAGCCATTATCGTGCTGGATGCGGATCCACTGCCCGAAACCGGAGGCCGGGCCGGAGTCAATGACAGTGCCGCCCATCGCCGCGAGGATCGGGGTACCTACGACGTTGGCGATGTCGATACCCGCGTGGAGGGTTCCGCAGTGCACGCCGGAACCGGAGGTGAAGGTGCCTTCAGCGGGCTTGACCACCGAGGGCGCGCGGGCAGCGCGCTCCTTCTCGGCCCGCTCGGCGTTGTACTGGATGGCCTTGTCCAGCTGCTCGTCGATGTTGGCGACCGGCTTGAATTCGGAGATCGCGAGAATCTGCGGTGCGGCCTGCGTCCCACTCGAGGACAGGGCCGTGTCGTTGGTGGCTAAATCCACCTCGACGGTGGCAGCCTCCGGGGAGACCGGAGCCTCGACCTCGGCCGGGGCTTGGAACCGAGACGCTGATCAGCTCACCGTCATTGACGGCCGTGGACTACCCAGCTACAGCACTCCCCGTCGTCGCCCCGCAACTTTTCCACTCCGCCGAGACGGCGGAACGTGGGCCAGGGCGTCGATGGCGGTGGCAATCACTGCTGCCATTGCCGGGCCAGCGTGCGAAGGGCTGTCGCAGTTGAAAGCTTATCGATGATCAGATACCGCGGCACAGGTATGGACAGGCAGGTCAGTCCAGTTTGGGGTCGGACGTGAACTCCTTGTGGGAGACACCGCCCGCCTCCTGACGGGTAGCCGCTGCGGCACGGATATCCTCGCCATCCTTCAGCGCCTGAACCGCCCGGTCGTAGAAGTCCGGGGAGACCACCACCGCCCGGCGGCGGGGCCCGCGACTGGAGATGGTGACCGGTTCACCTTGGGCGGCATCAAGATAGTGGCTTTGTTCGCTGCGGAACTGACTGAGGGTGACCGTGATGCCCATACCCTTTAACGTACATTTTGTACAAGAAGTGCAGCAACGATCGCGGCCGTTCCGGAAGTCCTGCCCGCCGAACGGGACGCTTAGGGGCAGACACCTCCTTGACTGATACCCCCCATGGGTATAGGTTGAAGGTTGTTGGGCATCTCCACTCCTGCCCTTCAGGACATCAAGGAAAGGATCATCTGATGAGCGCCGTAACAAAGAAGTACATCATCGAAGGCATGACCTGCGGACACTGCAAGTCCTCCGTGGAGGAGGAGATCGGCGAGGTCGCCGGTGTGACCATGGTGGAGGCCACCGTGGATACCGGGCAGGTGACCGTCACGGGTGAAAACTTCACCGACGACGATGTTGTCGCCGCCGTCACGACAGCCGGCTACACCGTCAAGCCCTAATCCCTGGGCCCGGTCCCCGCCTCGCGTAGACACGGCCGGGCCAACCCTGCTGGATATGCCCATCAGGCCCAGCCATGCCGGTTCGATATCCCCGACGGTGCATCTGTGGGCGGGCTTTTTGGGACCTCGGAGATGCACCTCACGACTGTTTACTGAAGGACTGATCACTGATGATTCAAACTCAACCGTCGGTTGACCTACTCCAGGTCGATCTGGGCGTCACCGGCATGACCTGTACGTCGTGCTCAGGGCGGGTGGAACGCAAGCTCAACAAGCTCGATGGCGTGGAGGCCACCGTTAACTTCGCCACCGAATCCGCCTCCGTCAGTTACGACCCCACCAAAGTCGACGCCGATCGGCTGATCGAAACCGTGCGGGGTGCCGGGTACGACGCGTTCACCATGGGGGATCAACACGCCTCCGCCGTGGACAGCGGTCCGGAGGAGGACACCGAGGTGGTCGGTGACCGCCACGAACAGGCCCGCGAGGCCGAGGCCACAGACCTGAAGACGCGTCTGATCGGGTCGACGATCCTCTCCGTTCCGGTGGTCGCGATCTCGATGATCCCGTCCCTGCAGTTCATGAATTGGCAGTGGGCCCTGCTCGTCATGTCCACCCTGATCTACTTCTACGGTGGCGCCCCGTTCCACCGGGCGACCTTAACCAACCTGCGTCACGGCTCGACCACGATGGACACACTCGTGTCTCTGGGCACTACCGCTGCGTATCTGTGGTCGCTGTGGGCCTTGTTTTTCGGCAACGCCGGGCACCCCGGCATGGTGATGGAGATGAGCCTGCTGCCCCGCGATGACGGCATGGACCACATCTACCTCGAGACCATCGCCGTAGTCATCACCTTCCTGTTGCTCGGCCGGTGGTTTGAGGTCCGCGCCAAGGGCCAATCCTCCGCGGCGCTGAAGTCCCTGCTGGACATGGGTGCGAAAGACGCCGCGGTGATCCGCGACGGTGAGGAAGTCCGCGTCCCGGTCTCCCAGCTGACAGTCGGTGACGTCTTCGTCGTCCGCCCGGGTGAGAAGATCGCCACCGACGGTCGTGTCATCGAGGGCACCTCGGCCATCGACGAGTCGATGCTGACCGGCGAGTCCGTTCCCGTCGAGGCCGCCCCCGGCACCCCGGTCACGGGCGCGACGATCAACACCTCCGGTCGACTGCTGGTCGAAGTCACCCGCACAGGTTCGGAGACCACGCTGTCCCAGATGGCCAAGCTGGTCACTGACGCCCAGGCGAAAAAAGCCCCGGTCCAGCGCCTGGTGGATAAGATTTCCTCGGTCTTCGTCCCGACGGTCATTGTCGTCTCCATCATCACCCTGATCGTCCACCTCGCCGCCGGCAGCGGGGCGAATTGGGCCTTTTCCGCCGCAGTCGCGGTGCTGATCATCGCTTGCCCATGCGCCCTGGGACTGGCCACCCCGACCGCCCTGCTGGTGGGCACCTCCCGGGGCGCGCAGCTGGGCTTGTTGATCAGGGGCCCGGAGGTCCTTGAATCCACCCGCCAGGTCGACACCATCGTCATGGACAAGACCGGCACCGTCACCTCCGGGGTCATGTCGGTCACCGGCGTCCACGCCGCCGACGGCTACACCAACAACGAGGTCCTCGCCTTGTCGGCGGCCGTCGAAGCAGGTTCCGAGCACCCCATCGCCAAGGCGATTGTCACCGAGGCCGAGCGCTCCGGGAACATCCAGGAGGCCACCGACTTCGACAGCACCGCCGGCCGGGGCGTCACGGCCACCGTCAAGGGTCACGTCGTCACCGTGGGCCGTCCCGCCGGCCAGCTGCCCCGTGACCTCACCACCGCCTTCGACCACGCACAGTCGCAGGGCGCGACCCCGGTGGCCGTCTACGTCGATGACCAGCCCGCCGGTGTGGTCGTGGTGCGCGATGTCATCAAAGACTCCTCAGCGGAAGCGGTCGCCCAGTTCCGCAGGCTGGGGTTGAGGCCGTACCTGCTCACCGGCGATAACGCGAAGGCCGCGGCCGCCGTCGCCCAAGAGGTGGGCATCGATGCGGCCAACGTGAGTGCCGAGGTCATGCCGCAGGACAAGGTCGCGGTCATCGAGAAGCTACAACATGAGGGCAAGAAGGTCGCCATGGTCGGCGACGGCGTCAATGACGCGGCCGCCCTGGCCCAGGCCGATCTGGGTCTGGCCATGGGGGCGGGCACGGATGTGGCCATCGAGGCCTCCGATATCACCTTAATGAACAACGACCTGCGCTCCGCGGGCGATGCCATCCGTCTGTCACGTCGCACGCTGGGCACCATCAAGGGCAACCTGTTCTGGGCGTTCGCCTATAACGTCGTGCTGATCCCGGTCGCCGCGATCGGTTTCCTCAACCCGGGGTTGGCGGGCATTGCGATGGGCTTCTCCTCGGTGTTCGTGGTCTCCAACTCCCTCACGCTGCGTAGATTCAAGTCCTCCCACGACAACACAAGTTCCTCACCGCAGCCCGCTCGCCCCTCCGTGCGGCAGCCGGTCACCGCCTAATCCACATCCTTTTCTAGCGATAAGGAACCCCGTGTCCCCCTCCTGTGGCTGAGTCCCTCCAATCACACTCAGACCTCCGTCCCCAAGTACCTGCTCCTGACCTCTCCCCGGCCCCACCCGGCAGGCCCCTCCGGGCCGACAATCTGCCGACTACTTATCCGAATAACGCCACAGGGCGTGGGGACCATGAGGTCCTCATGCCTCATTCCATGCCCTCGGGCTTTCCATCCTGATCGACCCGCAACTGACTCAGGACATACCTGCCCCCTTTTTTCAGCAAGGAGACCATTGTGGATACTCGCACCCCTGATCAGGCCGCTTCTTCCTCGGGTGGGGCCGACACCTGTCACACCACCCATGGCTACATCAACGACAAGGATCGCTATCTCGCCCGCCTCAAGCGCATCGAGGGACAGGCCCGGGGCCTGCACAGCATGGTCGACGAGGAACAGTACTGCATCGACATCCTTACCCAGATCTCCGCGGTCAATGCTGCCCTACGCAGCGTTGCCCTGGGACTACTCGATGACCACATGAAACACTGCGTCCGTGACGCCGCCAAGTTAGGAGGAGAGGAGGCCGACGCCAAGTTCCAGGAAGTCACCGACGCTATCGCCCGTTTCGCCCGGTGACAGGCCGGGACCCGGCCACCACACCCCCGTCGAGAACGGCGGCCAGGCCACTCTGACCGCCCCTGTTGCCGGCTGGAGGCTTCGGAGTCCTGCTGCTGGCGGCGACATGATCGGGTTGATGGCCACTGTTGCTGCTGGTCGAAAAGATCGCGCCACTGAACAACCTTGACCACATCCCCACCTGCAACATCAACCGGTGCTGCCCCCAACACTCCAACTTTTTGTCCGCGCTCCCAAATCGGTTGGTAGCCGGATCTAGGTAGCCGGTTTTCCGCCTGTGGACGCTTGTTGCGCCAACCGCCCCGCTCGGCGCCCTACCGCAGGGAAGCGAACAGCGCTTCGGCCGCGGTGTCGTCCCAGAGCACCACGTTGCCCACTTCGGTGTCGGTGAAGCCGCCGATGGGCACGGTCTCTGTCTCTAGGCCGCCGCGCAGCGCGATGAGGATGCGGGCGAGGTTCCACGCGTGGTCGTCGGAGTTGACCGTCAGCAGGGTGGGCGTGACCCACAACAGCCGCGCCATCCGGAACGGGTTCAGATACACCGACGGGGACAGCACTCGCGTGACCAGCGTGGTCATGAACTCGCGCTGGCGCGCCACGCGGTCCAGGTCGCCTTGGGCGGTGGCGCGGGTGCGCACGTAGCCCAGTGCGGTGGGGCCGTCCATCTGCTGGCAGCCGGGCTGGAGGTTGATGTTGGCCAGCGGGTCGTCGATAGGCTCGTCGACGCAAATTTCCACGCCTCCGGCCGCGTCGACCACGCCGGCGAGACCGCCCATGCCGATCTCCGCGTAGCGGTCCACGTGCAGCCCGGTGTTCTGCTCCACGGTTTCCACCAGCAGCTGCGGCCCGCCGATGGAGAACGCGGCGTTGATCTTGTCGTAGCCGTACCCGGGCACGGACACGTAGGAGTCGCGCGGGATGGACACCAGCGTCGGTTTTCCGCGCAGCGGTAGGTGCATGAGCATGATCGTGTCGGTGCGCACGGTGCCCAGGTCGCCGCCGGTGCCGAGGCGTTCGACGTCCTTTTCGCTTAAGCCCGTGCGTGAGTCGGAGCCCACGAGCAGCCAGTTCGTCCCCGAGGTGTTCGAGATTTGCTGGTCGGGCATCGCGGCGGTGCGGTTCAGGCGCGCGTCCGCGACCAGCACCGAGCCGATCAGCAAGGCGATGACCAGAGCGAGTACCGCGCCGCAGCCGGGGAGCTTTACTTTTCGACGCCCCTTCGGCCCCCGCCGCCTCCGCCTCGAGACCTGCAGCGGGACGTCCTCCGGGGCAGGCCGGGAGGACGGGCGGGGTGCAGGGCGCTGCTGCACCGGCCGGCTGCGCGGGTGCTCCGGCGCGCGGCGCGGCTCGTACGCAGTCGGGGGTTCGTAGACGGTGTGGCCCGGCTCAACCCGCGCAGAAACCGGCGACGGAACCCTGCGCGCGCGGGGTTCTACGCGCGTGAACTCGTCGGGGTGGCGGGGAGCGGGATCGCGTCGAGAAGCAGTTGTGCGACGGCGAATGGGCCGACCGTAGCGGTCCACGAGCGGCTTGCCGTCTTTGCCCAGCACGAACTCGCCCGCGTTATCGCGGGGGTCGTTGGAATGGGGCGTTGTCGACATGCGCACAGTGTAACCAGAGTGACGGAAGGGTTTAGATTCCCAGCCACGAAAGGTCCAGCAGCGGGTAGGCGATGAACGCCACCGCGTCGATGAAGAAGTGCGCCAGAATCAGCGGCCACACGCGCCCGGTTTTGTGGAAGTACCAGGCGAACACCACGCCCATCACGATGTTGCCCAGGCCAGCAGAAACGCCTTGGTACAGGTGGTAGGAACCGCGCAGGACAGAAGACGCGGCGATGCACTGCCACGGCTTCCATCCCAACTGCTTCAAGCGCGTGAGCAGGTACATCACCACCACAACCTCTTCACCGAAGCCGTTGGCGAAGGACCACAGCAGTGACGTTGGGATCTGTACCGCAGCCGTCGTGGGCACCACCACCTTAGACAGGCCCAGGTGCACCGCCGCGATGTAGAACGCCAGCCCCGGCAGGCCGATCAACGCCGCGAAGCCCGCACCGCGCGCCGCGTCGCCCCACCGCGGCCAGCGCCACCGTTGATCCAGCAGGTACCAGGCCAGCCCGCCCCAGGCGAAAAGCGATAGCGCGGAGACCGCCTGCAGCGCCAGGTCTAGCCACGGGATGGTGGAGGCGGCGTCGTGGATCGTGGTGGTCTGCTGGTTGAGTGGCTGCTTGAGCATGGAGTCGATCAACCGCAGCGCCGCGCGCAGCCCGGAGGTGCCGAATGTGACGGCAAGGACGAGCACGATCTCCAGCTTCAGGCGCCTGCGCATGCGCTAACTTTAACGTCATGCACGAATCGTGGGCGCGCACCATTGCGTGGGTTGTCGGCCAGGAGTACCCGGCTGCGATGCACCACGTCAGCCTCATGCCGGATGCGGCTCTTCCGCACGAGTTGCACCCGGCGTTTTGGGGTTCCTACGACTGGCACTCGTGCGTGCACATGCTCTGCACGGCGGTCAAGATACATCTGCGCTGCGGTAACGCCCGGCTCGCGGACCTCCTCGACCAGCGGCTCACCCCGGACAACCTCGCCGTCGAGGCCGCGTACTTGCGGGCCCACCCGCTGTACGAGCGGCCCTACGGCTGGGCCTGGGCGATGCAGCTGGTCAACGTGTGTCGCGGCACCCGGTGGGAGCATGCGCTCAAGGCGTTGGAAACCCAGCTGGAGCGCAACATCGAGTCCTGGCTGGGCACCCAGCAGTGGCCGGTGCGCCACGGGGTGCACTCCAACTCCGCGCTGGCGCTGCTGCTCATCGCCGACGCCTCGCGGAACCTGCGCGAACTGGTGGAGGGCACTGCCCGCGACTGGTTCGGGACGGACCGCGCCTACCCGCACACATGGGAGGTCTCGGGCCACGATTTCGTCTCCAACGGGTTGGCCGAGGCCGCCGTCATGCGCCGCGTGCTGCCCGCCGGCGAATTCCGCGCCTGGCTGGACAGCTTCCTCGCGCCTGACGCCTACGCCTTTTACACCACCCCGATCCGGGTCAACGACCCAGGGGACGGCCAGCAGGCCCACCTGATCGGCCTCATGCTCACGCGGGCGTGGCTGCTGCGGGAGATCGGCAAACCGGAGGGAACGCAGCAGCTTATCGACGCAGCTTCGCCCCACCTCACCGGCAACAACTTCATGGCCACCCACTGGCTGATCACGTACGCGCTGCTCGCGCAGGACGCCAGCGGAGAAGACGCCGGAGAAGACACTGGAGAAGGCATCGGGAAAGACACCGGAGCAGGAAAGGACAACGTATGACCCGCATCGCCTATCTCGGCCCCGCAGGAACGTTCACGGAGCAGGCCGCCCGACAGTTCCCCGTCGACGGTGCGGAGTACGTGCCGGTCGATTCGCCCGCGTCGGCCCTGGCCGCCCTCGCGGGTGGCGAGGTGGACTACGCGGTGTGCGCCATCGAGAACTCCGTCGACGGCGCGGTGACCGCCACCGCCGACGCGCTGGCTGCCACGCCCGGTGTGCAGATCATGGGGGAGACCGAGCTCGCGATCGCGTTCGCGGTCATGACACAGCCGGGGGTTGCTCTGTCGCGCGCCACCCGCCTGGCCACCCACCCCGTCGCCTTCCAACAGGTCAAACAGTGGGTCGGCGTGCACGCACCTGATGCTCAGTTTGTGCCGGCGGCATCCAATGCGGCCGCCGCGCAGATGGTGGCGGACGGCCAGGCCGACATCGCCGTCGCCCCGGAGCGCGCGGCGGAGCTGTTCGGCCTGACGGTGCACGCCACGGGAGTGGCCGACTCGGAGACGGCGAGGACGCGATTCGTGCTCGTCGGAAAGCAAGGCGCTCTGCCTGCACCAACCGGTGCGGACCGCACCGCCGTCGTGCTGCGCACGCCGAACGAACCGGGTGCTCTAGTAGGGGTGCTGAAGGAATTCGCGGCGCGCGGGGTGGACATGTCGCGCATCGAGTCCCGGCCCACCCGTGAAGAGCCAAACACCTACCAGTTCTTCGTGGACCTCGTCGGACACGCCCAGGACCCCGACGTCGCTGACGCCCTGCGGGCAGTGGAAGACAAAGCCAGCTCGGTGCTGTTCTTGGGCTCTTGGGCTCGCGCCTAACCCCACCCCAGGGCGTGGAGCTCGTGCTCCTCCAGCCCGAAGTAGTGGCCCACCTCGTGCAGCACGGTCACTTTCACTTCGTGGCGCAACTGCTCCTCGTCGACGCAGATCGCCTCGAGGGCGTTTTTGTAAATAAACACCGCGTCGGGAAGAAAGCCCGAATGGTTGGAATGCTGCTCCGGCAGCGGCACGCCCTCGAACAGGCCTAGCAGCGTGGGGTTGTCCGGGTTGTAGTCCCGGGCGAGGATGACCATGTTGTGCATGTGCTGGGCAAAATTGTCCGGGATGGTGTCCAACGCGTCGTTGATCATCTCCTCGAACGCCTCGTCGCTGACCGGGAGCATGCGCTACTGCACCGGAGCCTGGCCGGGGGCCTGATCTGCACCCGCGGGTGGCACAGGCGCTGGGGGTGCCTGCTGCTCGCGCAGGGGGCGGCGGGCTGGGCGTTCGGGGGGCGGAGCGTCGTCGATAAGCAACTGCCCACGGCCCTGCGTGGCGGAGCCCGTCAACGTTGCAAACTGGCCCTCCGGGCGCGAGAACATGAGCGCGCAGTTGACGCTGCGGGAACCGCCTTCCCACGCGGCGGGTGTCTGCGTGGTCCAGAACGGGCGCAATGCGACTTGGTAGAGGTTCTCCTCGCCCCCGAGGTAATCCTGCGCGGCGGCGGTGCAGACATCCTGGAGGTGCCTGTCCTCGTCCTCGACTGTGGGGGTCCGGTCGGGGAAGACCTCGGCGAGGGAGACCTGGCTGGTGATTTCCAGCTGGTGCGGGTCTGCGCAGGGGACGGCCGTGAGCGTGTTAGCCGCGTCGATGGCCACGCACTGGCCAGCCTCGAACACGCGCGCCTGGTCTTGATCGGCCACACGCCCGGCGGTGAGGATCGGCTCGCCGGCCCGGTTCGTCTCCTGGAGGCCGCAGAGCATGGTGCGGTCCCCGCGCTGCCACGCGTCCGCCGGCGGGAGGATCGGGGCGATGGAGTAGCGCCCGTTCGGGTCGTACTTCCCGCCCAGGTAGCGCAGGGTGCCAACGCCGCAGAGTTCCTCGCGCAGCTGGGCCTGGCGCGTCTGGTTCGGCATCGGGGCCTCCGGGCCGAATTCGGCGGTGGGGTACGTGGCCAGATCCTGGCGCAGCGACACCTCGAAACGGTGCTCCCCGTTGCAATCCGCCTGCTCAAAGGAGGAGATCGTGCCGTCCTCCGCCACCTGCCACGTCAGGCAGGATCCGGCGTCGGCGGTAGTGAAGGACGCGATCTCCTCCGCCGGCGCGGTCGAGCTCGCCGTGGTGGGGGCTGCCGAGTTGGAGTTGTCGGACGTCTCGGCGGCCAGAGTGTAGGTGCCCGCGGCGACAGAGCCCGCCAGCGCGGCGATCAGGAAGGAGCGGAGCGCACTCTGTTTCGAAGCCATGGAGCCCCATTATTCCACTTCGCGCGCAACCCGAGTAGTCAGCCGGTAACGGTCCGTGCGGTACACCGAGGAACAAAACTCCACGTTATGCGTGTCTGACCGGGCATAACGGACGATGTGGAGCAGTGCAGTGTCCTCCTCCACGTCCAGCAGCGGGGCGTTGTCCGGGCCGGCGGTGACGGCAGTGACGGTCTGTTCCGCCTCCGTCACCCCCAGGTCGTAGTGCCTGTCCAGCAGGGTGTACACGGAGTGGTAAACATCGTTTTCCAGCAGGTCAGGCACGAGGGTTGCGTTGTACCAGGCGTCGTCGACGGCGTACGGCTCGCCGTCGCCAAGCCTCAGCCTGCGCAAGCGGATGTGCGTGGTGTTCGGCGCGGTGCCGAAGAACTCGGCGACTTCCTCCGGCGGCGTGGTGCGTTCAGACAGCAGGATGCGTGACGACGCCTCCACGCGTTGCGCCCGCATCTCATCCGAAAAGCTGGCCAGGTGCAGGCGCGACACCAGCGGCGCCGGGGCGACGAACGTGCCCTTGCCACGCACACGACGCAGGCGGCCCGCCGCAACCAAATCCCCGATCGCGCGGCGCACGGTGATGCGCGAGACACCGTATTCTTCCTCCAGCGCCCGCTCGCCGGGAAGCGGGTCGCCGGGGGAGAACTCCGCGGCGATGCGGGACTCCAGAATCGAGCGCAGCTGCTCGTGCTTGGGGACGGGGCCGTCTGTGATCGGGGGGATCATAGGCCCACCATAGCGCACTGGTTATGACCGGATGCTGTTGTGCCGTGCCCGTCTCGGGGGACAAGGTAAAGTGTGCAAGCGTGATTGATCTGAAGCGTGTGCGTGAAAACCCCGAGGCCGTCCGCGAGTCCCAGCGAGCCCGCGGCGAAGATCCTGCGCTTGTAGACGAGCTGTTGGCCGCCGACGAGGCACGCCGCGCCGCCATCCAGGCGGCCGACGAGCTGCGTTCCGAGCAGAAGGCGTTTGGCAAGAAGATTGGCCAGGCCGCTCCCGAGGATCGTCCGGCGCTGCTGGAGGGCTCGAACGAACTCAAGGCCCGCGTGAAAGAAGCCGAGGCGGCCGAAGCCGCGGCGGCGGAGAAGCTGACAGCGCTGCAGTACTCCATCGCCAACGTCATCGAAGGTGCCCCCGCAGGCGGGGAAGAGGACTTCGTGGTGCTCGAGCACGTCGGTGAGGTGCCGGAGTTCGACTTCGAGGTCAAAGACCACCTGGACCTGGGTGAGGCGCTCGGCATCATCGACATGAAGCGCGGCACCAAGGTCGGCGGGGCGCGCTTCTACTACCTCGCAGGCGACGGTGCCTGGATGCAGCTCGGCATGCTCATGCTCGCCGCTCAGAAGGCGCGCGAGGCCGGCTTCAAGGTGATGATCCCGCCGGTGCTGGTGCGCCCCGAGGTCATGCAGGGCACCGGCTTCCTCGATGCGCACGACGAGGAAATCTACTACCTCGAGCGGGACGATATGTACCTGGTGGGCACCTCCGAGGTCGCCCTCGCCGGCCTGCACCAGGACGAGATCATCGACCTGTCCGACGGGCCCCTGCTCTACGCCGGCTGGTCCTCCTGCTTCCGCCGCGAGGCCGGGTCCTACGGCAAAGACACCAAGGGCATCCTGCGCGTCCACCAGTTCGACAAACTCGAGATGTTTGCGTACTGCAAGCCCGAGGACGCCGAGGAGATGCACCAGAAGCTGCTGGGGCTTGAGCGCGACATGCTCGCCGCCGTTGAAGTGCCCTACCGCATCATCGACGTCGCCGCGGGCGACCTCGGCTCCTCCGCCGCCCGCAAGTTCGACACGGAGGCGTGGGTGCCGTCCCAAGGCACGTACCGCGAGCTCACCTCCACGTCCAACTGCACCACCTTCCAGGCCCGCCGCCTGCACACGCGTTACCGCGACGCAGACGGCAAGACCCAGATCGCCGCAACGCTGAACGGCACACTGGCCACAACCCGCTGGCTCGTGGCCATCCTGGAAAACAACCAGCAGGCGGACGGCTCCGTGCGCGTGCCTGAGGCGCTGCGCCCGTGGGTGGGTAAGGAAGTGCTCGCGCCGTAATGGATATGCGCCGATACCGCGGCTTTTTTGTTCCCGGCCTCTACGAGGGCATCGCCGCCAACCGGGACGAAGCGGTCGAGCGGTTCTACCAGGGCCTCGTCGGTTTCACGCGCCGCGTCATGCGTGCAGCGAAGATCGACGTCACGGTCATCGGCGCCGAGAATATCCCGGCCCACGGCGGAGCCCTGCTCGCAGGCAACCACACCGGCTACGCGGATTTCATCCTCTTAGGCACCGGGCCATTCCTGCACGGCGAGCGTCTCGTGCGCTTCATGGCGAAGGCGTCCGTCTTCGACGTGCCAGTCCTCGGCCGACTGCTCAAGGTGATGAAGCACGTGCCCGTGGACCGCGCCCGCGGAGGCGACTCCATCGCGCCGGCGGTGCAGATGCTCAAAGACGGCAACCTGGTCGGCATCTTCCCCGAAGCCACCATCTCCCGCTCCTTCGAGCTCGCGCACTTCAAAACCGGTGCCGCCCGTATCGCGCATCAGGCCGGGGTGCCGCTTATCCCGTGCGTGATCTGGGGGTCCCAGCGCATATGGACGAAGGACCTGCCCAAGCACTTAACCAACGTGCCCGTGATCGTCCGCTACGGTGAGCCCGTCGCGCTCACCGGCGACGCAGACGCCGACACCGCCGAGCTCAAGCGCCAGATGCAGCTGCTTCTCGACGCCTCACGGGCCCAGTACGCCGAGTTTTTCCACGATGGTGCCGGCGAGCCCTGGATGCCGGTGGCCCTTGGGGGAACCGCCCCGACTGTCGAGGAGGCGGACAAGATCTACGCCCGAGAGCGCGCCGCGCGCGAGGCCCAAAAGAAACACAGGAAGCGCTGATCGGCATGCGTTCCGCCCCGCGCCTGATCATCTCGGACATCGACGGCACATTCATCACCTCCGCCGGTCGCGTGACCGGGCGCCTGCGCGCAGCAGTCACCCGCGCGGTTGCATCCGGCACCCACTTCGGCCTGGCCACGGGGCGGCCGCACCGCTGGCTCCTTCCTGTGCTGGAGCAGCTGCCGCTGTCCCCCGTATGCGTCTGCGCCAACGGGGCGGTGGTCTACGACCCAGCTTCGGATCGTGTGCTTCACGCCTTCGAACTTGCCCCGTCTGCGATGGCCGAGGTCGTCGCGGTGGCGGAGCGCGCCCTTTCCGGGGTGCCGCACGGCTACGGCGTGGAGCGGGTTGGCTCCTCCGCGTTCGACCCCGAGGAAGAGTGCTTCATCATCAACCCCGAGTACAACCGGGACGCATGGGACAGCCGCTTCGGCGTGACCGACACCGCCGACCTGATCAGCCAGCCCGCCGCGAAACTGCTGGTCCGCTGCTCCTCCATGACGTCGGCGCAGATGTACGAGCGCATCGCGCCATCCGTGGATCCAGAGCTCGCGCATGTGACGTATTCCATGGACGAGGGGTTGATCGAAATCTCCTGCCCCGGCGTGGACAAGGCCGCCGGGGCGCGGTTCCTCGCCGAGCACTATGGCGTCAGTGCCGAGGAAACCATCGCATTCGGGGACATGCCCAACGACCTCGAGCTGTTGCGCTGGGCCGGCACGGGCGTGGCCATGGGCAACGCGAAGGATGTGCTCCGCGAGGCGGCTGACCAAACCACACTGACCAACGATGAACACGGCGTGGCACGAGTACTCGAGCGCTGGTTCTAACCCGCGCTCCGCTCCAGATCCGCCAGCCACACCCGGTACGGCGTGTCTATCCGGTTAGGCAGCTGGTGCACCCCGGGGTGGTGGTTGATGATTTGCTGCACCCCGGCGATGACAGTGCCCCAGCTCCCGGCGTCCCACCCCACGCGGCGCACCACGGCGCCGCGATTCTGGAGTTGGGTTTCGCGGTGACGTTCACGTCGTAAAGCATCTGCCGCATCCCCCATCGCGCCGCTGTTCTTCTCGCGCCCGTCCGCCTCGAGCACGAGGAACCCGTTGATCAGCGCGTCCGCCCAGGCGACGGTGGGCCACCCGTCCGCGTCGACGATTCGGAAACCGACCTGAAACTCGAGCGTTTCCACCCCTTTAAGCAGGCCCGATGCCACGGCTTGAAGGAGCGTGTCCCGCAACCGGGTCTCCAGCGGGCTGGCCGAAGTGTCGGTTGAATGCTCGATCAGCGCCCGGAACGGCCGGATCCCCGGGGCATGAGGCAGCGTTGCCGCCTTGGCCAGCAGGTACTCCGTGGTCAGGTGCTCGTGCTTAAAACGCGCCGACTCAATCTGCACCAGCGCTTCCATGCGGCCGTAGTAGCGGAACGTGTCGAACATCGCGCGGATGGCGGTGGCGGTGCGGATGCCGTCGTGCACCAGGTGCTCGTGGTCCAGCAGGCGGCCACTGCGGTAGATCCTGTCCGGGTACGTCTTCCCCCAGGACCGCGATCCACCCGGGAGTGCGAGATCAACACTGGTCACCCAGTTCAACGTGGACAAATCGAGCCACCTAGCAGCAGCCGGCCCGGTAATGACTGCGGTTTTGCACTGCGCGGCGACCCGTTGGATCAGATCCAGCTCAGCCTGGCGTTTGTTTGCTATTCCCCCCATGTGCGGAAGTATCCCACGCGTGGCGCGGGCCGTCCACGCGGAATGCCCGGTTTGCGGGAGCGGATTGGCGGGCCAGGGTTGCTCTCGGGAGCGGATTGGCGGGCCAGGGTTGTTCTCGGGAGCGGGTGGTATAGCAGGGTGGGCGGTGCCGCTATACCACCATGGGTTCGCCGGTTTGTTTCCCCAGGTGGTAATGAACCGCGGATTCAATAAGCAACACGTGGTATAGCAGGGCCGGCGCGCTGCTATACCACGTTGCCGTGCTATACCGCGTTGCCGCCGTGCTATACCGCTCGGGGCCAGGGCAGCACCACGCGCCGAGCGCACAGGCCGCGCCCGGGGGCAACAGAACCCGCCCCGATAGAATCGCGCGCATGGCTTTGATTGCGGCGATTGACCAGGGCACGACGTCGACGCGCGTGTACATCACACGCACCGACGGCAAGGTCATCGCCCAAACGCAGTACGAGCACGCCCAGCACATGCCGCAGAAAGGCTGGGTCGAGCACGACCCGATGGAGATCTGGCGCAACACGCGCCGGGCGCTGAGCGAGGCGTTGGCGGACAAGGACATCAGCGAGCAGGACATCGACGCGCTCGGTGTGACTAACCAGCGCGAAACGGCCGTGATCTGGGACAAAGCAACGGGCAAGCCGATCTACAACGCGATCGTGTGGCAGGACACGCGAACGAACCACGATGGGGACCCGGCGAGATACCTGCGTAAGACCGGTCTGCTGCACAACTCCTACCCGGCGGCGCCGAAGTGGGCGTGGATCCTGGATAACGTCGCAGGCGCCCGCGAGCGCGCTGAGAGGGGCGAGCTGCTCGCGGGCACGATGGATACGTGGCTGATCTGGAACCTCACAGGGGGTGCGAAGGAACCGGAGCAGGCGCTGCACCTCACCGATGTGACGAACGCGTCGCGCACCCTCCTCATGGACCTGGAGACGTTGCAGTGGGACAAGCAGCTTTGCGACGAGCTCCGCATCCCCCGCCAGATCCTTCCGGAGATCCGCGCGTCGGTAGGCAGCTTCGGCAAGATCCGCCGCCGCGGGCCGCTGGCGGGTGTGCCCATCACCGGTGTGCTGGGCGACCAGCAGGCGGCGCTGTTCGGCCAGGGTGGGCTGCGCGAGAACGACGCGAAGATGACGTACGGCACCGGCCTGTTCATGCTGCTCAATACCGGAACCACTCCGAGGTTCAGCGAGAATGGGCTGCTCACCACGGTGGCGTACCAGGTGCAGGGCCAGCCGCCGGTGTACGCGCAGGAGGGGTCGGTGGCGGTGGGCGGCTCGCTCATCCAGTGGTTGCGTGACCAGTTGGGCATCTTGCGCACCGCCGCGGAGTCGGAGACGCTGGCCAGCCAGGTCGAGGACAGCGGGGGAGTGGTGATCGTGCCGGCGTTCTCGGGACTGTTCGCGCCGCGGTGGCGCCCCGACGCGCGGGGTGTGATCGTGGGGTTGACCCGGTTCGTCGATAGGCGGCACATTGCTCGCGCGGCGCTGGAGGCGACGTGCCTCCAGGCGCGCGAGGTGGTGTGCGCGATGGGCGGCGAGCCGACCGCGCTGAAGGTGGATGGCGGGATGACCACGAACGACCTGCTCATGCAGATGCAGGCGGACGTTCTGGGGATCGACGTCGTACGCCCCGCGAACACGGAGACCACGGTCATGGGGGCGGCGTCGGCGGCAGGCATGGGCATTTCGCTTCTCGACGAACCGCTCACGCTCGGTTCCGCCACCACCTGGAAAAGCGAAATGGCCGGCCCCGAACGGGGCCGGCTCGTTGCCGCGTGGGAGGATGCGGTCGCCCGCTGCCTGAACCTGGCCTAGGCCCGAGTGTGCGAGGGCCTAGCGGGCGTTGATGTCCACCGCGTTGGTGGACGGGTTGTAGGTGATGAAGCCGCCTTCGAAGTCCACGCGCACGGTGTCGGCGGTGGGGTTGAAGGCCTTGCCCACCGGCATGCCCAGCGGGCCGGCGTCGAGGCCCTGTTGTAGCCAGGCCTCCGCGATCTTGCCGACGAGGGCGATGATCTCGCCTTGATCGTTGCGGGCGCCGATGCCGTTGGAGTAGAGGGCTACGGCCGGGCCGGTCGGGCCGCCAACTCCGGCGACCAGCTTGCCCAGGGTGGGCTCGAGCGTGGTCCATACCTGGGCGGCGTCGCTGGAACCGAACGCGTTGAGCGTCGGTGCGACTGCCGGGCTGATCTGCTTAGCCAGGGCGGCCGCCTGCGCGAGGGTCAGGCCCTCGAAGACCTGCACTTCGCCCATGGTGTTGACGGTGGGCAGCTTGTCCTGGCTGGCCAGGAACAGCAGTACCAGGCCGATGGCGGTGCCCGCCACCGTGGCGATGGCGGTTGGGTCGCCGGAGGACAGGGCCGCGAGGGTCCCGTCAACGGAGGGCGGTTGCTGCGGGTCGGCCGGTGCAGGCGCGGGGGCGGCGGTGGTCGGCGTGCTGCGGTCGAAGATCGACCCGGCTCCGGCCCGGTCCCCCGCGAGCAGCGTGCGGTATTTCATTGCGGCGGTGGCGCGGATCGTCGGCAGTTTGGAGTACAGGTTGTCGCCCGGGCACGTGTTGTAGTGGAAGTCCCGGTGAGCGTTGATGTTGTTAAACATCGCGCCCTGGCCTGCGGCGTACTTGGAGCCGCGGAAGTTGCCCTCCGCGTAGTGGTAGCTGGAACCGGTGGGGTCGAAGCCTGCCACCGCGGCCTTCCAGCCGATGATCTCGCCCATGGCGCGAAGCGCGGCCGGGGTCGGCTCAGCCACCTGGTAGTTGCCCAGCATGGACACGCCCCAGGTGTTCTGGTTGAAGGAGCCCACGTGTGCGCCCTGGGGGCCGCGGTCCATGCCGCCGGCGCGGCCTTCGTAGATGTTGCCGTACTTGTCCACCAGGGCGTGGTAGCCGATGTCGCCCCAGCCCAGGTTGTTGGCGTGGTAGTTCCAAATGCCGCGGACAATGCCCGGTGCCTCGGCCTCGGAGTAGTCGTTAGAGCCCGCAGTGTGGTGCACCGTCGCGGCCGTGGTGGGCTCGCTGTAGTACGGCGCACTGCTGCGGCCCGCCCCCCACTGCGCGCGGGTGATCACCTTGGGCATGCCCCACGTGTAGGAGTCCGCAACCGGCTGGATGCCGCCCTCGGCGTTGCCGAAGCCGCCGTCCAGGAACACCGCCTGAATATCGTTTGCGGTGGTAGGTGCCGAGGAGACAGCGCGGCCGTCTTCGAGGAGGTCGACGTTGCCGGTGGAGACCTGGACGCGTGTGGTGCGGCCCACGTAGATCGGCTCGGTGCCGAACTTGTCGCTGCCCGCCTGCGGGTCCAGCTGGTCCATCTGGAACCACTCGGACCACGAGCCGTCCGGGCGCTGCGAGCGGACGTAGGCGGCCACGTCGCGGTCGCCGTTCCAGGTCAGGCCAACGAGGGAGAACTCGCGGTCGTTGCTGAATTCCTTGACCACGCGTCGCACCTGGTCTTCGCCGCCCTGGGTGCGGATTGCGGCGTCGTCGACGGTGATGTTCGCGCCGGACGCGAAGGATTCGGAGGTGGTGTAGACCTCCGGGGCGTTTCCGCCGAGGGATTGGACCTGGAGGATGCGGTTGCCGCTGAACGCGTTGGCGGCGACAAGGGCGATGACGAGGAGGATGGACACGATCACGGGCATGATCGCGGCCCGGGCGGGTCGGGCCGCGCCACCCTGGATGCTGCGACGTTGATGCACGGAAATACTCCTGAGACGTTTAAAGTTCACTGCGACAGCAGTGGCAAATGTGACAGAAGCGTAGTGTAGTGGAAGTTCAAGTCTCAAGAAAGACTTGAGACTATCGGGGTGTGTCGTGGCGAAGCCTCGTCGATAGGCAACTGTGCGAAAATGGAGCCCATGGCATACGACCTCATTGTTGTTGGATCGGGTTTCTTCGGCCTCACGGTGGCCGAGCAGGCGGCGAGCGAGCTGGGCAAACGCGTGCTGGTGGTAGAAAAACGCAGCCACATCGGCGGCAACGCCTACAGCGAGAACGAGCCGGAAACCGGCATCGAGGTGCACAAATACGGCGCGCACCTGTTCCACACCTCCAACGAGCGGGTCTGGGAGTACGTCAACCGCTTCACCGACTTCACGGACTACCAGCACCGCGTGTTCGCCATGCACGACGGCACGGCGTACCAGTTCCCGATGGGCCTGGGCCTGATCAACCAGTTCTTCGGCCGCTACTACTCGCCGGAAGAGGCGAAAAAGCTCATCGAGGAGCAGCGCGAGGGCCTCGACCCGGCCGCCGCGACGAACTTGGAGGAGCGCGGCATCGCGCTGATTGGCAAGCCGCTGTACGACGCGTTTGTGAAGCACTACACCGCCAAGCAGTGGCAGACCGACCCGACGGACCTGCCGCCGGAGATCATCTCGCGGCTGCCGGTGCGCTACACCTTTAACAACCGCTACTTCAACGACACCTACGAGGGCCTGCCGGTGGACGGGTACGCGGCCTGGCTGGAGCGCATGGCTTCCTCGGATCTTATCGATGTGCGCCTGGACACCGACTGGTTCGAGGTGCGCGACGAGGTCCGCGCCGAGAGCCCCGACGCTCCGGTGGTGTACACCGGCCCGCTGGACCAGTACTTCGACTACGCCGAAGGCCGCCTGGGCTGGCGCACGTTGGATTTCGAGCAGGAGGTGCTCGAGGTCGGCGACTTCCAGGGCACGCCTGTGATGAACTACAACGATGCGGACGTGCCGTACACCCGCATCCACGAGTTCCGCCACTTCCACCCGGAGCGCAGCGAGTACCCCTCTGATCGAACGGTCATCGTGAAGGAATACTCCCGCTTCGCCGAGGACGACGACGAGGTGTACTACCCGATCAACACCCCGGAGGATCGCGAGAAGCTCGAAGCTTATCGACGCCTCGCTGCCGACGAATCCGAGCAGAACAACGTCCTGTTCGGCGGCCGGCTGGGCACCTACCAGTACCTGGACATGCACATGGCGATCGCGGCGGCGCTGACCCTGTTTGACAACCAGCTGCGCCCGTTCTTCGAGTCAGGTGCGCCCTTGAGCCAGCCCCGCGGGCACTAGGGGCGCGAGGTTCCGCGGGTGGTATAGCAGCGGGTGGGGAGCTGCTATACCTCCCGGCTTACTCGTTTACGTTTGCTCAGCTCGCTTGTTACTGGTGGGACCCGAAAGCGCGGCTCGTCTAGCAGGGAGGGGTCAGCCGCTAGACGGCCGTGTCCGTAACCGACGAGACATGGCCACGCGGCGGGCGCCAGCCACCGCGCCACACACCGAGTCCGTCTGGCCGTACACTGACCCTCCGTGGGAACTTTCATAGCACTCATCGGATTGTTGCTGGCCACCGTCTTCGTCGCCGCGATCGGTGAACGCACAGGCCTGCCGTGGCCGGCGCTGCTGACCGTGGTGGTGGCGCCGGTGATTTTCATCCCCGGTATCGACACGGTCTCCATTTCGCCGGAGCTCATCCTCCCGATCTTCTTGCCGCCGCTGTTGTGGTCGCTGGCGAGACGCACCAGCTGGGGGCAGATCGCCTCCCAGCTCAACGTGGTGCTGACCATGAGCGTGATCCTGGTGTTTTTCACCATCGCTGCGCTCACCGCCACCGCGATGTGGATGTTGCCCGGCCTGAGCCTGGCCACCGCGATGGTGCTCGCCGCCGCGATTGCCCCGCCGGACCCGGTGGCTGTGGACGCGGTGGCAGGCCCGGCCGGCATCCCGAAACGCATCACCGGCACCTTGCAGACGGAGGGCCTGTTCAACGACGCCGCCTCCATCGTCACCTTCAACGTGGCCATGGCGGCGGCGGTGGCGCACGGTGAAGTGGACTTCAGCAAAGGGTTCTTCCAATTCCTCTACGCGGCGATCGCCGCTGTGGTCATCGGCCTGGTGGTGGGCAGGCTCGCCGCCATGTTCGCCAACTCCGTGCCTGACTCCGTTATCCGCACCGCATTCACGTGGGTGCTCCCGTTTGCCATCTATGCCGGCGCTGAGGCGATCGAGGCCTCGGGCGTGATTGCCATCGTCATCGCGGCGGTAGAGATGTCCTCGCGCTCCGCCATGACGGCCGAGGACCGCCTCACCGGCCACTCTTTCTGGGAAACGGTGGAGCTGCTGTTCACCGGTGTCGCGTTCGGCCTGATTGGCATGAGCGTGCGCGACGCCATCGACACCGCCGGCACGCACATCTGGCAGGCGGTGCAGGTCGGCGTGGTGCTGTCCGTCGTGGCGTTCGCCGTGCGCTTCGGCTGGATGTGGGTGCTGTACCAGATGAACACGAAGCGCGGCCGCACGAACGTCTCCCCGCTGCGGCTACAGGAGGTGCTGCTGATGGCGTGGTCGGGCATGCGCGGCCTGGTCACGTTGGCGCTGGTGCTGTCCATCCCGGCGTCGGCGACGGGTTACCACCACGAGCTCTCCGTTATCGCCCTGACCGTCCTCACCTGCACGATGGTGGTGCCCGGGTTGCTGCTCCCGTGGCTGGTGGACAAGCTCGACCTGCAAAACGGGCCGGGAGGGGACAAGGCCGTTGAGGAGCTGAACCAGCGCGCGTGGGCCGCCGCGCGCAAGGCAGTGAAGCAGCACGGCGAGGAGTTCGCGCCGGAGGCCTACGCGATGGTGCAGGAGTGGCTCGATTCCATTGCGGAGAAGCGCCTACAGGACCCGGAGGGATCCGAGGAGCGCAAGGAGGCTTTCAAGCGTGCACGCGCTGGGGCGGCGCAAATGCAGGAGGTGGCGTTGCGGGCCGCGAGCAGGGAGCTGCAGCAGGCCCGCCGCGAGCGCCAGTACAATCCCGCCGACGTCGACGCGGTGCTGGCAGACCTGGACAAGCTGATCCTCGCCCGCGACCGCAGCGCGCTCGCCGCACCCAGCACGATGGTCAAGTGGGAGCCGGAAGAGTAACCGTCTCGCCTCTACACCGACCGGGTGGCAGTTTTTCTCATGATCATCGGCCTCGTGCTGGCCACCGTCTTCGCCTCCGCGCTCGGCGAGCGCACCGGCCTTCCATGGTCGGCGCTGCTGACCATCGTGGTGGCTCCGGTGCTGTTCATCCCCGGCATCGAGACGGTGAGCCTGGATACGCAGCTGATTTTGCCGATCTTCATCCCGCCGCTGTTGTGGTCCCTTGCCCGCCGCACGAGCTGGGCGATGATCCGCGCGCAGGTGCACGTGGTGCTGGTCAAGTCGGTGGTGCTGGTCTTCCTCACCATTGCCGCGCTAACGGCCACGGCCATGTGGCTCATGCCGGGGTATCGGACTCGCTGCGGCGATGGTATTGGCCGCAGCGATTGCGCCGCCGGACCCGGTGGCGGTGGACGCGGTGGCGGGCCCGGCCGGCATTCCGAAACGCATCACGGGCACGCTGCAGACTGAGGGCCTGTTCAACGACGCGGCCTCGATCGTCGCGTTTAACGTAGCGCTCGCAGCTCTCATCGCCGGCGGGGATGTGAATTTCGCCGACGGTGCGCTGAAGTTCCTCTACTCCTCAGTAGTTGCGGTGGTGATTGGCCTGGTTGTGGGACGTGTGGCGGCGTTCGTGGTCAACTCGGTCCACGATTCCGCTACCCGCACCGCGTTTACCTGGGTGCTGCCGTTCGCGATTTATATGGCGGCCGAGGAGCTCCACGCCTCGGGTGTCATCGCTATCGTTATCGCCGCCGTGGAAATGTCCTCGCGCGCCTCCTTCACCGCCGCGGACCGCCTGTCCGGCCACTCCGTCTGGGAGACCGTGGAGCTGGTGTTCACCGGCCTGGCGTTCGGGCTGATCGGCATGAGCGTGCGCGAGGCGATCGACACCGCCGGCACGATGGTATGGGAAGCCGTCGGCATCGGACTGGCACTCTCAATCGTCGCCTTTGTCGTGCGCTTTGCCTCCATGTGGGTGCTTTACCAATTCAAGAAACGCATGAACCGCACCGACGTCGCGCCCCTGCGCATGCAGGAGGTGCTACTGATGACGTGGGCCGGCATGCGCGGCCTTGTCACCCTCGCGCTGGTGCTGTCCATCCCGGCTGGCATCATGCCCTACCACCACGAACTTTCCGTTATCGCGCTGAGCGTGCTCACCTTCACCATGGTGATTCCGGGATTGCTACTGCCGTGGCTCGTGCACCGTCTCAACCTCGACGCCGGGCCCGATGCGAACGGCGACAACGTGGCTGCCGAGCTGAACACCCGCGCGTACGAGGCCGCGCGCCGCGCTGTCCAGGAGCATGGCCCGAAACTCGCGCCGGAATCGTACTTCATGGTCCAGGAATGGCTCGACGCGCTTGCAGCGCGCCGCCACGTGCACCCGGAGGGAGCGAAGCAGCGTCGAGAAGCTTTGGAAGCTGCATCGACCGCGGCGATCGAGGTGCAGAACATGGCCCTCGCAGCCGCCACCGCCGAGCTGGAGAAGGCGCGCACCGAGCGCCGCTACAACCCCGCGGATGTCGACGCGGTGCTCGCGGAGCTCGACGTCATGGTTTTCGCCGCGGAGCGCGACGCTCTCGCGCCTCCCCGGCGGTTGCGGTAGGGGCCTTTCGCTTATCGACGCCCCTTCGGCCCGCAGGTCACCCGACGCCATACAGCGATGGCGCTCAACGCGCCGATTTAGGCAGAAGACTGCCCGTTTTTTGGGCCTGCCATGCGCTATCGCCAACAGCCTTCGTTTTCAAAATGACAACCAAACGGCTTTCGATATGAAAATCAACTCATTTTCAATATGTAAATCAACACGCTTTCAAAATGTAAACCTGAGTCTTCTAGCTGCTACGATGCATGCCTATGAGTGGCGTGTATTTACCGCGTCTAGCGGATGGTGAACTGGAGAAGGCCCTGCGCCGGCAGGGCGGGGTGTTGATTCAGGGGCCGAAGGGTTGCGGAAAGACCGAGACGGCGAAGCAGCAGGCCGCGAGTTTCCTCAATGTGGAGACTGATCCCGGGGTGTGGCTGGCCATGGAAACGGATCCACGGCTGTTACTGCATGGGGCGACACCGCGCTTGATCGATGAATGGCAGCTGCAACCGCGCCTTTGGGATTTTGCACGACACACGATTGATGAGCGCCGGGCGAAAGGGCAGTTCATCTTCACCGGTTCGACTGCACCCGGGGCCGATGCGACAAGCCACTCGGGCGCGGGCCGGTTTGCTCGCATGACCATGTCGACGATGACGCTGTTTGAAACCGGTGAATCTGATGGGTCCGTTTCGCTTTCAGCGGTGGTTGCTGGTGACCCGTTGCCGTTCGCCGCCCCATCATTGACGCTGCCCGAGTTGGCAGAACGGGTTTGCCGAGGCGGCTTACCCTACAACGTTGGTCTACCGCTCGAAGACGCTCTGGAAAACGTCCGGGACTACGTACAGACTGTCGCGGACGTGGACATCCACACTCCTGGCGGGGTGAATCGTGACTCTGAGCGCGTGAGGCGGATGATCCGCTCGCTTGCTCGGGGCGTCGGAACCGAGCTGGAGCTGCAAACCATTGCGACCGATTCCGATTCATCGCGAGTGACCACACGGGACTATCTCGATGCGCTGGCGAGCATCTTCGTCTCCGTGGATCAGCCCGCGTGGTTCACGCACCTCCGTTCCAAGGCGACGTTGCGGAAGGCTCCGAAGCGCCACCTCGCAGACCCCTCCTTCGCCATGGCTGCACTCGATCGTGGGCCGGAGCACCTGCTCCGGGATCCTGCCTACTTCGGCCAACTCTTCGAGTCTCTCGTGGTGCACGAACTGCGGGCGCTCACAGGCAGAACGGTCTATCATGCCCGGCTGAACACGAAGCTGGAGGTCGACGCTGTCGCGAACGTCGGCGGCCGTGACGTGCTTGTCGAAGTGAAACTGGGCTACACCCCGGAGGTGATTGAGCATGCAGCTGACACACTCAAGCGGTTCGCGGGCCACCTCGATGACAACCCGGCCTTGGTGGTGATCACCTCAGGAGGACCCGCACTCCGCCGGAGTGACGGTGTCGCAGTGATTCCGATCGGGGCACTGGGGCCGTAGCACATAAAACATCGCTCGTGAGGGTTGCTCGACGCTGTGTAGGGGCCTAACGCTACTCGGAGGCAAAAGCTTTTTCTGCGAATGCGAGATCTTCACTTGTGAATTGTTATCTTCCAATTTCTCCGACAGTCGTTAAAAGGCGATCATCGTCTCGGTACCCAATGATGCGTACTCTTTCATCGTCAAGCTCACAGGCGAAAGTGAATGGTTGGCCGTGGAGTTCGACAAAGTGCTTAGTTATCAGACAGAAGAATCTCCCAAGAAGTTTGCGTTGATAGTCGAGTTCTTGCTGCCAGTCAACGTGCTCAATTGCAAGGGGATTTGCGTGAAGGATGCGACTGAGATGACCCCATTCCCTGACACTCTCTTCTTCGGATAGCGCGTCAGGGTGCCTTAACCACAACTGGCCCGTGCCGAAATCCTCCAAGGCGATGTAGCCTACAGGCCAGTAGCTAGCGTTATGTTTGCGTAAATGATTGCGAACGTCTTTCCATTTTTTAGGATCCCGCTTGGCCACCGAAGCGAGGAAGGATCGGTTCCCCACGAACGAGGCATAACCGACCTCTTCGATTGCCATTCTGATCTGTAGTGCGGAGTACATGACATCCCGTTCATCCTGGGCAGCATCGCAAAGCGTCTGTGCCTCCAGCAGCCGCCTGGCAACAGAGGTCATCAGCGTTTCATATCTATGGATATCTGAGGGAGGAACAGGAAACTCGCGGTGGAGATCCATCACGCTGCCTCCGACCAGCGCGGTGCGAAGCGTTCCATCTGTTCGACGACGAGCACGACGGCTTCGTTGCGTTTTTCCGGCGGGTACTTGTGCTTGCGCAGCAGGGTTCTGATGGAGCGCCGAAGCTTGGCGCGGACATCGTCGCGCACGGTCCAGTCCGTCTTGGCGTCGCGGCGAAGGGTAGCCACCAGGTCGCGGGCGATCTGCGCCAGAACGTCGTCTTCGAGCACTTCGTCGTCAGATCCGTTGGTGGCCATCACGTCGTAGAACGCGAGCTCGTCATTACTCAGCGGAGGGCTGAATTGTTCACCGCGATTGCTCTCCGCGACGATTTCCTTGGACAGCTCGATGAGTTCAGCGATCACTTCCGCCGAGGTGAGTTGCTGGTTGGTGTAGCGGTTCATCAGCTCGCGGATGCGCTCGGAGAACTGCTTCGCTCTTACCTCGTTGTTGCCGGTGGCGTTGCGGGATTCTTGGAGGAGGGCGCGCCGGAGGGCGTCGATAAGCAATGCTGTCTCGGATTCGTCCTTAGACTTGAGGTTCAGCGCATCGATGTTCAACTCCTGCAGGTTGGGCAGGTCCCGGCCTATTTCGCCGTAAACGTCGACGACCTCCGACGACACGGTGGAATCGACAACGAGTTGGCTCAGTAGAGTGAGGATCTCATCGCTCAGCGGCTCCCCGTTTGCACGGCGATCGGCGGCTTCCATCTTGATTAGCTGGTTGCGCACGTCTGAGTAGAAACGCACGTCAGACTGCGCAGTAGACGTCCTTGAGGTCTTTCGCCGCAAGCGTCGGAAGTTCAGCGGGAGTCTGGAATTTTGGTCGAGGAGCGCTAGGAGTATTCACGAACTTCACCTTAAAGACGGAGAAAGTGGGTCATCTCGACGCTAGCCGACTGCCCCCGCCTACCGCCCGTCTCCGCCGAACTCGCGTTTGAAGTTGCCGTCCCAGTCGTAGTCGGCAGCCGGGTCCGGAAGGACGCTGCCTTGGCCACCTTGCGTGCCGTAGTACTCCTGCTCCAGCGCGTCGGGTTGCCGGTCGCCGGAGCCTTGAACGCCCATCAGCACGAACACTGCGCCAGCGACGGCGGCGGCGATGCCGACGAAGACGGCGGTCGCGCCGGAGAGGAAGGCGAACGACAGCACAGCGACCACGATCAAGGCGCCACCGATGGCGTAGTAGCGGCCGGGGGAGCCGGCGGGGCCGGAGGAGCGGGGGAGGCCGTCGGCGTCGTAGTCGGAAGATTGCATAGGCCCGAGCCTACGGGAGCTGGCCCGTGATGCGGTGGAAAGGATGACACCCCGCGAGCCACACCGGGGGATTTGCCACCCAGCGATTACGCTTGGACTCCGACTGCCCACAACAGAAAGTGAGAGCTGTGGAGACAAGCAAGACCCTCGCCGTGGACACGCTCGCGCGCGTCCTCATGCCGAAGAAGGGCGAGCCGCACGACGTGCGCATGCTGTACCTCATCGAGCAGGAGCACAACAAACAGCGCCTGCGCTGGTCGGACCGCACGAGCTTCGAGATCCCGGCGGGTAACGAGGTTTCCTTCGAGACGTACTTCAACGCCTTCCCTGCGAGCTACTGGCGCCGCTGGTCGCAGCTAGATTCCGTGGTGTTAGCCATGGAGGTCGAGGGCCGCGCGACTATCTCCGTGTACCGCTCCAAGCACGACGGCACCCGCATCAGCGTCACTAACGTCGAGGCCAGCGGGTACACCGAAATCCCGCTTAAGCTGGGCAACTTCGAAGACGGCGGTTGGCTGTGGTTCGACGTCACAGCCGAGGACGACACCCGCATCACGGACGCCGCGTGGTGCTCCCCGCAGGAGCCAAAAGAGCAGGTGCTTGACGACGGCACCGTGGTCGAACCCCAGCCCAAACAGGTCGCGGTCGGCATCCCGACGTTCAACCGCCCGCGCGACGCGGTGAACGCGTTGCACGCGTTGGCGGAAGACCCGTACGTGGAAGCCTGCATCAGCAACGTGCTCATGCCCGACCAGGGCGACCAGCACCCGGCGGACGAGCCGGACTTCGCCGAAGCGGAGAAGAACCTGAACGGCAAGCTGGAGATTTTCCAGCAGGGCAACCTGGGCGGCTCCGGCGGCTACTCGCGCATCATGTACGAGGCGCTGAACCGCACCGACGCGCCGTTCATCCTGTACATGGACGACGACATCGCCATCGAGCCGGACTCCATCGTCCGCGCCGTGCAGGCCGCGCGCTACGCGGCACAGCCGATCCTGGTGGGCGGGCAGATGCTCAACCTGCAGGACCGCTCGCAGCTGCGCACCACCGGCGAGACCGTGGACCCGGAGATCTTCATGTTCTCCGCCGCCAAGCACGCGGTGTACGACCACGACTTTGCCAAGTACCCGCTCGGCTACGTCGGCACCGAGGAAGAGGACCTGGACCCGCGCAAGACCACCTCGCGCCCGTTGCACCGCCGCATCGACGTGGACTACAACGGCTGGTGGATGAACCTGTTCCCCCGCGTGGTGGCGGAGAAGATGGGCCTGCCGCTGCCGCTGTTTATCAAGTGGGACGACAACGAGTACGCCCTGCGTGCCAAAGAAGCAGACTTTCCGACGGTCACCTGGCCGGGCGTGGCCATCTGGCACATGGCGTGGGCCGACAAGGACGACGCGATTGACTGGCAGGCGTACTTCCACATGCGCAACCGCCTCATCGTGGCTTCGATCTACGGGCCCGAGCGGCCGGACGCGATGCTGAAGAACATGCAAAAGTCCACGTACAAGCACTACGTGTGCATGGAATACTCCACCATCGCGATCCAGAACGAGGCGATGCGCGACTTCCTCGCCGGGCCGGATCAGCTCTTCGACATTCTCGAATCCTCGCTGCCGCGGATTCAGGCGATCCGTAAGGAGTACTCCGACGCGCAGGTCCTGCCGTCGGCGACCGCGCTGCCCGCGCCCACCGGCGCGCCGGGCGTTCCCACAGGCAAGCTCGGCGGGCGGCTGGCCAAGGTGAAGAAGCTGCCGTGGGCGGCCAAAGCCCTGCTGCACCAGCGTAAGGACGAGGACCGCGCGCACTGGGACGCGCCGCAGCTCAACCTCACCGCCGACGAGGCGCGCTGGTACGCCCTGGCGCGAGTGGATTCCGCCACCGTGTCCACCGCGGGCGGCACCGGCGTGGCCTTCCGCAAGCGCGACAAGCAACTGGCCGACACGCTGGTGGCGGAGCAGAAGCAGCTGCGAGCCGAGATCAAGGAGCGCTGGCCGGAGCTGAAGCGTCAGTACCGCGACGCGCGCGGTGAGCTGAGCAGCCACGAGAACTGGGGAAGGATTTTCGATGCCCAGTAAGGAAACCGACCTGCTCGTCGCCATCCAGGACGCGCTGTACACCCCGGGAACCGCGAAGGCGGCCCGCGCGCTGAGCCACTTCGGCGAGCACGATTTGGGGTGGCTTGCGGTTGCGACGGCTGGCGCCATCGCAACGAGCGTTGGGGACGTCGATAGGCAAAAGCGTCGCAAGTGGCTCGCCCTCGGCGCCGGCACTTTCGCCGCGCACGCCGCGACCGTGGTGCTCAAGCGCATCGTGCGCCGCCCGCGGCCGAACGATCCGCGAGTGAAGATCGGGGTGAAAACGCCGTCGCAGCTATCGTTCCCGTCGTCGCACGCCGCGAACACGGGCGCGGCCGCAGCGCACCTGGCGGACATCACGGGCACAAAGTGGCCGTGGTTGCTCGTGCCGGTGATGATGCTGTCGCGTAACGTGCTCGGCGTGCATTACCCAACCGACACCCTCGCAGGCGCGGCCCTTGGGGTGGCGACGGCGAAGGCGGCTATCGAGGTAGAGAAGAGGATCTAGTGGCACACACCCGTGAACCCGTGGACGAGCCCCTGATCAAGTCGGAGCCGCACACCTCCGGTGTTGACCAGGTGATGAAGAAGACGCCTCCGAAGAACTTGCCGGACGCGATGATCAAGGGCCTGCGGCCCAAGCAGTGGGTGAAAAACGTCCTCGTGCTCGCCGCGCCCCTGGCGGCCGGTGCGGACTCGTTCAGCTCGCGCACCGCCGTGGATATCCTGCTCGCGTTCGTGGTGTTCTGCTTCGGCGCGTCCTCGATCTACCTGATCAACGACGCCCGCGATGTCGAGTCCGACCGACGCCACCCCACCAAGCGCTTCCGCCCGATCGCCTCCGGCATGCTGCCGATCAACCTGGCGTACGCCATGGCGGCGATCCTCATTGCGCTGGCGCTCGGCCTTTCACTCCTGGCTACCGACGGCGCTTCGCTGGCCTGGGTCATCGGCATCTACATCGCCCTGCAGCTGGGGTACTGCTTCGGATGGAAACACATCCCGGTGATCGACATCGCACTCGTGTCTTCCGGCTTCATGCTGCGCACGATGGCCGGCGGCGTGGCCGCGGGCATCGAGCTGTCCCAGTGGTTCCTGCTGGTGGCCGCGTTCGGGTCCCTGTTCATGGCGTCCGGCAAGCGCTACGCGGAGCTGCTGCTGGTCAAGGAAACCGGCGCGGAGATCCGCCGCGCGTTGCAGGGCTACACCGAGACGTACCTGCGCTTCGTGTGGACGCTCTCCGCCACCGCGGTGGTGATGTCGTACGCGCTGTGGGGCTTCCAGCTCTCCAACGCGGTCGAGGGCACCGCGGCGATCTGGTACCAGGTGTCCATGGTGCCCTTCGTCATCGCGATTTTGCGCTACGCCTCCGTGGTGGACGGTGGCCAGGGCGGCGCGCCGGACGAGATCGCGCTGGAAGACCGTGTCCTGCAGCTGCTCGCCCTCGCCTGGATCTTCTGCATCGTCATGGCCGTGTACGTGGTGCCGAACTTAGGTTGGTAGGCGGACACCCACTAACATCATCCCAATGACCAAACACGCCCGCCTGTCCGCGCTCGTCGCAGCCGCAATTGCGGGCGTGTTCGCATTCTGGGGCGGCTGGGCGCGCCGGTGGATGTCCGACGACGGGCTGATTGTCCTGCGCACCGTGCGCAACCTGCTCGCCGGTAACGGCCCCGTATTCAACGCCGGCGAGCGCGTGGAGGCGAACACCTCCACGCTGTGGCAGTACCTGATCACGGCGTTCGGCTGGCTCACCGGGGCCCGCCTAGAAGACGTGGCCATGTGGCTCGCGCTCATCTTCACCGTCGCCGCCGCGGCGGTCGCTACCTACGCTACCGGCAGGTTTTGGGGCAAGGTTGGTCCGGTCATCCCGCTAGGCATTGTTATCTACCTGGCACTGCCACCCGCCCGCGACTTCGCCACCTCCGGCCTGGAGTGGGGGCTGTCGCTGTTGTGGATCGCGGTGTGGTGGGCGGCGCTTGTGGCCTGGGCTTCGCCGCTGCGGCGCCGCGCGCCCCAGGCGGGGTATTTCCTTGCGTTCTGGTGCGGCCTGTCGTGGCTGGTGCGCCCCGAGTTGGCGCTGTACGGCGGCGTGACCGGCATTCTCCTGCTGGCGTACAGCCCGCGCAAGGCCGCCGGCATCCTCGCCGCGGCGCTGCCCGTGCCCGCGGCGTACCAGCTGTTCCGAATGGGCTACTACGGGCTGCTCACCCCGCACACCGCCGTTGCTAAGTCGGCGTCGGACTCCGAATGGGTGCGGGGGTTCGAGTACTTCTGGGATTTTGTGGGCTACTACTGGCTGTGGCTGCCCGTTATGGCTGCAGCCGCGTTGGTGGGGTGGATGCTGCGGGGGACCGGAGGACGTCGATTAGCAATTGTGCTGGTGGTGGCCGGATGCTCCCTCGTCCATGTCCTCTACGTGCTGCGCGTGGGCGGCGACTTCATGCACGGCCGCATGTGGCTGCTGCCCCTGTTCGCGCTGCTGCTGCCAGCAATGGCCGTGCCGTACACGCGCATCGGCGCAGCCATCGCTACCGCCGTGGTGGTGTGGGCGTGTGTCACCGTCGTGCGCGCGCACCCCATTGACTGGGAGGCGTACCAGACGGGGGAAAAAGAGCTCGGCATCGTGGACGAGCGCGAGTTCTGGACGCTCGCCGTCGGCCGCGAGCTGACGGACCCGCCACGCTACGCCGAAGACTTCTTGGGCTCGAAACTGATGCAGAACTGGCAGGAGGCGGTCAGTGACGGGGCGGAGGCCGACGCAGCCCAGCTCAACCTCGCGTACGTCTCCGCCGACCCGGAGATCTACCGGTGGTTCTACCGCGACCGCGAGGAACGGGAGACGGACCTGAGCGACCTGCCGATGACGGCCTACTTGATCAACCTGGGCATGACGAGCATGAATGCGCCCCTCAGCGTCCGCGTGCTGGACACCGTCGGCCTGGCCACCCCCATCGCGGCCCGGATGCCGCGCGACCCCGACGGGCGCGTCGGCCACGACAAACAGCTCGACCCCGCGTGGCAGGCGGCCGACACCGATACCTACCTCGACGGGCTCCCCCAATTCATCAGCACCCTGCGTGCCAAGCAGGCCCGCGCGGCGCTGCGCAGCCCCGAGATCTCGGAACTTTTGGCCACCTCCCGCGAACCCATGAGCTGGGATCGCTTCTGGGCCAACGTGCGCTACTCGCTTACCGACGGCCGCACGCTGCAGCTTTCCCCCGATCCGGGCGTCTACATCGACGCCGAGACCCGTCGCGCCATCCGCCGTGGGGAGGACCCGGGGCTTGAGGGTCCGCGCATCGCTTGGCCGGTGGAGGCGGGGAGCGGTAAATAGCGGGTCATGTTTCGAATTGGTAACGTGAACGTGTCTTTTACCTGAAAACACGTTTTGAGGGGATCTATGAACGCCAAGAACTCCGTGCGCCGCAAGCTCACCGCGCTGCTGATGGCCCTGCTGACCGGACTGGCGGCGGTGGTCGGTGCCCCGCAGGCATCTGCGGCGAACCGCGACTGGCTGCGCCCGGACTCAACCGGCCACTGCGAGTGGGACCGAGTGGGTTTTTGGGTGCAGCGCTGCACGGTGTGGTCGCCGGCGATGAACCGCCACATCACCGTCCAGATCCAGCCCGCCCAGCGCGGCGGTAACGCGGGCCTGTACATGCTCGACGGCCTGCGTGCGACTGAGATCACCAACGCGTGGGTCAACGACGTCAACGCGGCCCGCACCTTCAAGGACAACAACATCACCCTGGTCATGCCGGTCGGCGGCCAGTCCTCCTTCTACACCGACTGGAACGCCCCGGCCACCTACGACTTCAACCACCCGGTCACCTACAAGTGGGACACCTTCCTGACCAAGGAGCTGCCGCCGTACCTGCAGCAGCACTTCGGCGTCTCGCCCACGAACAACTCCATCCTGGGCCTTTCCATGGGCGGCACCGCCGCGATCAACCTCGCCGCGCTGCACCCGAACCAGTTCCGCCAGGTGCTGTCCTTCTCCGGCTACCTGACCACCACCATTCCGGGGGGCCAGACCGCGCTGCGCGCCGCGCTTCTCGACGGCGGGCTGTACAACATCAACGCCATGTGGGGTTCCTCGCTGAACCCGCGCCGTTTTGAAAACGATCCGTTCCTGAACATGGGCAACCTGCGCGGCAGGGACGTCTACGTCTCCGCAGGCTCCGGCGTGCCGGGCCCGGCCGACGCGAAGTACCTGCCGCAGCACCGCGCCGCCGGCATTGCGCTGGAGAGTGTGGCGAACGCGACCACCCGCGCGTGGTCCGCGAAGGCGACGGCGACCGGTGTGAAGCACACTGCGGTGTTCACTCCGACCGGCCTGCACAACTGGGACCAGTTTGGCAGCCAGCTCGAGGCCAACCGGGCCCGCATCCTGAATGTGATGAACGCCTGGTAGGGCTCGCGCTAGCCCTTTCATCCGGAACCGGCTACCTGCTGCACGATGTGGCGGGCGGCCGGTTTTCCGTTGTCTGGGGTGGGGAGCTTCCTGCCCCGTAACGCTGCGCGTGTCGCAGTCGATTAAACCCTCAAGTGAAACTTAAGCTTTAAGCCGATACTCTTGTGACACAAGTAGCCAGACGAGGTAGGAGACTCATGCGAGACAACCGAACCACCCCCACGCGGCTTGCCGCCGCAGTGCTGCCCGCCGCTGTTGCGCTGACGCTGGCGCCCGTCGTTGCGCCCGCTACCAGCGCCCAGTCGAGCCTGCCGGGTGACCTGTCCTCGCAGCTGTCTTCAAACCGCGGCATCTCCGACGGCCTGCGCCCGCACGACCCGCCGAAGCGCACCCCGATCGAGGTGGAGACGAACCCGCAGGTCCCGGGCCTGCCCGAGGGCGTGAAGGTGGACCGCATCGAGTGGATCACCAACCGCCGCGTGGCCGTGTTCATCAACTCCCCGTCCATGCCGCAGCACCCGATCCAGGTGCAGATCCTCCTGGCGCGCGACTGGCACTCCAACCCGACAGCGAAGTTCCCCGAAGTGTGGGCGCTCGACGGCCTGCGCGCGCGCGACGACGAGAACGGCTGGACCATCGAGACCAACATCGAGCAGTTCTACGCCGACAAGAACGTCAACGTGATCCTGCCGGTCGGCGGTGAATCCTCCTTCTACTCCGACTGGCAGCGCGAGAACAACGGCAAGCACTACAAGTGGGAGACGTTCCTGACCAAGGAGCTCATCCCGGTGCTGACCAACGAGTTCCGCTCCAACGGCTCCCGCGCAGTAGTGGGCCTGTCCATGGGCGGTACCGCCGCGGTCAACCTGGCGGAACGCAACCCGCACCTGTTCAAGTTCGTCGGCTCCTTCTCCGGCTACCTGGACACCACCACCACCGGTATGCCCACTGCCATCAAGGCCGCGCAGCTGGATGCGGGCGGGTACAACTCGGAGGCTATGTGGGGCCCGCTGGGCTCGCAGGACTGGATCGACCACGACCCGAAGCTGGGCATTGAGAACCTCAAAGACATGGCGGTCTACGTCTCCGCGGGCTCTGGCCGCGACGACTTCGGCAACGCCGAATCCGTGGCGAAGGGGCAGGCGAACCCCGCGGGTGTTGGCCTGGAGGTCATCTCGCGGTTGTCCACCCAGACCTTCGTGGACTACGCCTCCCGCACGTCTGTGAAACCGATCGTGCGCTTCCGCCCGTCCGGTGTGCACTCCTGGGAGTACTGGCAGTTCGAGATGGCCCAGGCTTGGCCGTACATCGCGAACGCTCTGAACGTGCCGGAAGCCGACCGCGGCTCGAAGTGCACCCCGATCGGAGCTATCGCGGAAGAGACGAAGGCCGGCATCATCGGCTCGTGCGTCAACGACGAGTACGACGCGGGCAAGGACACCAAGGGCAAGGCGCAGGACTTCCGCGGCGGCACCGCCTACTGGTCCCCGGAGACCGGCGCGCACGCGCTGTTCGGCGCGATCCTGGCCAAGTACAACGCGCTCGGTGGCCCGGCTGGCTGGCTCGGCTTCCCGGTCACGGGCGAGACCGCGGCGCCGGACGGCGTCGGCCGCTTCGTGCACTTCCAGCACGGCTCCGTGTACTGGACCCCGCAGACCGGCGCGTACGCCATCCCGGGCGACATGTTCGAGGCATGGGGCAAAAACGGCTACGAGCGCGGCGACCTGAAGTACCCGGTAGCTGAGGCCAACCAGGTGGGCAAGGGCTACGTGCAGAAGTTCCAGGGTGGCTACCTCACCCGCAACCCGGACGGCAGCCACTTCGTGGTCCACGGCGCGATCGGCGAGAAGTACGGCGAGCTCGGCACCGCCACCTCGGAGCTGGGGTACCCGACCGGCAACGAGATCGCGGTGCGGGGCGGCTTCTTCCAGCCGTTCGAGCACGGCAACATCTACTGGTCCGCGGCTACCGGCGCGCACACCATCCTCACCGGCGACATCTTCGACGAGTGGGGCAAGCGCGGCTACGAGCAGGGCGAGCTGGGCTGGCCGGTCAAGGACATGGCTAAGATCCCGGCGGGCGGGCTGACCATCGAGTTCCAGCGCGGCACGATCGAGCAGGTCAACGGCCACGTCAACGTGAGGAAGAAGTAGTGCGCAAGGTTGCATTGTGCCTGGCGACGGCCGCCAGCGCCGCCGCCCTCACCGCCTGCGGGGGCGCCACCGTCGATTCCGACGAGGTGACGGAGACCCCCACGGTGACGTCTGAGGTCACGGAGACTGAGTCTTCGTCGTCTTCGTCGGCTACGCCGTCTTCCGCTACGACGACGGCGCGGGAGCGGAGCTCGTCGATAGGCAATGGCCCCGAAGACGAGCCCGCGCGCGAGGTAACGGACGTGCCGCAACAGGCGAGCGCCTTTTCGCCGCAGGAGGAGGCGTACCTGGCGCAGCTCAGGGAAAGCGGAGTCAACGTCGACGGGATTGAAGACCAGCTCACAGCCACCGGGGCTACGGTGTGTGCGGACAACCTGATCACCCGCGACGCGGTGGCAGGTCAGCTTGTGGAGCAGCGCCGCACCGACATGGACGCGGCGGGCGTGGCGGCGCTGATTAGCGACACCGCGCGCGCCAACCTCTGCTCCTAACACAGAAGGGAGCCGTGGCTCATGCGCACCTCGCGCAACGTATTTGTCGTCGCCGCCGTGATTGTGGTGCTGTCGCTGATCGGGCTCGGCATCTACCAATGGCGCACCAGCTCCGAGAGTGGTTCGCCCGTGGCGGATGGGCCGCTGGAGACCTCCACCGAGGCGGAGCCGACAACCCCCGCCGAGCCTGCGTGGTGCCCCGCGGTGGAGGTTGTTTCCGTGCCAGGGACCTGGGAGTCCGCCGCGGACGACGACCCGTTCAACCCGCAGGCCAACCCGGCGAGCTTCATGCTCTCCATCACCCAGCCGCTGCAGCAGATGTACGACATCAACCGCGTGCGCGTGTTCACGGTCCCGTACACCGCGCAGTTCCGCAACATTCAAACGCAGCGCGGGCGAGCGGAGATGACGTACGACGACTCGCGCGCCGAAGGCACCGCCAAACTGGCGGGAGAGCTGCGGTTTGTGGCGCAGACTTGCCCGTCGACGAAGTTCGTCATCGCCGGGTTCTCCCAGGGCGCGGTGATCGTGGGCGACGTGGCCTCCCAGATCGGCAACAGCGCCGGTCCCATCGACCCGGAGCGGCTGCTCGGCGCGGTGATGATCGCTGACGGCCGGCGCGAAAATGGCGTGGGCGTCAACCCGGGTGCGGAGGTCACCGGCGTGGGCGCGGAGATCGCCATGCTGCCGCTGCAGCGGGTGGTCAACGCCGCCACGCCCGGCGCGACCATGACCGGCCCGCGTCCCGGCGGGTTCGGCCTGGTGGAGGACCGCGCGTTTGAGATCTGCGCGCCGGACGACACCGTGTGCGACGCGCCCCAGGGCGTGGGCAACGCCATCGAACGTGCGCAGGCGCTGATCGCCGCGAACGGCAACCACGCCATGTACGCAACCAACCCGGCTGTGATTCCGGGAACCACGGTGCCGGAGTGGACTGTAGGTTGGATCCGAAACGTAGTAGACAGCTAAGGAGTTCAGGCATGGATCTGCAACAGCTCATCGCGCAGTTCTTCGACGGCGACGGCCAGATCGCGCTGCCGGAGCACTTCACCCTCCCGCGCCTGAGCGAGACGATCTACCAGGCCCACCTGGCCGCCGGGGGCGGGGACGCCGTGAACATCCGCGACTGGGATTTCACCTCCGACCCCGGCGGCGAGGCCCGCACCTTCACCCGCACACAGGTCAACACCCGCATCAAGGCCGTCGCGGCGCGGCTCGCGCAGATCGGCCAGCCGGGGGATCGCGTGGCCATCATGGCGCCGAACTCCGCGGAGTACCTCATCGCGTTCATGGGCGCGCTCTACGCAGGGCTCGTACCCGTGCCGCTGTACGACCCGAACGAGCCGGGCCACGAGGCGCACCTGCGCGCCGTGCTCGGGGACGCGAACGCGCGCATCGTGGTGACCAACTCCACCGGTGCCCCGGCCGTGCGCGCCTTCTTCGCGGACTTGCCGGCCAGGGAGCGCCCCCGCATCCTGGCCGTGGACTCTCTGCCGGACACGCTCGCCGACTCCTGGGAGCCCATCGCCCCGGTCGAGGGCGAGGACACCGCCGGCGCCATCTGCTTTTTGCAGTACACCTCCGGCTCCACCCGCAACCCGGCCGGTGTGATGATCACCAACGAGGCCCTGGTCACCGACGTGCTGCAGATCAACGAGGCGCTGCGCTTCGAGGCGCCTCTGCGCATCCCCACCTGGCTGCCGCAGCACCACGACATGGGCGTTATTGTCGCCATCCTGGGTGTCGTGCTGGGCCAAGTGCTGGAGATCATGAGCCCGCGCGACTTCCTGCAGAACCCGAAGCGTTGGGTGGACATGCTCTCAAAGCGCGACGACGACCCTTCGGACGTCCACATCTACACCTGCATCCCGAACTTCGCACTCGACCTGGCCGCCCGCTACGCCGCGCCGGAAGACCCGCAGCAGTACGACTTCTCCGCGGTGGACTGCATCATCATCGGCTCCGAGTCCGTGACCAAGCCGGGGGTGGAAGCCTTCGTCGGCGCGTTCGGCGAGTCGGGGCTGGACCGCACCGTGCTGCGCCCCTCCTACGGCTTGGCGGAGACCACCCTGCTGGTGGCCACGGACCGCACTGAGGAGCGCCCGAAGTTCATCGAGTTCGACCGCGCCGCACTCGCCGAGGGCAAGGCGGTGCCCGCCGAGGGCGGGGTGCCGATGGCGTCCAACGGGCAGCCGGTGAAGTGGATGCACTTCGCCATCGTGGACACCGAGACGAGCAACGAGCTGCCGGACGGCGACATCGGCGAGATCTGGGTCAACGGCAACAACGTCGCCGCCGGCTACCTCGACCGCCCCGAGGAGACCGAGGCGACCTTCCGCAACACCATCGGCACCACCCTCCAGGAAGGCCTGCCCAAAGACAACTGGTGCGCCACCGGCGATCTGGGCACGGTGCTCGACGGGCACCTCTACATCACCGGACGCGTCAAGGACCTGGTAGTGGTTGCCGGGCGCAACCACTACCCGCAGGACATCGAGGCCACCGCGATGGAGGCCACTGACCACGTGCGCCAGGACTCCGTGGCCGCGTTTGCGGTGGCGGGCGACGACGTGGAGCGCCTGATCATCCTCGCGGAGCGCGCCGACGGCGCCACCGAGGACGGCGACGCGGCCGCCGAGGACGCCATCCGCTCGGCCGTGACCACTCACCACGGCATTTCCCCCGAGGTCGTGGAGTTCCGCGCACCGGGTGGCATCGCGCGCTCCACCGCCGGCAAGATCGCCCGCCGCGTCAACGCGAAGCAGTTCACCGAACGCGAACACGCTGCAGCGGAGTAACGGAACCGCCCGGCAGGCCGATAGTCTGGACTGTTATGAACGAGCATGAACTGATCCAGTGGCTCACCGAGTGGGTCAAGGGCGCCACCGGCGTCGACTCGGTGGACCCGACCACGCCGCTCGAAACCTACGGTCTTGCCTCCCGCGACGCGGTGATCCTCTCCGGCGAGCTGGAGAAGCTGCTCGGCCGCCGGGTCGACCCGACCGTCGCCTACCAGTACCCGACCATCGCGGCGCTGGCCAAGGCGCTGCTCACGCAGAAGCGGGCGGCGCCGACGGTGGAACGTCGAGAGGCGACGAGCTCCCACGACATCGCCATCGTGGGGTCCGCCGGCCGCTTCCCCGGGGCGCGCAACACCGACGAGTTCTGGCAGATGCTTATCGACGGCCGCTCCGCCACCAGCCCCCTTCCGGCCATGCGCTGGGACGAATACCTGGGCGACCCGGTCGTGCGCACCAAGATGGCGGAGGAGAACACCGACGGCGGGTACATGGACGGCATCGCGTCCTTCGACCACGAGTTCTTCGGGATCTCCCCGCTTGAGGCGCAGAACATGGACCCGCAGCAGCGCATCATGCTCGAGGTGGCGTGGGAGGCGCTGGAGGACGCGGGGCTGGCCCCGAGCGAGCTGCGCGGTGAGCCGGTGGGCGTGTTCGTCGGCTCGTCGAACAACGACTACGGCATGCTCATCGCCGCCGACCCGGCAGAGGCGCACCCGTACGCGCTGACCGGCGCGTCGTCGGCGGTGATCCCGAACCGCATTTCTTACGCGTACGACTTCCGGGGCCCGTCGATGAACGTGGACACGGCCTGCTCGTCGTCGCTGGTGTCGGTGCACCACGCGGTGCGGGCGCTGCGCGACGGCGAGGCGGATGTGGCCCTGGCCGGCGGCGTGAACATCCTGGCGAACCCGTTCGCGTCGCTGGCGTTCTCGGAGCTCGGCGTGATCTCGCCGACCGGGCGCATCCACGCGTTTTCCGACGACGCCGACGGCATCGTGCGTGCCGACGCCGCCGGCTTTGTGGTGCTCAAGCGGGTGGAGGACGCCATCCGCGACGGCGACCGGGTGCTCGCGGTGATCAAGGGGTCGGCGACGAACTCGGACGGCCACTCCAACGGCCTGACCGCCCCGAACCCGGAGGCGCAGGTGGACGTGCTGCGTCGCGCCTACGCCGACGCCGGGGTGGACCCGCACGAGGTGGACCTGGTCGAAGCCCACGGCACCGGCACCATCCTGGGCGACCCGATTGAGGCGACCGCGCTAGGCGAGGTGCTCGGCCGCGGGCGCGACGTTTCCGCGCCGCTGCTGTTGGGCTCGGCGAAGTCCAACATCGGCCACTCCGAGTCCGCCGCCGGCGTGGTGGCCATGATCAAGGTGCTCGAGGCGCTGAAGCACGACACCATCCCGGAATCCATCAACTTCACGGAGCCGAACCACTACGTGGATTTCGACGCCGAGCGCATCGAGGTCGTGCAAGACCCGCGCGAGTGGCCGCGCTACTCCGGGCGCCGCGTCGCCGGCATCTCCGGCTTCGGCTTCGGCGGCACGAACGCCCACGTGGTGGTGGCGGACTTCGACCCCGCAGATTACGACACCGGCGCACCCGAGGCGGAGCCGGCGTTCGAGGGCGTGGACACGGCCGCGCTGCCGGTGTCCGGCCTGCTGCCGTCGCGGCGCAAGGAGGCGGCCGGCGTGCTGGCGGACTTCCTCGAGGGCCGCGCCGACGCCGACCTGATTCCGGTCGCCCGTTCCCTGGCCAAGCACAACCACGGCCGCTCCGCCGCGGTCGTGCAGGCGAGCACGGTCGACGAGGCCGTGCGCCGGCTGCGCCAAGTCGCAGACGGCAAGATCGGCCCCGGCATCGCCGCTGCCGACGCGCCCACCCCGATGGGCCCGGTGTTCGTCTACTCCGGCTTCGGCTCCCAGCACCGCAAGATGGCCAAGGAGCTCATGGCCCGCTCGCCGCTGTTCGCGCGCCGCATGCGCGAGCTGGATGAGATGGTGAAGTTCCAAGCCGGCTGGTCCATGCTGGAGATCATTGAGAACGACGAGCTGACCTACGACACCGAAAATGGCCAGGTCACCATCACCGCGATCCAGATCGCGCAGACGGACCTGCTCGCCGCCGCCGGCATCACCCCGGCCGCCACGATGGGCATGTCCATGGGCGAGATCGCCGCGGCCTACGGCGCCGGGGGCTTAAGCGCCGAGGACTGCATCCTCATCGCCACCGCCCGTGCCCGCCTCATGGGCGAGGGCGAAGCCATGATCGCCGGTACCGACCAGGAAGGCGCGATGGCGGTTGTGGAACTGTCGCGGGAGGACCTTGCGGAGTTCGTCGCAAAGCATGAGCCAGCGGCGGGCGTGGAGCCGGCCGTGTACGCGGGCCCCGGCATGACCACCGTCGGCGGGCCGGGCAAAGCCGTCGACTACTTGGTGGCGGCGCTCGAAGCCGAGGAGAAGTTCGCGCGCAAGCTCAACGTGCGCGGCGCGGGCCACACCAGCGCGCTCGACCCGATCATGGGCGACCTCGCGGGAGAGATCGCGGGGATCGAGGCCAAGCCGCTGCGCGTGCCGCTGTTCACCTCGGTGGACCGCGGCGAGGTGTACCAGCCGGGACAGGTGGTCCACGACGACCAGTACTTCCTGCGCATGACCCGCCAGCCGGTGTACTTCCAGGACGCCACCGAAGCCGCCTTCGCGGCCGGGCACACCACGCTCGTGGAAGTCACCCCGAACCCGGTGGCGCTGATGGGCATGATGAACACCGCGTTCGCCTCCGGCAAACCCGACGCCCAGCTGCTCTACACCACCAAGCGCAAGGTGGACGAGCTGGAGTCGCTGCTCGACCTCGCCGCCAAGCTGTACGTCAACGGCATGGACGTGAACTTCGGCGCGTTCTACGGCGCAGGCGATGTCGTGCCGGCACCGAAGACCGTGTTCAAGCAGGTGGACCACTGGACGCCGGCGCGCCCGTCGTCCTCGCGTGCGTCGATGCTGGGCTCGCGCGTGACGCTGCCGGGCGGGGAGGTCGCATTCGCCACCGCCGCGGACCAGATCTTCAGCCCGCACCAGCTCATCGAGTCCGCGGCCGCCGAGGTTGCGCCCGACGCGCACGTGGTGGCCACCGAGGAGCACGGCTACCTGCCCGCGGACGGCGAGGTAACCACCATCGCCGCGTCCTCGCTCGGCGGCGTGTCCATCAAGGTCTACGACGGTTCCACGCTGGTCGCTGAGGGTTTCGCGTCCACCACCGACCGCGCGCCGGTCCAAGGTGTCATGGAACAACCGCTTGACGACGCACCTTCGGCCCCCACCCCCGACAGCGACATCGACGCGGTGCGCTGGGACCCCGCCTCCGGCGAGACCGTCGCCGACCGGTTGCGCGACATCGTTGCCGAATCCATGGGCTACGACGCGGAGGATCTGCCCGACGAGCTGCCGCTGATCGACCTCGGACTGGACTCGCTGATGGGCATGCGCATCAAAAACCGCGTGGAAAACGACTTCCAGATCCCGCCGCTGCAGGTGCAGACGCTTCGCGACGCCTCCGTCGCCGACGTGATCCGCATCGTCGAGGACGCCGTCGCCGGCCGCACCGACGAGCCGCAGCCGCTGACGTACAACGACGAGGCCCGAAACCCGGCCGCGGCCGCCGAAAAGGCCCACGGCGTGGGCGTAGCCCCGCGTGACGCGTCCGAGCGCATGGTGTTCGGTGCGTGGGCGAAGTACGCGGGGGCGGCGGCTGCTGGTGTGACGACAGCATTGCCGTCGATAAGCAAGGAGCAGGCGGGCGAGATCGCTGCCCACCTCACCGACCGCTCCGGCATCGAAGTCACCGCCGAGGACGTGCTGGGCGCGCAGACGCTCGAGCCGCTGGCGAACCTCGTGCGCGAAGGCCTGGAGACGCCGGTGGACGGCAACATCCGCGTCTTCCGCGACGGCGCGGCGGACAAAACTCCCGTGTTTGTGTTCCACCCGGCGGGTGGGTCGAGCTCGGTGTACACGCCGCTGGCGCGCCGGCTGGCGGATGACGTGCCGGTTTACGGCGTCGAGCGTCTCGAGGGCTCACTGGAGGAGCGCGCCGCCGAGTACGTCCGCGACATCACCCGGATCGCGGGGGAGCGCAAGGTTGTGCTCGCTGGCTGGTCGTTCGGCGGCGCCCTGGCTTACGAGGTGGCGCACCAGCTGGGCAACGAGCGCGTCGAGTTCATCGCGCTGCTGGATACGACGCAGCCCTCCGAGCCGATCCCGGACACGCTGGAGGAGACGAAGGCACGCTGGGGCCGCTACGCCGCGTTTGCCAAGGAGACGTACGGCCTCGAGTTCGAGGTGCCGTACGAGCTGCTCGAGACCGCTGGCGAGGACGCGCTGCTTGCGATGCTCACCGAGTTCTTGGCTACCACCGACGCCTCCGAGCACGGTCTGGCCGCCGGTGTGCTGGAGCACCAGCGGGCCTCGTTTGTGGACAACCAGATTCTCAACCACCTCGACTTCACCCGCTGGGCGGACGTGGACGTGCCGGTGCTGCTGTTCCGCTCCGAGCGCATGCACGACGGTGCGATCCAGCTGGAGCCGAACTACGCTCACATCGACGAGGACGGCGGTTGGGGCGCGATCGTTCGCGACCTGACCATCGTCCACCTGCCCGGCGACCACCTCGCGGTGGTGGACGAGCCGGCTGTGGGGATCGTGGGCAAGCACATGAACGCATGGATTGAGGGGAAGCGATGACCACCGCCGATAAACTCCAAGACCTGCGCGAGCGACTGGACAAGGCGCAGGACCCCGGCTCCGAGCGCTCCCGGAAGCGCCGCGACGACGCCGGGCGCACCACCCCGCGCCAACGCATCGACGCGTTGCTGGATGAGGGCTCGTTCGTGGAAATCGGCGCCCTGGCCCGTACCCCCGGCGACCCGGACGCGGTGTACTCCGACGGCGTGGTCACCGGCTACGGGCGCATCGACGGCCGGCCGGTCGCCGTCTACGCCCACGACAAGACCGTCTACGGCGGCTCCGTCGGCGTGACGTTCGGCCGCAAGGTCACCGAGGTCATGGAGTTCGCGATCAAGATCTCCTGCCCCGTGATCGGCATCCAGGATTCGGGCGGCGCGCGTATTCAGGACGCGGTGACGTCGCTGGCCATGTACTCCGAGATTGCCAAGCGCCAGCTGCCTCTGTCGGGCCGCGTGCCGCAGATCTCGATCATGCTGGGCAAGTCCGCCGGCGGCGCCGTCTATGCGCCCGTGACCACCGACTTTGTGGTGGCCGTCGACGGCGAGTCCGAGATGTATGTCACCGGCCCGAACGTGATCCGCGAGGTCACCGGCGAGGACATCACCTCCGCCGAGCTCGGCGGCGCGCGCGTGCAGGAGGCCGCCGGCAACATCCAGGCGGTCGTCGCCTCGGAAGAGGACGCTTTCGACTACGTGAAGGACCTGCTCGCGCACCTGCCCACCTCCACGTTCGATGCGGCGCCCGTGGTCACGGCGCAGCCCGACGAGGACCTGGATGACACGGCGCTGGATACATTTATGCCGGACGACACCAACGCCGGCTACGACATGATGGATCTGCTCGTGCAGCTCGGCGACGACGAGGACCTCGTCGAAGTGCAGTCCGATTACGCGGAGAACCTCATCTGTGCCTTCGGGCGCATCGACGGCCGCCCGGTCGGCTTCGTGGCCAACAACCCGATGCACCTGGCGGGCTGCATCGACGCGGACGCCGCCGACAAAGGCGCGCGCTTCATCCGCACCTGCGACGCCTACAACATCCCCATCGTCTACGTGGTGGACACACCGGGCTACCTGCCGGGTGTGGACCAGGAGCGGCAGGGCCTGATCCACCGCGGCGCGAAGTTCGCATTCGCGGGTGTGGAGGCGACCGTGCCGAAGGTGACGCTCGTTGTGCGCAAGGCCTACGGCGGCGCGTACGCGGTGATGGGGTCGAAGAACCTCAACGGCGACATCAACCTTGCCTGGCCCACCGCCCAGATCGCCGTGATGGGCTCTGCGGCGGCTGTGGTGATGTTGCAGGGCAAGCAGCTCGCCGCCATCGAGGACCCGGCGCAGCGCGAGGCCATGAAGAAGATGTTCATGGACTTCTACGACGCCGAGATGACCTCCCCGTACGTCGCGGCGGAGCGCGGCTACATCGACCAGATGATCGAGCCGTCGCAGACGCGCATCGCTTTACGACGAGCGCTTCGCCAACTAGCCTCCAAGCAGGAATTCGACCTGCCCAAGAAGCACACCATTAGCCCCCTCTAGAAAGGTTTCTGCCATGCTTTCTTCCTCCCTCGATATCCTCGGCGACCTGATCAGCATGCTGGTCTGGTTTATCAATGGTATCCAGACCGGAAACCCGGCCTGGAACTTCGGCATCGGCTTCTAATCCGCGCCGAAGCCCCGCGCACCCGCCTTTCCGACGGGTGCGTTTTAGTTTTTGCGCGCGAGTTTGGCCACGCCGCGCCAGCCGAGCATAAGCAGCGCGGACATGAGCGTGGCGACCACGACGAAGGACCAGTGGGGGAACGCCTGGTTGCGGATGCCCCAGATGACCAGGCCGGTGACCACGGTGACGATCCAGATGACCCCGCCGTTGTTCTTACGCGCGATCAGCCAACCCAGCGTGACCCCCAGCGCGAACGGCCACAGGGTGGACAGCCAGCCGGTGAAGTTGAAGGGCATCTCGTCGGACTGGTGGGCGGCGCGGGCGAGCAGGGCGAACACCGCGATGGCGACGTAGTCGGCGGCGATGGCGTAGGGCTTGGAGATGGTGTTGCGCATGCCGGCCATTCTAGAACACCGAGTCGTTCCACCACCGGCGCTCAGGTGTGCCGGCGCGGGAGCCGTCGCTCGCAAGCTTGATGCCCACGACCTGGTGCAGCTCCACGACGTCGTGCTCGAAACCCCATTCGGAGCCCGCCATGTACATGCCCCACAGCTTGGCGGTGTTCTCGCCGACGAGCGCGACTGCTTCATCCCAATTGGCCTTGAGGTTTTCGCACCAGTCGTGCAGCGTGCGCATGTAGTCGAAGCGGATGTTCTCCTCGTGGAAGACTTCGAAGCCGTGGTCCTGCATCTCGTGGATGATCGTGCCGGAGCCGGTGAGCTCGCCGTCCGGGAAGATGTAGCGGTTGATGAAGTCACCCCGCGGCGTTTTGTGGTTGTCCGGGTAGGTGATGCAGTGGTTGACCATCACACCACCCGGGCGCAGCTTGCCGGCGAGGAACTCAAAGTACGAGGCGAAATTTTTCACCCCGATGTGCTCAAGCAGACCGATCGACGAGATGCCGTCGAAGCCGGTCTCGGTGACGTCGCGGTAGTCCAGGAAGCGCACCTCTGCGAGGTCCTCGAGGCCCTCCTCCTTAATCTTCGCCTGCGCCCACTCAGCCTGCTCCTTCGACAGGGTGACGCCGAGGGACTTCACGCCCTGGCGGGCTGCGTAACGCACCATGGAGCCCCAGCCGCAGCCCACGTCGAGGTGCTTGTCACCGGGCTTAAGATTCATCTTCTCAAAGACGAGGCGGAACTTGTTTTCCTGCGCCTCGTCGAGCGTGGCGTCCGGGGTGGGGTAGTAGGCGCAGGTGTAGGCCATGGAGTCGCCGAGGAACAGCTCGTAGAAGTCGTTGCCCACGTCGTAGTGGGACGAAATGACCTGGGCGTCGCGTTCCTTCGAGTGCGGGGCGAGGCCCTGGCGGATGGTGCGCTCGAGCCAGGACGCTTGCTCCGCCTCCGGGATTGGCTGGATCTGTAGTGCGCCCATGGAGCGCAGGGAGCGCGCGATGCGGACGAGCTCGCGCGGGTTTGGGCGCTTGTAGTTGTTGTAAAGGGTACGCATGTCGTCGAAGACCTCGTAGGGGTGCGCGAGGTGCGCGCCTTCAACCGCCAGGCCGTCGGTGACCCAGGCGCGGGCGAGGCCGACGTCGCCGGGGTGGGTGACTATGTAGGACAGGCCCCCGGGGCTGTTCACCTTCACGGTGTGCTTGGCATCTGCCGGTCCCGTTGATGAGCCGTCGAAGGCTTCCCACTTGAATGGGGTGCCAGCGGGGAAAAGGGTGTCGACGATATCCGCCACGGTCATCTGCATGGTCATTCTCCTACGCGTTTTCCACTGTCTTTTCGTAGAGGCCCGGGAAGCGCCGGGCCGGGTCGTACTGGGCTTTCATCCTCTCCGGCAGGTCCCCGCCGTAGAGGCGCTCGAACTCGACGCGGTCGTAGAACGCCTCCGAGTACAGGGACTTGTGCCCGCCGAGGTCTGAGACCTTCCGTTCGATGACCTTGTTGAAGGCCCCCGGCTCCACCTCCGGGACGCCGGACCAGAAGCCGACGTTCACCCATGTCGTCGCCGGCTCGAGGGGGTAGAGCGGCCACGGCGCCTCCTCGTCGAGTCCGACGCCAGCGAGCGTATCGACGCCGTCTCGCAGCCGGATCGGACACAGCCAAACCGGTTCGATGTCGCTGGCCTTGAAGAACCAGTCGAGGAACTCGGCGACCTGCGTGTCGCGCACCTCGATGTCTTGCACGACGCGCTCGGTGCGCGGCAAGCCCTTCGGCTTCTTCAGGAACCGGTACTCCAGGTCGTACTTCTTGTCCAGGCCCACGAGTTTCCAGTAGAACGCGCTGCGACGCAGCTCGCGCGGCCAGAGCTTGCGCACCTTGGGGTTCTGCGTGCCGAAGGCGCGGGAGCACCAGAACCAGTCGGTGTCCCAGCGCCAGATGTAATCGCGGATAGTGAGGAAGTCGTGGTGCACGCCCGACGGGTGCTGCAGCGAGCGGTAGTACACGGCGTCGCGCGTGTAATCGGAGGTCCCCGGCGCTTCGCTCGTCTGGAAAGCGCAGACGAGGTATTGCTCGGTGGGAGAGAACGCGACGGCGTCGAGGCCGTGCAGGGCGCGCCCGCCCCACTCACCGGCAGCGGCAGCGTCGGCCAGAGCGTCCTGGAAGGCCGTGAGGTCGTCGTAACGCACGTGCTGGAGCTCGATGAACGGTTGGACCTCCTCGAGCTCGATGGTGAGGCGCACCGCGTAGCCGAGTGAGCCGTACGAGTTCGGGAACGCGCGGAAGAGCGCAACGTTGTCTTCGCGCGAGCAGGTGACGACGTCACCGGTGCCCACCAGCACATCCATCTCGAGCACGGATTCGTGCGGCAGGCCGTTGCGGAAGGAGGTGGACTCCACGCCCATGCCGGAGACGGCACCGCCGAGCGTGATGGTTTTCAGCTGCGGCACCACGAGTGGCACGAGACCGTACGGCAGGGTCGCGTCGACTAGGTCTTCGTAGGTGCACATGCCCTGCACATCGGCGGTTTTCGTCACCGGGTCGACGGCGATGACGCCGCGCAGGCCCTCCACGTCGAGCCCGGAGCTCCCCGTGTCGCGGGAGCGGAAAAGGTTCGACGTCTTCTTGGCCAGGCGCACGCGCTGGCCGTCTGGCACCCGCCGGAAGCTTTCCAGGAGCGCGGAAACCCCCTCCTCGTGCGCGTGCCAGCCGATGGGCACGACGCGTTCAAAATCCACGCTGCGTCCGTGAAAGTTCCTGAAAACGCTCATGCAGTGCAACCATAGACCCAAGTTGCGCACTGTGCGTGGATAAAACGTCACACAAGCTCAAACGGCTTCGCCAGCGGACGGACGTCCGGCCATGAAGCCGCGCCCGGCGTACACCGCGGCGTAGATGACCCACCCGATTGCGGTGATGAGCGCAAACGAAACCGCCCGGTACACCACCGTCGCCGCGGTAGCGGTTGCGAGCGGGAGCCCGCCGGCGACGAGCATGCCCACCGCCACGGGCTCCACGGTACCGAGCCCGCCGGGGGTGACCTGGGCGGAGCCGGCGAGTTTGGTCATGATGAGCGCCAGGCACACGCCCGCAAGCGGCGCGCCCTGGCCGGCCACGGCCCACACGGCGAAGACCATCGTGGCCAGGTCCAGAAGCCGGTTCGCGAGCGAGAGCCCCGCCGCCGCGAAAAACGCCGGCGCGGAGATACGGATGGCGGAGACCTGATCGATCACGCCCACCACCCGCGCGTGCACCTTCTCCGGCAGGAATCGCACCCAACGCTTGAGCACGGCGGGATGCAACGTGGCCCAGAACACCGCACCAATGGTCGCCACCGCCGCCAGCAGGCTCAGCAGCAGCGACCACGCGGATAACTCCGCCCCCGCCAGCGCTACCGCAACGACACCGATGAGCACCATCCACACCGTGGACAGCGCGCCGGAGACCACGAAGAACCAGCCGCACAGACCCACGGACGCGCCCCACAAGCGGTGCACCCGAAACGTCAGCCACGCGGAAATCGCCGGCCCTCCCGGCACCGTTGTGGACCAGGCGTTGGAGGCGTAGGTGATCGCGTTCGTGCGCGCCACCCCTGTGATGCGCCCTTCGACATTGAGCAAGATCTGCATGACCCCGGCCATCGCGGCCAGCGAGGCCACCGCGGTGGCCACCGCGGCCAGCAGCGGGCCTATCGACGCCGCCCTCACAGCCCCCCACGCCTCCCCAAAAAACGGCAGCTCGTCGCGCAGGATCACCAGCATCGCCACGAGAACGGCAACGGGGGCGAGCCAGCGCAGCCACTGGCGCCAGCTAACGCTCAAGTTCCTTCTTCTTCAGCTGCTCGATGGCGCGGCGCTGTTCCAAATCGCGCATGAGGTCGCTAAACGGCACCAGAGAGGTGTTTTCGGTGACGCTCACTCCGGCGCGGCCGGGCTGGGTGTCGGGCACCATGTCGGAGATGGGCGTTTCGCCGGAGGTGGGCGTCGATAGGCGTGAGCCCGCGGCCCGCTTCACCCAGCGCGGCGCCCACCAGCTGTCTTCGCGCAGGAGGTGCATCACGGCGGGGACGAACAGGAGGCGGATCAAGGTGGCATCGAGGGCGAGCGAGAAGATCATGCCGTAGGCGATGTACTTCATCATCACGATGTCCGACAGGGCGAACGCGGCGGCGACCACGATCATGATGGCGGCGGCGGCGGTGATGATGCCGCCAGTGTGCGCGGTGCCGCGTTTGATGGCCTCGTCGGTGCTGGCGCCGTCTTGGCGCGCCTCCACCATGCGGGAGACCAAGAACACCTCGTAGTCCGTGGAAAGCCCGTAGAGGATGGAGATGATCAGCACCAGGATCGGGCTCATCAGCGGGCCGGGGGTGAAGTTCAGCGCGCCCGCGCCGACGCCGTCGACGAAGACTGCGGTGAGGAAGCCGAGGGTGGCGCCGATGCCGAGGACGTTCATGATCACCGCCTTCGCTGGCAGGATCACCGAGCCGAACACCAGGGCCATGAGCAGGAATGTGGCGATGACCATGTACACCGCCATCCATGGCAGGCGGTTCAGCAGAGCCTCAATGGATTCGACCTCCATCGCCGGGGTGCCCGCGACGTAGGTCTCCACCCCGTCGGGCGCGTCGATGTTGCGCAATTGCTTCACGACGTCCGCGCCTCCGGCCCTGTCCGCCAGCGGCGCGGAGAGCACGGTCGTGCCGTCCTGCGTGGCGTGCGCGGGCTTCAGCGGCGCGGCGAGGCCCTCGACCTGGCGGGCCTGCAGGACGATGTCCACCAGCTGCTCGTTGGAGGCGCCGGTGACCACGAGTTTGACCGGGTCGGTGCGGAAGGCGGGGAATTCCTCGTTGAACTCGTCCTGGGCCTGGCGGGTCTCCTGGCTCGGCGGCAGGTAGGTTTCGTTGATGCCACCGAACGTGATGCCCACCATCGGCACGGTGAGCAGGAGCAGTAGCGCCGAGCAGCCCACCACGACGGTTTTTGCGTGGCGCATCGCCCAGGCGGGGATCTTGTACCAGACGGTGTCTTCTGTCTCGCCGTCGCGACGTGAGGAGCGACGGCGGACCGACCACTTGTCGATCTTCGGCCCTAGCGAGCCGAACAGCGCCGGCAGCACCGCCACCGAGATCACGGCGGCGAGCAGCACCGCGCTCATCGCACCGTAGGCGACGGACTTCAAAAACGCCTGCGGGAACATGAGCAGCCCGGACAGGGCAACCCCCACCATCAGGGCGGAGAAGAACACCGTCTTGCCCGCGGTGCTGGTGGTCACGGCCACGGCGTCTTGGACCTCGCGGCCGCGGTCGAGCTCCTCGCGGAAGCGGGAGACCATGAACAGGCCGTAATCGATGGCAAGGCCCAGCCCCAGCAGCGTGATGATGGACTGCGAGAAGATGTTCACCTGCTGGTACTGCGCCAGCACAGACAGCAGCGACAGCGAGCCAATGATGGACAGGATGCCCACGATCAGCGGCATCCCCGCCGCCACCACGCCGCCGAAGACGAACAGCAGGATCACCGCCACGAATACCAGGCCGACCTTTTCGGCGCGGGCGATGTCGTCCGCCATGCCCTCGTCCAGCGCGTCTGCGACTGCGGTGGCGCCGGCGACCTGCACGGTCCCGTACGGCACCTCCATCGCTTCGAGCGCGGGCTTGATGGTGCGGAAATCCTTCAGCGTCTGCTCGCCGTCGCCCTTCAGCCCGATCGCCGCAAACGCCTTGGTGTGCTCGGCGTTGACTAGCTGCGGGTTGGGGCGTTCGAAATAGCTGGTGATGTGGGCGATCTCGTTGGGGAACTGATCGCGCAGGCTGCTGAGCTGCGTGTTCATCGCTTCCACGAGCAGCGGGTCATCGACGCTCACCGGAGTCGCCGCATCCTCCGGCGTGCTCACCAGCACAATGACGTCGCCGGAGTTGTCGCGGCTGAATGTTTCCTGCTCGATGGCGGCAGCTGTGGTCGAGTCCGCGCCCGGGTCCTCCCACCCCTCCTGGGAGAGGCGCTCGCCCAGCTTGGAGCCGAAGAGCACCTGCATAGCGAGGATGAGCGCGATGACCACGACCGGGATCACGCGGCGGTGGCGGTACGCGAAGCGGCCCCACTTGTTAAACACTGGCGGCCTCCTAGTCCCGGGTGTTGTGCAGCAGGGAGCGCAGCGGACGGAACGGCTGCAACCAGGCACCGCCCTCCGGCAGTTTGTCCAGGTTCACGCGCGGCAGCGGGTTCTGGAACACGCCGGGGATGTCCTCCAAGTCCACGAACGTCACGTCCGGGGAGTTCACCGCCCAGGAGGCGTGCTCGTGGAAGCCGAGGACCGTGACCGGGATGCCGGCGTCGACGAGCTCGAGCAGAGGCTCCTGGAAGTTCTGCCCGTCCGCTGAGGCCACCACCACGCCCTGGAGCACGCCCTCGTCGCGGCGTCGCTCGATGTGGGCGAGCATGTCCTGGTCCACGTCGGAATCCTCGTCGCTCTTCGGCTTGGCAAAGACGGCGAAACCGACGTTGCGCAGCGCCTCCACCCACGGGCGGATCGCGTCCGCGCCGGAGGCCGCGACGTTGGTGAACACCGTCGCCTCCGGCTCGATGTCCCGGCCGAGTTCGTCGGCGCGGGCCTCGGCTTCCCCGATGAGCCAGCGGCCGATGGCGTCGAAGCGCGGGCGGTGCGCGGCGGTGGGGCGGCCGCCGAGAATGGCGCCCAAGCCCATATCCAGGTTCGGCGCGTCCCACACCAGCAGGTAGCTTTCCGGACCCGCGGGGGCCCCGGGGGTGTAGGGGTGCGACAGTGCTTGAAGGTCCATTACTTCTTCTCCCACAGGTACTCGCGGATGACGTGGTCTTTGTCGAGGCCCTTGCCCTCGAACTTGGTGATCACCTGGCGGTCCGTGAGCAGCGGCGCCTCGGGCCACGGCCAGCCTTTGTATTCCAGCATCGGCTCCACGCCGACCAGCTCGTCGATCCACGCCGCGTAGTCGGCGTGGTCGGTGGCCACGTGCAGCACGCCGCCCGGTTTCAGGCGGGTGGCGATGAGGTTCAAGGTGCCCGACTGGATGATGCGACGCTTGTGGTGGCGCGCCTTCGGCCACGGGTCCGGGAAGAAGATGCGCACGCCGTCGAGGGACTCCTCCCCGAACATGCGGGCCAGCACCTCCACGCCGTCGCCGCGCACCATGCGGATGTTGTCGATACCGCCGCGCACTACCGCGCCGAGCAGCTTGGCCAGGCCGGGCTTGTACAGCTCCACGGCGATGATGTTGGTGTCCGCCTCCAGCGGCGCCATCGCGGCGGTGGAGGTGCCGGTGCCGGAGCCGATCTCCACGATGGTGGGGTGCCCCGAGCGGCCGAACCACTCGTCCACGTCGATCCGCTCGTCCGAGCCCTCGGCGAGCACGCGGCCCAGGCGCGGCCAGTGCTTGTCGAACAGGGCCTCCTGGTTGTCTGTCAGCGTGCCTCGACGGAAAGTGACGGATCCGAGGCGCGGGTAGTCCAAACCGGTGTCGAACTCGGTTTGCAGCGGGCGGCCCGCCGGCAATTCGCCCGTTCCCGGACGGATATTTTCAGTATTATTCATCAGGTTTATTGTCCATATGAACTGGGCAAACGCAAGCTCCGCGCGTCACCCCCGGAGGCGTCGTGAAGCAGGCGTTCAAGAACGCGGTACGGGGGTAGTGCTCCACCCCCGTACCGGGCAAACGGCGTGCTCGGGCGCACTGGTTATATCCAGTTTGGCCGGAATGGTCAGAACTTTTGGCCAGATGAACGCCCGTTTCGATACCCTGAGAACGCAACAACGATGCATTTCGTACGCACGCTGGCCATAACCAGTTGAAAAAGGAGTACCTATGACCGCCGAAATTACTCGCCTGGAGGGACAGAACCCCACCGACAACGAGCAGCTCATTGCTTGGATCAACGAGGCGGTCGACCTCTTCGAGCCGGAGAAAGTCGTCTTCGCCGACGGCTCCGACGAAGAGTGGGACCGCCTCACCGCCGAGCTGGTGGACGCCGGAACGCTGATCAAGCTCAACGAAGAGAAGCGCCCCAACTCCTTCCTCGCGCGATCCCACCCGTCTGACGTGGCACGCGTGGAATCCCGCACCTTCATCTCCACCGAGAATGAAGAAGACGCCGGTCCCACCAACAACTGGATGAAGCCGGACGCACTGAAAGAGGAGATGCTGGAGCACTTCAAAGGCTCCATGCGAGGGCGCACCATGTACGTCGTGCCGTTTTGCATGGGCCCCATCTCCGACCCGGACCCGAAGCTGGGCGTGCAGCTGACCGACTCGGCGTACGTCGTGCTCTCCATGCGCATCATGACCCGCATGGGCACCCAGGCGTTGGAGAAGATCCAGGGCGACAACTTCGTGCACTGCCTGCACTCCGTCGGCGCCCCGCTCGAGCCGGGCCAGGACGACGTGGCGTGGCCGTGCAACGACACCAAGTACATCTCCCAGTTCCCCGAGACCAAGGAGATCTGGTCCTACGGCTCCGGCTACGGCGGCAACGCCATCCTGGCCAAGAAGTGCTACGCCCTGCGCATCGCGTCCGTGATGGCGAAGGAGGAGGGCTGGATGGCCGAGCACATGCTCATCCTGAAGCTCACCTCCCCGGAGGGCAAGGCCTACCACATCGCCGCCGCGTTCCCGTCCGCGTGCGGCAAGACCAACCTGGCCATGATCACCCCGACGCTCGAGGGCTGGACCGCCGAGGTCGTCGGCGACGACATCGCGTGGATGCACCTGCGCGAGGACGGCCTGTACGCGGTCAACCCGGAAAACGGCTTCTTCGGCGTGGCACCGGGCACCAACTACGCCTCCAACCCGATCGCTATGCGCAGCATGGAGCCGGGCAACATCCTGTTCACCAACGTTGCGCTTACCGACGACGGCGACGTCTGGTGGGAAGGCATGGACGGCGAGGCCCCGGCCCACCTCATCGACTGGCGCGGCGAGGACTGGACGCCCGAGTCCACCTCCAAGGCGGCCCACCCGAACTCGCGCTACTGCGTGGCCATTGAGCAGTGCCCGGCCGCAGCGCCCGAGTTCGACGACTGGCAGGGCGTGAAGATCGACGCGATCCTTTTCGGCGGCCGCCGTCCCGACACCGTGCCGCTGGTGACCCAGGCGCACAACTGGGAGCACGGCACCATGATCGGCGCGATGCTCTCCTCCGGCCAGACCGCCGCGTCCGCGGAGGCGAAGGTTGGCTCCCTGCGCCACGACCCGATGGCGATGCTGCCGTTCATGGGCTACAACGTGGGCGACTACTTCCAGCACTGGCTGGACATGGGTGAAAAGGGCGGCGACCGGATGCCGGAGATCTTCCTGGTCAACTGGTTCCGCCGCGGCGACGACGACCGCTTCCTGTGGCCGGGCTTCGGCGACAACTCCCGCGTGCTCAAGTGGGTCGTGGACCGCATCGAGGGCAAGGTCGACGCCGACGAGACCGTGGTCGGCTACACCGCCCGCGCCGAGGACCTGGACCTGACCGGCCTGGACACCCCGATCGAGGACGTGCGCGAGGCGCTGTACCCCGACCCGGAGCTGTGGAAGGAAGACCTCGCCGATTCCCGCCGCTACCTCGAGGGCCTCGGCTCCCGCGTGCCGCAGAAGCTCTTCGACCAGCTGACCAAGCTGGACGAGCGCATCCAGGCCGCTTCGAAGTAGCGGTTCGGGCCACGTGGTCCGCTGAAAGTCGAGTGCGGAAGGTCGAGTTCGGCACCAGAGCTGGGTGTTCTCGACCTCTCGCACTCGACTTCCGTGGGGTGAGGAATGCCGACCGCCCAGTCACGCCCGCAGGACGAGGACAAGGTTGGACACGGCGAACTCGCGGAGTACCGGCACACGGGTGAGCCACCACGCCCACCACGGGTGGTAGCGGGGGAACGCGGCCACGAGCTGGCCGGTGGACTCGGCCCATTCGAGCCCCTCGCGCGCGGAGATGGCGAACAGGGACTCCCCGAAGACGTTCTTCGGGTCGCGGCCGTGCACCTTCGCGTATCGACGCCGCGCGTACTCCCCACCCACGTAGTGCTGCCACAGCCCCGTCTCGTGCCCGCCAAACGGCCCGAGCCACACCGTGTAGCTGAGCACCACCAGCCCGCCGGGTGCGGCCACGCGCAGCATCTCATTGCCCATGGCCTGCCAGTTGGGGACGTGCTCGGCGACGTTGGAGGAGTACACCACGTCGAAGGATTCGTCGGCGAAGGGCAGGGCTGCCCCGTCGCCGCGCACCGCGCCGAAGCCGGTGAGCCCCGCCGCGGACAGCTCGGAGACGTTGGGTTCGAGGCCGACGTAGAAGCAGTCCGCGAACGCGTCGGCGAAGTAGCCTGGACCGCCGCCGACGTCGAGGACGGATGCACCTCGCAAGCTCGAAGCAGGGGATAAGGAGAGGTCGTGGCAGAGCGCGTCGAGAAGCGAGCGCGTGTCGCGGGCGAGCATGGAGTAAAAGATGCGCGGGCGGAACTGCTCGTAGGCGAACGCGCGTAACAGCCGGAGCGAGCGACGAAGGGTGGCCATCCGGCGGGTACGGTGCATAGCGATGAAGATACTGCTTCTATGTTGGCGCGATACCACCCACCCGCAGGGCGGCGGGTCGGAGCGCTACCTCGAGCGCGTCGGCGAGTACCTGGCCGCGCAGGGCCACGAGGTGGTCTACCGCACAGCGAAGCACACGGACGCGCCGCGCAGGTCAACCAGGAACGGCGTGCGCTACGAGCGCGCCGGCGGCAAGTTCGGCGTGTACCTCGCCGCGCCGCTGTCCATCTGGCGTAACCGGCCGGACGTGGTCGTGGACACCCAAAACGGCATTCCGTTTTTCGCGCGATTGTTCACGCGCGCGCCCGTGGTGTTGCTGACGCATCACTGCCACAGGGAGCAGTGGCCGGTGGCGGGCCCGGTGATCGGACGGCTCGGGTGGTTTTTGGAATCGAAGGTGGCACCCAGGGTGTACCGGGGGTTGCGGTACGTGACGGTGTCGGAGGCCTCGAAGCGGGACCTGGTGGCGCTGGGGGTGCGCGAGGCCGACATCGAGATCGTGGAAAACGGCGTGGACCCGGTGCCTGCGGACGTGCCTACGCTTCACGACGACCACAGGTTGCACCTGGTCACCCTCTCCCGCCTGGTGCCGCATAAGCGCATCGAGGAGGCGATCGACACGGTGGCGGAGATGGATAACGTCGTGTTAGACATCATCGGGTCGGGCTGGTGGGAGGACGAGCTGCGTGACTACGCCGCCCCTCACGGTGACAAGGTGGTGTTCCACGGGCACGTCTCGGAGCCGTACAAGCACGCGCTGCTGGAACGGGCCGCAGTGCACGTGTTGCCGTCGCGGAAAGAGGGCTGGGGCATTGCGGTGATCGAGGCGGCGCAGCACGGGGTGCCCACCGTGGCGTACGCGTCCGCCGGCGGGGTGGCTGATTCCATCCGCAACGGCGTCACCGGCAGACTGGTCAAGACTGGGGAGGATTTTGGGCGCGTGGTGGGGGAGACCATTGGACGTCGAGAGGCAATGGCTCCTGCCGCGCGGGCGTGGGCGGCACGGTTTTCCTGGGAGGGGACCGGCCGGAAGTTCGCGCGTGTTATTGCAGATGCGTGGTCCAGTTGAGCTGCTGGATCTTCGTGTCCAGCTCGCGGTAGGCCTTTGAGGCGCTGTCCGCCATGTCGCGAAGCGCCTTGACATCCACGGTGGGCACGAAGCGTACTTCGGAGCGCGAGTAGCGGGCGTTTGACATCGTCGCGGCGTCGGCGACCGCGGCGTAGAGGCGGCGGGAGCGCAGTAGGGCGTCACGGCGCGCGATGGCGTCGGTAAGCGTCGCACCCTCGAAGGCGGTCTTCGCGTTGGTGTGGTTGATGCGGCGCACCAGCGTTTCAATCTCCTGCAGCAGCCCGGCGACTTCCTCGAGCATGTCCGCCGGGTCCTCCGGCGGGGTGTCGCCCTCCTGCATCAGCGCGCCCTGGACCAGGCGTTCCTGCAATTTGTTCAGGCGGTCCTGCGCCTCGGCGCGGCGCGCCAGTGCCTCTGCGAGCAGCATGTGTGCCTCCTTGAAGTTGCTGTCCCCGTTCCCGACCCTCACGGCCGCATCCCGTACACCCCCAACGTCGCGGTAGTAAATCGTGCTCGGTTAAACCCTGTGGTGGGGGTTGTGCCCGTGTGCGTCGTGCAGGCCGCATGCGTTGTGCGTGTGAGCGGAATCGAACCGCTTCAGCCTTGATACGACCACAAGGCGCCATGCAAGGTGTCCTTTACCCCGGGCACAAGGGGTTGACGTTCGCTGGGTGCCGGCGCGGTTCCGCTACCGACAGTTTCTGCAGAGCATAGCAAAAGCGCCCGCCCTTGGGGAAGGGCTGGGCGCTACAGGCGGGCGCGATTACGCCGCGGAGGGGAACAGCTGGCCGTCGCGGAGACGGTCGCGCATTTCGGCCTCGACGAGCACGGGGACAAAGTCCTCGATCACTGCAGACTTGCGGTGCGTGCGCAGGACAGCATCGAATGCGTCGTTGATCTCGAGCGCGTCGAACTGGCCGGCGAACTCGGTGAGCAGGTCCTCGCGGATGTTTCGCAGGGCGCGCTCGCGGATGATGCTGAAATCGATGTTGTTAGCCATGGTGTGTTCCTCCTTGCAGAAGCTGTATCTGCTCCTTTGGTTCCATTCGGGGTCACGCTTTCATACGTAACCTGTTGTTCATCTTGCGTTCACTTTAGGCTAGAGGGCGTTAATCGTGCAAGAGGGTCAATGATTGGCGCTGTTCGATAATGGGCGCAGACCCACTAATTTCGGGAAAGTCGCTGGAAGGGGCCGTTTCTGGGCCTATTGTGATTTCCGACACATAGCACCAACGGCACCACGCACCACAGCCCGAACAACGCGATCCCCACCGCGGGCATTGGTTGGGCAGGCGCACCTGTGAACGTCACCGACCCGTCGGCGTGGACCACCACGCCGATGCCAAGTTTGCGCAACCGGGCGGGGTCGGCGGACTCGGCGAGCGCAGCCTGGGCCGCCGCCCAACGTTGCGACGGCGGATCCACCGCCACCCCGTCAACCATCAACGCGCCGGATTCAACCACGTTCATGGCCTTGGGGGCGGGGTCGGCGACAGGATGGCCGTCGATACGCATGAGCGCGGGGCGCGACTCGAAGAAGACGTCGCGGCCGCGGTGGTCCACGGCGGGGATCTCCACAGAGGTGGGGGTCAGGGCCGCTACCGCGACGGGCGCGTCAGGAACTTGCAGCAGCGCGAACGCGGTCGCGGCCAGCGCCCGGCGGCTATCCAGGGCGCCCGCGGCGGCGACGAAGGCGGGGACGGCGAGGATGAGCCACTTTTGGCCATCGCGCAGCAGCCCCGCGCCGGGAACGTGCTGGACCAGCGGCGCGGTCAGGCCCGCCCAGGACGCCAGCGCGACGGCGAAACCCGCGGCGGCGAGGAGCAGCCAGCGGCGAGGGACCGCGCGCCACGTGAGCGCGAGCAGCGCGAACAGCGCGATGCCGAACAGCGCGCACCCGGCGGACCGCGACGCTGGCACCGCTTGGCCGTTCCAGATGCCGCCGAGCCCCAGCAACGAGCCGAGGGTGCCAACCCACTTCTCGGCGCGCGGAGCGAACGCGGCGGCCGCGGCGGCGGAGGAGGTGCCCGGTGCGGAGGCGAAGACGCCGGCAACCACCCACGGCGCACAGCTCAAGGCAGTAACCACAAGACCCCGTCGCCCGCGGGCAAATGCTGCCGCCGCCAACGCCCCGGTAGGTGTCAGGGAGGCGAGCCAGTGCGCGAGCCCCGACATCGGGTGAGCGCCGAGCGCTACCAGCGGCAGCAGCCACGCCGCCGCGGCCAAGGACCATTGCCCCTGGAGGAGCCGCTCCACCACGAAAGGGTTCCATACCGCCACCGTCATCGCAGCGGCCCGCCCAAATGGGGAGCGCCCCAGCCGGTAGCCAGCCCATGCGCCGCACGCGGCGGCGGCGACCATGAACATGCGCAGGAACACCACCGGCTTCGGCAGGATACCCAGCAGGGCGTCCTGGGGGACGTTGCGCGCGGCGAGATCGCCCCAGCCGAGCGATGCGCGGGTGAGCGACATCGAGTCGAAGACCACCATGTCCCGCAGCGCGAACGCCTCGCCGGGCACAAGAAACGGCCAGGTCAGCCCGAGAACCAACAGCGCGCCGTACGCCGGCGCCCACCACCGCTCAGCGGCGGCGCGCATAGAACACCAGGCCCGCGATGAAGGCCGCAGCGGCGATGGTGCGGGTGACACCCGCCATGACCTGCAGGCCACGCAGCCACGCCACCTCACGTCGCGCCGCCGCAACCTGCGAGGACTTGGTTTCCTCCGCCAGCGTCCACTGGTCTTCGCCGCAGCCCCAGATTTCGTCCACGATGCGCCCGGTGCGCCGTTCCGCATCGACGGTGCGGGTGCAGCCGCCGGTAAGCTCCGCGCTGTACTTGTACGTCTCCAGCCCGCGCACTGAGCCCGGGCCGAGGTAGTCGAACGGGACGTCGGCCCCGGCCGCCGGGTCGAACAGCGGGTAGGAGCGTCGCTCGGGGCGGTACGGCATCAGGGGGCCCAGCCCTGCGCGTCCCTTGGCGGGGAAGGCGGTGGAGGGGTCGATGGGGAAGGCGTCCACCTCTTCACCGTCCACGGTCACCACCGCGTCGAGCCGCTTCGGGGCTTCGGTGAGGGTGATGGTGCGGGTGCGGGGCGAAGCGCCGTCGAAAAGCACGGTGTACTCCCCAGGGGCCAAGGTGCGCTGCTTGGCAATCACGATGGGGGAGGCGATGTTGAGCGCAGCGCAGACGACGATGATGCCTAGACAGGCGGCTAGTCGGCGTCGCAGGTTCACCCGTGTCACCCTACCGGGTGGCTAGACTTGCGCCATCGTGAATAGCCCCGCCATTTTGCCCGAGCTCGACGGTCTGCGCGCCGTCGCCGCGTACGGCATCGTGGCCACGCACGTGGCGTTTCAGACCGCGACGGATTCTGCACTACTGGAGCGCTTCGACTACTTCGTGGCCGTTTTCTTCGCGCTCTCGGCGTTCCTGCTCGCGCGCGGGGGCATCAGACCCGGCTACTACTCGCGCCGCGTGGCGCGCCTCGCGCCCGCGTACCTCGTGTGCGTGGCGGTGGTGCTGCTCGCGCTGCCGCCGCTCGCGGGAGTCTCGTGGGGGCAGGTGGCCGCGAACGCCCTGTTGGTGCAGGTCTACGTGCCGCACGGGCTTATCGACGGGCTCACGCAAATGTGGTCGCTGTGCATCGAAGCCGCGTTCTATGCGGTCCTGCCGCTGTATCTGCGCCTCGGGACGCGCAGGCGGCGCGTGGTGCTGGCAGGGGCGGTGGCCCTGGGCCTGGCCTGGCCGTGGGCGGTTGCGGGCCTTGGCGATCCGGCAGTGGTGAACCTGCAGATCTGGCCGCCCTCCTACGCGCCGTGGTTCGCCGTCGGGCTCGTGCTGGTGGAGCTGGAGCGCGCCGGGGTGCGCTACGCCGGGCCGCGATGGCCGTTTTTGCTGTTGTCGCTGCCGGTCGCGTGGTTCGCCGGCGTGATCGGCCCGCGGGGCCTGGAGCACCCCTCGCCTGCCGAGTTCAACGCGCGCGTGCTCCTCGGCGCGGTGTTCGCGGCGCTGGTGGTGGCGCCGTATGCGCTGGGGCAACGGATGCGGGGCACCGTGCTGTCCTCGCGGGTCATGCGCACGCTGGGCCACTGGTCGTACTCGGTGTTCCTGTGGCACATGGCGGTGTTGTACTTCGCTTTCCCGGTGCTGGGGGTGCCGATGTTCGCCGGGCGGTTCGCGCTGGTGTACCTGGCCACGGCGCTGGCCAGCACCGCGGTGGCCTACATCTCCTACGAGCTGGTGGAGGTGCCCGGCGCGCGGTTGGTCAGGCAGGCCACCGCAAAGCAGCCAGCCACGACGAGGAAGGTGGACGATCCCGCGTAGTTCGCCGCCGGCCAGTGGGCGCGGGCCAGCACTAGGCCGCTGACAGCCATGGTTGCGGCGGATACGGCGTGCATGGGCAGGACCGTGACGCGGCGCACCAACCACGCCAGCGCGGCGGCGGCAAGGCCATGAACGGGAAACGCTGCGATAACGGCGGCGGTGGGGGCCCAGTTCGCGTTGTCGGGCGGGAGGTAACGGTCCTCCTCGCGCCGCCACGGCACCCACAGGCACCAGGCGAGGATGAGCAGGCTGAACGCGCCGCCGAAGAGCAGCGAGTACCGGTAGGCGTCCTCTCCGGCGAAGCGCATGCGGAACTCGCCGGCGGCACCCTCGGGGACGCGGAAGGCTTGGGCGCCGGCGTCGATACGCACAGGCTCGAGCTCAGTGCCGCCGAGGGTGGCTCGCAAGCCCTCGTTGAACGCGCGGGTGGTCAGGATCAACCGGTCGCCAGCGCGGCTGGGAAGCGGCGCGCGGGAGAGCATGACCGTGTCCGCGCGGGTGAACAGCTCGTGCGTGCCGGCTTCGAGGAACACGGTGCCGGCGTGGCGTTCGCCGTCGATGGTGGCGGGGCGCGATAGCTGCCAGGTGGCGGGCTCGTTCGTGGTGAAGCGACGCTGGATCACCGTGTTTGCGGGGAAGTGGCGCTGAAAGAAGTAGCGGTCGGCGGTGCCCTCCACCTCCACGATGCGGCGCACGCCCACGTCGAGCTCGCGGATGCCCACTGGCTCGGTGAGCTGCAGGAGCGTGGCGTCGCCGCGGGTGAGCCTGCGCGGCTGGTCCTTCACCAAAGTGACGCGACGGCAGGTGCCGTTGCCGCCGCAGAGTTCCACGGTGGTGTCCGCGGTGGCGGTGACCGTGATGTGCTCCTGCCGGGACTGAAACTCGATCCACGCGTCCGCGTCGCCAGGGGCGGGCCACCAGGCGGTTTCCGACAGGCCGTCGAAGGCCGCGGTGAGCGACTTGGACGGGTCCGGGCCGCTGAACGCCCCGGCGTCCGCGGCCGACGAGGAGGCGCGAGCGGTGCCCTCCATCGCCACCGCGGTACGCGCGCCGGCGGAGGGGTAGTCCTTCACCCGGTTGCGCACCGTGGTATCCTCCCAGACCCCGTAGAGGTAGCCGGACTGGCCGTCGATAGTGCCGTAGTTGCGCACCGCCAGCGCCGGGGTATCCGTGACCACGTCGGCGTCTCCGCTGGTCAGCCGCGCGGGGAAGTAGCCCAGCTCGCGCCACAGCAGGGGGAGCACCTCGCCGCCGCCGTCCACGGTTACCGGCTCGCGGTCGGTGGTCATCACGTCAGCCGCCGGGTCCAGCAGGAAAATGTCCACGTCGCCGAAGCTCGCGTCCGGCTCGCCCAGATTCGGCGTTACCGGCTGGCGCTCTAGGTCCCGGCGCACCACCACCGCACCCACGCCGATCGAGCGCAGCGCCTGCCTATCGACGAGCTCCGCCTGCCCCTCCAGCCCCCGAATCGCCTCCGGGTCCACCAGGGGCACCGCATCCCGGAAGGCGAACCTTGCGCTGGTCAGGGCCTGGATCGGCTCGTCGCGGGTCCACCCCCAGGTCTGCCGGGCAAAGGACGCCGGCGGCACCACCAGGGTGCGGGTGCCGGCGGCGTGCTCGTCCAACCATTGCCCCGCCGCGACCCAGTCCGCGGAGACGTCCTTCCACGTGCCCTCCGGCAGCAGGCGCAGCGACCACGCCGGGGCCATCGCCACCGCGGCAGCAAGTGCCACGCCGACCGCCTTCGGACGGTTCACCGTCGCCGCCGTGTGCCCGACGCCGAGCGCGAGAGGCAGGTGCACCAGGGGGTCGAATTTGTGGAGATTGCGGAAGGGGGCGAGAGCGCCGTCGTAAAGCGATGTGGCCAGGTGGGCTGAACCGAGCACCCAAAACCCCACCGCAAACACCGCGAGCAGCGGCCCGCGCCACGGCATGTCGCGGCGCGCCAGGCCCGCGAGGCCCGCAGCGGCGACGAGGCAGGTGGCGATGATGAACGCGGGCTCGGCGACCAGCAGGTGGCCGGCGGCGCGCTCGGTGTCCACGAACGGGGTCCAGCTGGTGGTGCCTCGCAGGATCTCCACCGGGTTGAGCCAGGCGGTGGTCACGCCGGCGGACTCAATGAAATCCGTGAACGGAGGGGAGTAGCGGCCGAGTACCAAAAGCGGCCCCACCCACCACGCGGACACGGCCGCCGCGCCGAGCGTGAACCTGCCCGCGGCGCGGTAGGAGCGCCTGGCAATGAGCAGCGCAAACGCCGGCAGGCACGCCGCGATGGTGGCGGTGGCGTTCACCGCACCCATCACAGCCACAGCCACCACCGCCGGCGCGATACGCGGGGTGCGGCGCGTCAGAGGCACCAGGGTCCACGGCACGAGCGCCACCGGCCACGCCTCCGACGAGATGGCTGTCAGCGTGGTCAGGATGCGCGGACTCAACGCGTACACACCCGCGGCGAGAACCTGGGGGAACGTGCCCCGGATACCCATACGGCGCGCCAGCGTCAGAGCACCGGAATACGCCAGGCACAACAGCAGCAGCCACCACGCCCGCTGGATCAGCCAAGGCGGGAGGTGCAACAGGTGGCCGGCGAGGAAAAACGGGCCTTGGGGAAAGAGGTAGCCGTAAGCCTGGTTCTGCACCTGGCCCAGCGGGAACTCGTCGGTATAGGCGTGGGTGGCGCGCCGCAGAAACCGCAGCGGATCCGCCACCAGGTCGAACTTCGTGTCCGCGGCGACGTGACCCGGCGGCTGGGCGAGCACCACCAGCAGCAGCGCCAGCCAGCCCACGAGGTGCGAGCGCATCCCCCGCACCGGCGCCTACTTCCTCGAGCCGTACTCCGGCCCGCCCAGCACAGCATCGTCCGCTGACACAGCCGATCCCTGCGGCACAGTGGACTGGCCCGAGACCGCCGCGATGCCCAGCACCCCCACCACACCGAGCACCACACCCACGACCGTGCTAGCCAAAACGGGCGCGGTGGCGCGCCGGGCAAGCGACGCCGGCAGAGCGAATACTCGGTGGGACATGTCGGAAAAGCGTACCAGTGACGGGTACAGTGGCGGTGTTTTGAAACGACAATCGAGGGGTGACTAGATGCGGGCTCGAGCAGGTGCGGCAGCGCTTGCATGCGTCTCCACGCTCGGGCTTGCTGCTTGCTCCTCCCCGAAACCCGCCGTAGAGGAGTCGCCGGCGTTGGAGACCGCTGAGGTCCGCGAAAGCGCTGATACGCAACCCGCAATCGCCGCTCCGGCCCAGGTACACGCGCCAGCCCCCCTCTCGCCGGCCCAACAGCGGGTGCCGCACGACCTGCGGCAGAAGGTCGCTTCGCTCATGGTGGTGGGGGTGTCCAACTACGACCAGGCCCGGTTCGCTCTCGACCAGGGGGTCGGCGGACTGATCATCCCCAGCTGGGCGGACCCTGCGCTGCTCACGGAGGTCGGGCGCGACGTCAACGCACTGCGGACGCAGTACCACCGGCCGTTCAGCGTGGCCATCGATTTCGAGGGCGGCCGCGTGCAACGCCACACCCAGGTGCTGGGCGATTTCATGCCGCCACGTGCGCTCGCCGGCCAGCCCCCGGAGGTGATACGCGGCACCGGGTACGACATCGGCCGCGCGCTGCGGGCGCACGGCATCAACGTGGACTACGCGCCGCTGCTGGACCTCGACGTGAGCGGCCTGGACATCGTTGGTGACCGCTCGTTCCACGGCAACCCGGATGAGGTGGTCCGCGTAGCCGGCCTGTTTTCGCAGGGCCTTATGGACGCCGGGGTGACCCCCACCTTCAAGCACTTCCCCGGCCACGGCCGCGCTTCGGGAGACACGCACCACCAGCTCGCCCTCACACCGTCCTTGGGGGAGATGAAGGAGCTGGACCTGCGCCCCTATGGGCCGCTGCTTGAGCAGTTCCCCCGGGCGAGCGTGATGATGGGACACATGATCGTGCCGGGCCTGGGGCCGGAGGGCGTGCCAAGCTCCATGAACCCCGAGGCCTACCGCCTGCTGCGCACCGGCGATTACCCGGGCGGCGTCCCGTTTGAGGGGGCCGTGGTCACCGACGACCTATCGGGCATGCGCGGCATCCTCGACTACGCGCCCACCCGCGACGCTGTGGCCAGGGCCATCGGCTCGGGCGCAGACCAGGCGCTGTGGTCCTCGGGCGCGGACCTGCCCGGCATCATCGACCACATCGTGTGGTGCGTGCAGAGCGGCTACATCCCCGAAACCCGCATAGACGAGGCGGCGGCGCGGGTGCAGCAGCAGCTCATCGACGTCGGCTTGTAGCACACCGCCACTGCCACATCTAGGCGGCTTCAAAGATCTCCATTACTGTGGGACGGGTGACTACGGTGAAGGCAACCTCGCATAAGAAGGGCCGCTCCGGCAGCGCCCCCGGCGGTGCTGCTGTGATGGGCCGCGGAAGCAAGATCGCCCTCGGCACACTCCTCGGCATCCTTGCCGTGGCTCTCGCGCTGTACCTGACCGATCTGGCAATGCACCGCGGAAACGTGCCCCGCGGCACGCACGTGGGCGGCGTCAACATCGGTGCGATGGCACCGGAGGAGGCCCGCGATAAGCTCGAAACGGAGCTTGGCGGCGTTGCAGATGAGCCCGTCGAGGTCAAGGCGGGGGAGAAGCGCTCCGAGTTCGTCCCGGCAAAATCCGGCCTCGGCATCGACTTCGACGCGACCGTGGCGGCGGCCGGCATCGAATCCGCCAACCCGGTAGACCGCCTGCGCGGGTTGTTTACCACCCACGAAGTGGACGTTGTGCCGACGGTCGACGACGCTGCCCTGAACAGCCAACTCGACCGCCTGACGCACGAGCTGCACGTGGACCCCGTCGACGGCGCCATCCGCATTGAGGGCGGCAAGGCCGAAACATCCGACCCGAAACTGGGCCAGGACGTTGAGCGCCCGGCGCTCCGGGAAGAAGTGACCACCGGCTGGTTGAGCCCGGGTGGTATCGAGGTCGAACCCGCGAAGGTGCAACCGGCCATCAACGATGCCGCGCTGAAGGCAGCCCTGGGCGGACCGGTGCGCGCCGCTTTGGACGGGCCCGTCACGGTGACAGGTAAGGAGGGCGTGGCGGCAGCGGTGCCGCAAGACCGCCTCGGCGAAATCGTGCAGTTCCCCGGCGTAGACGGCCGGATCGAGCCGCGCGTGAACCAGGACGCAGCCCGCACCATCCTCGGCGACCAGCTTGCTCAAACGGAGGTGGAGGCCAAAAACGCCCGGGTGCTGGCAGGCGGCGGGGTCGAGCCGTCCGTGGACGGCTCCGTCGTGGACTGGGACGCAACCATGGTTGGCTTCGACCAGCGGCTGCTGGGCACCGAGCCGCGGTCCTGGGAAGCGGTATACAAGGACGTGCCGGCCCAGTTCACCACCGCCCAGGCGGAGAATGCGACGTTCAATGACGTAGTCGGCTCCTTCACCACCAGCGGCTACTCGGGTGCGTCCGGAACCAACATCGCGCTGGTGGCAAGCACTGTCAACGGCGCGATTGTGAACCCCGGGGAAACGTTCTCCCTCAACGGCTACACCGGCCCGCGTGGAACGGCGCAGGGGTATGTGGAGTCCGGCATTATCCTGGACGGCCACGCGGACACGGCGGTCGGCGGCGGCATCTCCCAGTTCGCCACCACGCTGTACAACGCCTCTTACTTCGCGGGCATGACGGATGTGGCGCACACGCCGCACTCCTACTACATCTCCCGCTACCCGGCCGGCCGCGAGGCGACCGTGTACGAGGGGGCGATCGACCTGCAGTTCCGCAACGACAGCCCCCACCCGGTGCGCATCGCGACCAGCGTCGGCGGCGGGGAGGTCACCGTGAGCCTCATGGGAGTCAAGACCGTCACCGTCGAGTCCGTCAACGGCGGCCGCTGGGCTCAGACTTCGCCGCAGCCGATGAACGTGCCAGGCTCCGGCTGCGTGCCGTCCTCGGGTGCACCGGGGTTCACCACCTCCGATACCCGAATCATCTACGACCTCGCGGGCAACGAGCTGGATCGCGAAACCCAAACCACGGTGTACAACCCGCAGCCGATCGTGCGCTGCGGCTAGGGGCGGCGGTAGAAACCGCACGCCCAACCCTCACGCCGTGTTGCCGGCACTTCCGTGGCCGGTGCGCGTGCTTGTGCCCAGGTCGAACAGTGGTGGGTCCGCCGACCTCGCGGTCGGTGGGTCATCGAACGCGGGATATCGTTCCCTGGCCCGGCGGATGGTCCTTTGACCTGGCGATTGCTCATACTGGTGGGTGCTGGTCCGAACTGGCGGGCCACCGTCGGCGGGGTGGTGGGTGATATCCCAAGTGGAGGGGTCTTTGGTGAAGTACCCCTTCCCACCCGCGCCGTCCCTGTTGTCGTTGTTGCACATGTGGTGCTCGCGGCACAGGAGGATGAGGTTGTCGAGGTCGGTGAGGCCGCCGTGCAGGTATGTGTGGAGATGGTGGGCCTCGAGTTCCACGCCCGGCTTGGTGCAGCCGATCCAGGCGCATACTTGCTGCATTGCAAGCAGCACCAGTTTTTGTTCCACGCTGGCCAACCGTGCGCGTCCCAGTGAGAGGGGCACGCCGGTGCACGAGTCGAGCTGGAGCGCGAACGAGTCGCCGGCTAATCCGAGACGGATCACGTCCAAGGCGTTAAGGGATACCGAGGTGTTGGTGGAGAACTCGGTGTACGCGTCAGCCCCGAGCAGTTCTTCCAGGGTCATCGTCACAACGACGGTGCCCACTCCCCGTCGTGCCGCGGTGGAGGCGTTGCCGTGGCGGTTCACAATGTCCATGAGCTGATCGAAACGGCGCTGCCCGCGCGTGCGTTTGTCCTCGACTCCGTCCGGCAGGTTGGCTCCGAGGGCCTCGCCAGCGGCGAGGGCGGCTTCGAATGCGGCGCGGCTGGCTTTGTCGAAATAGATCTTGCCCCAGGATCCCCCGTCGCTGTCTTCCTCCCCGAAGATCATGGTGCGCTCCTTGAACGCGGCGAAAGGATCCTTCTTACCCTCGTAATCCCTGCCTCTCCGGTTCGCGCGTTTGACCAGGTTCACCACGTACTTCCGCAGCTCCTCTGCAGACATGGTCTCGGAAGCTTCTAACGCACGGGCGTAGATCTCGTCCCGGCCGGGGTCAGCGTGCTCGTTGAGCTGCATTAACGCTCTTTCAATGATGCGCTTCTTCTCGGCGTTTGCTTTCGCGGCGGCATTTCTAGCGCGCTCCTTCGCTTTCCGGGCCTCATCTTTGCGGCGCTGTTCTTCCTCCGCACGCTTCCGGCGTTCCTGCTCATCCGCCGCGGGATCCGCTGGCGGTGCGGGCACTTCTACCTCGCCGAACATGGTCTTGGCCTGGCTGAGCAAGCTGAACGCGTCGGAGCGCGGCAGGCCGAGCTGTTTGGTCAGGTATTCCACGGGGTGGTTCGCCCCGACTAAGCGGCCAGCCCCGTCGCGTTCGCACAGGAACGCAAACGCGATATTGGCGTTGGACAACAGCGGCAGCGCTGCGTGCAACCGTTCCATCGCGTGGTGCGTGGATGACAGGTGGAGGGATTCGGGCTGCATCATGAGCGCCTCAAGCGCTGCAAGGCTATTGACGATCTGATCAACGTGGTGGTCAATTACCGTGGTCACGCCCGCGTTCCCTTCCCGAAACCCATCTTCAACGAACGAACACGCCACACGCTACGGCACGCGCCGACACGCCAGCCCAAAAAACGCACAGACGTTCGAATGTGGCCGCCCGGCCAGCAACTTTAGCTCGTCGATAAGCGCCAGCGTCCTAGTCGGGAAACCGCGGCGGCACGTGCTTACCCACCTCGCGTAGCAGCCCCCACACCGTGAGATCGGCGTAGAGCGGGTCGCGCGGCATGAGTGCGTGGAGCGGTGCGTACCCGTCGTACCACCGCCCGGAGTCGATGTTGGCCACGTCCGCACCCGGGCCGGCCTCCAACATGGACGCGGAGGCGGGTGTGACCACGGTGTCCGCGGGTGAATATATCGAGGTGTAGACGATCCCTGGCGCGGTGTCGGGGCCGCTCGCGAATTCGCGCAACCACGCCGAGCCTGCCAGCTGCTGCGCCGCCCCGGGCGCAAACAAGGCGGTGAAATGTGGGTGCCGAGACGCCACCTCGCCCATCTGCCCGGCGAGGCCCCGGAAATCCGTGCCGTGGAAATTGCCGCCCATCGCCACCACTCGCCGCACCTTCTCCGCGCCGCCGCGTGCGATGAACAACTTGGTCATCAGTGCGCCTTGCGAGTGCGCCACGATGTCCACCTGCTTCGCCCCCGTCTTACGCAGTACGCGGTCCACGTGCTCCTCCACGTCGCCGACGATCGAGTTCAAGTCGCCCGCGCCGAAGAAACCGGGTGCGATCATGTCCCCGTAGTCGTACCCCCACACCCAAAAGCCCTGCTCACGAAGCGTCTGAGCGTTGGATTCAAATGCCGCGGTCCGCGAGTTAATTCCGTGGATGTATAGCACCGGCGTGGGGTGCTCCGGCTTGAAGTTCCTGTCGTTGAACGGCATCGGCGGGCGGTTTTGCAGCCCGCGCACCGCTCCGTACCCGGCCGCAAGTGTCATCATCGCGCTGCTCAGTTTCATCCTTTGCAGCATATTGCTTATCGACGTCCTCCGGCCATCACTTGCAGTAGACAAAGCTGTCTGTTATCGTCTGGGGCGGATCACGAAGTCCGACGGCCCCGGCGCAACGGGGCAAAGCCTCCCGGCTCGTCGGCTGGCAACCGCGCACATCGCGCACGGTGCCCCCGGGAGAAGATCCGCCGGCACGTGCAGCCGCCGCGCCGGAAGAGCGATTCCCATCAGGAGTTTTCCCATGTCCTCCGACATGCCAGCAATGTCCAACCCCTTCGACTTCGCCGACGACTGGGTCCCGGCGACCCTCGGCAGCGTCAATATCAACACCGTCACGTTCAGGCTCGACGGCACAGGTGAGATCGTCACTGCGGAATTTCCCTCACCTATGGAGGCCTTCGATTTCGTCGGCCACACCGGCCCGAAGTTCGAATACTCCGCCATCGAGGGCGCCGTCCGCGACGCCAACGGCACCGCCGTCCCCCTGCCGGAGCCGCCCGCGGAACGCATCCCGTGCGGCCCCGACGAGTGCGACCTGATCGCCAACGGCCACAAGTCCCACTGGATTCCGGTGCTGCGCGCTGGCAACGGCCCCAAGGAGGACTGGCTGCCCATCACCATCATCGAACACGACGGGACGAAGCTCGTCTTTTCCACCGAAGACGGCGTGTACACCTGCTACAACCACGACCCGGAGCGCCTCGCCAACGCGAAGTACTACAACCGGGAGTGGCCCGTGATGCGTGGTGATTTCGACGGATACGGGTACCCGGTAAGCGTCGTCTCCTCCCGCCCGATCGGGCCCTGCAGCCACGCATAGGCCCCTCGGACCCAGCCTTCCCCCTAGGTAAAAACGAGAGCCGGCGACGAGAATCGAACTCGCACTCTCAGCTTGGGAAGCTGATGTTCTACCACTAAACTACGCCGGCAGCTCCGCTTACTTTAGCACCACGGATTCTGGGCCCAAAACGGGGAAGTACACTCGCACCCGTGCTGCTCTCAGATCACGATATCCGCGACGCTATCGACTCCGGCCACCTCGGCATCGACCCGTTCGACGCTGAGCTGATCCAGCCGAGCTCCATCGACGTGCGCATCGATAAGTTCTTCCGCGTTTTCAACAACTCGAAGTACACGCACATCGACCCGAAGCAGGAGATGCCGGATCTGACCACGCTCGTCGAGGTGCCCGAGGGCGACGCCTTCGTCTTGCACCCCGGCGAGTTTGTGCTTGCCTCCACCCTGGAGTGCTTCACGCTGCCGGCGGACCTCGCGGGCCGGCTCGAGGGCAAGTCCTCCCTGGGCCGCCTCGGCCTGCTCACGCACTCCACCGCAGGCTTTATCGACCCGGGCTTTTCCGGCCACATCACCCTGGAGCTGTCCAACGTGGCCAACCTGCCCATCGTGCTGTGGCCGGGGATGAAGGTCGGTCAGCTCGCACTGTTCAAGATGTCCTCGCCCGCGGACACCCCCTACGGCTCCGGCGCGCTCGGCTCGAAGTACCAGGGCCAGCGCGGCCCGACCCCGTCGAAGGCGTACCTGAACTTCCAATAGAGCGCGCTCCCGCACGGGTGGTATAGCAGCGGGGGTGTGTTGCTATACCACCTCGCCGCTATTGGTAATAAGCCCCATTATCACCTGGGCAAACACGGCATGTCGTCGCAGGCGGTATAGTAGGCAACCCCTGCCTGCTATACCGCCTTACGCGTGAGCTCCTCACTTACCCTGCCGGCCCAACCCGTCCACGGCATAATGGCCTGTTATGCGGATGACTGTGATTGGTACCGGTTACCTCGGCGCGACGCACGCGGCGTGCATGGCTGAGCTCGGCCACGAGGTGCTGGGCGTAGACGTTGACGAAAATAAGATCGAGGCGCTGAAGAACTCGAAGGTGCCGTTCTACGAGCCGGGCTTGCCCGAGGTGCTCGAGCGCAACATCGACGCAGGCCGCCTAAGCTTTACGACGGACTACGCCCAAGCCGCCGCCTTCGCAAACGTGCACTTTATTGGTGTGGGCACCCCGCAGCAGCGCGGGTCCTACGCGGCGGACACCCGCTACGTCGAGGCCGTCATCGACGACCTGGTGCCCCAGCTCGAGGGCGAGCACCTGATTTTGGGCAAGTCCACCGTCCCGGTCGGTACCGCCGCCGCGCTGCAGGAGCGCGCCGACAACCTGGCCAAGCCGGGCACAACGGTCGAAATCGCGTGGAACCCGGAGTTCCTCCGCGAAGGCTACGCGGTGAAAGACACCATCGAGCCGGACCGCATTGTCTTGGGTCACCGCGCCGACAACACCACGGCCGAGGCCATTGCCCGCGAGGTCTACGCCACCCCGCTGGCCAACGACACCCCGTTCATCGTGACTGATTTGCAAACCGCGGAGCTGGTGAAAGTCTCCGCGAACGCTTTCCTCGCCACGAAGATCTCCTTTATCAACGCCGTTTCCGAGGTGTGCGAGATCGTCGGAGCGGACGTGACCCAGCTGGCGGACGCCATCGGCTACGACGACCGCATCGGCCGGAAGTTCTTAGGCGCGGGCCTGGGCTTCGGCGGCGGGTGCCTGCCCAAGGACATCCGGGCGTTCATGGCGCGCGCCGGCGAGGTCGGCGCGGATCAGGCGCTGACGTTTTTGAGGGAGGTCGATGCCATCAACATGCGTCGCCGCCAGCGGGTGATCGATCTGGCGCGCGAGGAGCTCGGATCCCTGATCGGCTGCAACGTCACGGTGTTGGGTGCTGCGTTCAAGCCGAACTCGGACGATGTGCGCGACTCGCCAGCCTTGGCTGTGGCCGGCCAGCTCTCGCTCGCCGGAGCAAGCGTGCGCGTCTACGACCCGCAGGGCATGGGCAACGCCCGCAAGGTCTTTCCCACCCTGGACTACGCCGTAAGCCTCGAGGACGCCCTGCGCGGGGCGGAGCTGGTCATCCTCGCCACCGAGTGGCAGGAGTTCAAGGAAATGGATCCGGTGTGGGCGGCAGGGCTCGTCGATAGGCAATTGCTTATCGACGGCCGAAACGTCCTCCCCGTCACCGACTGGCAAAACGCCGGTTGGCAGCTGCGCGCCCTTGGTCGCAGCTTGTAGAAATTTCAATACGCCGAGTGGTGGCGCCCACGCGCCGCCCGTGGCCAGCTGCGGATGGTATAGCGGAGCCGGATGGTCTACTAGACGATCTGGGGTAGCACGAAGATGAGCGCTCAACGCCCCCGCTCCGCAGGCCCCTAGTGCTGGTGGTAATCCGACAGGAAGTTGCCCAACCGCTCGATCGCGTTTTCCAGCTGGGACGCCCACGGCAGGGTGACCACGCGGAAGTGGTCCGGGGTGGGGTAGTTGAAGCCGGTGCCCTGGACCATCAGGATCTTCTCGGATTTGAGCAAGTCCAGCATGAACTTCTCGTCGTCGTGGATGTTGTACATCTCCGCGTCGATCTTGGGGAAGCAGTACAGCGCGCCCTTGGGTTCCACCACGGAGATGCCCGGGATTTCGCGCAGCTTCCGAACTGCCACGTCGCGCTGCTTGTGAAGGCGCCCGCCTTCGGCGGTGAGCTGGTAGATCGACTGGCGCCCGCCGAGCGCAACCTGGATGGCGTGCTGGCCGGGCACGTTGGCGCACAGGCGGGTGCCGGACAGCAGATCCAGCCCCTCGATGAAACCGGCAGCGCGGCGCTTCGGGCCGGTGACCACCATCCAGCCAGCGCGGTAGCCGCACACGCGGTACGCCTTGGACAGGCCGTTGAAGGTGATGCACACCAGGTCGGGGGCGACTTCGGCCATGGAGATGTGCGAAGCGCCGCCGTAAAGCACGCGATCGTAGATCTCGTCGGAGAGCACCATGAGCTCGTGCTCGCGGGCGATGTCGGCGATGCCCTCGAGCACCTCGCGCGAGTACACCGCACCGGTGGGGTTGTTCGGGTTGATCACCACGATGGCCTTGGTGCGGTCGGTGACCTTCTCCCGGATGTCTTCCAACGACGGGTTCCAACCGTCTTCCTCGTCGCACAGGTAGTGCACGACCTTGCCGCCGGCCAGCGTGGACGCCGCAGTCCACAGCGGGTAGTCGGGGGCGGGGATGAGGATCTCGTCGCCGTCGTTGAGCAGCGCCTGCGTGGTCATGCTGATCAGCTCGGACACGCCGTTGCCCAGGTAGACGTCGTCGATGTCCACCGGCGGGAAATCGTCGATCATCTCGTAGCGGGTCACCACGGCGCGGCGGGCGGACGTGATGCCCTTGGACGTGGTGTAGCCCTGGGAGGTGGGCAGGTTGGCGATCATGTCGCGCATGATCACGTCCGGCGCCTCGAAACCGAAGATGGCGGGGTTGCCGGTGTTCAGCTTCAAAATCGTGTGGCCGTCGCGCTCCATCTTCTCCGCGGTGGCCGTCACCGGCCCGCGGATGTCGTAGAAGACGTTCTTTAACTTGTCCGCCTGGTCGAAATGGCGGTGCTCCTTCAGTGGCTCGCTCATGCCACACCACTGTAGGCCTGTTTAGGGTTTGCGGAAACGGTTTATCGTATTTTGCGCCGCGTCGAGCGCGTCGGTGGTCAGTTGGTTGATTTGGTCCTTGCGTTGCGAGCGCATGAGCGCCTGCTGGTGCGTCTTCGCGGACTCGATCTCCAGCTGCCGCATCTTGATGTCCTGGCGGCGCTGCTGCTCCAGCTGCCTCAGCGTTGGCGTGTACCAGGAGTCCGGGCCCACCTTCATCACGTACAGCAGGATGAACAGGGTGGGGATGAGCAGCAGGAATACCGGGTTCGCCACAGTCAGACCCATCGCACCCACGGTGCCCAGCCAGAACACGCCTGCGCGCATGCGCCTGCCCGAGCGCCGCGCTTGCATGATCTCGCGCCCGCTGTAGAAGATGTCGCCTGCGGGCACTTCTTGCTTAGCGACGGCACCTCCGGCCGGCACCGGCGGCAGATCCGCCAGGATCGGCTCGAGGTCTGCATGCGTCTGGGCCTCTGCCACCTTGCTGCAGCGCTGGTCGAACTCCGCCATGTCGAGCCGGCCTTCGCCGAGCGCGCGTCCGAGGGTGTCCATGGCGTCCATGCGCTCTTGGTCGCCGATCCTGAAATTGCCGTATGGGGTGCTCACCCCGCCAATATTAACGCCCCGGCGAGAAAGCGTGGTCGGGGCGCGGGGAGGGGCTAGCTGCGCGGCAGGTTGCCGTCGTTCCAGCGGGAGTTATCCTCGTGGCTCTCGGCTTCTTCGACGGTGCGCACGCCCTCACCCACGGGCAGGGTGTCCATGTCCTGGTTCGGGTTGGTCGCGCCAGTGGCGCCAGCACCGGTGGCGCCCGTCTTGTCGGTTTCGATGTTGGTGTACAGGCCTTCGTTTTCCGTAGTCATGTGGCTGATCCTACTTACTGCCAGCGCTCGTCGGCGCCGGTTTCGCGGTTTTCGTAGCGCTGCTTCGCATTGGCGTACTCGTCTTCCGGCAGTTGGTAGAAGTACACGCGTGGCAACACGGCTTCGACTTTGTCCAGGTAGGTGGTGACAAGCTCTGTCAGTTAACCGGCAAACTGGGACTCGTGCAGCCGCCAGTACGCGCCTCGCTTGGCGACGAGCTCCGCGTGCGACCCCTGCTCCACAATCCGCCCGTTATCCATCACCACGATCACGTCCGCGTCGCGGATGGTGGATAGCCGGTGGGCGATGACAAAGGAGGTGCGGTTGGACCGCAGCGCGTTCATCGCCTGCTGTACGAGCACCTCGGTGCGGGTATCCACCGACGATGTCGCCTCGTCCAGGATCAGCAGCGCCGGCTGGGACAAAAACGCGCGTGCGATCGTGATCAGTTGCCGCTCACCGGCGGAGACGGAGCCCCCATCTTGGTCGACCTGCGTTTCGTAGCCGTCGGGAAGCGAACGCACGAAGCGGTCCACGAAGGTGGCCTTCGCGGCCTCAATGACCTCCTCGTCGGTTGCGTCGAGGCGGCCGTAGCGGATGTTCTCCATGATCGTGCCCTTGAACAGCACCGCGTCTTGCAGCACCATGCCAATCTGGCCACGCAGCGCTTCGCGGGAGAGGTCCCGGATGTCCGTGCCGTCCAGGGTGATCGAGCCGGAATCCACGTCATAAAAGCGCATGAGCAGGTTGACCAACGTGGTCTTGCCAGCGCCGGTGGGGCCGACGATGGCCGCGGTCTGACCCGGCTCGACGCGCAGGTTGAGGTCCTGAATCAAGGGGGGAGCGTCGCTGCGCTCCGTCCCGTAATCAAAGGACACGTCCTTGAAGTCCACGCGCCCGTCCACGCGGCTGGCGAGACGCGTTTGGGCCGTATCGGCGTGTTCCTCTTCCGCGTCGAGAAGCTCGAAGACGCGCTCGGCGGAGGCGACGCCGGACTGGAGCATCTGCATCATCCCGGCGATCTCACCCAACGGTTGGTTGAACTGGCGCGAGTACTGGATAAACGCGGTGGCGTCGCCGAGCGTGAGCTTGCCTGAGGCCACTTTCACCCCGCCGAGTACCGCGATGGCCACGTAGGAAAGGTAGGAAATGAATTGCATGATCGGGTGCATCGAGTTGGCCAAGAACTGGGCTTTCTGCGCAGCGCCGGCGAGCTCCTCGTTGCGTTCGTCGAACTGCTCTTGCAGCTGCTCCGTGCGCCCAAAGATGACGGCGACGTCGTGGCCGGAGAAGGACTCCTCCACGTGCCCGTTGACGTCTCCCGTGGCCTTCCATTGGGTGGTGAACTGCTTCTGGGAGCGCGTGCCCACCAGGCCCATCACCAACCCGGTCAGCGGGATGGCCAGTAGTGCGACTAACGCGAGCTGCCAAGAGATGGCGAACATCATGATGATGATGCCGATCACCGTGAGCACAGCGTTGAACAGCGACGACAAAGACTGCTGCAGCGCCTGCTGCACGTTGTCCACGTCGTTGGTGGTGCGGCTCATCACGTCGCCGCGCTGGCGGGTGTCGAAGTAGCTCAGCGGCAGACGGTTGATCTTCGCCTCCACGCGCTCGCGCAGGTTGAACACGGCGTTCATGACCAGCCGGTTCAATATCGCGCCCTGGGCCCACATGAGTAGCGACGCCGCCACGTAGAGCACCAGCACCAACACAATCAGCTCGCGCAGGCGGTCGAAGTCGATGCCGCGTCCCGGGTTGAGGTCCATCGCGCCGGCCATGTCCGCAAACCGGTCCTGGCCCGCCGCGCGCAGCCCCTCGACCGCCTGCTCTTTGGTGGTGCCCGGGGGCATCTGCTTGGACACGACGCCGGAGAAGATTACGTCCATGGCCCGGCCCATCACGCGCGGGGCGTAGACCGCTAAAAATACCGACACCGCGTTCATAAGGAACACCGCAGTCAGCGCCACCTTGTACGGGGCGAGGAGCCCCAGCAGCCGCTTGGCGGAGGGCCAGAACTGCTTCGCCTTGCGGGGAGCGCTGCTGGAGTAGTCGTCTCCCGCCATCTTCTGCTCGTACTCGGCGAGCTGCTCTTCGCTCAACTCTGTCGCATGCTTCTCGCTCATGCGTCCACCTCCGCCTGGCTGCGCTCGATTGCTCGGTAAGTGTCGCTCGTTTGCAACAGTTCCTTGTGGGTGCCGCGAGCGACGATGCGCCCGGCCTCCATCACCAAAATCTGATCCGCGTTCCGGATAGAGGACACCTTTTGCGCCACCACAATTACGGTGCGCTCGCGCGCCGTGTCGCGCATCGCGGCGTTGAGGTTCGCCTCCGTTGTGGCGTCGAGCGCGCTGAACGAGTCGTCGAAGACGTACACCTTCGGGTCCGCCACCAGCATGCGCGCGATGCACAGACGCTGGCGCTGGCCGCCGGAGACGTTGGTGCCGCCCTGCGCGATTGGCATCCCCAGGTCCTCGACAAAGCCAGCCTGCGCGGTGTGCAGTGCCGCCCAAAGTTCTTCATCCGTGGCATCCGGGCTGCCCATGCGCAGGTTCGAGGCCACTGTGCCGGAAAACAGCCACGGCTTCTGCGGCACCATCGCGACGGCCTTGACCAAGTCCTCGCGCCGCATGCGGGAGACCGGATGGTCGTCGATACGCACGCTACCCGCCGTCGGGGAGTAGAGCCTGGGCAACAGCCCCACGAGCGTCGTCTTGCCGCTGCCGGTGGAGCCGATGATCGCTGTCGTCGTGCCCGGCCGCGCCTCAAACGTGATGTCTTCCAGCACCGGCTGCTCCGCGCCGGGGTAGGTGTAGGAGACGCCGTCGAAACGCACAACGCCCCTGCCTATGCCCTTGCCTATCGACGCCCCTTCGGTCCCCTCCGCCGCCGGCTCCTCCGCGAGCACCTCCTCGATGCGGTCCGCGCAAACAAGCGCGCGCGGCAGCATCATGAGCATGAACACGCCCATCATCACCGCCATGAGAATCTGCATCAGGTACTGCATGAACGCGGTGAGCGAGCCGACCTCCACCAGGCCGTCGTCCACGCGGTGGCCGCCGAACCACAGCACGGCCGCGGTGGCGAGGTTGAGGATGAGCATGATCACCGGGAACATGGTCACGAACACGCGGCCGATGTTCAGGCTGAGCCTGGTGATCTGCTGGTTCGCGTCTGTGAACCGCTCGGCCTCGTAGTCCTCGCGGGCGAACGCGCGGACCACCCGGATGCCGGCGATCTGCTCGCGCAGCAGGCCGTTGATTGCATCCAGCCGCTTCTGCATCTGCTTGAACAGCGGCATGAGAATCGCCGCGATGACGCCCACCACGACGGCGAGCACGACCACCGCCGTGACAACGAGCCAGGACATCCCCGCATCCTGGCGCAGGGCCATGATGATGCCGCCGATAGCCATGATGGGTGCGGCGACCATGAAGTTCATGAACAGCAGGAACGTCATTTGCACCTGCTGGACGTCGTTTGTGCCGCGGGTGACCAGGGTGGCGGTGCCGAAGCGGGCCATGTCCTCGCTGGTGAAGCCCGATACCCGGTCGTAGACGGCGGCCCTGATGTCCCGGCCGGTCTTCATGGCCACCTGGGAGGCGAACCACACCGCGCCGATGGCCGCCACGATCTGGACCAGCGCTACCAGCAGCATCGTGCGGCCCACGCGCCAGATGTACGGCACGTCCGCTTGCGCGACGCCGTTGTTGATGATGTCCGCGTTCAAGTCCGGCAGATACAGCGTGGCCAGGGTAGTGACCAGCTGTAACGCGATGACCAATGCGAATTGGCCGGCGTAGGGTTTGCCGAAGCGCGCGGTGAGTCGGATGAGATCCACGTATGCCCCTTCTTCTCGTTGCCCGGGCAATCCTAGACTTCTGTCGCATGGCGCACGGCTCGAGCGTGGGCACGGTGCCGTCCGGGCGCGTCTGCTCTGGGCGCCTAGCCGTGGTAGTGCTCGGGCAGGCCGTTTTTGCCGTACGACAGGCGACGGTGCAGCCATTCGAACGGCCCCGGCTTGCCGGCCCTCTCAAGCGCCCACGCACCAGCCACCGTGGCCAGCCACGTAATCAGCGCCCAGCCGAGTTTGCCGGAGATCGTCGCGTCGCGAGTTACCCACCAGAACGCGGGCTGGGTTGTCAGGGTGAAGAGAATCGTTTGCGCAAGGTAGCCGCTCATGGAACGTTTCCCCAGCGCCACGAGGGGTCGGGCTAGGTGTGGGAGAGTGCCGGAGGCGTTGATACGCGATTGCAACGGCCGGCACGCGAGGGTGATTGCGGCGAGGATACCGGGGCCGGTCAGCATGCCGACAAGCCCGTTGGCGGCAGTGAGCCCTGTAGCCCACCCGGGTCCGAGCGCGCCGATTTCCCCGTAGCCCCACGGGATGCCGATGGCCGCCATGACTATGGCCGCAAGAATCGCCCACCCGCGGAGCATCCGGGAGTTGCCGTTTACGTCGCCAAAGACGCCGCGCCGGCCCCAGATAAACCCGACCACGACAAGCGGGAAGAAAGCGAGCATCTCGATTACGCCAATTGCCGGGTACACCCAGAAGTTGGCCAGGCCGACGGCTATGCGCTCGCCGAGGTCAACGATGCGCGCGGGGCTGCCGCTTATCGGTTCCGCTGCCGACGAAAACGCGGCGAATACACCAGGGGCACGAAGTACCGCGTTCAGGGCGAACGCTGCACCTGCGAGCGTGTAGAGTGCTCGGTCGCTCCACCCGATGAACAGGCACAGGATAAGCGCCGCGATGCCGTACGCGGTCATGATGTCGTTGGTGAAAAACAGCGTCTTGTGCACTAGGCCGAACAGGAACAGGAACCCATAGCGGCGCGCGAGCACCATGCGCCGGGCGCGCAGCGGGTAGCCGCGCCGCTCGAGGCTGGCAAAGATCATGCCGACGCCAACACCGAGCAGGGTGGCAAACATGGGCAAACCGCGCACGTGCACGAAGAGCGTCTCGAAGAAGACGAGCAGCTTCTCCAACACGGTGCCGTCGCCGTTGTAGCCGCCGAGGCCCGCCGCGTGGTCGGCGCCCTCGACAGGGTCCCAGTCAGTGACCATGTTGGCCATCGCGATGCCGACGAGAGCGAACCCGCGGGCGAGGTCGGGGGCCACGAACCGCTGGTGGGCCGCGGTGCGCTCACCGGTGTGTGTTGTGGTCTCTGTTGCGGTCACTTCACTGCCCTCCGCTGAACGGCCGCATACGCGGCGGCGGCGAGGGCCACGACCCACACCGCGAGGGTAGCTACCCCGGCCGTACCGTTCCCGGCAGCGCCGCCCGGCAGGAGCTTCTCCAGGACCGCGGCCCACGGCTGGTTGATCGCACTGAGGGCAGTCTCCACGATGAGCAACTCGACGACCCAGACGAAGAAGGACGCGGTGCCCGAGCCGAGCAGCACGGCTGTCAGGGCCGCAAGCAGTGGGTAGGCGATCCACAGCTCTGCCTGGTAGCGCACCGCATCCGCGCTGTCGGCACCGCCCAGCGCGACGCTGTCGACGAACGCGTGCGCGCCGCCGAGCCCTATCGCCGAGGCAGCAAACGCCGTCAGTGTGCAGGCGAGAGCTGCGACGCCAACGCGGCAGGCAAGCTCCCAGCCGCGGTGGTTCGACGCGAGGTAGGCGTAGCCGATCGTGCCGCGCGAGTGTGCGCCGCCGGCGGGGAAGGCGCCTGCGGCGAGCGCCACGGGGAGCATCAAGCTGGCGGGGATGAGCAGCATCGCGGGGTCTGCGACGTTTGTTCCGTTGGGGCCGAGAAGCATCGCTACGGTTATGGGACCGAGAATGAGGGCGACCGCGACGAACGCGAGCAAGATGCGCGTCGCGGGGCGGGAGAAGACCTCTCGCAGGGTTGCTTTCAACGTATGCATGGAAAACCTCCTACGTCCTATTTCGTCGATTCCAGGAACACTTCTTCGAGGCTGCGGCGGGATTCCTGGAGGGAGTAAACCGTCACCCCGGAGCGCTGGGCGGCCTCGCCGACGTCTCGGGCGGTGGCATCGTCGACGACAACGGAGTCGCCAATGACCTGGCCGCCGACGGCCTCGGCCAGCCGCGCCGGGTCGCTGCAGGTCGCCTCAACCCGGTTGGAGCCCAGGAAGTCCTCGAGCGGGCCCTCGCCGGCGAGGCGGCCGCGGTTGATCACCACAAGGCGGTCCGCAGTGAGCTGCATCTCGCTCATCAGGTGCGAAGAGACGACTACCGCACGGCCCTCGGCGGCCATCTCGCGGATGCGTCCCCGCATCCAGGCCACGCCCTGCGGGTCGAGGCCGTTGACCGGCTCGTCCAGGATGACGTTGGATGGGTCCGCGATCAGCGCACTGGCCGCGCCGAGGCGCTGGCGCATGCCGAGGGAGTAGTTTTTCACTTCCCGTTTTGCCGCCTCCGCGAGCCCGAACGCCTCGAGCGCTTCGTCGGCGCGGGACTCCGGCACGCCGGCGTAGTCGGCGACCATCTTCAAGTGGCCGCGCCCAGTCATGTGCGGGGCGATCCATTCCGGGGTAAGCAGCGCCCCGACGACGCGTGCGGGTTGGTCGAGGGATCGGAAAGCGGAGCCGTCGATAAGCGCCTCGCCCTCGTTTGGGGTTTCTAGCCCGACGATCATGCGCATGGTCGTGGACTTGCCGGAGCCGTTCGGGCCCAAGAAACCGGTGACGGCACCGTCCGGCGCGGTGAACGATAGCGCGTTTACGGCGGTGGAGCTTGAATACCGTTTGGTCAGGTTGCGAACTTCGATCATGGTTCCCACCATCGCGCGTGGCGCGGGTGAAATCGTCCGCCCGCGGGTGTAAATCGGCGCGTACACCCTGGGGTGTACGCGGCTAGTGGCCCAGCAACTCGCCGGTGCCCACCAGGCCCGCGCGGAACGCGAAGAGGACGGCGTGGACGCGGTCGCGGGACTCGGTCTTGAACAGAATGCGGTGCACGTGCGTCTTCACCGTCGAGGGGGAGAGTGTCTTGGCCTCGGCGATCTCCTCGTTTGAGTAGCCGAGCGCCACCAAGCGAAGGACCTCCACCTCGCGCGGGGTGAGGCGCTCGAGCATCGCCTCGTTGCGTGCCGCCTCCCGCTGCTCGGGGGCTTGCGCGGCGCCGATGACGTGGCGCGTCACCTTCGGCGCGAGTACCGCGTCGCCACCGTGGACGGTGCGCAGCGCGTCGAGCAGCTCGTCAGGGTCTGCGTCTTTGAGCAGGAACCCGGAGGCCCCGGCGTCGAGCGCGCCGAGGACGAGGTCGCGCTCGTCAAAGGTTGTCAGCATGATCACGCGGGTGTCGGGGTGCTCGGCGAGTAACGCGCGGCAGGCCTCGATGCCGTCTGTGCCGGGCATCTGGATGTCCATGAGCACGATGTCCGCCGCCGGCTGCCCGGCCACCCCCGCGCCGTCGCCCGCCTGCCAGACCACGTCCATGTCGTCCTGGGAGGTGACGAGCATGGAGAAGCCGGCGCGCACGAGCGGCTGGTCGTCCACAAGCGCGACGCTGATCATCGCGGCACCTCCGCGGTCAGGACGAACTCGCCGCGGTCGTCGGTCACATTCACGCGCCCGCCGTGCGCCGCGACGCGCTCGCGGATGCCCACGAGCCCGAAACCGTCGGGGCCGTGCTTGCTTTTCGGCGCAGCGTTGACCGCCTCCACACGCACCGACTTCGCGTCGGCGGAAAAGGTGAGCGCACCTTCCGGTGCGGGCGCGTGTCGCAGCATGTTTGTGATGGCCTCCTGACAGACACGGTAGAGGGTGAAGAGCGTGAGTGGCGACACATCCTCTGGGAGCTCGTCGAAGCCCACGACGCTTAAGTCGAGGCCACGGGCGCGGGCTTCGTTGAACAGAGCGGTGAAGTCACGTTGGCCCGGGGCAGTGCCGGTGGGTGCTGCGGCGTCGTCGTCGCGTAACACGCTGAGCAGCCCGCGCATCTGCGACAGCGCGGTACGTGATTCGGCGCTGATTGTTTCAAGGGCGTCCCGGGCCACCTCCGGGTTGTGTTTGGATGCGTATCGCGCGCCGTCCGCCAATGCGGTGATGCCGGCGAGCGTGTGGGCGACGATGTCGTGCATTTCTCGCGCGATCTGGGTGCGCTCGCGGACGTGAGCGAATTCGATCTGCTGCTCCAGCTCGGAGATCTTTTCCCGCCGGTTGCGAAGCTGAGCACCGAGAAGGAGAAAGAAGCCGAGGACGACCCATGACAGAGCCACCGCGCGGGCCGCGACGGCGGCGGCATGCCCCGCCGACTGACTGCCCGGCCAGTCCGACGTGAACATGCCGTGGGTGAACAGCGCGACGGTGGGTATCGCGAGGAGCCAGACGGTCAGCCAGGTGCGGTCGCGCCGGGGCACCCGGGAGGTCGTGACGACCGCGCCGAAGGCGAGCGCTGGCTCCCAGTAGAGGGGGACGCTTAGCGCATTGAGGCACAGCGCGAAGCTGGCGCACGCGGCGATCCCGGCGACGGCTGTGACGGGGCGGACGTCGTGCACCGCGCAGCAGGCGCCGCACACGGCGATGAGCGTGGCGCCGACTGTGGTGCCGGCCGAACCGTACGGGGACTGCACCGTGACCCAGTCGAACACGGAAAGCGCAGTCAGGATTGCGATGAGCACGAGCACCGTCGCCCGCCGCCAAGTCGGCTTCAAGCGTCTGCCCCTTTTTCCGCAAAGAACCGCTGGCCATTGCATGCGAACCAGGATAGGTCCTCCCCGGTGGCCCAGCGGCGGTCAGACACCCACTCCCGTCGCGGTCGGTTCCGCAACAAAAATCGACACGTCGCGAAGACGTGCCGATTCGGTTGATGTGGCGCTCCCGCCGCGGGGCCCTACTGGCCTGCGCGGGAGTGGCCGAGCATCTCGTCCCACTCCACGATCTTCTTGCGCTCGCGCGGGAAGTTCGGGTCGGCGGCGCCGAGTGCGCGCTCGGCCTCGTCCAGCTTGTACCAGCCTTCCCAGGTGGCGTAATCCACGCCGCGCTCGCGGAGAAGGTCGAAGATGTCGTCCGCGCCGGTGTGCGACGGGGCTGCGAGAAGGCCAGCAGCTGCATCGGCGATGAGCATGTCGGTGGTCTCCTTGGCGTCGGACTTGGTGTTGCCGATCAGGCCGATCGGGCCACGTTTGATCCAGCCGGTGACGTAGAGCTTGTCCTCGACGCCGGCGCCTTCCTCGGCGGTGACGAGCACGTGGCCGCCGTCGTTGGGGATCACGTGTCGCTGGAGGTCGAAGGGCACGCCCTCCACCGGCTCGGAGCGGTAGCCCACGGCGTGGTAGACCTGCTGGACCGGCCAGTCGGTGAACTTACCGGTGCCTTTGATACCGCCGTTGCCGTCCAGCTCCTGGCGCTCGGTGCGGATACCCACGATCGCGTCGCCCTCGGTGAGCACCTCCACAGGCTCCTCGAAGAAGTGGATGTAGATCTTGTGCGGCGAGTCGTCCGGCTCGCGCATGGCGTACTGCTCCAGCACCTGGCAGTTCAGGTCGACGGACTTATCAGAGCGGCGGACCTGCTCGGACAGCTCGTCGTAGTCGATGTCTTCCGGGTCCACCAGTACCTGGATGGTGTCGGAGCCGTCAAGCTCGCGCAGCTCCTTGGGCGTGAATTTCGCCTGGGCGGGGCCGCGGCGGCCGAACATGTGCACCGTCTCGGCCTTGTTGTTCTTCAGGGATTCGTAGACGTTGTCCGGAATCTCGGTGACGGCCAGTTCGTCGCCGGTCTTGGCCAGGATGCGGGAGACGTCCAGGGCCACGTTGCCCACACCGACAACTGCGACTTCCTTGGCTTCGAGGTTCCAGTTGCGCTCGAACCGCGGGTTGCCGTCGTAGAAGCCGACGAACTCGCCGGCGCCGATGGACTTGTCCCCGCCCGGGATCAGCAGTTCCCGGTCGCGCACGGCACCGGTGGAGAGGACGACGGCGTCGTAGTAGTCCCGGAGGTCGTCGATAGTGACGTCCCGGCCGACGGTGACGTTTGCAATCAGGCGCAGCTTGTCCTTGTCCAGCACGTTGTGCAGGGATTTCACGATGCCCTTGATGCGCGGGTGGTCGGGGGCCACGCCGTACCGGATGAGGCCGAACGGGGCGGGCATCTGCTCGAACAGGTCCACGTGGATGTCGTGTTCCTCGTTGCGGATTAGCAGGTCGGAGGCGTAGATGCCGGCCGGACCGGCACCAACTACGGCGACGCGCAGGCTCATAAGACAAAGGTCCTTTCGCGGATGGGTTCGTTATTGCACGACACTATAGCGCATAGACAGAGCGGTCTTAAACTTACGGAGATTTTCATTCGCGCGCTCTCATCTTGCGTCGATAGACACCGGAAAAGATTACATTCAATGCTTTAACCGGCACTTTCCCGCACTCGGTTGTTTTAGACAGACTTGTCCGGCACACTTAGCTCCCAACACATTCGGAAGTCCCGGATATGAACCGATCTGTCTATGTGAGGGAGAGGCAATGAGCGCACCCACGAAAGCTCGGCCCCGCGCCAAGAAGCCGGAGGGGCAGTGGCTTATCGACGGCACAGCTCCGCTCAACCACGACGAAGAAATTAAGCAGGAATCTCCGGTCCTGGAAGTCAAGCAGCGCGTGATCGACACGTACTCCAAGCAGGGCTTTGATTCCATCGACCGCGAGGACCTCTACCCGCGCTTTAAGTGGCTCGGCCTGTACACCCAGCGCAAGCAGAACCTGGGTGGCGAGTTCACCGGCGAGGACAACGCCGTCCTAGAAGACAAGTACTTCATGATGCGGGTCCGCTTCGACGGCGGCATCTGCTCTACCGCCCAGGCCCGCGCGGTGGGCGAGCTCTCGCGCGACTACGCGCGTTCCACCGTGGATCTCACCGACCGCCAGAACATCCAGTTCCACTGGGTGCGCATCGAGGACGTGCCGGCGATCTGGGAAAAGTTGGAAGCCAACGGTCTGAACACCTGGGACGCCTGCGGCGACGTCCCGCGCGTGATCCTGGGCTCCCCGGTTGCCGGCATTGCCAAGGACGAGATCATCGACGCCACGCCTGCGATCCGCAAGATTCAGCAGATCGTTACCGACGATGAGTTCCAGAACCTGCCGCGCAAGTTCAAGACCGCGATTTCGGGCAACGCCCGCCAGGACGTGGTGCACGAGATCAACGACCTCGCCTTCATCGGCGTGGAGCACCCCGAACTCGGACCCGGCTTCGAGTGCTACGTCGGCGGCGGGCTGTCCACCAACCCGATGCTCGCGCAGTCCCTCGGCGCGTTCGTCACCCTCGAGCAGGTGCCGGACGTGTGGGCGAACGTCGTGCGCATCTTCCGCGACTACGGCTACCGCCGCCTGCGCAACCGTGCGCGCCTGAAGTTCCTGGTAGCCGAGTGGGGTGTGGAGAAGTTCCGCCAGGTGCTGGAAGACGACTACCTGGGCTACAAGCTCCCCGACGGCCCGAAGGCCCCCAACAACCTGGTCGACCGCGACCACATCGGCGTGCACGAGCAGAAGGACGGCAAGCGCTACATCGGTGTGAAGCCCACGCTGGGCCACATGTCCGGCGAGCAGCTCATCGCGCTGGCGGACCTAGCGGAGCGCTACGGTGTGACCGACCTGCGCTTCACCCCGTTCAAGGAGCTGCTGCTGTTGGGGGTGGAACCGGAGGACGTCGAGAAGCTGCAGGCGGACCTGGAAGAGATGGGCCTGTACTCCAACCCTTCCGAGTTCCGCCGCGGCCTGCTCAGCTGCACCGGCCTGGAGTACTGCAAGCTGGCGCACGTGACCACCAAGTCCCGCGCCATCGAGCTTGCAGATGAGCTGGAGGAACGCTTCGGCGACCTGGACTCCCCGATCACGATCTCGCTGAACGGCTGCCCGAACGCCTGCGCCCGCCACCAGGTCTCCGACATCGGCTTCAAGGGCCAGATGGTGGCGAACGAGGACGGCGAGAAGGTCGAGGGCTTCCAGGTACACCTGGGCGGCACCATCGGCGAAGGCGCGAACTTCGGCCGCAAGCTGCGTGGCCACAAGGTGCTCTCCACCGAGCTGACGGATTACGTCACGCGCGTGGTGCAGCACTACGTGGACAAGCGCGAGGATGGCGAGACATTCCGTCAGTGGGTCGCCCGAGCGGACGAGGACGACCTGCGATGAGCTTTCGCCGAGCGCCGAATCCGAACCGAAACTTCCCCTCGTTCTGCCCGTACTGTGGCGGCGAGGAGCTCTGGCCGAACGAGGAGACGGATTTTGCCTGGAAGTGCGGGGAGTGCCTGCGCATCTTCGAAGTGAAGTACCACGGCCAGGACGACCCGGACACCCCGCACGCGCCGGCGCCCTCGACGGAGGAGGCGCTGCAGGCCTCCCTTGCCCGACACGGACACACCGCAGTAGTGAAGGACCCAACCCATGATTAACCTGCTCAACCAGCCGGGCGGCAACTTCCGCGACCCCGAGATCAGCCCGGATGGCCCGAAGGAAACGGAGGCGCTGCCGGAGGACGTCGCAAAGCGTAACGCTTCCTTAGTAGAGGAGTGGGCGGACAAGCTTTACGACGCCTCGGCCGCCGACATCCTGAACTGGGCCCACGAGTACGCGCCCGGCAAGCTGGTGGTGACGCTGTCCATGGAAAACACCGTGCTGGCGGAGCTGGCATCGCGCCACCTGCCGGACGCGGACTTTTTGTTCCTGGACACCGAGTACCACTTCCCGGAGACGCTCGAGGTGGCGGACCAAGTGGAGCAGCGATATCCCTCGCACCGGCTCGTGCGCGCCAAAGCGCAGCTCACCCGCCCGGAGCAGGACGAGGTGTACGGGCCGAACCTGTACCTGCGCGCCCCGAGCGCCTGCTGCCGCATGCGCAAGGTGGAACCGCTGGCGTTGCACATGAGCCCGTACGCCGGCTGGATCACCGGCCTGCGCCGCGCCGACGGCCCCACCCGCGCCGAGGCTTCAGCGCTGAGCCTGGACAACACCGGCCGGTTGAAGATCTCCCCGCTGGTGACGTGGTCGCTGGAGGACACGGAGGCGTTTGAAGAGCGCCACAACTTGATCATCCACCCGCTGACCCGCCAGGGGTACCCCTCCATCGGCTGCGCCACCTGCACCTTGCCCGTGGCCGAGGGGCAGGACCCGCGCGCCGGGCGTTGGGCGTTCGCATCCAAGACCGAGTGCGGCCTGCACGAATAAAAGGAGAGTAAGGACAATGACTGAGGCAACGACACCTGAGCTGTCGCCGCACCTGAAGGACTTGGAAAACGAGTCCATCCACATCATCCGCGAGGTGGCAGGGCAGTTCGACAAAATCGGCCTGCTGTTCTCCGGCGGCAAGGATTCGTGCGTGGTGCTGGAGCTTGCGCGCCGCGCCTTCCACCCAGCCGCCATGCCGATAGAGCTTTTGCACGTGGACACCGGGCACAACTTCCCCGAGGTGATCCAGTTCCGCGACGAGATCGTGGAAAAGCACGGGCTGCGCCTGCGCGTGGCGCACGTGCAGGACTGGATTGACCGCGGCGACCTGCAGGAGCGCCCCGACGGCACCCGCAACCCGCTGCAGACCGTGCCGCTGGTGGAAACCATCGCCGAGGTGGGCTACAACGCAGTGCTCGGCGGTGCGCGCCGCGACGAGGAGCGTGCGCGTGCGAAGGAGCGAGTGTTCTCCGTGCGCGACTCCTTCGGTGGCTGGGACCCGCGCCGCCAGCGCCCGGAGCTGTGGGACCTGTACAACGGCGCGACCCTTCCCGGCGAAAACGTGCGCGTGTTCCCCATCTCCAACTGGACAGAAGCAGACGTCTGGGAGTACATCGGCGCGCGCGGGATTGCGCTGCCGTCGATCTACTTCGCCCACGACCGCGAGGTGTTCGGCCGCGACGGCATGTGGCTCACACCCGGCGAGTGGGGCGGCCCGCGCGAGGGCGAGGAGCTGGAAACCCGCCGCGTGCGCTACCGCACCGTGGGCGACATGTCCTGCACCGGCGCCGTCGACTCGAACGCCGCCACGATCGACGAGGTGCTCGTAGAGATCGCCAACTCCACCCTCACCGAGCGCGGCGCCACCCGCGCCGATGACCGCCTGAGCGAATCCGCCATGGAAGACCGCAAGAAGGAAGGCTACTTCTGATGACTGCTCCCACCACAGCAACGGCCGCTATCGCCGACCGCGAGACCCTGCGCCTGTGCACCGCCGGCTCCGTCGACGACGGCAAGTCCACCTTCGTGGGACGCCTGCTGCACGACACGAAGTCCGTGCTCGCGGACCAGCTCGCGTCCGTGGAGCGCACCAGCGCCGATAGGGGCTTCGAGGGCCTGGACCTTTCCTTGCTTGTCGACGGCCTCCGGGCCGAACGCGAGCAGGGCATCACCATCGACGTGGCCTACCGCTACTTCGCCACCGACAAGCGCACATTCATCCTCGCCGACACCCCGGGCCACGTGCAGTACACCCGCAACACGGTGACCGGCATGTCCACCTCCCAGGTGGTCGTGCTGCTGGTGGACGCGCGCAACGGCGTGGTCGAGCAGACCATCCGCCACCTCACCGTGGCCAAGCTGCTGGGCGTGCGCACCGTGATCCTGGCGGTAAACAAGATCGACTTGGTGGGCTACTCGGAGGAGACCTTCAACGAGATCAAGGCCGCCTTCGACGCGAAGGCCTCCGAGCTGGACATCGAGGACCCGCACGTGGTGCCGATCTCCGCGCTCAAGGGAGACAACGTCGCCGAGCACAGTGCCGAGACCCCCTGGTACACCGGCCAAACCGTCCTTGAGCTTTTGGAGACCATTCCGGTCAACCACGGCCGAGCGGACGACCTGGACTTCCGCTTCCACATCCAGTACGTACTGCGCGAGCACTCTTCCGACTACCGCGCCTACGCGGGCCGCGTGAATGCGGGATCCATCTCGGTGGGTGACGAGATCCTCGCGCCTCACGGCCGTACCACCACCGTGGCCGGCATCGACACCTCCGACGGCCCGGTGGACACCGCTCACGCCGGCGACTCGATCGCCCTGCGCCTGGCCGACGAGATCGACCTCACCCGCGGCGACCTTCTGGCCTCGAACACCCGGCCGGAAGGCACACGGGAGTTCCACGCCACCGTGGTGGGGCTGACCGAGAAAGAGCTGCGCGCGGGCCAGGCGGTGAAGCTGCGCATCGGCACCGCGTTCGTGCGGGCGCGGGTGGCCAGCGTCGACCGGGTGCTCGACATCGACGGCGCGGCCGGCGACAACACCGCCCCGGAGGCGGTGGCGCTCAACGAGATCGCGCACGTGACCATCCAGACCGCCGACGAGCTGCCGGTGGAGCCTTACGCCGCCCGCGGCGCGGTGGGCAACTTCCTGCTCGTGGACCAGTCCTCCGGCAACACGCTCGCCGCCGGCCTGGTCGGAACCAGGTTGCGGTAGGGGATCAATCATGACCGCGCTGATCACCCTCTCCCACGGCTCGCGCCACCCGCGCGCCAAGGAAGGCATCCGCGCGCTCACCGAGGCCGCCGCCTCTCAGCTCGGCGTGGAGTGGGCGGACGCCCACCTCGAGTTCGACACCCCCACCCTCGCCGACGCCGCCCGGGAACTCGCGCGCGCCGGGCACCGCGAAGCGGTCGTGGTACCGCTCCTGTTCACCCGAGCGTTTCACGCCAAAGTTGACGTGCCGGAGGCCGTGCGGCTGGCCGGCGAACACATGCGAGTGGTCCTCGCCGAACCACTCGGCACCGGCGAGGACATAGCGGACGTGCTGGCCAGCCGCGTCCCCGCAGACGCCAGCCGGGTGGTGCTCTACCCGGTAGGCACCTCCAACGAGGAGCAGGCGAAAAGGTACGAGGCGCTGGCAAGGGCCGTCGAGAAGCACACTGCTCGCCCGACGGCCGTGGTCGCCGCAACACGCGGCGGCACCGACGCGCTCCAGGAACTGGCCCCATTCCACCTCCTGCCGCTGTTTGTCACGCACGGCACGCTTCTCGACTCGGCGTACCGCGCACTCCCGAAAGGGTGCACCGCATCCGAACCGCTGACCACCGCGCTCGCAGGCGTGGTGGCACACCGTTACCTCCAGAAAGAGAAAGCTCATGTACAAGCTTGAGACGCTGGTGCTGATCGCACTGGCAGGCCTTGCCGCGCAACTCGTCGACGGCGGGCTGGGCATGGGCTTCGGCGTGACGTCCACGACCATGCTGATCATGCTCGCCGGGCTCACTCCGGCGGCAGCATCCGCAGTGGTGCACACCGCCGAGTTGGGCACCACACTCGCCTCCGGCATCGCCCACACCCGCTTCGGCAACGTAGATTGGCGAACCGCCTTTTCCATTGGCATCCCCGGCGCCATCGGTGCCTTCGCTGGTTCGACGATCCTGGTGAGGCTGTCTACAGAGGCGGCGAAGCCGATTATGTCGCTCATCCTCGCGCTGATCGGGCTGAACCTCGTGCTCCGCTTCGCCAGGGGATTGACGCAGCGCAAGTTGGATGCGAAGCCGCACTCCCGCGGCTTCCTCGCCGGCCTTGGCCTATTCGGAGGCTTCGTTGACGCTACCGGCGGTGGCGGGTGGGGCCCTGTGACCACCTCCACCCTGATGTCCGCGGGCCGTGCTGAACCGCGCCGCATCGTCGGCACCGTCAACACCGCCGAGTTTTTGGTTACCCTCGCCGCAACCCTCGGCTTCGCCATCGGCATGTGGGAGGACCTCGTGGCTAATCTCGCCGCGGTCCTGGCGCTGCTGGCCGGCGGTGTCATTGCGGCCCCAATCGCCGCGTGGGTGGTCAACCGCATGAACCCCATTGCACTCGGCGGGGTGGTGGGCACCCTCATCGTCTTCCTCAACCTGCCGGTGGTGCTGAAGTTCGCCGGTGTGACCGACGGGCTCGTCTTCGTCCGCATCGCGATCCTCGTTATCGGCGGAGCGCTGTCGGTTCGCGGCGTGCGTAAGGCGCGGGAAAACTCGCGGGCCGCCTCAGAGCGCGAGGGCGTCACGGTGGTGGAGCCGCAGCCTGCGCGCCTAACATAGGCAAACATGTCAGAACTGCTCATCGTCGCGGCCATGAAAGAAGAGGCCGCGAACATCATGTCCGGCGGAGACCACGAGGTGCTGATCACCGGCATTGGCACTTTGCCGGCCGCGATCTCCCTGACCCGCCGCCTGTCGGATGGCCCGCTGCCGGAGCGGGTGATCAACGTCGGCACCGCTGGCGCGCTGGTGGACTTGGAGCCCGGCGTTTACGAGGTCTCCGATGCCGTCAAGCACGACTTCAAGGTCGGCGGGACCTCCGATCTCACGGACTTTGTCTACCCGCGCTGGTTCTCTTTTGCACCGCTGACCGATCTGCCCAAGGCGAAGCTCGCTACCGGTGACGCGTTTGTGAACCGCTCCGACCTGCGCGACGAGCTCGCCCGCGAATGCCAGCTTGTGGACATGGAGGGCTACGCGCTCGCCGCTGTCTGCTCGACCTTCGGCGTGCCGCTGACGCTGCTCAAGCAGGTTTCGGACTCCGCAGACGAGTCCGCCTCCGAGGTGTGGGAGGCCGCCTTGGAGCGCGCCCGGGTCGAGCTCGAGCAGGCTGTGCGTGAACACCTTCGCTGAAGACGCGGGGATTCGGCTCCGCAACGAGCCTGAACCCCTCTACCAACTGTTGGTCCTGTGCATGCTGCAGGCCAAACCCATCCGTGCCACAGTGGCCGTCGGTGCCGCCCGCGGCCTCTTCGACGCAGGCCTGACCACCCCCGCCGCACTGCTAGCCGCGCCCCGTGAGCGGCTCATCCGCATCTTCGGCGCCGCCGGCTACGCGCGCTACGACGAATCTTCCGCCACCCGGTTGCGCGCCATGTCGCAGCTGCTTATCGACGAGCATTCTGCCGACCTCCGCACCCTGCGCGACACCGCCCCGAAATCCCTGCAGGCCTTCGACGGTGTGGGCCCTGCCTGCGCCACCATGTTCGCCCGTGAGGCCCAAGGCGTGTGGCCGGAGCTCGCCCCCGTCTTTGACAAGAAAGCCCTGCAGGGTGCCGCCAAGCTCGGCCTGCCCCAAGACCCGGAGGAGCTTGCCGCGCTGGTCTCCGAAGCTCCGGGTTCCCCAAGCTCGACCGACATCCCCGCGGGTGCCCTGGTGGACTTGCCCACCTTCGCGGCCTACCTGGTCAAGGTCGCCCTCGGCACCGGCTGACGTCTGAGGTTCGCGCGTGGTATAGCAGCAGGGCGTGGCCTGCTATACCGTCCGGTGTCCTCGGTAGAGTATCTCCAGGTGGTAATGAAAATCATGGTCAGTAAGGCGCGGATGGTATAGCGGCCCGTCCTTGCTGCTATACCATCCGCGCTTTCAGGTGGCGCTTGCGCTGTTGTGGCACTAGCAGATCCGCGCTCCGAGGTGATAGGCACGAAAAAACCCGCCGGCGCAGGGCCAGCGGGCAGTGGGCGGCGGGCTGTGGTGGGCTCGCGCGCCAGGGGAGGGGCGAACTACTTCGCAAACTCCTCGATGAGCTTGGCGTTGAACGCCGGCAGGTCATCCGGGGTGCGCGAGGAGATGAAGCCGGAGTCGACCACAACTTCCTCGTCGACCCAGTTGGCGCCCGCGTTGACCAGGTCGGTCTTCACATTGGCCACAGAGGTGAGCTTCACGCCCTTGAGCAGGTCGGCCTCGGTGAGGATCCAGCCGCCGTGGCAGATCACGCCGATCGGCTTGCCTGCGTCCTTGAACGCCTTGACTAATGCGACGGCGTCGGCGTCGGTGCGGATGGTGTCCGCGTTGACGGTGCCGCCGGGGAGGATCAGTGCGTCAAACTCGTCGGCGGAAGCCTCTGCCGTCTTCGCGTTGACGGCTACCTTCGCGCCCTTCTTCCCCTCGATCTCGCCACCTTCGGTGGAGATGACCTTGGTGGTCGCACCAGCGGACTCAACAGCCTCCTTCGGGGAGGTCAACTCCGAATCCTCGAACCCGTCGGTGGCGATGATCGCGATGTTCTTGCCGTTGAGGTCGGCCACGGTAACGTCCTTTCGTCAAGAAGCAATTACGGCACCCGACTGTACACTTATTTTTCGCCCTCGAGCGCGCGCGTGCGGCCCGGGACTTCGGTGTCCGGCTTAGTGGGAACCGCCTCGCCGCTCAACGGGACGCGGGTGGAGCCCAGCCCCTCTTTCACCGGAACCTTGGTGTTCGGCCTCTCCCGCTTGGCCATGCGCATCATGTGGTCGCGCACGGCAAGGAAGGACTCCTTGGAATCCATGGTCTGGGTCTGCTGGGTGGCCAGCTGTATTTCATCTGCGGTGATTTCCCCGGAACGCAGCGACACCATCTCCGCCCAGTAGCGCAGCCACACAGCGGCGACGGCTGCGACCGGCACCGCGAGGAAAGCGCCGACGATGCCGAACAGGGTGCCGCCCACCGCCACCGCGAGCAGCACCACCGCGGCGTGGAGGCCCATCGCCTGGGACTGCAGGATCGGAGAGAGCACGTTGCCCTCCAACTGCTGGACCGCGATGATGAGGATGAGCACGAACACCGCGTTCATGAACCCGTTGGACACCAGCGCGATGATCACGGCCAGGGCGCCGGCGGACACAGCACCGACGATGGGGATGAAGCCGGCGAAGAACGTGACCACGGCCAGCACCGGCCACAGCGGCACGCCCAGGAAGAGCAGGCCGAGGCCGATAAAGACGGCGTCCACCATGGATACGATGGCCTGGGTGCGGATGAAGCCGGACAGCGTGTTCCAGGATCGCATGCACACCTCGGTGAGGTGCCAGCCCGCGCGCACACCGGTGTACTTGCGCACCCACGGCAGGAACCGGTCGCCGTCCTTGAGGAAGAAGAACAGCAGCACCAGGGTCAGAGCCAGCGTGGTGCCCACCGACGTGATCACGCCGATGCCGGAGAAAACACCGGAAGCGATGTTGGAGGCCTGCCCCTTCGCAAACGCGGTGGCTTGGTCAACGGCTTGCTGGATGCGCTCCGGCTCCAGGAACGTGAAATCCTGCTGCTTCAGCCACTCGACGATCTGGTTGATGCCCTGCTCCGCCTGACGCCCCAGCTCGGTGCCCTGCGTCTTCACTGTCGGAGCCATCGCGGCGATGATGCCCCCGATGATGCCGAAGGAGCCGATGAGCGTGATGAACACGGCCAGGGCTGCGGGGACTTTGTGGTTGCGCATCCAGCGCACCGGGGGCCACAGCACGGTGGCCACGATCAAGGCGAGCAAGATGGGCAGCAGGCCCATCCAGACCCACTTGAGCAGGTACAGCAGGATCGCGGTGGCGGCGACGACGATGATGAAGCGCAGCGCCCACGCTGCGGCGGTGCGGCCGTCTGCGGCGATGATGTCTCCCCGGTCGATCGGCTCGTTGGAGAGCTCCTGGGCCGCGTCGGCCGGGGTGGGCAGCATCTCGACGTCGTCCACCGCGGTGTCCAGCGCGCCCACGTATTCGTTGTTGTTCTGATCAGTCACCCGGTCATTGTGGCAGAAGTCAAGGTAATTGCCTATGTGGGGAGGTCCGAAGGGGCGTCGATAGTAAAATTGCTCTAGACCACAGGGGTGAGAGTGTGTAATCTGGGCCACAATTAACTCCCTACCCATGAAAGGCCTGGACATGACCATCTACCCCAACCCTGGCACCGAGGGCTCGAACGTTAACTACCGCAAGCGCTACGACAACTACATCGGCGGCGACTGGGTCGCACCCGTGGACGGCGAATACTTTGACAACATCACCCCTGTCACCGGCGAGGTGTTCTGTCAGGTCGCCCGCGGCAAGGAAGCGGACATCAACTTGGCACTGGACGCCGCGCACAAGGCCGCACCCGCCTGGGGTGCGACCTCCCCACAAGACCGCGCGCTGGTGCTGCTGAAGATCGCGGACCGCATGGAGGAGCACCTCGAGGAGCTTGCGGTGGCGGAGACGTGGGAAAATGGCAAGGCGGTACGCGAGACGCTTGCCGCCGACATCCCGCTGGCCATCGACCATTTCCGCTACTTCGCTGGTGCCCTTCGCGCGCAGGAGGGGCGATTGAGCCAGATTGACGGGGATATGGTCGCCTACCACTTCAACGAACCACTCGGCGTGGTCGGCCAAATCATCCCGTGGAACTTTCCGCTGCTCATGGCTGCTTGGAAGCTCGCCCCGGCACTGGCTGCGGGTAACGCGATTGTGCTCAAGCCTGCCGAGCAAACTCCGGCGTCGATTCTGTACCTGATGGACCTTGTCGGCGATCTGATCCCCGCGGGTGTGCTCAACGTTGTCAACGGACACGGCAGCGAAGCGGGCGCTGCGCTTTCTGGCTCCGACCGCATTGCCAAGATCGCCTTCACGGGCTCTACCGAGGTGGGCAAGATCATTAACAAAGCGGCCGCGGACAAGATCATCCCGGTCACTCTGGAGCTGGGTGGCAAGTCTCCGTCGCTCTTCTTTGAAGACATCTTTGACAAGGACGACGATTTCAAGAAGAAGGCGATCGAGGGGTTCGCCATGTTCGCGCTCAACCAGGGTGAGGTGTGCACCTGCCCGTCGCGCGCGCTGGTGCAGGAATCCATCGCGGATGAGTTCTTGGAGCTCGGCGTGCAGCGGGTGAAAAACATCAAAACCGGCAACCCGCTGGACACCGAGACCATGATGGGCGCGCAAGCCTCCACCGAGCAGATGAACAAGATCCAGGAGTACCTGGAGCTCGGACCGAAGGAGGGCGCTGAGGTACTTACTGGCGGCGGTGTCAACAGAATTGAGGGCCTGGAAAACGGCATGTACATCGAGCCCACAGTGTTCAAGGGCACCAACGACATGCGCATCTTCCAGGAAGAGATCTTCGGCCCAGTCATGTCCGTGACCACCTTCAAGGACTTCGATGAGGCGATCACGATTGCCAACGACACCATCTACGGCCTCGGTGCCGGTGTGTGGGCCCGCTCGGGCACCACGGCATACAAAGCGGGCCGCGCCATCCAAGCTGGTCGCGTGTGGGTGAACCAGTACCACACCTACCCTGCCCACGCCGCGTTCGGCGGCTACAAGCAGTCCGGCCTTGGCCGTGAGACGCACTTGATGATGCTGGGCCACTACCAGCAGACCAAGAACCTCCTTGTGTCCTACTCCGAGCAGGAGACTGGCTTGTTCTAGGCAGTTGCTTATCGACGATTGCACCTCCGGTTGTGCCCGCAACCGGAGGTTTTTCGTGTGCCCTGAGCTGGGCGGATGAAAAAGTTGCGCGGAGCGGGAACAACTTTGGTTAAAGGGCCGTTGTTACCCATGAGTGCGACAGACTCAACAATGTCATCGCCGGTGTTATAGTGGTGGCCGTCAAGTTGAGTCGCAGCACATCAACTTACTGATAAACCACATCTCAACAGGAGGAATAACTCTTATGGCACGTGCAGTTGGTATCGACCTTGGCACCACGAACTCGGTCGTCTCCGTCCTCGAGGGCGGAGAGCCGGTTGTTATCGCAAACGCTGAGGGTTCCCGCACGACCCCGTCCGTCGTCGCCTTTGCCAAGAACGGCGAGGTTCTGGTCGGCCAGTCCGCAAAGAACCAGGCGGTGACCAACGTCGACCGCACGATCCGTTCCGTCAAGCGCCACATGGGCGAGGACTGGACCGTCAATATCGACGACAAGAATTACACCCCGCAGGAGATCTCCGCCCGCACCCTGCAAAAGCTGAAGCGCGACGCAGAGGCGTACCTGGGTGAGGAAGTCACCGAAGCTGTGATTACCGTCCCGGCCTACTTCGAGGACGCACAGCGTCAGGCCACCAAGGAGGCCGGCCAGATTGCGGGTCTGGACGTACTCCGCATTGTCAACGAGCCGACCGCTGCTGCGCTGGCATACGGCCTGGATAAGAACGAGAAGGAAGAGACCATCCTGGTCTTCGACCTCGGTGGCGGCACCTTCGACGTGTCCCTGCTGGAGATCGGCGACGGTGTTGTCGAGGTGCTCGCAACCGCCGGCGACAACGAGCTCGGCGGCGACGACTGGGATAACCGCATCGTGGACTGGCTGGTAGACAAGTTCAAGTCCCAGAACGGTGTGGACCTGTCTAAGGACAAGATGGCCATGCAGCGCCTGCGTGAGGCAGCGGAGAAGGCGAAGATTGAGCTGTCTTCCGCACAGCAGGCATCCATCAACCTGCCGTACATCACGGTGGACTCTGAAAAGAACCCGCTGTTCTTGGACGAGACGTTGACCCGCACCGAGTTCCAGAAGATCACCTCCGATCTGCTGGACCGCACCAAGACCCCGTTCAACCAGGTTGTGAAGGACGCAGGCATGTCCGTCGGCGACATCGACCACGTGGTTCTGGTCGGTGGCTCCACCCGTATGCCGGCCGTGTCCGATCTGGTCAAGGAGCTCACCAGCAAAGAGCCGAACAAGTCCGTGAACCCGGACGAGGTCGTGGCCCTCGGTGCTGCGCTCCAGGCAGGTGTCCTGCGCGGCGACGTGAAGGACGTGCTGCTGCTGGACGTCACCCCGCTGTCCCTCGGTATTGAGACCAAGGGTGGTGTGATGACCAAGCTGATCGAGCGCAACACCACCATCCCGACGAAGCGCTCGGAGACCTTCACCACGGCCGAGGACAACCAGCCGTCCGTGCAGATTCAGGTCTTCCAGGGCGAGCGCGAGATCGCATCCGCGAACAAGCTGCTCGGTTCCTTCGAACTCGCAGGCATCGCTCCGGCACCGCGCGGCGTCCCGCAGATCGAAGTCACCTTCGACATCGACGCCAACGGCATCGTGTCCGTGTCCGCCAAGGACAAGGCCACCGGCAAAGAGAACACGATCAAGATCCAGGAAGGCTCCGGTCTCTCCGATGAAGAGATCGATCGCATGATCAAGGATGCCGAAGCTCACGCGGACGAGGACAAGAAGCGCCGCGAGGAGCAGGAGACCCGCAACAACGCGGAGACCATGGCGTACCAGACCCGCAAGTTCATGGAGGAAAACGGCGAAAAGCTGCCGGAAGACGTCAAGGGCCGCGTGACCGAGGCTGCTGACGCCGTGGACGAGGCGCTGAAGGGCGAGGACCTGGATGCCATCAAGTCCGCAGTGGAGAAGCTGACCACCGAGTCCCAGGCGATGGGTACCGCGCTCTACGAGGCCCAGGCCAACGAGGGCGCTACCCAGGCTGACGCGCCGGCCGGCGACGACAACGTGGTTGACGCCGAGGTTGTTGAGGACGACGACGCGGCTGACTCCGAGTCCGACAACAAGTAACCCGACTACGCCAGAAGGAGGCGACGTCTGATGACGAACCCCCAGAACGAGCAAATGCCGGATAACCCGGGCGCTCCGGAGTCCACAGACGAGCAGTACGTGTCCCCCGACCAGGCCGAAACGCTTGCGGATGAGGCTGCGGAATCTGAGGCGCTCGCCGCGGACGAGGATCCCCTCTTAGCCGCCGACGCGGAGCTCGAAGACGCGGCTGAAATCGCCGACGCCGAGGTCAACCCGGACGCGGACGGCGGCGGCGCTGTCAGCGACATCGAGCTCCAGCTCGCCGAGCGTACGGAGTCCCTGCAGCGCGTCAGCGCCGAATACGCGAACTACCGCCGCCGCACGGAGCGTGAACGCAGCCAAGCGGGCGACAACGCCAAGGCCAAGTTCGCCACCCAGTTGCTGCCGCTGTTGGACGATTTGGATCTGGCAGAGCAGCACGGCGACCTGGCCGAGGGACCGCTGAAGGCCTTCGCCGACAAGTTCCGCACCATCGTGGCGGGTCAGGGCATCAAAGAGTTCGGTGCCGAGGGTGACGAGTTCAACCCGGAGATACACGAAGCAGTGCAGGACCTGTCCCAAGGTGACACCAAGGCCGTGGGCACGGTGCTGCGTAAGGGCTACACGATCGGTGACCGCCTGGTGCGCAACGCCATGGTGATCATCGCCGATCCCGCCGAGCCGGCCGACGAGCCAGAAGCCGACACCGCCGAGTAGATACCACGCTCGGAATGTAGGGCCGGGGAATGAGGTAGCGCGACCCACGCGGCCTCTTCCCCGGCTTTTGTACTTAGATGATTTAGTGAACAAACATTATTTAGACGGACTCAACACTCTTGAGACGGAAAGGAGGGTGCGAGATGGCGATGCAACAAGAATGGGCTGACAAGGACTATTACGGCGACTTGGGCGTGAGCTCGTCGGCAAGCGCCGCAGATATTAAGAAGGCCTACCGCAAGCTCGCGCGCGAGAACCACCCGGATTCGCACCCCGGCGACAAAAAGGCCGAGGAGAAGTTCAAGCGGGTGGCCGAGGCGTACGACGTGATCGGCGATGAGCAAAAACGTAAGGAATACGACCAGCTGAAATCCATGATCAGCTCGGGCGGCTTCGGCCGTTTCGGGCGGGGAGGAGGCTCCGGATTTCCCGGCGGGTTTCGCGGCACGGAAGCGGAGTTCGACCTCTCCGACATCTTCGGATCAACCGCTGGTGGACAAGCTGGAGACGGCGGCCTTGGTGATATCTTCGGTGGCTTCTTTGGCGGCCGCGGCGGTGCTGGCAGGAACGCTCGGCCGTCGCGGGGGGCCGACGTCGAAACGGAAATAACCCTCGACTTCCGCGAGGCAGCCAAGGGCACGACCATCCCGGTCGAACTCACCGGTGACGCACCCTGCACCACCTGCCATGGCTCTGGCTCCAAGGACGGGAAGACGCACACCTGCCAGGTGTGTTCCGGATCCGGCTACATCCGCGAGAACTCCGGTGCGTTCGGCATGGCGAGACCGTGCACGAACTGCGGCGGCACCGGCGAGGTCATCGAGGACCCGTGTCCCACCTGTGGCGGCACCGGCACCGTCCGCCGCACCCGGTCCATCACCGTCCGCATTCCTGCGGGCGTAATCGACGGGCAGAAGGTGCGTCTCGCCGGTCAAGGCGAGGCGGGCCCGAACGGCACGCCCGCCGGCGACCTCTTCGTCACCGTGCATGTGCGCAACGACGACGTATTCTCGCGCACCGGCGACGACCTGGAGGTCACCGTCCCGGTTGCGTTCTCGGAGGTAGCGCTCGGCGCGACTATCGCGGTGCCCACTCTGGACAACCCAGTCAAGGTCAAGGTGCCGGCCGGCACCCCGAATGGGCGCACCCTGCGGGTGAAGGGCCGCGGTATTCCGAAGAAGGCCGGCACCGCGGGTGACCTGCTGGTTACCGTCGAGGTAAAGGTGCCGAAGGACTTGGACCCCTCCGCCACGTCCGCTCTGCGTGCGTACGCCCAAGCCGAGAAGGACTCTGGCTTCGACCCGCGCGCCGGGTGGGCAGGCCTCTAGGCCAGAAAGGAGGTGTAGACGATGCCTGAAGATCAGGAGTATTACGTCATCTCCGTCGCCGCTGAGCTGACCGGCATGCACGCGCAAACGCTGCGCACATACGACCGGCTCGGTCTCGTCACGCCGATGCGCACCAAGGGCGGCGGCCGCCGCTACTCCCGCCGCGACATCTCCATGCTGCGCCGCATCCAGTACCTCTCCCAGGAGGAAGGGGTCAACCTCGCCGGCATTAAGACGATCATCGAGCTCTCCGAGCAGATCGAGGAGCTCGAAGGCGAGCTGGAAACCCAGCGCGGCCACAACGAGGAGCTGCGGCGGAAGCTCAACTCCGGTTCGCGCCGGGGCGGGGAGCTGGTGCACGTGCCCCGCTCCACCGCGGTGGTCGCGTGGGAGCCGGCAGCTTCACGACGCCGTCGGCGCTCCGCGCGGTAGCGCCCCGACTGGGAGCAGGCCGGTCCTGCGAAAAGCCGTTGTCTGGCGCGAAAGTCGAGTCCGGGAGGTCGAGTAGGCCCCGATTCGGGAGCGAACTCGACCTCCCGGACTCGACTTTTGCGGCTTGGAAAAGTGCCCCGGACTGTTCACAACCGAACAGCCCGGGGCACTTTTGAAATTCGAAGCGTTTTCACCCTGCACGTTGCCGCGCGAGGCTAACGCCTGCGGCTTAGCGGCGGGTGGTCACAACCTGCTTCTCGTCGCGGTTGAGCACGGAGCGTGCACCAGCGGTACCCGCGAAGGCGGAGATCACGGCGCCGAGGAGCAGGCCAGCGAAGGTCCACCAGGTTCCCTCAGCGGCATCGTCGGAGTACTCGTTGTACGCGTCGCGGGCCTGGTTAGCAGCGTCGTTGGCTGCGTCGCGGGCCTGGTTTTCTGCGTTGTTGAGATCATCCTGGGTTACGTTGTCCTGCACGGTGTTGGATGCGTCCTGTGCATCCTCGCGGGTCACGTTTGCGGCGTTGCCAGCGGTCTCGGCGAGGGTGCCGGTGACGTCGCCGAGCACGGAGCCCAGGCCGCCGATGATGGAGGAGCCCAGCCAGCCAGCCAGGATCAGGGATGCGATGAGCGAGGTGGCCCACGTGCCCAGGCCGTGGAACAGGCCAGCGCGCACGCCGAGGGCACCGGAGACGTAACCGGCCGCCGCGAAGGCGATAGCCAGGGAGATCAGCGCGAAGATGCCGGTGGCAAGGCCGCCGGAGCCCTGCAGGCCCATCGCAGCTGCACCGACGCCGAGCAGGATCATGATGGCCAGGAAGGTCACCACGCCAGCGAAGATCGCGCCCCAGGACACATTGCCGTTGGACACCTCGGTGGAGTCGGTGCCGATCCAGGCCTCTTGGCCGATGTGCTGGTCGTCGTCGGCGACGGTCTCAGCGCGCACAGCGGTGCTGGAGGTCACCGGGCGGCGGGTGGTGCGCTCTGCGCGGCGCGGGTTCTGCGGAGTAGTCATGAAACAAACCTTTCTTACGAAATCAATGACAACTCACGCGACAATACGGCCTAGATACGATCTTTGGGTCGCATTTCGATAACGCTTGGCAAACAAAATGGGCTCGTCGATAAGCAATTGCCTATCGGCGAGCCCAAGGCCCGCAACCGGACTATCCGAACTCGATGGTTGCCGCCCCACCGATGTGGCGGAGGTTGGACTTAGCCAGGTTGAACAGGCGGCCGACGCCACCTTCCAGGAAGGCGGTGCGTGCGCCCGACTTGGTGAAGCCCTTCATCATGTCCCAGGTGATCCCCGGCGGCAGCGAGAGCGCCTCGGGGTCGGTGACAATGTCCACGAGCACCGGGCCGTCGTAGGCAAGCGCTTCCTTCAGTACCGGCTCGAGATCGTCCGGGTCCTCGATGCGGAACGCCTTGATGCCCACGCCCTTGGCAATCTCGGCGTAGTTGGCCTGCTCATGATCGGTGCCGAAGTACGGCATGCCGGCCACCATCATCTCCAGCTTCACCATGCCCAGCGAGGAGTTGTTGAAGCAGATGACCTTCACTGGCAGCTGGTGCAGCTTGATGGTGAGCAGCTCGCCCATGAGCATGCCCAGGCCGCCGTCGCCGGACCAGGAGATCACCTGGCGGTCCGGGAACGCGGCCTGCACGCCGATGGCCATCGGCAGCGCGTTGGCCATGGTGCCGTGGAGGAAGGACGCGGCTTCGTCGCGCTTGCCGTTGGGGGTGAGGTAGCGCGAGGACCACACGTTGCACATGCCGGTGTCCACGGTGAAGTAGGCGTCATCGTCGGCGAGCCTGTCCAGCACAGAAGCGGCGAGCTCGGGGTGGATCGGCTTCTTGGACTCCGCTGCCTTGTGGGTGTAGCTCTTCACCACATGCTCCAGCAGCTGGTAGTGGCGCTTGAGCATCTTGTCCAGGAACTTGCGGTCCTTCTTCTCTTCGATGTGGGGAAGGATGTTTTCGATGACGCTCTTTACGTCGCCGACTACGGGGTAGTCGACCTTGGTGCGGCGGCCGATGTGGGCACCGTTGATGTCGATCTGGGCGACGTTCTCATCCGGCAACCAGTCGGTGTACGGGAAGTCGGTGCCGACCATGATGAACAGGTCGGACTCCTCCATTGCGTCCACGCAGGCGCCGTAACCGAGCAGGCCGGACATGCCTACGTCGTAAGGGTTGTCGTACTCGAAGTACATCTTGCCGCGGAAAGAGTGGCCGATCGGAGACTTGATCTTCTCTGCAAGCGCGAAGACCTCATCGCGTGCATCGCGCGCACCATAGCCGCAGAACAACGTGACCTTGTCGGCCTTGTTAATAGCCTCCACGAGGCGGGCAGCCTCGTGCGGATCCGGGTAGACACGCTTGTTCGCGCCGGTTGCGTACACGGAATCCGCGGTGTGCGGGCCCTCTGCCGTGTCGGCGGCGAAGACGTCGCCCGGCACGACCATCACGGACACGCCGTTGCCGGCCAGGGTGTTCTGCAGCGCGTTGTGCAGCACGCGCATGCCCTGGTCCGCCTCGTGCACGACCTCGCAGTACGAAGAGCACTCCTGGAACAGCAGCTCCGGGTGGGTCTCCTGGAAGAAGGAGGAGCCGATCTCAATCGTCGGGATGTGGGACGCGATGGCGAGCACCTTCGCGCCGTTGCGGTGGGATTCGAACAACCCCTGAACGAAGTGGGTGTTGCCCGGGCCGCAGGATGCGCCGCACACCGCAAGCTCGTCGGCGGCGAGGGAATCGGCGCCGGCGGCGAAGGCGGCAGCCTCCTCGTTGCGCACGTGCACCCACTCGATGTCGCTTTGACGCACGGCGTCAGACAGCGGGTTGAGCGAGTCGCCCACCAACCCGTAAATCCGCTTGACGCCTAAGTCCTCCAGGCGGTGTACAACCTGTTCAGCGAAATTTGGCATTGTCTTCAATTCTCCTCAAAAGGTGGTTTCTTTCGGTGCACGCCATGGTAACTACATTCCTGCAGGACGGTCGGCGCGCTGTTGCAAAGCAGACACAAAGGATGGATCTGTGAAGTAATCGCAGTGCCCGCCCCGAACTCCGTGCACCGGCTCGCCGCCCCAGCCTACATACGACGGCGACGCGCCGAGGGCTGCCGACGGGCCGGACCGCAGCAGCAGGATTGGATCGGTGGGGGAATCGACCACGTGGATCGTTGATTCTGGCCCGGCGAGCATGAGCTCTGAGGAGTGTCCGCCGGAAACGCCTGCGCTTCCGAGGAGCCAGAGGTCATCCGCAAGCAACCCGTGGTCCTTCGCAGCCTTGGTGGCCAGCAATGTGCCGTAACTGTGGGCGATCACGGTTTTCTGCGCCTCCGGGTACCGCTCCTCCAGCGCCGCCTGGAACATAGCCAAATCATCGGCGCCCGCGTGCGCGCGGTGAGGTGAGAGCGCATCTGTCAATAACGGAGGCGGGGCATAACCCTGCCACACCACCACCGCCGCGCCGGTCTGCTCCGACAGGTACTTCGCTTTCTCTAGCTCGCCCGCCAACTGGGAGGGTTTGCCGGTGGTGGCGCCGGCGACCATGGTGATCACCCGCGCCGGGTCGACGGCATCGCCGACGATGACCGTGGTTGCGTAAGGCCCTGCTTCCAGCACCACCCCGCCCGCGGCTTCTACCACCTCCAAGGTGGATGCGGGCACGGTCTGCGCGTGCCTCGCGTGGAGCGATTCCAAGGCTTCGTCGGGGTGGGCGAACAACGGGTCGTAGACCTGCTCCTTCTTATTCGCGCCAAGAAGCGAACGCGACAACTGCAGATCCAGCATCATCGACATCGCGTTGAGCCACAGCACGCCCCGGGAGTGAAAGTGTTTCGCGGCGAAGGCCGCCGCTTCGTCCAGCTCCTGCTGCATCCGGGCGGCGGTGTCAAGCACGCCCGCGGCCGCGGTGAGTCGGGCGGCGCTGGCGCTCAACGACGCCTCGCATTCCGCCAACCGTGCCGAGGAAGCGTCGCAGGCAGGCCCGCGGAACCCGGATTGTGCAAGTGCCGTCGCAGAAACCGGGGCATACGTGGCGCGTTCCGTCGCTGAAGTCGCAGCCAAGCGGACCAAATCCGCCGCAGTGCGCAATTCGTCTGTATCGAGTGCGGGGGCGTACATCATGGCGCCAACACCTCGCCGAGGTGGGCATCCACCCGCTCTACTTCAGCGGCAAACGCGGCGACTTCAGTCAGGTGCGTGGTGATCCGTGTGGTGATGGCGTGGATAAGTGTGTGCTCTTTGTCCTGCATCGACGCGAGCGCGATGGAGGAGTGGGAGGGGCGCAGGCGCGCGGCAGGAAGCGCTGGGAAGCTCCGGATACAACGCTGCGCGGCCGAGGCGGTGTGTGTAGTCAGTTCGATGAATGTCATGTGCACGACAATCTACGAACGCAACAAGCGATTCAATAGGGCGCGAGCAATCTGTGGATAACTGCGCAGTTTCGCACCTAGAGTTATCCACATGAAGATTGCGCTGTTGCAAATCGCCTCCGGCGGCGACAAGATGAGCAATTTGGCCATGATCACCCCTTTGATCCGTGATGCCGCTGCGAAAGGGGCCACCCTCATCGTCCTGCCCGAAGGGGCCAGTCAGGCCTTTGAACAGGGGCGGCTAGACACGCAGGCGGAAGATTTGGACGGGCCATTCGCCACCGCCTTGCGCAGGCTCGCCGGGGAGCTGGGAGTGACCGTCGTCGCCGGCATGTTCCGCCCAGCGGACAAGAGCACTGTGGATGGCAAGGAGCTCAACCGCGTATACAACACCGCACTCATTACCGGCGACGGAGTGCACAAGGGCTACGACAAGATCCACACTTACGACGCGTTCAGTTACAAGGAATCCGACACGGTGCGCCCCGGCGAGGAGCTTGTCACGTTCGTGCACGAGGGGGTCACGGTGGGCGTGGCCACCTGCTTCGACATCCGCTTCCCCGAACAGTTCCAGCAACTTGCAGAGCGCGGCGCGCGGGTGATCGTGGTACCCACAAGCTGGGCCGACGGTGACGGCAAGGTGGAGCAGTGGCGCGTCCTCACGGTCGCGCGCGCCCTCGACACTGGGGTGTTCATCGCGGCGGCGGGGCAGGCGCGGCCCGATTACGAAACCAAGGCTGGCGAGCCATCCGGCCCCACCGGCGCTGGCCACTCCGTGGTAGTGGGCCCGACGGGCCTGCGCCTGGCGGAGGCCGGCTACGGCCCCGAAACGCTCGTCGTGGACATCGACCCGGAGGATACTGCGGAGGCGCAACGGCAGCTGCCGCTGGCCGCGATGCGCAAACGCAGCGTCATGCGTTAAGACCGGCCGGCAGCAGTTAGAACCACCCCGCAGGAGCGTCGTAGGCGACAACTTGAACGTTGTCCGCTCCGGCTGCATGCAGGGACGCAGCAATGCTCGCTGCGCGTTTCTGGCTAGCGCATATGATCACCGCGCGGCCCCACCACATCCCGGCGCCAGAGACCACCTGCTCGAGCGTTGCCCCCACCCGCGATTCCACAACCTGCGTCAATTCGAGCCAGTCCTGTGTGGCGGCGAGCGCATCCAACGCGGCGGTGTCGTACAACTCGCTGGGCTCAACTGCACCAATTACGGCGTGCACCTCTGGTGGCTGCTCCTGCTCCAGGTAGTGGAATAGCAAAGCCTTTGCCGCCGCGAAGCCGCCGTCTGCGGCAATGAGGAGCAGTGGCCCGTCCAAATCGCCACGTACCCCACCCCTCGGTGCTCCCAAAGTCAGCCACTGCCCAGGGGCCACCGGAACCCGGCCGGGGACGTGGAACTCCAACTGCCCAAACGCATTAGACGGCAGCGCCGGCACCAGAGAAATCCACTCCCCGGGGCGCGACGGCGACATCACGGGAATGACTTGGCCGGGGCAGTAGCGTACCTGAGAGCCCGCCTCCAGCCGCACCACCTGGACCTCCCCGTGATCCTCCATGCTGGTCACCTGCGCCGCAGTGGCGGCGGGCACGCCCTCGTAGTCGAGCGTCGACGCCGTCTCGCGCATAATCTCCGCCGCTTCGGAGAGCGCGGCGAGGTCTGCCCTGGCGTCAGCGTGATCGTCGGCGACGAAGGAGCTGACGGAGCTGATTGCGTCGATAAGCAAGTGCACCGCTTTGGGGTACTCATCGGCCGGAAAACCGGTGCGGCGCAGGTCCGACGCCAACGCCTTCAGACGATCCGACACCTCCGCAGGGGAATATTCGAGCACGGATAACGCGGCGCGGATGAGCATCGGCGGCATCTCATCGCCTGGCGGCAGCATCATCTCCGCCTGCGGGTACGCCTCGGTGAATCGGCCGCGCCAGGCTTCGCTGATCTCTGGGCCGCGGGTGCGTATTAATGCTGTGTAGTCGGCGGAAGACATAAAAACAGGTTACCCAGCGCTTGTGGGATAGAGTTGCACGCGGTTTTAACGTGATAAGTGGATAGAAAAGAGGTGCCGCGATGGATTTCACCCCGTATACGCTGCTCACCGACATCGGATGGATCTCCGTCCTCCTCATCGTCGGCAACATTCTCCGCAACCGCCTGAAGGTGCTGCAGGCGCTGCTCCTCCCGGCGCCTATCACCGCGGGTCTTCTGGGCCTGCTGCTCGGCGATGAAGTCCTCGGTGTCATCCACTGGTCCAGCCAGGTGGGTACGTACACCACGCTGCTCATCGCGGTGGTGTTCGCCTCCATGGCGTACTCCATGGAGCTCGGCGGCTCCGTCGCCTCCGGTGCGCGCAACATGTGGGGGTATTCCACAGCGATGTTCATGGGCCAGTGGGGCCTGTTTGTGCTGCTCGGCGTGTATCTGTTTGCACCGTTGTTCGGCACCGAGCCCTGGTTCGGCATGATGCTGCCAGTCGGCTTCGTCGGTGGCTTTGGCACCGCCGCGGCCGTGGGTTCCGCCCTGGAGGAGATCGGTATCGAAGGTGCCTCTTCTATTGGTTTTACCTCCGCCACCGTGGGCACGCTCGTCGCCATTGTGGGCGGCGTGATCATGGCCAACTGGGGTATCCGCAACGGCAAGGCCTCCCAGCTCGCCGGCACTTTGCCGGAAGACTTGCGCACCGGCTACATCACCAACGAGGCCGAGCGCCCCTCCATCGGCAAGGCCACAACCAACCCGTCTTCTATCGAGCCACTGGCCCTGCACGCGGGTTTTATCGTGTTCACGGTACTGATCGCGTACACGGTCAACGGGTTCATCAAATCCCAGTGGTCCAACGTGTCCATCCCGTTGTTCGCCATGGCCTTTGTTATCGGCCTGATCGGCCGCTTGCTGCTTAAGCTCGCGGGCCGCCCGAACTACCTGGACAGCTCCACCATCAACTCCGTATCCGGCGCCGCTACGGATTACATGATCGCCTTCGGCATCGCCTCCATCGTCCCTGCGGCCCTCGCAGGCTACTGGCAGGCGCTCGTGCTCATGTTCGTCCTCGGCACGGTGTTCTGTGTGGTGTGGATGTTCTGGGCCGGCCCGACCTTCTTCGGCGACAAATGGCTCGAGCGCGGCCTGTTCGGCTGGGGCTGGGCCACCGCCGCGGTGGCGACCGGCATTGCGCTTTTGAAGATGGTGGACCCGAAGCTCAAGTCCGGCACGCTCAACGAGTACGGCGTAGCCTACGTCGGCTTCGCGCCCTTCGAAATCGGCACCACCATCATCGCGCCGATCGCGGTCATCGCGGGGTTTACGGTCATGTTCGGCTGGATCGCCTTCGCAATCGCGCTCGGTGTGGTGGTACTTGCTTACGCGATGAAGTGGGTGCCCGTCAGGACATCGTCGTAGAGCATTGTGCTTATCGACGTCTATAGGGGCCCTGCGATATGCAGGGCCTTTCGCGCATTGAGCCGACCCTGCGCAACTTTTTTCGCATTGACAGGAACAGACTCAACTTCTCGTGCGTTACACCTAATGCGAAACACACATTAGGCAAGAAAGGACCATGGATTCATGGCGAATAAATACACGCAGAAGACGCAGGAGGCCCTGCAGCAAGCACAGATGCGCGCCTCTGCCGCCGGCAACCCGGAGATGCGCCCGGCGCATGTGCTGGAGGCGCTGCTGAAGCAGGAAGACGGCATTGCCGCTCCGGTACTGAAGGCCACGGGCGTGGACCCGGAGACGGTCGCGCGCGAGGCCGGCGAGCTGATTGGCACCTACCCCAGCGCACAGGGCCAGAACATGGCTAACCCGGGCATCAACCGTGACCTGCAGACTGCTCTGCAGCACGCGCAGGATCTTGCGGGCGAGCTCGGGGACGAGTTTGTGTCCGCCGACGTCCTCCTCGCCAGTATCGCGAAGGGCAACGACGACGCGGCGGAGCTGTTGACCAAGCGCGGCGCCACCTTCGACGCGCTGAAGGAGGCCTTCTCCTCCGTGCGCGGCGGCAAGACGGTGACCTCCGAGAACCCGGAAGACCAGTTCCAGGCGCTGGCGAAGTACTCCACCGATCTGACCGCGCGTGCGCGCGAGGGCAAGATCGACCCGGTGATCGGGCGCGACTCTGAGATCCGCCGCGTGGTGCAGGTCCTGTCCCGTCGCACGAAGAACAACCCGGTGCTCATCGGTGAGCCGGGCGTGGGCAAGACCGCGATTGTGGAGGGCCTGGCACGGCGCATCGTGGCTGGCGACGTCCCTGAGTCGCTCAAGGGCAAAACACTGATCTCGCTGGATCTGGGCTCCATGGTCGCGGGTGCGAAGTTCCGCGGCGAGTTCGAGGAACGCCTCAAGGCTGTGCTCGACGAGATCAAGGAATCCAACGGTCAGATCATCACCTTCATCGACGAGCTGCACACCATTGTTGGCGCCGGCGCGTCCGGCGACTCGGCCATGGATGCTGGCAACATGATCAAGCCGCTGCTCGCCCGTGGGGAGCTGCGCCTGGTTGGCGCGACCACGCTAGACGAGTACCGCCAGTACATCGAAAAAGACGCAGCGCTGGAGCGCCGCTTCCAGCAGGTCTACGTCGGCGAGCCGACGGTGGAGGACACTATCGGCATCCTGCGCGGGCTCAAAGAGCGCTACGAGGTGCACCACGGCGTGCGTATCCAGGACTCGGCCCTCGTGTCCGCCGCCGAGCTGTCCAACCGCTACATCACCAACCGCTTCTTGCCGGATAAGGCCATCGACCTTGTCGACGAGGCCGGCTCGCGCCTGCGCATGCAGATCGACTCTTCCCCGCAGGAGATCGACGAGCTCGAACGCATCGTGCGCCGCCTGGAAATCGAGGAGATTGCCCTCCAAAAGGAATCCGACGCCGCCTCCCAGGAGCGTCTGGAGCACCTGCGCGAGGAACTCGCGGACCAGCGTGAGCGCCTCGGCGAGATGAAGGCCCGCTGGGAAAACGAGAAGGCGGAGGTGAACAAGGTCCAGTCCGCGAAGGAGGAGCTCGAACGCCTGCGCAACGAGTCTGAGATCGCGGAGCGCGAGGGCGACTACGCCAAGGTCTCCGAGCTGCGCTACGGCCGCATCCCGGAACTCGAAGCCGAGGTTGCGCGCGCGGAATCCGAGGCCAGCAACAAGACCATGCTGGAAGAAGAAGTCACCCCGGACATCATCGCGGACGTCGTGTCCTCCTGGACCGGCATCCCGGCGGGTAAGATGATGCAGGGCGAGACCGAGAAGCTGCTCAACATGGAGTCCGTGCTCGGGGAGCGCGTGGTGGGCCAGAAGGAAGCCGTGGTTGCGGTCTCCGACGCGGTGCGCCGCTCCCGCGCCGGTGTGGCGGACCCGAACCGTCCGATCGGCTCTTTCCTCTTCCTCGGCCCCACCGGTGTGGGTAAGACGGAGCTGGCCAAGTCGCTGTCGGAGTTCCTCTTCGACGATGAATCGGCCATGATCCGCATCGACATGTCTGAGTACGGCGAGAAGCACTCCGTCGCGCGCCTGGTCGGTGCCCCTCCGGGATACGTCGGCTACGACGCCGGCGGCCAGCTCACTGAGGCCGTGCGCCGCCGCCCGTACTCGCTGGTGCTTTTCGACGAGGTGGAAAAGGCCCACCCGGACGTCTTCGACGTGCTCCTGCAGGTGCTCGACGAAGGGCGGCTGACCGACGGCCAGGGCAGGACAGTGGACTTCCGCAACACCGTGGTCATCCTCACCTCCAACCTGGGCGCCGGCGGCAACCGCGAGCAGATCATGGAGGCGGTTAAGCACCACTTCAAGCCGGAGTTCATCAACCGCCTCGACGACGTGGTGGTCTTCGAGTCGCTGAGCCAGGACCAGCTCGTCGGCATCGTGGACATCCAGCTCGAAGGGTTGGCCGAGCGCCTCGCCGCCCGTCGCCTGACGCTGGATGTGTCGGATTCGGCCAAGAGCTGGTTGGCGGACCGTGGGTACGACCCGGCCTACGGTGCCCGCCCGCTGCGTCGCCTGATCCAGCAGGCTATCGGCGACCGGTTGGCCAAGAAGCTGCTCGCCGGAGACATCCGCGACGGCGACACCGTCCACGTGGATGTGGCCGACGGCGGTGAAACGCTCGACGTCTCCGCTGCATAGTTCTCCACAGCTGCGAGGGGCTGGGATTCTCCCGGCCCCTTTTTGTGCCCGTCTCGGTGGCTAGATGCTTACCCGAGGGTGCTTATTGCCCGCCGTCGATGAATGGGGCCCAAAATCGGGACGTCGAGGAGTAAGCACCCTGGAGTAAGCATCTAGCCCCGGTAAGCATCCTGGAGTAAGCATCCTCCTCCCGAAAACTGCTCCTGACCAGCCCAATAAAAGGTATGTTGAAGGCGTACCCCCGGTTCGCTGGAAAGGAGCGCTCCATGTCCACCCCAACCGAAATGAGAGCAGCCGTCGCCGAGCAATTCGGTTCGACTGTCAACGTCAAAGAGATTGATCTGCCCACCCCGGGCCCATTCCAGGCGCTGGTGAAGCTGCACGCCAGCGGCGTGTGCCACACCGACCTCCACGCCGTTGAAGGTGATTGGCCAGTCAAGCCCCAGCCGCCGTTCGTCCCCGGGCACGAGGGTGTCGGCGAGATCGTCGAGTTGGGCCCGGGCGAACACTCGGTCGAAGTCGGCGACATGGTGGGCAACGCTTGGCTGTGGTCTGCCTGCGGCGAGTGCGAGTTCTGCCGTACCGGTCGCGAAACCTACTGTAAGCAGGCTCAGTACGGCGGCTATACGGTAAACGGCTCGTTCGGCCAGTACATGCTGGTGGACACCCGCTATGCACCGCGCATCCCCAAGGGCGCGGATCCGGTAGAGATCGCTCCGATCCTGTGCGCGGGCGTGACCGTCTACAAGGGGCTGAAGGAGACTGGCACGAAGCCGGGCGAGTTCATGGTCATCTCCGGTATCGGCGGTCTCGGCCACTTGGCGGTGCAGTACGGCGTCGCAATGGGCATGCGTGTCATCGCGGTAGATATCGCCGACGACAAACTCGAACTGGCCAAGGAGCTCGGCGCTGAGTTCGCCGTCAACGCGGCTACCACGGATCCCGGCGAGGCGATTCAGGAGTTCACCGGCGGCGGCGCCCACGGCATCCTCGTCACTGCCGTGCACACCGATGCGTTCGGCCAAGCCATCGCGATGTGCCGCTCCAACGGAACCATCGTGTTTGTCGGCCTGCCGCCGGGGGACTTCCCGGCACCGATTTTCGACATCGTCTTGCGCGGCATCACGATCAAGGGTTCGCTCGTTGGCACGCGCCAGGACATGGCGGAGGCGATCGACTTCTACGCCCGTGGCAAGGTCAAGCCGCACGTCACTGCTTGCGAGCTTGACGACATCAATGATGTCTTCGAAGACATGCGGAACGGCAAAATCGCCGGCCGGATCTCCATCAAGTACTAATCAGCGAGATAATCGGGGAATGACCGAAGTTGTTCATACCCCGGAAGCACTACAACAGGCCCTGGCTGCCACGCGCGAAAGCGCCAGCCAGGGCCCCGTCTCCCTCGTTCCCACCATGGGCGCGCTTCATGAAGGCCACCTCACCCTGGTGCGTGAAGCGCGCAAACTCGGCAACCCCGTGGTGGTAAGCATCTTCGTCAACCCGCTGCAGTTCGCGCCGGGTGAGGATTTGGATGCGTACCCGCGGACGTTGGAGGAAGACGTGGCCAAACTCGAGGCGGAGGACGTTGCCGCCGTGTTCGCACCAACGCCCGAGACGATGTACCCGCACGGTCCGCGCACCACGGTCCACCCGGGCCCGCTGGGGTCGGTGTTAGAAGGCAAAACTCGGCCGACCCACTTCGCGGGTGTGCTGACGGTGGTGGCGAAGCTGTTCAACCTCACCGGCGCCACTGACGCGTTTTTCGGTGAGAAGGATTACCAGCAGCTGGTGCTGATCCGGCAGATGGTGGATGACCTGCATTTGCCTGTGCGCATCCACGGCTGCCCGATTGTGCGCGATGCCGACGGCCTCGCGCTGTCCTCGCGTAACCGCTACCTCTCCGCCGCGGAGCGCGCCACCGCGCTGGCCATCCCGCGGGCGCTAGCAACCGGCAGCCTCGCCAAGGCGCGCCAGCTTCTCGACGCCACCGAAGGCCTCCACCTCGACTACCTCGTCACCACCGCGCCGGACCTCTCCGAATTGCCCGTCGGCTACACCGGCCCTGCCCGGATGTTGGTGGCCGCGAAGGTGGGCACAACGCGGCTGCTGGATAACGCCCCGATCGAGGTAGAAGCCCCCACAAACTAGAACGCGTGCTCGGGGCCGGGGAACTCGCCTTGGTGCACCGCGCGCTTGTACTCCGCGGCGGCGGCTGCCAAGTCTTCGCCAACAGTGCCGAAGCGGCGCACGAACTTTGCCCTGTGGTCGCCTGCGGGAAAGTCCGCCATGTCGTGCCAGACCAGCACCTGCGCGTCGGTACCGCTTCCTGCGCCGATGCCAATGGTGGGGATGGGGCTTTCGGCGGTGAGCTCGGCTGCCAACTCCGCGGGCACCATCTCGAAGACCACCATGTCGGCGCCGGCGTCGACGACGGCCTGGGTGTCCACCCGCAGCCGCTCCGCCCCGGCGTCGCGGCCTTGCACCTTGAACCCGCTTAAGTTGTCCACGGACTGCGGGGTGAACCCGACGTGGGCGCACACCGCCAACCCTGCGTCTTTGAGTGCACGGATGCGCGGGGCGATACGCTGCCCGCCCTCCAGTTTCACCATGTGGGCGCCGGTGCGGTGCACTAGTTCGGTGGCGGTGCGCACGCATTGTTCGTCGCTGGCCTCGTAGCTGCCGAAGGGCAGGTCCATCACTACCAGGGCATTGCCGGCGCCGCGGACGACCGCAGCGCCCAAATAGGCCATCTCGTCCACGGAGACCTGGTTGGTGGTGTCGTAGCCGTAGACCACGTTTGCGGCAGAGTCGCCGACCAGCAGGCACTCGATGCCGGCCTGGGAAAACACGCGGGCTGTGGCGTAGTCGTACGCCGTGAGCATCGCCCACTTTTCCCCGTCGGCTTTCTTCCGTGCAAGGTCCGCGACCCGCACTTTCTTCGTGGGAGCAAGGTAACCAGTCACGCTTGCAGTCTAGGCCCCGCCAGTGCCCACCCGGCACTCTGAAGCGTTTACACTGCCGCTTATGCAAGCAACCACCACGATCCTCACCCGCGTTGCTGTCCCCGGCGTCGAAAGCGAGCAGCTGCAGGCGCACCAGATTGGGCAGAATCACTTTGTGGTGGCGAGCGTTCCGTTCGTCGATACGGCGCTTGCGATGGGCGACATCGTGGAGTGTGTGACGGTCGGCGGGGCGTTTCACGTGGACACCGTGGTAGTGCGGGGCGGCGCGTCGACGGTGCGGGTATTGCCCGAAGACGAGAGCACCGATGAAATTGCCAGCACGCTGCTCGCGTTCGGCTGCCGGGTGGAGCTCGGCCCGGGCGGGATGCTGGCCGCCAGCATTGGCGCGGACTGTCCTCGTGAGGGTATTACGGAGTGGCTCGCTGGCCTTGAGGAGCAGGGGGCGATCCAGCTCGCTCCCGGGTACATGGCGTAAATCCCCGTTACACTTGCGGCCATGAGCGTCTTTGTCTCCGCCGCTGAACTCAACGAGCGAATCCAGGCTGGCCAGAAACAGACCATCATCGCCGCGCTGTGGGAGCCGAAAGAAGGCAAAGCGTGGTCGAAGTTCCAGTCCGAGCACATTCCGACGGCTCTGTACTGCGATCCCTCTGCGCAACTGGCCGGGATGCCGGGCCGGAAGGTCGGGCGCAACCCGATGCCCAGCATCGATACGGTGAGCAAAGCGGCCGCGAGCTGGGGTGTCGAGGCCGGGCGCCCGGTTGTCATCTACGACGGTGGGAACGGCCTTTTCGCTGCCCGCGCGTGGTGGATTCTGCGGTGGGCGGGTGTGCAGGACGTGCGCATCCTCGACGGCGGCTTCGCGGCCTGGGACCGCGAGGGTCTGCCCACTGTCGCAGGCCCTGGCGGGCTCGTCGTCCCGCGCGAGATTGAGCTCGCTGCAGGTAGTCTCCCCGCCGCCACCATGGACGACGTGAGAGCATTTGAGGGATTGCTTATCGACGCCAGGGGTGCCCGCCGTTTCGAAGGCCGCCGCGAGATTCTAGATTTGCGCGCGGGCCACATTCCCGGGGCCCAGAACCTGCCCGTGAACGACCTCTTCGACCAGGAAACAGGCAAGGTGAAGGACGGCGATGTCGTCCGAGATCGCTTTGCCCGGCTCGGCGTCACCCAAAACACCGACCCGGCCAGCGTGATCACCTATTCCGGTTCAGGCAACCACTCCGCACTCCTGCTGGCTGCGATGGAGCAGGCGGGTCTGCCTCTGCTCACGCACTACGTCGGCGGTTGGTCGCAGTGGAGCGCCAACCCGGACAACCAGGTGGCCACGGATATCTAGGCCGTGTCGGGGCGCGCGGTAGCATAGTCCGCGATGGTCACCCTGTTGTTTCTTCTCGCACTTGCGGCGCTGCTGGGCGCTGTGGCGCTGTTCGCGTCGGATGCGCGCGAGCGCTCCGGCAGCTTGGCGGCGCCCGCGAGGAAGGTGGGTGACGTACCGTCCGACACACCCGCCAAGACCCGGGCGCCGGGCAAACGCGCCCGCCGCACCTGGGCCCGCGACCGGGGCTACTCCTTCGAGGCCGCGGATGATCTGCTGGCCAGCGAGTGGTCCCGTGGTGCCGCCGCTGGGGGAGCGGGTGCGCGCAACGTCGTCACCGGCAGCGCATACGGGCACGATGCTCACGTCGCGGACCTGGGGGAATCCACCGTGATTGCCATGGGTACCGGTGCGGAAACCCGCGCGGTGGTGGATTTCCGCAGGGAGGGTTTCACCGCGGAGGGGTCCGACGACCTGGTGAAGCTGGATCTGTACAACGGGTTTGTGGGGTTCGCTACGGAGGTGGGGGCGGGCCGGAGGTTCGTCGATAGGCGAGTGCTCACTGCGCTCGAGCAGCTGCCACCCGCCGTGCAAACCGTGTGGTTCGAGGGCGCGTGGGTCATCGCGCAGCTCACCCGCGAAGCCGGGCCGGAGGAGTGGGACGCCACGTTAGCGCCGCTGGCGCTGCTCGCGGATGCTGCGCGAGTACTGCCGCCTGTGGACGACGCGCCGCTCGTCCTGCCGTACCCCACCCGCGACATCCCCGGTGCTGAGCCCGCGGCGGAGCCCCAGCCTGACCTCGAACCGGTGATGCAGCGCCCCGAGGACCCCGTGGAACTGCCCACGCGGACCACCGGCGGCGTGCGGGGCGAGGTGGACGAGAAAGAGCTGGGCGGCGACGACGTAGAGGCCATCGCGGGCGACGAACGCCACGTGGTGGACCTCACCCGCGTGCGCCGGGTGCAGGGCCCGAGCTCGATTTTCGACGAAGACGAACAGGAGTAAACATGAAGGAAAAACTCGCTGAACTGGTCAAAGAGCTTGCCGTGGTGCATGGCAAGGTGACGCTGTCCTCCGGCAAGGAGGCGGACTACTACGTGGACCTGCGCCGCGCGACGCTGCACCACGAGGCCAGCCCGCTCATCGGCGCGCTGCTGCGTGAGCTCACCGCCGACCTGGAGTTCGACGCAGTCGGCGGCCTGACGTTGGGCGCAGACCCCGTCGCCACCGCGGTCATGCATGCCGAGGGCCGCCCAATCGACGCGTTTGTGGTGCGCAAGGAGGCCAAGAAGCACGGGATGCAGCGGCGCATCGAGGGGCCGTCGATCAAGGGCAAGCGCGTCCTGGTGGTCGAGGACACCACCACTACTGGCAACTCGCCGCTGACAGCCGTCGAGGCCTGCCGCGAAGAGGGCGCGGAGGTGGTCGCCGTGGCTACCGTTGTGGACCGCGCGACCGGCGCCGACCAGGTTCTGCACGAGGCTGGCTTGGAGTACCGCTACCTCCTCGGACTCGAAGACTTGGGCCTTGCCTAACGACGAGCTCCGCGGCCCCACCGAATGGAACGAAGGCCGACACGGCGTTGGCCCCTGGGAGGGTGAGTGGCCCGACGACCCCCGCTACGACCCCACCTTTTTGGAGGAGGGCGACCGCCGCAACGTTGTTGACGCCTACCGTTACTGGTCCCTCGAAGCCGTGGTGGCCGACCTGGATACCCGCCGCCACCCGTTTCATGTGGCTATCGAGAACTTCGAAAACGACATGAACATCGGCACCGTGGTGCGCACCGCCAACGCGTTTTTGGCGCGGGAGGTGCACATCGTGGGCCGAAAACGCTGGAACCGGCGCGGCGCGATGGTGACGGACCGCTACCAGCACATCCGCCACCATGACACGGTCGCGGACCTGATGCGGTGGGCCGTCGCGGAGGGCGTGCCGGTGGTGGCCATTGACAACACGCCTGGCTCAGTGCCCCTGGAGACCGCGGAGCTGCCGCGCGAGTGCGTTCTGCTGTTCGGGCAGGAAGGCCCCGGCGTGAGCGAGGCAGCCCAGGAGGCTGCGGTGATGACCTGTTCCATTGCCCAGTTCGGATCGACACGCTCCATCAACGCGGGCGTGGCCGCCGGTATCGCCATGCACGCCTGGATCCGCCAGCACGCGGACCTGTCCCAGGCGTGGTAGGGGCCAACTCCGGCCCGGGGTGCGCACGATTTCACATGCGGACCGGGCTATAAGTCTGCTGCCTGCGGGTTTATACTTGGACGGCCGCGTCAAATGTCAAATCGTGCGCACGTCTTCGCAGCGGGCCACCCACGGACGTCAAAGACTCGAAAACCCGCAAAACCAGTGAAACGAAATCGACACCTCTGGCAATATATATACGAACCGTTTGACCCCTGAGGAGACACCCCGTGCCGGAAACGTGGGCGCACCGCGCCGACCTGGCTGAATCTGCCGTTACAGAGCGCCACGCGCAGAAGCTTTGGGGTATGCCCAAGACGAACCTCGCGGTGGTGGCGTGGCCGCCGGGGCCGAAAGACCGGGTGTTCTGGCACTGGCACTACTGGTGGCAGGCCCAGTATGTGGACTGCCAGGTGGATGCGGCGATTCGGCGGGCCACGAAGACCCGCCGCCGGCGGATCGCAGACACGCTCCGCGGGATTCAGCGCCGCAACCGCGGCAAGCTGCTCACCAATGTTCATTACGATGACAAGGCGTGGCTCGCCCTCGCGTGGAATCGGGCGATCCACCTGGACGGCATCAAGCGCAACCGTCACTTGGACGACCTGGAGTTTGACCTGCTCGCCGGCATCGATCCCGTCACCGGTGTGCTCCCGTGGCGAACTGGCGAGACGTTTTACAACGTGCCCTCCAACGCCACCGCGGCGCTGCTGTTCGCGCGCACAGGAAGGTTGGATAAGGCCAGGGAGATCGTGGACTGGATCTTCGACAACCTGGTGCGGGAGGATGGGCTACTCAACGACGGGATTCGGATGCGTATGGGGGGACCGGAGGTCGTCGATAAGATTTATACCTATAACCAGGGCACCGCGCTCGGGGCGAGCCTTGAGATCGCGTTGGCGTTGCGCGAAGACGTGGGGTTGGCGCCCGATGAGCAGATCGATTCCTTCGAATATTCGGAGCGCGCGGACGCGTCCATGTTCTACATCACGCACATCCGCGCCATCGTGCAGGCGGTCGCGCTGCACATGGCCACGCCGCAGGGTGTGCTGCTCAGTCCGCCGGAGGAGTCGGGCGAGGGCGACGGGGGCCTGTTCAAGGGCATCCTCGCGCGTTACCTGGCGGAGGTGGCCGAGAGGCTCCCGGAAGACTCGAAGGAGAACATCGCCACCAAAAAGATCGCGGCGCGACTAGTTATGCAGTCGGCGGAGTCGCTGTGGTCGCACCGCCTTGAAGTGGACGGCCTGCCTGTGTTCGCGGCGGAGTGGACCCAGGACGCGAGGTTGCCGCACAATTACGGGCTCGGGCCGTCGTCGATAAGCGAGGCGGTGGGGCTGGTGCGCATCGACGAGCGCGACCTTTCCGTGCAGCTGTCCGGCTGGATGCTGCTGGAGGCGGCGGCGAGGGTGGCTGCGGCGCAGGGGTAAAAGGGGCATACTGGGTGCGTAACTGAAAGCCGTACCCGATACCCGTTAGCAGGAGGATCCCATGCCTATCGCAACCCCCGAGGTCTATAACCAGATGCTTGACACCGCCAAGAAGGGCGGCTTCGCGTTCCCGGCGATCAACTGCACATCTTCGGAGACCATCAATGCCGCGATCAAGGGCTTCGCGGAGGCTGAGTCTGACGGCATCATCCAGTTCTCCACCGGCGGCGCTGAGTTCGGCTCCGGTCTGGCCGTGAAGAACAAGGTTGCGGGCGCGAAGGCGCTGGCGGCGTTCGCGCACGAGGTGGCGCAGCACTACGACGTCAACATCGCGCTGCACACTGACCACTGCCAAAAGGAAGTGCTGGACGACTACGTACGTCCGCTCATCGCCATCTCGCAGGAGCGTGTGGACCGCGGCGAGCTGCCGCTGTTCCAGTCCCACATGTGGGATGGCTCCGCTGTGCCGATTGACGAGAACCTGGAGATCGCCCAGGAGCTTTTGGCTAAGGCCCACGCCGCGAACATCATCCTCGAGGTGGAGATCGGTGTCGTCGGCGGCGAAGAGGACGGCGTTGAGGCGAGGGCCGGCGCAAACCTGTACACCAACGAGGCGGATTTTGAGAAGACCGTCGACGCTCTGGGCACCGGCGAGAACGGCCGCTACCTGCTGGCCGCAACGTTCGGCAACGTCCACGGCGTGTACAAGCCGGGCAATGTGAAGCTGCGTCCGGAGGTGCTGGACATGGGCCAGAAGGTCGCCGCTCGTAAGCTCGGCTTGGACGGGGGCGCCCAGCCCTTCGACTTCGTCTTCCACGGCGGCTCCGGCTCCGAGAAGGAGAAGATTGAGGAGGCGCTGCGCTACGGCGTGATCAAGATGAACGTGGACACTGATACCCAGTACGCGTTCACCCGCCCGGTCGCGTCCCACATGTTTGAAAACTACGACGGCGTGCTGAAGATCGACGGTGAGGTGGGCAACAAGAAGGCCTACGACCCGCGCTCGTACCTGAAGAAGGCCGAGCAGGCCATGTCCGAGCGCGTCATCGAGGCGTGCCAGGACCTCCACTCCGTGGGCAAGTCCGTGTCCAAGTAAGCGCCGCCTGCTTATCGACGAACCTCCGGCCCACCCCCGGGGGTTCTTTTCGTGCCCGCCCCGTCCGCGCCCTCCGCCGCCGTAGCCCATCGGCCTAGACTGTCTAACCATGGCAAAACAGAGAATGAGCACGCGGGAGCGCCTCCAGCTGGTGGACAAATCCGTGCATGCGCGCGTGAAACGGGTACAAAAGCGCCTGCTGCCGATTATGCAGATCGGCCTTGCTTCCGGCTTGGCGTATTTCCTCGCTCACGACGTCGCGGGGCACCCGCGCCCGTTCTTCGCCCCGATCAGCGTGGTCATCATCATCGGCATGACGGGCGGAGACCGTATCTCCAAATCTGTGGACATGGCGCTGGGCTGCGTCCTTGGTGTGTTGGTGGGCGACCTCATCTTCTACAGGTTGGGCGACGGCGGCTGGCAGATCGCGGTCATCGTCGCCGGCTCGCTGCTCATCGCGTCCTTTTTCTCTAGTTCCATCCTGGTGAATAATCAGGCCGCCATCGGCGCGATCCTCATCGCCACGATCATGCCGCCGGGCGCGGAGGTCACGGGCATCGACCGCACCGTGGACGCGCTGATCGGCTGCGCGGTCGCTATGGTCACTATCGCGTTGATCCCGCAGGCGCCGATGCAGTCTGCCCGCGCTGAGGTGTCGAAGGTCATGGGCATCATGTCGTCGGTGCTCGACGATGTGTCCGATGGCCTCCGCGACAACAACCCGGCGGTCATCGACGAGGCGCTCGAGCTGATCCGCGGCACGCAGACCGGCATTGACGATCTCGCGGCCGCCATCAAGTCCGGCGAGGAGGCCTCCCGCGTCTCCCCGTTCCTGTGGGGCACGCGCCGCTACATCAACTCGCTCGCACGCGTCATTCCCCCCGTCGACAATGCTGTGCGCTCGGCGCGCGTCCTCGCCCGCCGGGCGCGGGTGCTTGCAGACGACAACGATTCCGCCACCCCCGCGCAGATCGAGCTCCTGGATTCCCTCTCTCAGGTTTGTTTGGAGCTGTCGGAGGTCTACGACGTCAACTCCCGCGTCGCCCAGGCCACCGTGATTCCGCACTGCGTCAACGAGTTACGCCAGGTGGCCCAACAAGCGGGTATGGATGTCATCCCCGAAGACGGCGTGTTGTCCGCCTACGCCATCCTCGCACAGACGCGTTCGCTCACCGTGGACCTGCTCATGGTCTGCGGCATGTCCCACGAGTCGGCCCTCGCCGCCCTTGCGCCGACCTCCTCGACCCCGCGAGTGGAGCCGGAGAGCTTCGACTTCGACTAAGCGGCTCCCGCCTATCGACGACCTTCGCCTCCCACTACCCGGGCACAGCAAAACCCCGGCTGGAATGCTGTTCCAGCCGGGGTGAATGCGTTAGCGCGTCAGCGCCGAATGCTTAGCGGTTCTCGTCGCGCAGGTCGCCCTCGACCGCACCGTCGGTCTCGAAGCGCTCCTTGCGGACCTCCTCGGAAACACGCTCGGTGTCCTGGACGGTGTCCTTCTCCAGGGAAACCTTCTCCACCGGGACGGACTCCTTGGAAACGTTCACACGGTCCTCGTGCAGGGTGACGGATGCTTCCTGCTCGCCGATGGTGCCGTCGTAGTTAGCGCGGTCAGCGTCGGTGATCGGCTCGCGGACAACGCGGACCTCTTCGCGCTCAACCGGAACCTCAACGGTCTCGGTCTCGTTCACAACGTACTTGCGCAGACGGACCTGGCCGGTCTCAACGCGGTCCTTGGAGACGTTGAGCTGCTCCTCGGAGCGGACGATCTCGTCGTTGTTAGCAACGTCGCGGCGGTCACCCTCGACAACGTCGCGGCGGTCGGTCTCAACCTCGCGCTCGCCAGCTGCGTAGCCAGCGCCTGCAGCAGCACCGGTGCCAGCAGCGCCGGCCTGTGCGGTGCGGTTGTCGGTCTCGTAGGTGGTCACGTCCTGGGTGCCCTCAAGACCGTAGTGGCGGTAGAACGCCTCCTGGTCCTCGGTGGTGAGGTGGCCGTTCTCGTCCAGATCCGGAGCGTCCTCGATGCGCTCCTTCGGGAAAGCGAGGTGCAGCTCGCCGTCGCGCAGGGTGTGGCCACGCAGCGGAACGATGGAGTCGCCGCCACCGAACAGGCCGTGGTTGACGGACACGAAGTCCGGCTGGCCAGTGGTGTCGTTAACGTAAACGTCCTTGACGCCACCGACCTTGTCGCCGTTGACATCGACTGCGGTTGCGTTAGCAAGGTCCTCGATGCGGTTGAAGTCAGCCATAATTTCTCCTTAAAGATTTCGGCTAGTAAATTTGTTGCGCTTCCGCAATCCCGGATTGCCGGTTGTTGCGGGAACACCCACGAACTTAGGCAAGCACCGGGGCCCGCGTGTGGACAAACGTTCAACTTAACAGTTTCGAACAGATGTTTGGGCGACAAACCTGGCACTTTCCGGTAGCCATGCCCCCCACCCCCTGACGTGCATGTTTCCAACGCAGCGCTTGGCAAAACGTAAAGGACTACAACACTTTGCTATCGCGGCGAGGTAACGATTCGCTAACCAAACGCCTCAAAAATCACACTGTGATATAAATCACGTTTGGATTTTCAGGCCGCGCGGACGCTCTGAATGTCGCGGAGGTGGCGGTAAAAGGTGACGCGTTGGACGGGGCGGGGACGCAGAATGCCGTCGATAAGCACATTGATCTCCTCACCCCCGGACTGCAGAGCGCGACCAGCGAGGACGCGGGAAGCGTCGGTGCGACGCACCGGCTGGCGTCGCAGGAAGCGGCGCGTGGGCACCAGCGGGCTGATGTACGGGATCGCGACAAGGCCGGGGGCGTCAACCGTGGGTACAAGACGCGCGCCGTACTCGGACCCACCGACGAGCACCTCTGAGTCCACGACGACCTCGCCGGTGAAGGGGGCGGAGCCGTTACCGGTCCATAGCTCCGCGGAGCCTGCGACCACCTCGCCGAAGTCCGTGCGCACGCACGGGATCGGGCGCACTGCCCCCTCAACCGCGCGCGCGGCGTCACCTGCTCCCCACACGAGTGCGGCGGGCGACTGCCTATCGACGGGCACGTAGGCGACCTCCACCCACATCACATCGGCCCGCATGAGGCGGGTGAGGACAAGGCCGAGCGCGCGGTCGTCGCCGGAGACAACAATTCGGACAGGCTCGCTGGGGTGCTGCGGGGCGAACTCGGGCTCGCCCAGGTGGGAGACGGCCGGGTTGGACTGGATGTCTTCGAGCGACGGCGTCGGGTCCACGGGCAGAACTTCCCGCGCGATGTCCGTAAGGAAGCGGAGCTCCTTCTGGCCGGGGTGGTGGGGGAGGTCGACGCGGAAGGCACCCGGGATGGCCGGTGCCTCGCCGCAAGCGCAGTGGATGAGCCGCATGGCGCTCACGCTACAATATGGCCGATATTGCGCCGTATATAAGGAGTATCCGATGTCCGCCATCATCATCGTGGGCGCCCAGTGGGGCGACGAGGGCAAAGGCAAGGCAACCGACATCCTCGGCGGAAAAGTCGATTATGTGGTCAAACCCAACGGCGGCAATAACGCGGGCCACACCGTTGTTGTGGGCGGGGAGAAGTACGAGCTGAAACTTCTGCCTGCCGGCGTGCTCTCTGAAAACGCCACCCCGATCCTGGGCAACGGCGTGGTGGTGAACCTGGAGGCGCTGTTCGAGGAGATCGACGGGCTGGAGGCCCGCGGCGCCAACGCCTCGCGTTTGAAAGTGAGCGCGAATGCGCACCTGGTCGCCCCGTACCACCAGCAGCTGGACCGCGTGCAGGAGCGCTTCTTGGGCAAGCGTGCCATCGGCACCACCGGCCGCGGCATTGGCCCCACCTATGCCGACAAGGTCGCACGCGTTGGTCTGCGCGTCCAGGACGTGTTCGACGAATCTATTCTGCGCCAGAAGATCGAGTCCGCACTGGACGTGAAAAACCAGATGCTGGTGAAGATGTACAACCGCCGCGCGATCAGCGTGGAAGAGACGATGGACTACTTCGGCCGCTACGCCGAACGGCTTGCGCCCATGGTCATCGACGCGGAGCGGGTGCTCAACGACGCGTTGGACCAGGGCAAGCACGTGCTCATGGAGGGCGGCCAGGCCACCATGCTGGACGTGGACCACGGAACCTACCCGTTTGTCACCTCCTCCAACCCCACCGCGGGTGGCGCGTGCGTGGGCGCGGGCATTGGCCCGACCCGTATTACGGCCTCGCTGGGCATTATTAAGGCGTACACCACCCGCGTGGGCGCCGGCCCGTTTCCCACCGAGCTCTTTGACAAGTGGGGCGAGTTCCTCCAGGTCACCGGCGGTGAGGTGGGTGTAAATACCGGGCGTGTGCGCCGGACCGGCTGGTACGACAGCGTGATCGCGCGCTACGCCTCCCGCGTCAACGGCTTCACCGACTTGTTCCTGACCAAACTGGACGTGCTCACCGGCATCGGCGAGATCCCCATCTGCGTGGCCTACGACGTCGACGGCACACGTTTCGACGAGATGCCGCTGACCCAAACCGACTTTCACCACGCCGAGCCGATCTACGAGACCATGCCGGCGTGGGACGAGGACATCACCGAGTGCCGCACGTTCGACGAGCTGCCGCAGAAGGCGCAGGACTACGTGCTGCGGCTTGAGGAGCTCTCCGGTGCGCCCATCTCCTACATTGGCGTGGGTCCCGGCCGCGACCAGACCATCGTGCGCCACGACGTGATGGAGCGGTAAACAGCTCTTGCCTAGCGACGAAAGCTTCGCCGGCTATCCCTTTCAAGGACAAGGACGGCAAGGACACGACGGCTCCGGAGGGCACGGAGTTCACCCCAGGTGAGAATGCGCCCGAAGGTGTGACTGTTGATCCGGATACCGGTGAAGTCACAGTGAAGGTTCCGGAGGATGCGAAGCCGGGTGACGAGATCACGGTTCCGGTTGAACTGAGGCTGGCTCTTCCGAGAAGAAGTAAGCCCGCTGCGCGTTAGCTAAACGCACATCACCCGCGCCGCCCCCGTCTCCTGCTCACATGAGGCGGGGGTGGCGCCTTTTCAGCCCCGCTGAAAAGTGTGTTGTAACGAAAAAGTCACTCCGGAGCGATACACGGGACAGGTCGACGGCAAGGGCGCGTTGTGCGGCAAAAGTGTTGGCATTCACGTCTTAACCGGAACTGATCCGTCGTTTTTTCTTTGAAAGGGAAATTCATGACCAAGAACATCATCGCCCGCCGGGGCGTCTTCGTCGCTGCAGCTCTTTCTGCAGCTCTTGTTGCTCCGTCGCTGGCGCCGGTCGCTTCCGCGGAAACCACTCAGCCTGCTGATCAGGCCTTGACTTCCAGCGGCGACACGGCCGGATCCTCCGTCAATGGCAATGTCGACACCGGTGCGGCAACCGGGTCCAACTCCGACGCGAAGTCCCTCAACTTTGAGCGAAATGTCACGGTAAAGAGGGGCGAGACCACAGGCGTGGACCTGGACACGATCGCTTCCTTGCCGCTCGGCACCCAGATCAAGATCAAGGCTGGCAGCGATATCGCTTCCGTGGACGGCTCCAACCTGAAGCTGACTGCGCCGAAGGAAGGCACCACCAAGGTCGTGGTCACGGCGACCCCCAAGGTTGGTCCTGAGCTGAACTTTGCGTTCAATGTCTCTGCAGGCGACAAGAACAGCATCACCGAGAACAAGTCGGGTTTGGAGGCACTGGGTGATCTGTCCTCCACCGAGGGCAACGGTTCTTCCCTCGACAACACCGGTTCCTCCACCGAGGGTGACATTTCCATCTTCGGTTCTTCGGATAACTCCGGCATCTCCAACAAGTGCAAGGTGGCGCTCGTTGGCCTCGGTGTCCCGCTGCTCGCGCTGATCCCGCTGGGCATCATGTCCCAGCTGGCGCTCAGCGGAACGGCCAACTTCACGGATCAGATTGGTGCCCAGATTCGCGGCATCAACGCGCAGATCCAGGACCAGGCTGGTGTCCTGAACCCGGAGCTCGCCGCTCAGGTTGAAAGCGTGAACAACACGCTGAAGCAGTTCGGCCTCAACGCCGGTTCCGCAGCTCTCGCGACCGTTGGCGTCGGCGCAGGGTTGGCAATCACTGCTGCAGTGCTCTCGGCCTGCCTCGGCAACGACTCCGGATCTTCTGAGAATGGTTCTTCCGCTCAGTGGAACGGCGATACCCGCACCGACAAGCCCACCGATGGCGAGGCAGACTCGGATAATTCCGGCTCCTCGTTCCAGCTCGATGGTTCTTCCAAGGCGGACGTCAAGGTGACCAAGTAAGCCTGACCGCAACTGCTTGATCTGCAGCGCACCGCCCCCGCATCCCTAAAAGGGAAGCGGGGGCGTTTTGGGTCCGACGATCTGTGCACGTCACCCGCTTGCATTCCAGCGCGTACAGGCAACTGTGGGATAATTGGCGACCATGACTGTTCCGCACTCTGCAGAGCACCCCTCCGAGCACTCCGCCGAGGACACGGGCGATATCCCCACCGTCCTCGCCGCGCCTGCTGCCAGCGAGGAACCGATGGAAATGCCGCGCCGTGCGCTGATTTTGGGCGAGTCCGCGATGGCGCTGGACCTGGAACAGGCCTACAAACGCCTGGGGTTTGAAACCCGCGTCGGCGCCGCGAGGATTGCGGAGGAGTTCCGACCGGGGATCATCGTCACCTCGGGCGATGCGGAGGACACGATCGGGGATGTGGAAGCGGCCGCAGAACGCACCGGTGCGGTTGTGGCTCCGAACGTGGCTGCGTGCCGCCACACCGCGGACCGGATGGCGGTGCGAAAGCAAGCCAACGAGGAGCTGGGGCTTCCCACGCTGGACTACGAATTTGCCCAGACACCGCAGGAGATGCAGGACGCTATCGAGCGCATCGGTTATCCGTGCGTGGTCAAGGCGCCGACGTCGAACGACGGCGAGGGCTTCAGCCTCGTCCACAGCAGCGCCGACCTCGCGGATGCGTGGCGCGAGGCCGACAGGGGAGTGGGCCAGGGCGCGGTGGTGGAGCGCTTCATCGACTTCGATTTTGAGGTGACCATCCTCGCGGCGCGTTCCATCGACCCGGAAACGGGCCAGTTGGCAACGTGGTTCTGCGAGCCGATTGGCACCCGGCACCGCGAGGGCAAGCTTGTGGAGGCGTGGCAGCCCGCGCCGTTGCCGGAGGGCGCGATGGACAACGCGCGCTCGATCGCTGCGCGCATCACGGGTGCGCTGGCCAGCTGCGGGATCTTTTCGGTGGAGATGTTCGTCTCGGGCGAGGACGTGTATTTTTCGCAGGTCACCCCGCGCCCGAGCCGGGACGGTTTGGTCACTCTGGTCACTCAGCGCGTCAACCAGTTCGACCTTCAGGCGCGCGCCACGCAGGAGTTGCCGATTGATTCCACGCTGGTCAGCCCCGGGGCGGTGAGGTTTCTGCCGGGCCGGTGGCCGTCGCAAGGCGCGCTCGCAGCGGCGTTGGCGGTGGAGGAGACCACGGTGCGAACGTTTGGCGACGGCACGCTCGTCCTCGCCACGGCCGATTCCGCAGGAGAGGCCCGCCAGCGCACCGACGAGGCCGTAAGGGAAATCAACCGTATCGACGGCAAGCCGGACACGCCGCCCACGATGGAGAATTAGATCACACCTTTTCTGTCCGTCGGTGTGTCGGTGTCGCCGCTAAACTGGTGGATGTTTGCCCACGACGAAAGGTGAAGCCATGTCTCAACGCCAATCTTTGCTGGTTACCCTAGCCAACCGCACGTTCGACGGGCTGGATCTGCAGCGGCTTGCCAGCCGCCTGGATCTGCCGGTTGTGCGCCTGACGGGTGACAGCGTGGCCGGAATCTTCAACTCTGATCAGGTTTCTGGGGAGCCGACGCTGTACGTGGGCACCGGCGACTACAACTTTGACGCTCAGCTGGCTGCGGCCATCGGTGCTCCGGTGGTGCTCGCCGCGGGTGATGAGGCGGTGGCTGACCTCGCGAAGGTGCGTATTGAAGAGTTGGGGGCGGTCGTAGCGTCGATAAGCACTGGCGATCTGGGGGATCTCCAGGTGGAAGACGTCGATGCCCGGCAGGTGATGAGCCCCGTGGTGTTCGAGCGCCAGTTGATCGAGCAGGCGCGGGCCAACCGCAAGCACGTGGTGTTGCCGGAGGGCGAGGACGACCGCATTCTGCAGGCCGCGGACCAGCTGCTCAAGCAGGGCGTGGCTGAGCTGACCATCCTCGGCGACGTGGACGACATGAACCGGCGCGCGCAGGAGCTCGGCCTGGACCTTTCCGGCGCGAACCTGGTCAACCACCTCGAGTCCGAGCTGACCGAGGAGTTCGCCGCGGACTTCGCGGAGCTGCGCAAGAAGAAGGGCGTCACCATCGAGCAGGCGCGCGAGACTATGAAGGACGTCTCCTACTTCGGGACCATGATGGTGCACAAGGGGCTCGCGGACGGCATGGTCTCCGGCGCCGCGCACACCACCGCGCACACGATTAAGCCGTCCTTCCAGATCATCAAGACCGCGCCGGGCGCGTCCGTCGTCTCCTCGATCTTCCTCATGGTCATGCAGGACCGCCTGTGGGCCTTCGGCGACTGTGCGGTGAACCCGAACCCGACCGCGGAGCAGATCGGCGAGATTGCTGCTGTGTCCGCGAAGACGGCAGCGCAGTTCGGCATCGACCCCAAGGTGGCCATCCTGTCCTACTCCACCGGTACTTCCGGCTCGGGCCCGGACGTGGACCGCGCCGTCGCCGCGGTGGAAGCGGCGAAGCAGGCGGACCCAGAGCTCGTCGTCGACGGCCCGCTGCAGTTCGACGCCGCGTGCGACCCGGGCGTGGGCAAGAAGAAGGCCCCGGATTCCCCGGTTGCCGGCCAGGCCAATGTGTTCATCTTCCCGGACCTGGAGGCGGGTAACGCCGGCTACAAGATTGCACAGCGCACCGGCGGCGCGCTCGCCGTCGGCCCGGTCCTGCAGGGCCTGAACAAGCCGGTCAACGACCTCTCGCGTGGCGCGACCGTGCCGGACATCGTGAACACCGTGGCCATCACGGCCATTCAGGCGGGGGCGAAGTAAATGTCCTACGTCCTCGTCATCAACTCCGGGTCCTCCTCCATCAAATTCCAGATCGTGGACCCCACCTCGGACGCATCCGACACCCCGTTCGTCTCCGGCCTGGTGGAGCAGATCGGTGAGCCACAGGGCCGCATCACCATCAAGCACGCTGGCCAGAAGTTCGTCGTACAAAAGCCCGTGCCGACCCATGGCGTCGGCCTGCAGGAGACATTCAAGCTTCTCGACGCCAAGGGGATCGGCCCCACCCAGTTGGACATCGTCGCTGCCGGCCACCGCGTCGTGCACGGCGGCATGGTGTTCTCCGAACCGGAGCTGATCCTGGACCCGGTGGTGGACATGATCCGCGACCTGATCCCGCTGGCGCCCCTGCACAATCCGGCCAACATCGACGGCATCGAGGTCGCACGCGCCTTGCTTCCGGACATCCCCCACGTGGCGGTATTCGATACCGGCTTCTTCCGCGACCTGCCGCCGGCTGCCGCCCTGTACGCCATCAACGCAGAGGTGTCGGAGCAGAACCTGATCCGCCGCTACGGCTTCCACGGCACCTCCCACGAGTTCGTGTCCTCCCAGGTCCCGGCCCTGATTGGCCGCGACCCGCTGCACACCCGCCAGATCGTGCTGCACCTGGGCAACGGCGCCTCCGCCTCCGCTGTGGCCAACGGTCACCCGATTGACACCTCGATGGGCCTGACCCCGCTCGCGGGCCTTGTCATGGGTACCCGCTCCGGCGACATTGACCCGGGCATCATCTTCCACCTGGTGCGCCAGGGCGGCATGACCATCGACGAGATCGACAACCTGCTCAACCGCCAGTCCGGCGTGAAGGGCCTGTCCGGGGTCAACGATTTCCGCGAGCTGCGCTCCATGATCGAGGATGAAAACGAGAACGCCTGGCTGGCCTACATGGTGTACCTCAACCAGCTGCGGCGCTTCATCGGCTCCTACATGATCGCGCTTGGGCGCGTGGACGCCATCACCTTCACCGCCGGTGTGGGCGAGAACGACCAAGACGTGCGCATGGATGCACTGGACAACCTCAAGATGTACGGCATCGAAGTCGATCCGGAGAAGAACGCCCTGCCTAACGACGGCCCGCGGATCATCTCCACCGACGACTCCACCGTCAAGGTGCTCGTCGTACCCACGAACGAGGAGCTCGCCATCGCGCAGAAGGCCGCAGCTGTGGCTGCCCGCGTGGGATAACAAGCAACTGCAACGTGCCCGCCCTCGGGCAGGGTCCGCTTTCGGCCGAACCCCGGTTGCCAGATGTATGCCTGGAGGCCGGGGTTTTCGTGTTGCATTGGGGGTCGGTGTGGTGGGTTCGGTGTGGGGGGTTCGGCGTTGGACTTATGCAGGGTTCGGTGAGCTGGCGCGCACGCGGTATAGCGGCCCGCCGCCGGCTGCTATACCGCGTGCGGAGCACCCACGCGTTTTCGCAGGTGATATTGGGGGTGAGTTTCAATACGGGCCACGTCGTCTAGCGGCTGCTATACCGTCGTAGCTGAAAGGGGGCGCAAAGCGCGCTCCCTGGGTAGCCGGGAAATCACACTGCCTTGTTTTGATGGGGGAGTGCGCTATACATTTGCGAATACATAAGGACGTACCTTTTACTGTTGGTTTAGTCTGAATCCGGTGTACCCATTTGAAGAGAGGCCTTGTAATGACCGGGAAGCATGATCACGTGACGCCGGCCCGCCGTGGAACGTCTCTGGCCGCATTCGCACTCGGCGTCTCGCTGGTAGTTACCGGTGTGCAACCCGTTGCAGCGCCCGACACGGCATCCCAAGCGGCTGCAGCAAACAACACCTTGGCCCGCGTCTCTTACGCAACGGCGACAACCAGGATCGGCGAGACCGTTACGCTCCGTCCTAATTTGAACCTCTCGGCTCGACTCTCTGTGAGTGGATACACGCTGGCTTCAGACATCCCGGCTGGCTGGAAGGTCACACTAGACGAGACATCGGGTGAGCTCTCAGCGCGTGCCCTTCCGGGCGGTGGAGACGGTGCCCCGGACTCGATCTCGGTCTTTGTCAAAGTCACATTCCAGGATGGGTCATCCAAGCTCGTTACAGCAACGATCGCACTCGTGGACGCGCCCCAGTTCGATCCAGTAAAGGACCGGGTCTTCTGGAAGGATCAAGCCATTTCGCCGGTCCACGTCCGTGCAGTTAAGGTTCCGGAAGGGGCCACGCTTACCGCAGAATCCGGCACGTTCCCCCAGGGGCTTTGGCTAGATGACCGGCGAGCGGTTGGGCGATACCAGCACGTCTACCTCAAAGGCACCCCAACTGAGGCAGGGGTGTTTGAAGTCCGCTCGATGGTGGTAAGCAATTCCAGCGGTCAGCCGCTGCTTACCTCGGACGGCAAACCGGTGGAGACGGTATTCAAGATCAGAGTGATCGATCGCTCCGCCCTTCCCGATCCGGAAACCGCGGAGTTGGCTACCGCACCTTCAGAGGCCATCCAACCAGGCAAACCCGTAAGCATCCCGGTTGCGGCCAATCCGGGCGACACGGTGATTGTCACAGGCCTTCCCGAGGGGCTGGACTACAGCCCCGATGAGAGAGTGATCACTGGCAGCCCGACGACGCCGGGGAGCTATGAGGCAGTAGTCGACGTCATCACCGCCGACAACAAGGTCCTCCAGGACACCATCACTATCGAGGTCGCCGAGACCAACACACCTGCCCCGGGGTCGTCGACGCCTCCCTCACCCACGACGTCGACTGAGCCGACCACGCCGGGTGTGTCTGAGGAACCCACGACGTCTGGTCAGCAACCGACAAGTGGGGCGACCACCCAGCCTGAGACGACTCAGCCGACGACGGAGCCGTCTACTACGGCTCCGGTGACGACGACTGAGCCGGTGACGACTGAGCCGTCCACGTCGGGTGCGTCTGAGGAACCCACGACGAAGCGGCCGACTACCTCTGAGCAGCCGAGCACGTCCGCCCAACCGAGTTCGCCTGGTTCTTCCACGAAGCCTTCCACGTCTGGTGCGACGTCTAAACCCACGACGTCTGGTCAGAAACCCACCAGCGGGGCAACGACTCAGCCGGGAACGACTGCGCCGACAACGGAGGCGTCCACTCCGGCAACTACCACTGCCCCCGCAACGACGACTGAGCCGGTGACGACTGAGCCGTCCACGTCGGGTGCGCCTGAGGAGCCCACGACGAAGCGGCCGACTACTTCTGAGCCGCCGAGCACGTCCGCCCAACCGAGTTCGCCTGGTTCTTCCACGAAGCCTTCCACGTCTGGTGCGACGTCTAAACCCACGACGTCTGGTCAGAAACCCACCAGCGGGGCAACGACTCAGCCGGCAACGACTCAGCCGGGAACGACTGCGCCGACAACGGAGGCGTCCACTCCGGCAACTACCACTGCCCCCGCAACGACGACTGAGCCGGTGACGACTGAGCCGACCACGACGGGTGCGTCTGGCAAGCCGTCAACAGCAAGCAAGCCAACAACACAGCAACCGAGCACGTCCGCCCAGCTGAGCACGTCCGCCCAACCGAGTTCGCCTGGTTCTTCCACGAAGCCTTCCACGTCTGGTGCGACGTCTAAACCCACGACGTCTGGTCAGAAACCCACCAGTGGGGCAATGACTCAGCCGGCAACGACTCAGCCGGCAACGACTCAGCCGGCAACGACTCAGCCGGGAACGACTGCGCCGACAACGGAGGCGTCCACTCCGGCAGCTACCACTGCCCCCGCAACGACGACTGAGCCGGTGACGACTGAGCCGACCACGTCGGGTGCGTCTGGGAAGCTGACAACACAGCAGCCGACAACAAAGCCGTCAACAGCAAGCAAGCCAACAACACAGCAACCGAGCACGTCCGCCCAGCCGATCCCGACCGCGCCAGTGCCGGCGGGCGATTATGTGTGGAACAAGCTTCAGCTCCAAGCTGGCTCCGCAAGATTTGCAGCACCGAATCAGAAGCCGAAGCAACCGGTCGGCGTGCGCATCGAGGATGACGCGCCGGAGTGGGTGTCGGTTGCGGCGGACGGCCAACTGGTGGCCGAGCCCAACCGTGATGTCGCACCTGGTGTGTACCCAATCAACGTGATCACGGACAACGGGGAGCGCGGCACGATCCTGGTTGAGGTAGCCGCGCCAGTCAGCGACGCGGACCGCGTCACGGCGGAGTACAAAGAGTCGTTCGTGCAAGCGGGCAGGACGAATTCCAGCCGTCGGCCGGTGGCGACCATCGACAGGGATGGGGTGAAATACGCAAAACAGCCATTGCCAGCGGGAACAACCTTCAGTGTCAGCACTGCTAACGGCACTGTCGACCCAGAGACCGGTGTGGTGACGGTGAATGCACCGTTGAGCATGGCGGCTGGGGAAACGATCGTTGTGGGCGTGGACATCCGCTATCCGGACGGCACGACCGAGAAAGTTACCGCGCAGTTTGTCGTTGATGCAGCGGAGCAGAGCGAGTTCTATCACCCAGCGTACAAGGAGGGGCTGGGAGCCCAGGCGGGCCGCACCGTTGTGGTTCCCGTGCTGGAGGACTCGGTGCCGGAAGATGGCCAGTACGAGCTCTTCCCCCAGGACAGGGATGACGACTGGGATGTCAGCATCGACCCGGAGACCGGCGCTGTCACAGCCACCGCGCCGGAGGAGGGCGCGAAGGACATTTCCGTTCCCGTGACGGTGCTGTACTCCGACGGCACCACGTCTGACCGGGAGGAGACCGATCCAGAGACCGGTGAGCGCAAGAAGGTGCCGACCGTGTTCGCGCACATCTCCGCAGTCGAAGGTCCGACGTTGGCCACCGATTCCACGTCCGGCGCGGACTACGGCACGCCGTTCTTTGATGCCGATGGCAACATCCGCATCTTCCCCAACGGCTCCCTGCCACAGGGCGCGACGTTCCAGCAGGATGGTCTCACCGCGCTGCCGGTGGAGGTGGATCCGAACACCGGCGCGATCACCATTAAGGTCCCGCAGGATGCTCCGGCGGGTGCGAACTTCGACATCCCGCTGAAGATCACCCTGCCGGACGGCTCGGTCCAGGAGATCCGGGTGCCCGTTGCTACCAAGTCCGAGGCGGCTGACCAAGTCGTCGCGTGGCGGCCGATTAAGGTGACGGAGAGCGGTACGCCCACGCAGGTGAAGCCGACTGCCGCGCCCGCAGGCGCCACGTACGCACTGGCGGCGTCCTTCGACACGCCGGGCTGGCAGGCATCCGTCGACCCGGTCAGCGGTGCTATCATTGTGAACCGCGTGGGTACGGACGAGGACCCGCAGGCAGCGCTGGTGCCGGTGGTGGTGACGTTCGCCGACGGATCGCAGCGGGTCGTCGAGGTACCCGCCACTGCGGTGCGGGGTACGGCCGCCCTGACGGAGGTGGATTACCCCCGCGCCACCATCAACGCGGGGCAGTCTGCCACGCTCAGGCCGAGCGTGTCGCATGGCACGTTCTCGCTGGTCAAGACGGTTCCGGGGCTGCGCACGGTGATCGATCCGAGCACCGGCGAGCTCACCATCACCAGCTTCGACAGCACCGTTCCGGGCCTGCGCGAGATCCCCGTGCAGGTGACGTTCGCGGACTCTTCACACCTGGTTACCTCCGCCCGCGTCGAGGTCAAAACCACTAGCGGCGCCGACACGTACACCGAGGGCATCAAGCTTGACGACGTCACCGTGATCGGCCGCCCCGAAACCACCAGCCGGTACACGCTCCCGGTGCCCCCGCACGCGGCGGATCGGGCCTTCTCGCTGGGCGAATTCAGTGTGCCGGGGTGGAACGTCACGCTGGACGAGGTCAATGGTGTGCTCGAGGTCCAGGTCCCGGCAGGAACCCGAGGCGTGCGGCAGGCGATTCCGCTTAACGTCGCGTTCGCCGATGGCACCGTTGGCACGTTCAATGCGGTGGTAGAGGTGGACAATGCTGGGGTGGCCGAAGGGTCGTCGCAAAGCTCGGCGGGCTCCTCGACCCCCTCACCCTGGGTGTGGGCGCTTGCTGTGCTCGGGTTATTGGGTACTGTTTGCAAGGTTTTGTACGATAACCGCGAGCAAGTTCTACAATTTTTAGCCGGGTGGATGTAAGGACGCATGATGCGAGCAGGAAAAAGAGCAATCGCAGTTGCCGCAGCATTGGGCATCAGTGCCGGTCTTGCGCTACCCGTCGACGCTGGTGCAGCTATCGATCAAAATAACGGGTACCAGGTGGGCGTGACCACAGGTGCCACCGAGGGGTTCCAGAACGTCGACGTGAACAAGGGCCGCGTCTCGTGGCTCATGTATAACAGCCTCACATACGGGCTGATGCCGACGGCGCTGTACGTGGATGCGTTCGTGGACGGGACAAAAGTCGCCTTTGCGGGTGAAGCAACCCGCGTGGATACAGCGTCTAACGCAGGCAAGGACCTGGTCATACTCACGCACACCGACCCGAAACTTGGGGTGGAGCTCAAACGCACCTTCACCGTTTCTCCGACGGACGTGGACGTGAAGGTGGACTTGCGCGACTTGTCCGGCCAGAACCGCGATCTGCGGATCGTGCTGTCAGACGGCCTCATGTCGTACGACTACACCATTTCCACCGGGGAGCCCGAAAACGGCGAATACACGGTGGACGTCGGCGGCCGGTACCAGCTGCGGTCGAAGTTCCACAACGCCGCATCGACGGGCCGAGGCGAGAGCCAAGCGGCCGCGGCAGCAGGCAGCGACAACGGGTCCCGCTACCAGGCAGGTGTGTGGCAAACCGTCGGCGATGCTCTTTCTGCGCGCGTGAGCATCCACGGCGACGCCAATGAGGCGCTCAAGGACAGCGACGGTGATGGTCTGCCGGATGATTGGGAAATCAACGGCTACACGGACGCGAACGGCGTGGAGTTTCCGCTGCACCGCTGGGGCGCGGACCCGAACCGCAAGGACTTGTTCCTCCAACTCAACTGGATGAAGTCCGAGTGGGAGACGAAGGGCTGCTCAGAGAAGCGCGAATACGCCGCCTCCGAAGACGATTTCCGGAAATTCCTGGAGTGCGCGGACGCGAACGTGAACGTCTACCGCCCGTCGCGCGCCATCCTCAATGATCTTGTGGACCTGTTTGACAAGCGCGGCTACAACCTGCACATCGACGCGGGTGACTACTACAGCAACATCCCAGGCCTGACCGAGCGGAAGGGCGGCCCGACCGTCGACTACTCGCCGATCTACTTCCAGGACGAAAACGGCCGGGCTGAGGTACCTGGTGTGCGCCTGCTCAAGGACCGTAAGGACTTGCTCGGTGCGCGCCAGTCCGTCTTCCGCGTGGGCATCATCGGTGATCAGCAGGAACGCGGCAACCTGTCTTCCGGCAACGGCTTGATTTCGGACGGCGCGTTCTATGTGGCGAAGAACTACCTGATGACGTCGCAGGAGCAGATGCGAAACACCATCCTCCACGAGTTCGGCCACAACCTGGGCCTGACGCACTCGGGCGCGTCTAGCGTTGCGAAGCCGGATAGCGCCTATGTGCCCAAGTACCGGTCTGTGATGAACTACCTGTACCAGTTCAGCTACTTCGACTACTCGGATACCGCGTCCACCTCGTGGGACGGGATCCCAAAGCCGCTCGCCTGCCGCAACGGCTCGAAGCGCTGCTACCAGGGCAGCTACAACATCCTTCCGGACTGGGCCAACTTGGACCTGGTCAACGGGGAGATTGCCAAGGCCAACGGCACCGCGGGTGTGTCCGAGCCCACCGACACCGCCGGCCATAACCACCCGCGAGTGGACGAACTCGTGGTGCTTGCGGCTGAGCGCAACAACGGCAAGGCCGGCCTGCGTGTGGACACGGATAAGAAGAACGTGATCATTGCGAACCGCTCGGATTCTAATGTGAACATCGAGCTGTCGAACCTGGGCATCGACCTGCACAAGTTCACCCTGCAGGTGGATTACCCGGGCGGGAAGTTCCGCAAGGAATACCCGGTGGAGGGCGCACTTTCGGAGCACGCGAAGATCCCGGTCGAGGTCCCCATCGCCAACACCGCCGGCTACAAGGACGCCACCATGCCGGTGAAGTTCCGCGTGTACAACGCGGACAACAAGTTGGTCGCGGACGAGACCATCGATTTCTCGGTGCTGAATTACACCACCACCCAGATGGACCAACTGGTCAAGGAGCTGGAAACGAGCAACTCGCCGTTGCTAGAGCAGGCGCAAGACACCGTGGGTAAGCCGGATCCCGCGAAGCCTGTGCTGGCCAGGCCGGCGCCGGTGCCCACCGCGGCGAACAGTGCGGTGCAGCCCGGTAGCCGCGGCCCGGCCGTGACGGAGTTCAACGGTGAGGTCTCCGGGCCGAGATCCACTCCGAAGCCGTCCACGCGCCCGAGCGCACCTGCTACCCAGAAGCAGACACCGGCCGCCCAGGCTGGCACCGGTGCCGCGGGCGATAAGGGCGGCAGCAACACCGGCGCGATCGTGGGTGCCATCATCGCCATCCTGGCGGTGCTGGGACTCGGCGGTGCGGCCGCAGTTATGTCTGGCGTGATCTAGCCGCCGGCCACTCGTAGTGCCGCCCCCTGCTTCTAGAACCAGGTGGCGGGGCGCACCTTGTTGGCCATGTCCACAAGTGCGTAACGGTGCTTCGGGTACGGGGCCACCCGTGCCTGCGCCCGCAGGGTCAGCGCCAACCCGCGGCGCAAGCCCCGCACGGTGAACGGGTATTCAAACAGAGGCGCTGCGCTGGCCCCGCTGTGCGAGCGCAGGTAGGTTAGCCCGGCCTCGATGACGGACACCTTGATCTGCAAGAACCTGGGCTCGGTGGACGGGATTTGCTCCAGCCGCCGCGCTGCCAGACGGATCTGGGCTTCGCTGGGTTCACCCACAACTAGGCACAGGATCGCCGTGAGCTGCGCCATCCGGTAGTGGCGCGAGGAGTTCGGCACCTTATCCAACGCCTTGATGGCTAGCTCCACCTCTCTTTCGCACATCAGCATGCGTGCGAGCCCGAACGCGGAGGACACGGTGGTGGGGTTGGTCAGCCACACCAGCGCGTACAGGCGTGTTGCGTGGAAGCGCAGGCCTTCGGCGGAGGTGACGGTCATGGACCAGGTCTCATCGGTGATTCCGGCAGCGGCCATGTGCTCGAACACGGTGTTTGGCACGTCGCGCAGCTGTTGGGCGAGGCCGGCGGCTGCGGGCGCGAGCTCGTCGTCAAGCAACTCGCTCTCCTGGTACCCGCCGTCCTGCAGAATGAGCTCACTGACCGCGGCGAGGGCGAGCTTCGGCGCGGCCTCGCCCGGCAGAAGATCTAGCACTTCCGCGAAAGACTGCTTCGCGGCGGCGAAGTCGCCCAGGAGTGTTTCCACCACACCCGCGTACCACGAGTACCGCCAATTCGCACCGAAGCGGTCCGTCATCGAGCGCAGCCATGTGCGCGCCTGCGAGGTGAGGCCCAGGTCGAGCATGGTGCGCACCACGCCGAAAGGAATTTCCACGGAGTGCTCGTACTGCGGTGTGGACATGGCTTGGCGCAGGGTCTCCAACGTCTCACGCGGCTCGGCGTAGGAGGAGCCTTGGAGCATGGCGGCGCCGACATCGGCGCGGTCGATCAGCGGGGAGGGAAGCGCGGCGACCACTTCCTGCGGGGAGATGTCCACGCTGCGCGCGATGCCGTCGATAAGCTGGTCGGTGCGGAAGACGAGGTGCTTCGTGCCGAACGTCGTACGTTGCGGGGAAAACAGCGAGTGCTGCGCGGGGAAAGTGCGCCCGTCGCGCACCGCCAACACCTCGCGCAGGACGCCGAGCAGCTGCGCCTCTAGCTCCGCAAGGCTTGTGAAGCGCCGCGCGGGGTCATCATCGCAGCACCGCGCCAACAGGCGGTACAGGGAGGTGTACTGGCGAAACAGGGGTTCCTCGATGGGGGACGGGATCCGCAGCTCGTACACGCCGTCCGTTTGCGGCAGGTCCACCACCAGCGACGCCAGGGTGCGGCCCACGGTGTACACGTCGGAAGCGATAGAGGGGCCCTTTGCTGCCACCTCCGGCGCCTGGAACCCCTTCGTTCCGTAGATGAAGCCGAAGGCACCGATGCCGGAGACCGCCCCCATATCGATGAGTTTGACCTGGTCTTCGGTGACGATGATGTTGTCGGGCTTCAGGTCGTTGTACACCACCCCGCGCGAGTGCAGGTAGTCCAGCGCCGGCAGCACCTCGAGCATGTAGGCGATGGCGATGTCCGGTTCGAGCACACCGCTTTTCGACGCGTTCCGCCACGCCCGCAAACTCGGCCCGCCCACGTACTCCATGACGGTGAACCCGCCGGGCACGCGCGGGTCGTCGATGAAGTTGAAGATCTGCACGATGCCGGGGTGCGTGATGTCTGCCAGGAATTCGCGCTCCGCCGCCGCGGCCGCCGCCTCGTCCGGGTTGTCCGTGGAGTGCAGGCCCTTGAGCACCACCACGCGCCCGGCCACATAGTGGTCTTGGGCAAGGTAGATCCAGCCCATGCCACCGTGGGCGATAACGCCCATGATTTCGTACTGGCCGGCCACCACGTCGCCGGGCTGCAGCACCGGCGGGGCGATGCCCTTTCTCACCACGGCCGGTTCCGGGTCGATCAGCGCCTCTTCCGGTTCGGTAGGCTCCACCCAGGGCAGCTCCACCATGCCGTCGGCGACGACGCGGGTGGCGCGCCGGGTGCCGCGGCGTTCGCGGAAGGTGTCCAACGCCTGCTGGCGCGAACGCTGGGAGGTGTCCTCGCGGTTGCCGCCCCTGCGCAGCTTGTCCAGGTCTTTGAGCAGCCCGGCCATCTCGCCCATGGCGGAGTAGTCGGTCTCTCCGTCGGAATCCCACCCTTCGGCGTCGTCACCGTCGTCGGCGAAGGGGTCGAAGGCGACCGCCTCGGTGCCCGGCTCCTCGTCATCGGCGAACGGGTCGAAGGCGACCGCTTCGGTGCGCTGGGGCTCTGCGGGTTTCTCGCTCACTGCCCCTCCTTCCGGTACATCAGCGGCGGCGGGGCGGATTCCGCGATGGAGCCGCCGAGCCAGGTGGAGTAGAGCTCGGACCACGTGCCGTCGTTACGCATGCGCTCCAACGTGGTATTGACCTGGCGCACGAGATCGTCCTGCCCTTTGGCCACGCCCACGCCGTAATACTGGGTGGCCAGCGTGCCGGGCAGGATTGTGGCGTACGGGTCCTGGGCGCTCAGGCCCGCCAGAATGGAATCGTCCGCCACGATCGCGTCCGCCTGGAACTGCTGGGTTGCCATGAGGCAGTCAGACCAGGAGCGGGTGCTCAGCAGCGCCGAGTGCGGGGTGAACGTGCGCGCGATCTGGGACAAATTTGTGCCATCCACAATGCACACCGTCTTTCCGTCCAGGCCGTTGATGTCCTCCACGCCACGGTCCCGCGGCACGAGCACTCTCACCCGCGAGGTCAGGTACGGGGTGGAAAAATCAATTTTCCTCGCCCGTTCCGGGGTGATGGACATAGTGCGGATAACCACATCCACCTCCCCGTTTTTCAGCGCGTCCGTTCGCGCCGCGGAGTCCACAAAGCGCAGATCCAGCGTGTTCGTCCCGGAATGGTTCTCCCCGAAGATGTCGTCGGCGATTGCGCGGGCCAGGTCCACCTCCAGGCCCTGCAGCTCCCCGCTGGCGGTGTCGCGGTAAGACAGCAGGTACAGCGACTGGTCTATGCCCACCACCAAGCGCCCGCGCCGCTTGATGCGGTCCACGTTCGGGGTTTCATCAGTGCGTCCGCGCGGGTTCAGGGAGCCCTCCCAGTCCAGGCGCGCCGGCACGTAGGGGTCGTTGGGGATACCCTCGGCGTCCTCCAGCTTCGCGCCGGGCGGCAGCGGCAGCAGCTCGCGTGTGGGGGAGGTCTCCCGTTCCGGCTCAATGGTGGCCTGCACCGGCGTCGGCGCATCGGAGCAGCCAGCCAACATCGCAGCAGCCGCAACACAGGCGGCCCACGTCGCCCTCACAGGTACTCACCCAACCTTCTGCGGATACCAAACCAGGTGGACATCACGGCCAGCACCGACAGCAGCGCCACTACAGCGGCGACCCGGCGGGTGGCGTCCAGGGAGGCGTCGATGTACACGCGGGTGTCCTCGCGTGAGGCGGCGATCATCTCCGACAGCGTTGCGTCCAGTTCCCGAAACGCGGTTTCGCCCGCCGCGCCCCCGGAGGCCAGCAGCGCGGTGGCCTGGTCGTAGCTGCCGCTGTTCAAGGCGCCCACCAGCTCGTTGTGCTCGTAGGCCCAGGCGTTGAGGGCGGCGCGGGCGTCGTCGATAAGCTGCTGGCTCCCGCCGTACTCCTCAGCCGTCGCAATAGCCGCGCTTACAGACGCATACGTCCCGTCAAACGCCTGCGAGGAATGCACCACGGACTGGCGCCGCAGTAGCGCGAACGTCTCGTCGGTGCGCGTCTCCAGCGCATCGATGCGCGCGGCGGTGAGCTCCTCCCACGGCTGGGCGGCGCGCTCGTAACCCACGGAGCCGGAGCGCCAGGATTGGTAGTTGGACACGCCCGCCCAACTCAGCGCCACCACCACCGCGAGGGTGCCGGCGAGGAAGCCGCGGTTGAGCCGGCGGCGGAACACGCGCCACAGCCACCACTGGGTCAGCACCAGAAACACCAGCGCCGCCAGCAGGCCGGACAGCGGGATCCACTGGGGACGGGACAGGCGGCGCATCTCCTTTGCTACGTCGCCGCGGGTCAGCTCGTTGATCTCCGATGCGGCCACCAGCATCCGTGAACGCATGATGCCGGACGCCTCCGACATGTAGGCCACGCCCACCGGGTTGCCCATGCGCTGGTTCACCCGGGCGCGCTCATTCAAGCCGACGTAGATGGGCAGGTCGCGCAGGATATCGCTGACCAGCTCCTCGATGCTCGCGCTGGTGGGGGAGTTCGCCTCCACAGCGCCTTTGTAAATCTCGCCGGCGGAGCTGACCGCGGTATCAATCGCCGCAGCGTACGCCTCCGCATCCCCCTCCGACAGTGGGCCGGGCTGGACGAAGCCGGCCGCGGCGATCGTGTCCGCGCGCAGCAGCGACGTGGACAGCAGGTGCGCGGCCGCGCTCATCGGCTCGGTGGCCTCGCGCACGGTGTCCAGAGCCTGGTTGCGCCCGGCCATGGACTGGCTCATGGACAACCCCGCCGCCAGCAGCATGGTGGTCAGCAGCACCATCACCACGATGATTTTGCCCGGGGTGGTCTGGGCGAACGCGCGGCTGCGGCGCCCCATCCGCAGCGGGCCAGCCAACGGCCCGTGGATGACACCGTGGAGGCGGGGGTGCGCGGGCCGCGCCTCGAGCTCCTCGAGCCACGCGTCGTCGCTCACCGGCTGCGTCACCATTCCGCAATAATAACTGTTCCCACCTACAGTGGGGGCCATGCTTGGCGACGGAAACGGCTGGGTCACCGCACCCAACGGCACAAAACTCTGGGGCAAGTACGGCGCTGCCGGTCTCTTCCTCGTTTCCGGCACGGGCGAAGAGGCGACAGTGCTGCTGCAACACCGTGCGGCCTGGACCGCCCAGGGCGGCACCTGGGGCATGCCCGGTGGCGCGCGCGACTCGCACGAAACCCCGGCCGAAGCCGCCGTGCGCGAATCCGTGGAGGAGTGCGGGATCGACCCGGAGCGGCTGCGCGTGGTGGACGAGGTGGTCACCACGGATTTGCCCGGGTGGAGCTACACCACCGTCATCGCGCTGTGCGACGCCCCGCTGCCCGTCACCGCCAACGAAGAGTCCGAGGAACTTCGGTGGGTTCCTCTCCGCGACGTTGCGGGGTTTGAGCTGCATCCGGGCTTCGCGGCGTCGTTAAGCACTGTGCTCAAAACTGCCATGGTGCATACTGATCCGCATGATTGAAGTGCAAGGCCTGACCAAACGGTACGGCTCCGTCCAAGCGGTGGATGACCTGACGTTCACGGTTAAACCCGGCGTGGTCACCGGCTTCCTCGGCCCCAACGGCGCAGGGAAGTCCACCACCATGCGCATGATCCTGGGTCTCGACAAACCGACCTCCGGCACCGCGCTTATCGACGGCGCTGCGTACCGCGCCCTCCCAAACCCCGCACGCAAAGTGGGCGCGCTTCTCGACGCCAAAGGGGTCCACCCCAACCGCTCCGCCCGCGCGACCTTGCTCTGGCAGGCGCAGGCTGCTGGGATCCCCCGGTCGCGGGTAGACGAGGTGCTCTCGCTGGTGGGCCTGACGGATGTGGCCGGCAAGCGGGTCGGCAGCTTCTCCCTGGGTATGGGACAGCGCCTCGGCATCGCGGCTGCGCTGCTGGGCGACCCCGAGTACCTCATCCTCGACGAGCCCGTCAACGGCCTCGACCCCGCCGGTATCCGCTGGGTACGCGGCCTCCTGCAGTCCCTGGCTGCGGAGGGGCGCACCGTGCTGGTGTCTTCCCACCTGCTCGCGGAGATGGCCCAGACCGCCCAAGACCTGATCATCATCGGCCGCGGGCGTTTGGTGGCCAACACCTCCGTGGCGGAGTTCATCCGCACCAACTCCGGCGTGACCACCATCGTGCGCACCCCCACCGAGGACGCCGCGGCGGCACTCGCATCCGCGCTGGAGCACGCCGAGGCGGCGATGCCGTTCCGCCGCGCGACCGACGCGGACGGCCGCTCCGTGTTCGAAGTTCCGGACCGCACATCCGACGAGGTCGGCCGCGTCGCGTTTAGCGCCGGCGTACCGCTATCCGAGCTGTCCGAGCGCCGCGCCTCCCTCGAAGAGGCCTACATGCAATCCACCGAGGGCCACGCCCAGTACGTCTCCGGAGGTCGAAATGCTTAACCTGTTCCCGGCCGAATGGACCAAACTGCGCTCCACCGCCTCCTTCTGGTGGACCGCCGGCCTGATCGTCCTGTTCAGCGCCTTCTACGGGGCGCTGTTCGGCTACACCTCCCGCGTCAGCGGCATGCCGTACGTGCCCATGACCGTGGTGGCCACTGTGGCGCTGACCACCGGGATCATCGTGATCGTGCAGCAATCCATGGTGGTGACCACCGAGTACCGCTTCGGCATCCCCGCCACCAACTTCCGGGTGGCGCCGAGGCGGTGGCAGGTGGCCGTCGCCAAGCTACTGCTCGGCGCACTCCTGGCTTTCCTTGTCACCCTGGTGGGCCTCGCCGTCGCCTTCGCGCTTGGCGACCTCACCGCCACCGTCCCCGCAAACTGGCTCTCCAACAAAGCGGTCCACCGCGCGTTGTGGGCCGTGCCGCTGGGGATGGCGCTGATCACCGTGTTCCAGCAGGGCGTGGGCTGGCTGGTGCGCAACACCTCCGGCGCAATCGTGGTCGGCATGGGCATGATGCTGCTGGTGGAGACCATCGTGGGACTCATCCCGCGCTTCGGGGCCGACGTGGCCAAGTACCTCCCGTTTGGCAACCTCATGGCGTTCATGACCGACCAGCCCACCGCGAACTGGTCGCTGCCCGTGTCGCTGCTCATCTTCGTGGTGTGGGCCGTGGCGGTGTGGGTCGCCGGGGTGCTGACGCTGGAGGCGCGCGACGCGTAGGTGCGGCTTGCCGGATCCTCCGCTACCATCTCCCTGGATGAAACGAACGGGGGGTTCGACATGGATGGGGCTCGCAAGAATGCGCTGCTGGAGATGCTTGTGGATATCCGCAGAGTCACAGCTCACGACCAAACCACACACTCCCGCATCAGAACCGGGCAGCTGCGCCAGCTCACCACATCGCTCTACATTGATGCAGCGCAGTGGAAGAGCCTGGAGCCCTTTGAGCAGGAGTTTCTCCGCAGCTGCGCCGCTTCCAGGCAAAGCACCAAAGCGATCCTTGTGGGCTTTTCCGCGGCGCGGGTCTGCGGAGTGTGGGTGCACTACGACACCAAACCAGGCGTGCAAGTCGCGCTCCCGAGCGGAAAGCCGCCATCTGCCAAAGCGCAGAGCCCGGGCATTGAGTACAAGCGCATGGCCGTCCCGGACGAAGACGTGGTTAATCGGGCGGGGATACGGTTTACCAACGCAGTGCGCACCGCCATCGACATCGCCCGCAGCGCGGGTGAGCGTTCCGGCATCGTCGCGTTTGAAAGCCTGTTGACGGGCTGCTCCGACGACCAGGCCGGCCTCATCCGGCAGGAATGCTGGGCAATGATGCAGCGCATGAGGGGGACGAAGGGCATCGGCAACGCACGACGCGCGCTTGCGAAGGCGACCAACCGCTCAGAGTCGGCGTACGAAACGCTTCTGCGTCTCATCTTGGAAGAGCACGGCATCACCTGCCACACCCAGGTGCTCATCGGCCCGTACCGGGTAGACATCCTCGTCGGAGACGTGATCATCGAAATCGACGGCCGGGAAAAGCTGAAGGAGCGTCCGGGGGAGATGTATGCGAAGCAGCTGGACCGCGAGAACTGGTTGAAGGAGCACGGGTTCAAAATCCTGCGAGTGACGCCCAGCGAAATCAACCGCAACGAGGTGGCTGTGGTGCGCCGAGTGCTCGACATGCTCGAAGAGGAATCGCGTCACCTGCGGGAGGCTCCGCGCCTGTACCAGCCGCAAGGGCCGAGCCGACAGGAGTTCTTCCCCGAGGCGCTGGCGAAGCGGCTGGGGCTTTAACAGCAAATGGTGAATTCCAAATGGTGAAAGTCCGCGGAGTTGTCAGTGGGTGAATGCGCCACCTCGACTTGGAGGTTGTTGTGGCTGGCCGTTGGACTCCGAAAGATGTGAAGGCTGCTTCTGTGGCGCGGCTTGTTGCAGGCGATGATGTCGGCGAGATTGCTCGTGATGCCGGTGTGGCAGAGGGCACGGTTTATGAATGGGTCAAGCAAGCAGGTGCGCTCCCACCGATGAAGGCGTTGGCACGTGCACGCGACCAGCTCATCGACGACGCGGTGGCGTTGGTGGCTTCAGGTATGTCGGTACCGGATGCGGCTGCAACGTTAGGT